>JARKPK010000175.1 GCA_029975295.1 Thermoguttaceae bacterium | reverse complement strand
GTTGTTGTTGTGCGACACCAAGCCGAGGCGGGAGACGTGGAATACGTGCTCGCCGGCAACCGTCATGTTGTACACGCGATGAACGCCCGGCAATCGCCGCACGTCCGTCACCGTCAGCCACCCGTCGATGCCGCGCAGCCGCTCTCCGGCCTTCAACTCCTCCGTGTTCACCCAGTGCCCGCGATCCGCACTGTAGAACTTGTGCAACCCAGTCGGCCTCACCGTCTCGCCGCGTCCCTCCGCATCGGCCAAGGCCAGACTATAGACATCGGGGTTAAGATGGTTCACGGTCGTCAGCACAACGCTCCCAGGGCCCGCGGCAATCGGCGGACACGGCTCATTGGCGACGACCTCGGCGCGCTGATCCTCCGGCAGCCCCATCTCCAGCAGATCGAGCGGAAGCGGCACCGCAGCGCCAACCACCGCGTTGTGTTTCTCGACCCATTCGGCGGGCTGGAGCGTTTCGACATGAATCACGTCGAGCGTGCCGTCCGGCCATCGGCTTTCCGCCCGCAGACGCAAGAAACGCCATGTCGTCGGATCGACCGCCACCCCGGCCGTCCGGGGCACGGCCTCGGGCTGCGGATTCCGCGCGACGACCCGCTGGCCGACGCGTATCGTCTCGATCTCCTGCGTGCGAGGCCGCTCTTGTCGCGCGACCGCGTCGGCGGGCTCCACTGACCGCGGGCTGAGCCGCCCCGACACCGAACTGCCGAACAGAAGCGCCGCCAGCAGAAGGCAGCCCGCCAACCACCACCGTCCGAGGCGAGCGGCAACGGGCGCACGGCGGCATTCCAACTCAGAACTCACGACTCGCGTAGCCATAGTTGTCCTGTTGCTGCGCGCCAAGCGATCCTTGGAGACGACCTCTCCACACGAAATATCTACCGCAGCGTTGCGCTGGCTCACGTCCGCCGACCACATGCCCCAACATTCTCCCTTGCACGTACCCGCCGAGCGCGACCGCACCAACGGCCGCGCCGGCTCGTCGCCCTGGCAATCGATGCAACCGCAACGCGCACGACTGTCGTCGGCATCGGGCGCGTCTTCGTCTGACCATCCATCAACGAACAACCTGTCCAACGTCTGCTCCCGTTGCTTTCTCCTCCGTCGCGTCCGACGCTCGTCCGCAAGCCATCCAGCCAGCCCGACCACAATCGTTCCCGCCGCAAGAAGAAGGTTGCGGCCGGAGACTCCAGTGCAGACGCCCTGGCTGTCGCGGCTCTCGGCCGCTGCGTCCTCCGATTCCTCCGACACAAGAACTGCCGTTCCGGCCACGAAACAGATCCCAGGCCGCGTCCGCGGGACGTGCTCGACGGCCTCCTTGGCGGCGCCGGCGATCTTGTCGGCCGAGTGGGCGGCGTCTCCCGCCCGATTGGCGAGCTTGGCGGCCTTGCGGCCGTATTTGGCTACCTTGGCCGTGTCGCCCACGTAGGGGATCATGCCCGCGAAGCTGCATCCGGCGTCGGCCCAGTTGCCGCGGAACGCCGAAATCACGCCGCTGGCCAGGTCGCAAAACGGCGTCGGCTCGACCACGCCGCCGGTTCCCGCCATCGCCAGCAGCACGCTTAGCCATAGGATCGTTCTCTTCGTGGCGTCCATTATTCAGAGATTCATATAACGTCAGTGCGCCGGTACACTTCTTCGATAGCCACAATGGTTTCCTTCAAGGCAGGGTCCATCACTATCCGATCTTCTTCGTCGATCACGTACCGCGTAAACGCGCACGAACGTTGGTCCTTGGACCGCCGCGTTTTCGCGTGAATCTCGGAGTTAATTAGTTGAAGCGCATCAACCGCAATCTGCAAATCTCGCGTTAGCGCATAATTACCCGGATCGCGCTGCGCGTCTTGAAGTTGCGACTCGCAAAGGCGCAACGTGAATTCGACCACCTGCGGAAGGTTTTCTCGTGTTACCCTGGATTTGCCCATGTCGGTCACGGTCCTGGCAATAGTGGTGTCGGCGTAAGAACGGATCGGGATGGCACAAACATCTGTGGCGCGCCACCCCGCAACGGGAAGCCGAAGTTTTGCGGAGCGGTGGTGCCCATGAGAGCTCTGGTCGGGGCGACAGTGTATTGCTGTACAAAAATAGCAGGATTGCTCGGTGGCAAAGCCAGTTCCTGGATCGGGTTGGACAGGGGGCTCGGGGTCAGATAACGGCTCGATGTAGTGCCAATCCCGGAGTATTGGTATGCCTGTCCCTGGTACGTACCAAGTCGCATGTCCGCGCCAAAGGACTCAATCACTTGACGGCGGTACGCCCTGCTCGTGATTCCCGCTTCATCCCGCAAGAAAGTGGAAGCCTGGCGCAGCTGCGAAAAGCGACTGACTGTTGCGCTTGGCGTATTGCTCTTCGCAGTTGTCCTGAACGCCTGGCCCGCCTTGATCGTCGCCGCGCCGGCCAGGTTGCCGGCGGCCACACCGCCCATGTGTTGCTGGAACCCTGCCGCGTCGCCCGTCTGGGAGTATTGGTAGGTGCCGATGGCGATCTCGCTGACGCCCAGTGTGCCGCCCGCAAGACCCGCACGCCCGGCATTCTTGGCGGCATCGGACCAAAAGTTCGGATTGCTCGGCTGGTTGCTCCTCCCGACTTGCGACCACTCTTCCACGCCCAGCGACCAATTCCTCCCAACAAGGGCGCCGGCCCCGGTGACGGCCGCGTCGGCACCCACCGCACCCACGTCGCGCACATAATAGACAGCCTCGCGTCCCGCGTTGAAGGCACCGACGCCGAGGTTCTTCGGCCCCGAGACGAAGAAGGCGTACAGTCCCGCCTTGGTCCCCGCCCACCACGGCGATTCCCACCCGTTCAAGTTGCCGCTTGACGCAAGGCGATGCCTCGCCCGGGCGTCGGCCGCCCACTGCTCGTACACCGGATCGACGTAGCGGCCCAGGTCGGCGTCCCACACCGGCTGCCCGCACGGCCCGAAGCCGCTGGGGTCGGTGAAGTTCACCGGACCGCCGCGCACGTAGCGGTACGGGTTGGCGTCGGCCGTGACGATGATGTCGCGACTGACGAACTGCCCCAGGTGCGGGCCGTACCACCGGGCATCATAGTAGTACAGGCCCGTGGCCGGATCAAGCTCTTGGCCGGTGTAAAGGACCGTGTTGGCATAGACCGTCGATGACTGCGTGTTCGTCCAGGTCGCGTCCCAAACGGTCACTTCGCCGTAGGGCGTGTAAACGTAACGCTCGACGACCTGCCATTCAAACTGCCCCTGGGCGACCTCCACCAAGCCCACCAGCGCGGTGACGTTGTGGTTGGCGTCGGTCAGGTAGTACACGCGCTGGTCATCGCATTGGCCGTCGGCATCGGTGTTCTCGTCGCGCAGCACCGGCGCATCGACGTACCGCAGCGACCAGACGTACTGGTGCTTCGGCTGCTCGGGCGCGGCGAGCGAGTCGCCCTGGCGGGTTTCGACCACCTGCCGACCGGCGTGGTAAAAGTGCTCGTAGGTCGAACCGACGACGTGGACGATCCGCCTGTTCAGCCCATCGTACCGATACTCGGCCACCGTGGTTTCGCCGTCTGCGACCTTCACCAGCCGGTTCCAGGCGTCGTAGGTGAGCGTGAAGCTGTTTTGGGGGTCGCCCGGCTGCGGCAGCGAGGTCATGTTGCCCGCGGCATCGTACTTCGGGTCGGCCCAGTTGGGCGTGCCGCCGGTCGAGGAGATGCTGTCGCCCGGGGTGTTGGCATGGTAGTCGTCGGTGTCGATCTCGTTGGCCGCGTTGGCGGCGCGGGTCTGCTGGAGCGACCAGTTGCCCACGGCCGTCCCTTCGTTGAACCCGGCCCAGTTCCCCAGGCCGTCGAGGTTCCACTGCTGGGCGAACGTGGAGTTGGCGATGACCTTCTGGCCGCTCTGTTCCACCAAGTTCCCACGCTCCGCGCCGATCAAACGGTAGATTTCGTCATAGGCATAAAGCTCGTCGAGGTCGCGGCTGGCGGACTTCAGGTTCTCGCGCCACAGGCGGTTGCCCGCGCGGTCGTAGCCGTAGCGGAAGCTCTCGAGCGTGTCGGGATTCGCCCCGTAGCGATGCCAGACCTGATCGACCACGCGGCCGAACCGGTCCAGCGCGCCGGCGGCCGTGTAATCGAGCTTCACCTGGGGTTCCGCGAAATCCTCGACCACGATGCGGCCCAGCCCCAGGTAGGTGTACGCGGCCAGCGTCGCGTAGTCGTGGTCCTGAATCTTCTGCACGCGGTTGAGGTAGTCGTCGGCATCATCCTCGCCGTAATCGAAGCGGACATGCCGCCCGTTGGGATAGACGACCGCCGTCGGCCGCAGCCCCCTGGCGGCCGCGGCGTACTGGTATCCGACGCTCGGCGTGTTGCCGTTCACCGCGCCGTCGTGCTCCTGGTGCTCGGTGGTGAGCAGGCCGAAGGCATTGTACGCGAACTGCACCTGGTTGACGACGTTGTTGGCCCCGCCGTCCGGGTCGCTGTAGCTGGTCACCTTTTCCAGCAGGCCGCGCACGTCGTAACTCCGCTCGATCCGCAGGACGGCCGGGTCGATCGGCGATCCTTGGGGCAACGTCACCTTGTCGGCAACCTGGCGGCCCAGGCTGTCGAAGAGGTACTCGTGAACCGTCTGGTTCTGGTCCTTGACCGCAACGACTTCGCCCAAGCGGTTGTAGGTGTATTCTACGCGATCGTAGCCGTTGCCGCCGTCGGAGATCGTGCGGGTGTACGGGTTGTAGGAATCGTCGGAGTCGGCGTAGATGACCGACCGCACCCAGTCGTTGCGGTAGATCGCCGGGCTGGGGTCGCCGATGTCGGTGCCGTAGACGTACTTGGTTGTCCGGGTTTGGCCGCCGGCGGTGACGGTCACGGTGCTGACGAGGTGTTGCGGATTGTAGCCGTACTCGGTGGTGAGGTTCTTGTCCGGCCCGGCAACCGGGTTGCCGTATTCGTCCACTCGATAGTTCTGGATGACCTTCTTCGCCCGGCCCGCGTCGTCGTAGATGGTCCGCGTTTCGCGCCCGTTCGGATCGAAGGTGCTCTGCAACTCGCCGCGGGCGTTGTACAGGGCGGTGGTGAGCAGCACCGTGTCGCAGCGCTGGGGCGGGGCGTTCTCGCGCGCGGGCGCGGTGGCCGGCGCGCCGTAGTCGGCCGCGGCGATCTGTCGGCCGACGGCATCGTACCAGTAGCCGAGGTAAGAGGTCCGGGCGTTGTCGCCCGTCAGCGGGCCTTCCCCCTCGGCGCGCGGCAGGCGCTCGCGGCCGGTGACGAAGACCACTTCATTGGCCGCGTTGTAGGCGTAGTCGGTTTGTAAGAAGATCGTGTCACCGGCTACGTCGAGGGCCTGAGCGAGCGAGCCGGTGGCGCCAATCGGCTCGTCCACGTCGTAGCCGACGTAGGCGGCGACGAGCCGGCCGAGGCCGTCATATTTCAGCTTGGTGAACTGCTGGGTGCCGCCGGGGAGCGACTTAACGAGGTTCCCGGCGGCGTCGTGCCAGAAGTTGGCCGCCAGCATGTCGCCTGGGATGCCGTTTTCAACCGCGTAGGCCGCGTTGCGGAAGACTTGGCCGAGAGTGTCGTAGAAGGTTTCGCTCTGCGCGA
Organism: Thermoguttaceae bacterium; assembly: GCA_029975295.1. Lineage (GTDB taxonomy): Bacteria > Planctomycetota > Planctomycetia > Pirellulales > Thermoguttaceae > JARKPK01. The sequence continues at coordinate 2,181 of JARKPK010000175.1, read as the reverse complement.
GCAGCACGTCCTCCGCGCCGGCGCCGCTGACGTAGGGCTCCGGCCCGACAAGGAGCACGTCGTCATCGTCGTCGTGGTAACGCTGCGTCTTGGTCACCCGGTCGAGATTGTCGTAAGCGAGTAAGGTGTAGGTGACGCGGCCCTGATCGTCGGCCGGCAACACCGTATAGTGCAAGCGGCCTCGCCAGTCATAACCGAAGGCGGTGGTGCGGTCGTTGGCGGCGTTGGCGTCCACATGCCGGACAAGGCCGGTGAGGTTGCCGTCGCCGCCGGCATTGCCGCCGTCGTAGACATAGGAGGTGACGAGCAGCATGTTGTTCGGGCTGCCGCTGCCGTCGGGATCGGTGTCGGTCGCGCCGGTGTCGTTGGAGCCGACCCACACGCCGGTGGGCAAACCGCGGGCGTCGAAGAGCGTGCGGGTGATGACCTCGCCCGGGGTGCGGGTGCGGTTGAGCCGGCCCAGCGAGTCGTAGCCGTACTCGGTGCGGGAGAAGACGACGGGGAAAGCCAGCCGCGTGAACACGTCTACGGCAGTCAATTGCCCGGCCGCGTTGTAGGCGTAGGTCTTGCGGCGGGTGTAGGAAGTCGGCCCGAAGCTCTCGGTGTCGAAGTCTTCCAGCTTCTTGCCGGCGATGGCCGCCCCGCCGCCGCCGCCAGCGGCCTCGATGTCCTCTGCCAGCCGCCCGTCGCGGTCATACTTGGCGATGGCAACGGGATGGACGAGCGCCCAGGCTGTGATGGCCCCTCCTTCGCCCAACGTGGCGTAGCCGCCGGCCGAACGGACCTCTCGCCTATCGTCCAAATACCGCACCCACGCGGCCGTGCGGACATCGGCGCCTTCGCCGTCCACCACGGCGTTGTGCGCCGATCCGAGCACCTGCGTAACGCGGCCGAGCAGGTCGTACTCGTAGTCGGTCGCCTGGTGCAGCCCGTCGTCGGGCAATGACGGAGGCCACCCCGATAATGCGAAGGTGGGCCGTGCAAGTTCCCGGCCAAAATCCACGTCTTCGACAATCCGCGTCAGCAGCCCGGTAACGTCATCATACTCACGGTGGGTGAATCGGCCGCGCTCGTCGGCCGCCCACACGAGGTTGCCGGCGGGATCGAAATACTCGAACCGGGTGGCCGGCTCGCCGGAGCCGTTCTGGGCAATGGTCACCAGCGGCAGCGTAGTCTTGCGTTCCTTGACCTGCACCGTGTTTTCGTACCACGCATAGGCGTAGCCGGTGGTTACGGCGGTGCTGCCATCGGGGTAGACCGTCACGGCGGACAGGGGATGCACGGTCGCGCCGCCGGCGGTGCGCGAGGCGTACTCGTACTTGGCCAGGTTGATGGGCGTGCCGTGCCATCCTTCTTGCACTTGCTCGTATTCGAGGTAGCCTGCCGCGCCGGTGGCATAATACGTGAAGCAGTAGACCAGCCCGGAATTGCCCGAGTTGGCGAACATCACGTCGAATGTGCCGGCGACGCTTTCGCTGTAACCGGCGACGGACGAGGGCATGCCTGCCTTGGTGAGCAAGGCGTCGTTGTAGCCGTCGTCGCCGTACTCGCGGAAGGTGTACCAGTTGTTCGACTCCCGGTCTTCCAAGTCGGTCAGCAAGACCTGGCCGAGGAAGTTGGCATAGACGGTGTAGTTGCCGCCGTCCGCGCGGTGTTCGGTGGTCTTGTATTTCCAGAGGTTGTAATCGTCGGCGGCCGAACTCGTTGCATATTCATACGTATAAATGTAGAGACCGCCGATGGTCGCTTCGGTCACGCGACCGGCGGAGTCGTATTGATAGTAGCGGCTGCTGAAGTCGTCGAGGTCGGCATCGTCGGCGATGAACGGCGTGCCCGTGCTGTAAGGTTGCAGCGCGGCGTCGGCGTCGGCGAAGCCTTGGGGCGAAACGACCATCTTGAGCAGCCCCGCGGCGTCGCCCGTGGTGTGGTATCGATAGTAGGCAACCTGGTCGCCGATCCAATCGTAGCAGCCGCTCGGCCCGAGGCCAAAGAACTGGAGGGTGGCCGTCTTCAAGTTGCCGGGAAGGCCGTGCTCCTCGCTTTCGGCGTAGTAGGCGTAACTCGTTTTGCGGACGCGCTGCCAGGCAGGAGCGTCGGGCGCTTCGTTCCGCCAGACCTCGATTGTCTCCAGCCGCCCGGCGTTCGCGCCCTCGCGGAGGTAGACGTAAAGGCGCATTTCAT
>JARKPK010000170.1 GCA_029975295.1 Thermoguttaceae bacterium | reverse complement strand
TCAAGTTCGCCGCCAGCCCGAACGCCACCGACCTGCAGGTCGGCGACATCACCGGGATCGAGAAGAAGGGCTGGGAGTACCTGTGGGTGCGGTACGCCGACACCGAGGACGAGGAGACGCTGATCAAGCAGCCGGTCGCGGCCTACGTCGAGCGGGTCTACGAGTACGGCAACTTCGCCCTGTTGGGCATCGGGGTGTGACATGCCGGGCGACCCATTCAAGAAGGCGCTGCCCGGCCAGCGGCTGGTCCTCCCGGCCGACGCGTTCAACGGCTTCGTGGACGCCGCCAACTACGTCCGCGACCGCCGGCACAACAGCGAGTCCGACGCGGCCGACGAGTTCCGCCAGACCGGCATCGTGCGGGTGCGGAACAACACCGGCTTCGCGCTGCCCCGCTTCGCCGTCCTCGCCCTGTCGGAGCCGATCGTCGGGCCGCTGGCCAACCTGCAGGAGTTCAAGAACAAGGTCAACTTCGAGGGCGGCACGCCCTACGACCCGATCGCCGCCGGGCGGTTCGCGGTGCTGCTCGAACCGCTCGACGTCAACGCCATCGGCCGGGGGATCGTCGCCGGCGTGACGCCGGTGAAGGTGATCGTCGATCCGGACCACCTGTACGACTTCGCCGAGATGGAGCCGGGCAACACGCTGTCGCTCCGCAACGCCCCGGCCGGGTCGGCCCGCGTGCTGTGGCTGGAGGAGAGCGGCTCGACCGAGCGGTGGGCCGTCGTGCGGCTGGGCGACGCCGAGGACGTGCTGCGCTTCCAGTTGCTGGAACCGCTGTCGCGCTGCGGCGCGGCCCTGGCCAAGCCGGTCGTGTTCCAGAACGGCCGGTGGTGCCCGGTCGAGGTGACGCTCACCGTCCACGACTCGATCGGCGTCGTCTGCCCCGATCTGTGCCGGGGCGAAAGCACTTCCGGCGAGGGGTGCGACTGCCCGTCGGCGGAGTCGGTGCCGGCCGGGACGTTCGGGCTGGCCAAGCGGTTCGAGGACAGCCGCAAGTGGGAGGTGGTCGCGCTCGGCGAGGGGTGCTGCTCGTCGTCGAGTTCGTCGAGCGGGTCGTCCAGCGGCAGTTCGTCCGGCAGCAGTTCGGGCAGTTCGTCCGGGTCGAGTTCGGGGAGTTCGAGCGGGTCGTCGAGCGGTTGGTCGAGCAGTTCGTCGGCCTGGCCGAGTTCGTCGTGGTGGCCCAGTTCCTCGGGTAGTTCGTCGTGGTGGAGTTCGTCCGGGTCGTCGTGGTGGAGTTCTTCGGGCAGCAGTTGGTGGTCGTCCTCGGGCAGTTCGTGGAGCGGGTCCTCGTGGTGGAGTTCGTCCGGCAGCGACGGCTCGGGTAGCTGGTCATCGAGCCTGTGGCCGTCATCGAGCCTGTGGCCGTCGTCGAGCGGCTGGTCGTCGAGCGGCACGCCGAGCGGGTCGGGCAGCAGCGGCAGCGGGCCGGGCGTCGGCATCGTCGAGACGGACGTCCGCTGCGAGGGCGGCAGGCTGTACGTCTACCACCGCACCGTCACGCTGCGGATCGAACACGGCGGGCTCACCCGCGAGGAGGGCTCGTGGGCCGTTAGCCACCAGGCGGGGTGTTGCTGCTGCGACAACTGCTCGGGCAGTTCCTCCGGCTGGTCGAGCTCCAGCCTGTGGATAAGTTCGTCGTCGCTGGTGCTTCCCTCGTCGTCCTGGGTCGTTCCGTCTTCCTCGTGGATCGAGCCGCCCTCGTCGTGGGTCCATCCGCCGTCATCGAGCGACGTGCCCTGGCCGTCTTCCTCGTGGATCGAGCCACCGTCGTCGAGCGACATCACCTGGCCGTCGAGCAGTTCGAGTTCGACCTCGGGCATCGACCCGTTGCCGTCGAGCAGCCTGGTCGTCATCGACCCGTCGTCCTCCCTCGCTCCGCCGCCGTCGTCGAGCGAGGTGATCGTTCACCCGCCGAGCAGCGGCAGCGTCTGGTGGCCGAGCAGTTCCTGGTGGCCCGGCAGTTCGTCGAGCAGCAGCAGTTGGTGGGAGCCGCCGCCGCCGAGTTCGTCGGGCGCGCCGAGCAGTTCGTTCGTCATCCCGCCGCCGCCACCGCCGCCGACCGAGAGCAGCTTCGTCATCTTCTTCTGACCGGAGGTTCCATGCGCGTCTTCCTGGCCGGCTACCCCGGCGAAATGGGCGGGGCCAACACCGAGGCCTGGCACACCGTCAAGCTCTGGCGACGGGCCGGACTCGACGTCCACCTGATTCCGACCTGGGGCTTCGACGACCGCTGGCGGGCACGGCTCGACGCGCTGGGCTGTGTCACCCACCCGACCCGGCCCGACGACCTCGAACGCGTCCCCGGCTTGGCCGGCTCGCCCGTCGTCAGCTTCTGCAACGGCGAGTTTCTGACGCACGCCCACCGCTTCCGGGCGCTGGGCTGCCCGCTCGTCTGGGCCAACTGCATGACCTTCCTGTTCGACCACGAGAAGAAGGCCTTCGCCGACCACGGCCCCGCCGACGCCTTCGTCTTCCAGTCCGACTTCCAGCGGAAGCAACTCGAGCCGCAACTGGCCCCGCTCGGCTACGACAAGGCGACCGGCCACCTGATCCGCGGCGCGTTCGACCTGGACGAGTGGGAGTTCCGCCCCCGGCCGCACGGCAAGCACGAACCGTTCGTGGTCGGCCGGGTGGCGCGGCGCGACGCGGACAAGTGGTCGTCGAACACCTGGCGGATCTACGACCGCGTCGCCTACCGGCACCGGCAGGCCCTGGTCATGGGAGTGGACGAGCGGACGCTGGCCAAGCTCGGCCCGCCGCCGCCGTGGGCCAGCATCCTGCGGCCGATGGCCATCCCGACGCCGCAGTTCTTCGCCACGCTGCACTGCCTGCTGCCGGTCAACGGCGGGGCCCGCGAGAACTGGCCCCGCGCCGGCCTGGAAGCGTTCGCCGCCGGCGTCCCCGTCGTCGCCCAGAACGACTGGGGCTGGAAGGAGATGATCGACCACGGCGTGACCGGGCTCCTCGGCGACTGCGACGAGGAACTGGCGCACCATGCCGCCACCCTCGCCTACGACGAGGACCTGCGCATGAAGATCGTCCACACCGCCCGCGAGAAGCTGGTGAACGAGTTCGCCAACCCGGAGGTGCTGGCCGCCGCCTGGGTGAAGCTGTTCGAGTCCGTCACCCGCAGCCGGAGGGCCGCCGCATGAAGATCGCCGTCGTCCGGTACCGCACCCTGAACATCGGCGACGACATCCAGTCGCTCGCCCTCGAACGGCTGTTGCCCCGCGTCGATCTGCGGGTCGACCGCGACGACCTGACCCCGGCCCGCGACTGGGGCGAGGACGTTCGCTGGGTCGTCAACGGCTGGTACGCTTTTGGTGCCCACAAGCACTGGCCGCCGCGGACGCGGGCCAGGACGCTGTTCGTCGGCCTGCACGCCAACGACCCCGACGCGATCCCGCGCAACGCCACCGACCCGATCGGTTGCCGCGACCCGTGGACGATCCACCTGTGCGCCCGCCACGGCATCGACGCCTGGCTGTCGTGGTGTGCCACGCTGACCTTGGAACCCGCCTACGGCCCGCGCACCGACGACGTGCTGCTGGTGGACGTGGCCCCGAACGATCTCGAACGCCTGCCGCCCCGGATCGCTGCCGGCACCAAGCTGACCCACACCGTGCCGCGCGACTGCGACCGCGTGGCCGAAGCCACCAGGCGGCTTCAACTGTACGCGAAGGCCCGCTGGGTGGTGACCAACCGCCTGCACGTCCTGTTGCCCTGCGCCGCGATGGGCACGCCGGTCGCGCTCGTCCGCCCGCCGAACTCGGAGAACCGCGTCACGGGCTACACTCACCTCGGCTGGCGGATCGCCGACGCCCCGTGGGACGAGCCGAGGCCGTGCCTGGCCCCCGACCTGGTTCACGCGATGGCCGCCCCGCTCCGCGACGCCGTTCGGAGGTTCGTGGACTCATGAAGCTCGCCGCGCTCTGCTGCACGTTCCACCGGCCGCACCTGCTGGGCCAGTTGGTCGAGTCGTTCCTCCGCCAGGACTACCCGCGGCACTTGCGGGAGCTGGTCATCCTCGACGACGCCGGACAGTACGAGAACCAGGCGGGCGAGGGCTGGCGGCTGATCTCGCTGCCGGCCCGCTTCCGCACGCTCGGCGAGAAGCGCAACGCCTGTGCCGCCCTGGCCGCGCCCGACTCCGAGGGGTTCCTGGTCGCGGACGACGACGACGTCTACCTGCCGCACTGGTTCTCGACCCAGGCCGAGGCGTTGAAGCGGGCTGACTGGTCGCGGCCGGCGCTGGTGCTGCTCACCCACGGCGACGGCCTCAAGGAACACGACACCGGCGGCCTCTACCACGGCGGCTGGGCCCTGCGCCGCGAAGCCTTCGACCGAGTGCGCGGTTACGCCGCCCTCAACAACGGCGAGGATCAGGACCTGGCCCGGCGGTTGAACGAGGCCAAGGTGTCCGTCTGCGACCCGTGCGAGTTCGCCCGGCCGTTCTACCACTACCGGGTGGACACCGGCAGCTACCACCTGAGCCACCTCGACGACGCCGGCTACCGCGACCTCGGCAAGAAGACCACCAAGGGCAAGCACAAGCTCCAGCCCGGCTGGCCGCGTGACTTCACCAGGATGCCTGTGGTCAGGCGGTTCACCGCCGCCCCGCACGTCTCGCACCGCGACGACCTGATGCCGGTCGAGTTGATCGGCCCGGTCCACGCCCCCGGCCGCGACGGCCCGACCAACGGCATGTACGCCCTGCAGAAGGAACTCCGCAAGCGGATCGCCGCCGGGTTGGACTGGCTGTCGATCAAGTCGCTGCCGGCGAGTGACGGCGCGCTGCCGTGGTTCTGGCACTGGGACGACCGCCGCTACGCCGTCTGGTGGGACTCGGAGGACCGGCCGTTCGTGCAAGGCCCCAACATGCTCTTCACCTACTCGTGGAAGCCGCGCATCGACGCCGAGGAATGCGCGTTACTGGACGCGAAGAACTGCCGGGCGATGTTCTGCCACAGCGACTGGTACCGCGACCTGATCGCCACGAACCGCGGCCCGGCGAACACCGCGCCGATCGTCACCTGGCCGTACCCCATCGACCCGTGGCCCGGGGAACCACTGCCCGACGAGTACGACCTGCTCGTCTACTCGAAGAACGGCCACCGGCCCGGCCTGCTCGTACACCTGTGCGAGGTCTTCCCCCGGCACGTCGTGCTGCACTACGGCCAGTACAAGCGGGACCAGTTGTTCGAGGCCGCCCGCCGGTCGCGGGCTTGCGCCTACCTGGCCGACGACGACCATGGCCCGCTCGCGCTGCAGGAGATCCTGCTCGCCGGCTGCCCGGTGGTCGGCGTCCGCACCGGGGCCCCGGTCATCCGGGACGGCGTCACCGGAGTCTTCGTCGACCGCCTGCCGCCCGGCACGAAGTGCGTGAAGAACGACGCGGACGAGGCGGCACTGGCGACGCTCCTCGATGCCTTGCAATCACTCCAGAACCGGAATCGCATGCACGTCCGCGAGTCCGCCGCCTCGGCCTTTCATCCGGTGGCGATCGTCGATGGGCTACTCAAGCAACTGGAACGGGCTCGTCGTCATTCCGAAGAGGGTGCAGTTCGCCCGTGACCAACCGAACGGTTGGCCGCTCGGGAGCGATGCCGACAAGGCTATAACCCGAACGTGGGAACAGGGCAGAGACACCGAGAGTTTGCCCGATCCCTCCGGCCAGTGGTCGTGGGTATGTCTCCACCCCAGCATGGGGAGGGACAACGACAGAGACTCTGGTGACGTAAACCCTTGCGGAGATTGGCGTAAAACGCGGAGGTGAGGCGATGAAAGTCTCCGACCCGGCGTGAACCGCCGGGTCGGGAAGTTGCTTGGAAGGTTTGGTCAGTACACCTCACAGGACTCGAACCTGTAACCTTCGGTTCCGTAGACCGATGCTCTATCCAATTGAGCTAGAGGTGCAAACGTCACCTCCCAGTTTATCACGAAACCGATGGCTGGCAAGCCCCGCTGCGAACGGCGAACCGCCGCCATTTCCCCCCTCAACACGCCGTGCTGGTTGACGGCCGCCCGCCATCGTGCGGCGGAGAGGGGAACGTCGCCAACGGCCTTTGCCGCGCCGTGAGTGTCGGAGGTTCCGCAGTTCAAGCCGAAGACGCGATCGCCGGCCGTAGCCGCAATGAACGCGCTTGGTCGGCGGTTCCGCGTCCGGATGGGGGCCGTTTCGGCACGGGCAGGCTCTGTACGCCTGTTCGGAGGCGGGGCTTGCGACTCCACCAAGTTAGGGCTAAGATTCTTTCCAGAGCCGTTCTTCGCTCGGCCTCATTGTGTTGTTCTTCAGAGAACTGATTGGGCTGCGTGAAACCGTGTGTTGGGCCCATTTGGCCGCGGGCCGTCTCGGTTTCGGCGGTCGGTTCTCTGAGGGGGAATGATCCATGAGAGCAAGCAGCGGGCGAACGCCAGCCCGTGCGGAGGAACAGTTCCGAGGAGGGTACGCGAACGGTTAGCAGTCTGACTCGAAATCAGATGCCGGGTTACCGGTTGTGGGTTCGAATCCCATGCCCTCCGCTTTGAAGAGCCGGCCGGCGTTTGCCGTTGCCGGCTCGCACGCCGACGCCGATCCGCATATCGGCCCGCTTCTCGGTTCCACGAGCAAACGCGAAAACGCACGAAGCGGTTTCTCCGATCGACGGGCTGAATCCGCCGCGCTTCCCGGTTCGGCGAATGGCCGCTTAGGCGCGCGAAGCGGCGCCATTGCGCACAAAGATGAATAAGACGGCGGACGCGCAGACCAGTCTGTTCAAACGCTCGACCGATCGCAGGTGCGTTGCTCTGTTGCTACTTCGCGGCGGGCTTCTGCCAGGGCGCTGTGCCGCCGCGCTGAATATGCCGTCGCAACGCCGCCCCCAGCTCGTTTGTTATTGGCCGATTGGTTGCCGCTCGGTTCGTCGTTTCGCGGGGGTCGTCGGCAAGGTTGTAGAGTTCCCACGCACTAAACGGGTCGTTCTGCATCAATTTCCACGGCCCGCGGATGATCGCCTCGTAGCTTTTGCCGCCGTACTTCGGTCCGCCCTCGCGGCGGACGAAATAGAGTTCTCGCGGGCCGGCGATCGTTCGCCCGCGCAGAACCGGCCCGAGACTGACCGCGTCGAGATCCTCGGCGGGCTTGCCTCCGGCCAGTTCCATGAACGTGGGAAACAGGTCGAACACCAACCCGGCGTAATCGCTACGGCCGCCGGGCTTCACTTCGGCCGGCCAACGGAGCATGAAGGGCACACGGAGCCCGCCGTCGTAGTGATCTTGTTTGCCCCCGCGCCACGGGCCGTTGCTTTGTCCGTGCGGCAGCGAACCGCCGTTGTCGGCCGTGAACACGACCAGCGTGTTCTTCTCGAGCCCAAGCTGGTTCAGCGCAGCCAGCACTCGACCGATGCAGTGGTCGAGGTGCTCGACGAACGCGACATTCCTCGCGCGTTTGTCTTCGAGCTGCGGCAGGCGCGTTTTGACTCGGGCGAGCCAATCGTCGGGCGGCTCGATGGGAAAATGCGGCGCATTGTAGGCGAGGTAAAGGAAGAAAGGCTCCTCGGACTTCGCTCGGTCGCTTAAATAGTCGATTGCCCAATCGGTGAACAGTTCGGTGGCGTGCCCGGCCGGTTCAATCACCTCGCCATTGCGGCGCATGTAGTTGACTCCATGGCGCAAATGGGTGGTGTAGCTGTCCATCATGTCGCCGAGGAATCCGTGGAAGAGGTCGAAGCCGCGCTGGTTGGGCAGATTCGGCGATTCCAACCCCAAGTGCCATTTGCCCACCAGGGCCGTGTGATAGCCGAGCTTCTTCAACTCGTCGGCCAACGTACGCCGATCGGGTGCGAAGTAGCCCCAGGAATCGTCGGCGTGGGTGCGGATCACGCCGGGCACGCCGACGCGATCGGGGTAGCAACCAGTGAGCAAGGCCGCCCGCGACGGCGAGCAGACCGTGCAGTTGGCCCTCATCGCGGTGAACACGAGGCCCTCGGCCCCGATGCGGTCGATGTTCGGCGTTTGCACGTCGGTCGGTCCGTAGGCCGAAACATCACCGTAGCCGTGGTCGTCGGTGAAGATCAGCAGAAAGTTGGGGCGCGATTCACTCGCAGCCGACAACTGCTCGGCGCCGACGGCAAGCACAATTCCCAGCAAAATCCATCCCGGCGATCGTCTCATGTTCCACCTGCTTTCATCCGAAACGCTGCGGGCGCGGCAACCCGAGGCCGCACAATCGGGGCCTTGCTACGAACCGGACGAACCGGGCCGAAAACCGCCCGCCTCATCCCGCCCAAACGCGCCGCGGCTATTTCGCCCGGCGGGCTTTCATCGCTTCATACAGGTTCGGCGGCTGGAGTTGGCCCGGCGGGATCAATTCGAGCCAGCGGCCCTGCTCGGCCGTCGGGCTGGGCAGCGCGGCCGCGATCGACTCGCCGCCGGTGATCGGCAGGGCGACGATCGTGATCGCGTCGATTCCCCAGTTGGGAAAACGCGAAGGCTTTTCGGCGCGGATGTTCCAAAACGTGGCGCCCGCCCCGCTGTGGTTGCCGCGGTTGCCGCCCCCGCTGGAGGCGAACAGCCGCGTACCCTTGCCGGCGTCGATGTCCGTAAACAGGTTTTCGTACGACGCCCAGCGGTGGTGATCCATGCACAGATCGACCGCCTTGCCGCGGGCGAACACGCAACCGACCGACGATTGCACCGTCAGATCGTGGATGAACCGGGTTTCGATGGCGAAATCGCGGCAGAGCAGGTCGTTGCCCTGAAGCGAGATGCCGTGATGGCCCGAGTGCCCCTCTTTCGACAGCCGATCGGCGTCGGCCTGAAGGCGGATGTTTTCTACCGTGCAGAAGAAGCCGAACACATACGGCCCGCTGTCGGCGTTGCGAACGGTGATGTCGCGCAGCCAGCAATGGGCGGCGCCTCGGGCAATTTCGACCGGGTTGAGCCCCACCTCTTTGAAATGGCCCTCGTAGCGCCGCAGCGGGAAGTCGAAGCTGAGCGACTCGACGCCCACATCGGTTACACTGGGGCGAAAACGTTCGACCGTGGGCCGCCAGAGGGCGCGCACGTCGAATCGCAGCGGCCGATCGAGCGAAATGGTGTTTCCGCTGACGTTGGTTACGCGAAACACCTGCACGATGCGCCAGCGGTTCAGGCCCGAGATGTTGCCCGTCTGGTTGCGATAAAGGTATTTGACCAGCGATTGCTCGGCATCGTCGTTTAGGGTGAGCATCACTTCGTCGCCCGGGCGGAAGACGGCCGATTCGAGGGTGAGTTGCTTCTGCCCGCGCTTGGCCTCGGCAGCGACTTTGACGGCCCCTTCGGAGCGCGGCATCGGCCCGCCGACGACGATCATCCCGCCGGCCCACGACCAGTTGGTGGTCGGCTCTCCGCCGTCGGTCTTCGAGATGCGCGGCTCGATCTCTACCCCCGGCTTCGAGAACACCAACACCGTGCGGCCCGGGCCGGCCCCGCGGAGCACGGTGTTCGATTTGGAAACGCGCAGGATGTCGGTGAGCACGTAGCGCCCCGGCGGAATGACGATCAGCTTGCCGGCGCCGGCCTCCAGCGCTCGGCGGAAGGCGGCCGTGTCGTCGGTGCGTCCGTCGCCCGTCGCTCCGAAGTCTTTCACCGACACGCTTTGTTTAGGCACGCGGTACGCTTCTTCGCCGCGGCGATAGCCGGCCATCGAGAAGTCGGGCAGGCGGCTTTCCGGCGACCACAGTTCGCCGTTGCGGCCCCACAACTTCGAGGTTTGCAGTCGGCCGGCTGGTGTGTTCGCACCCAACGCCGCCCGCGCACTGCCGGCGGCTTCATTCCTTCCCGCCGCTGCTTTGTTCCCCGGCTCGGCGGCAACCGCGGCCGACAGTGAAACATCCCACGGCGCAACACTCGCCGCCGCCATCGCAACCGTTGCCGCCGCCAGCACAGCAATCAACCACCCGGGCACAATACGGAGCAAATCCAAGGCACTTCGGCCGAACGGGAGAATAAACGTCGGTTTCATCGGTGGGCTTCCAAAGTTCGCGGCGGGAGAGTATTCGGCAACGGTCGGACCGGCGCACCGTAAGGCAGGTCGCAATGCAGAGCGGGCCGGCATCGGCGTCGAACCGTTGCGTTCCGTCCTTGGTATGTTATCCTACCGCATGGCCGCTGGGTAGCTTTTTGCCATGACGCTCGGCCCAGTGCGTTGAACGCCCGCGTCGATGGCCTGCACCGATACGACCGCGCTGGGCGCCCTTCGCGGCTGGTTGCCTCCGCTGCAACGGACCGAACCGATTCCTGGCCCGGCGCGGCTACTTTTTGCCAATGGGCCCACGGCTGCCTGCAACGCAAACCCTCGATAAGTAGACATCCCTACGTGAATCGTTGCGTCTTAAGTGGACCGTCCCGAAAAATATCGCGCCATCGAAGGCGCCATTCAACAATAAGACAATAAAGGTTTCGCCCGATGAAGCAAACACACCCATCCTCTCTGTTCAGCTCTGGCGTTGTGCGCTGGTGTGCCGCGAGCTCTGTTCGACCAGCAGTTCGTGCGCAGAGTCGGGCGGCCTGGTTTGCCGCCGCCTGGCTGTTGCCGGCGGTCCTGCTGGGATTGTCGCTCGGCGTTCGGCCGGCTTGGGCGGGCGAGTCGCCGGTGCCGCGGATCGAGCGCGGCGAGTTCCGCCCCTATCCGATGGATTGGCGGGCCGAGGGAAAAATCCTCGTCGATCATCGCCGCTTTCTCGAAGCCCCGGCGGGAAAAGACGGATTCATCCGCGTCGAGAACGATCGGCTGGTTCGACCCGACGGCCGCCGCTTCCGCATTTGGGGCGTGAACATCTGCGGTCCCGACGGCTACCCCGAGAAAGACGTGGCCCCGGCCATCGCCGACGATCTGACTCGGCTCGGTGTGAACTGCGTGCGGTTCCACCACATGGACAGCACCTGGGGATCGCTCTTCGACCCGAAGCGCAACGACACCCGCGCGCTGGATCCCGAGCGGCTCGACCGGTTCGACTACTTCATCCATCAACTGGCCGAGCGAGGCATCTACATCAATTTGAACCTCAACGTGGGGCGAAACTACAAAGAGGGCGACGGCGTGCGCGACTGGCAGCACCTCGGCTACGGCAAGTCGGCCACCTACTTCAGCCCGCGGCTCATCGAGCTTCAGCACGAATACGCGCGGCAACTGCTGACGCATCGCAATCCGTACCGCGGGCACGAGTACCGCCACGACCCGGCCGTGGCGTTCATCGAAATCGTCAACGAGAACTCGGTGCTCGAGGGCTGGGTGGGCGGCCGACTGGTGGGCCAAGAGAAGCCGACGCCCTCGACCTGGTCGCCGCTGCCGACTTCATACGCCGAAGAGCTGACCGACCTGTACAACGCCTGGCTGGTCGAAAAGCTCTCGCCCGAGCAGTTGGCCGCTTTGCGCCGCGAGGCGGGTGTCGGGCCCGCGGGCCGGGTGCCCCGGCTGGCCCCCAACCAGTTCAAGTCGGCCTCGCGCGAGCGGTTTGCCGCCGAGGCCCGCTTCTACATCGAGGTCGAACACCGCTTCTTCGAAGGCATGAAACGCCTGCTCAAAGAAGAATTGCAGTGTCGGCCGCTGGTGATCGGCACGGCCGACCACAACGATTCGTTCGCTGCCTTCGCGCACATCAAAGCGAACATGATGTTCGACGTGATCGACGGCCACGGCTACTGGGAACACCCGCGGCTCGACGGCCAAACGTGGATCCGCAATACGCCGATGGTCAACGACCCGCTCGACTCGACCGTTACTCAGTTCGCCCGTTCGCCGGTGGCGGGCAAGCCGTTCACCATCTCAGAGGTGAATCATCCCTTCCCGCACGAGTTCGCCTGCGAAGGGTTCCCGATTCTGACCGCCTACGCCATGCTGCAAGATTGGGACGGCATCTACTGGTTCACCTGGGGGCGAGGTCGCAAACTGCCGCCCGAGCAGGGCATTCAATCGCACGGCTGGTTCGATTTCAGCAACGATTCGATGAAGGTGGCCACGGTGGCCTTGTGCTCGGCCGCGTGGCATCGGCACGACGTTCAGCCCGCCCGCACCACGCTGCTGCGCAGCTACAGCCCCGACGATTTGATCGACACATTGCGAATGGAACGCTGGAAGGAGCGGCCGTTCTTCAAGCCGGGCTTCCCGCGCTCGGCGGCGTTGCGGCATCGGCTGCGGTTCGAGTTTGCCGAGGCGCCCCGAAGCGAAACATTCCCGCCCGAGGCCAACTTGGCGGAAATCGCCAGCGACACCGGCGAGTTGTGCTGGCGCGACGCCGACAAGAAGCTCGGCTGGGTGTCGGTCGATACGCCGCGGACGCAAGGGCTGATCGGGTTCGTGGGCCGAAACGAGCGGAAGACGGCCAACCTGGCGATCCGGCTCGACAACGTGTTCGCGGCCGTGCTGCTCACCGCCGACGACGACCGCCCGATCGCCCAATCGCAGCGGCTGCTGCTGGGAACGACCGCATGGTCGGGCAACAGCGGGATGAAGTGGGCCGACGACCGCCAACTGCTGCTCGAACACGGCAAAGGCCCGGTGCTCATCGAGCGCGTTTCCGGCCAAGTGCGGCTATTCGGCATCGAAGGCGCGCAGGCGATTCGCGCCGTGCCGCTGTCGCCCACGGGCCGCGCGATGGCGCCGGCCGTGGATATCCGAGCCGAGCGCGCCGGCCGGCAGGCCGGCTTCCGCATTCCCATCGGAGAACCGGCCGTGTGCTGGTATCTCATCGAGGTGGTGCGGTAAGACTGCCCTGCAACGGGAAACATTTGCCCCAAAAGCCCGCGGCGTTGCGGCAGGGAGAATCGTTGCATTGCGCATCTGGCGGACAATAATAGTTGAATTGGGCGAAGGCCAACCTGGCACACAGCCATCGCGGCGAACGGCTCGGCCTTATAGGGCCGTGCGGTGAAATCGGCAGCCCTCTCTGGCGATACGAATCTCCCTCGAAGGATCAAAACGATGAGCAAGCAACACACACGTCGAGAATTCCTTGGCCGTTCAGCGGCGGCTGGCGCCGTCTGCGCGTTGCCCACGTTGTTGGCCGCCCGTGCTTGGAGCGGCGAACCGGCCGCGAGGCCCAGCGAGACGATCGGCCTTGGGGTGATTGGAATCGGCCCGCGCTGCACCTACGACTTGACGGCGATTCTCCAACTGCCTGACGTTCGTTGCTTGGCGATTGCCGACGTGCAGGCTTCGCGCCGCGAGGCGGGCAAGCAATTGGTCGATAAGCACTACGGCAACACCGAGTGCAAGCTCTACCGCGATTTTCGCGCGCTGCTCGATCGCAAGGACATCGATGCCGTGCTTGTCGCCACAGGCGACCGTTGGCATGCGCCGGCCTCGATCATGGCGGCCGAGGCCGGCAAAGATGTTTACAGCGAGAAGCCGTGCGGGCTGACGATCGAGCTTTGCCAACGGCTCGACAACGCCATGCGCCGCACCGGCCGCGTTTTTCAGGCGGGCACCCAACGGCGCAGCGTGCCCAACTTCCAATGGGCCGTCGAATGGGCGCGCCAGGGCAAGCTCGGCAAGCTCCACACCTTGTATGCTAGCATCTACACGCCCGGCGTGCTGACCGAATGGCTCCCCGCCGAGCCGACGCCCGATCCCGAAGTCGTCGACTGGAATCTCTGGCTCGGACCCGCTCCGTGGCGGCCCTACAACGCCAAGTATGTGGCCGGCGGCTGGCGAGGCTACTGGGACTTCGACTCGGGCGCCCGACTGCTCGATTGGGGCGCGCACACGCTCGACCTGTGCCAGTGGGCCAACTCGGCCGACGACACCATGCCGATCGAATACGAACCGCACGACGACAAAATCGTGTGCCGCTACGCCAACGGCGTGCAGGTGGTGATGGACTTCCTCAAAGAGCCGTTCGGCAACCGCGATCCGCATTTCATCACGCGGCTGGGCACCTGCCCGGTGCGCTTCGTCGGCGACGCCGGCTCGGTCGAAACCGGCGACAGCGGCGAACTCGTCGCCAAGCCTGACGCGTTGGCCGAATCGATCCCGCCGGGCGCCAAACGGGTGCGCGGGCTCGATGTGTCGGCCCACGCGCGCAACTTCTTCGATTGCGTCAAGAGCCGCCAGGCGCCGGTGTGCAACTCGACCGTGATGCGCCGCTCGCACATCGCCTGCCACGCGGCCGCCTTGGCTTGGCTGCTCCGCCGCAAACTGCGGATCGATCCGCAAACCGAAACCTTCGTCGATGATGCCGAAGCGAACGGCCTGCGCAGCCGCCCGGAACGCGATCCCTGGCGCACCGCCTGAACGTGAACGACACGAGCCGACGCCCGCCCCACCGTGTTGCAACGGCGCTGGACGGTATGCTAACCGCGATCCGTAGGGCACCGGGGACGTTGGTCCTAACTCAACGTTCGCCGGCCCCGCCGCTGGGCGCTGCCGGCGCGGCCGGGGTCAGCCGATCGAGCAGGCCCGTTACGTTCTTCCGGTGCAGCTCGAAATCCAGCGGCTTGTGCTCGTGCAGTCGGGTGAGGCCGCTGGTGCGCAAGTTTTCGAAGTAGGCGTCGCGCCGCCGCAAGGCCAACGGGGCCAGCTCCGTCTTTTCCGGCGGGTTCTTCGTCGCATGGTGCATCGTCCGCGCGATGATCGCGTAATCAACGCTCAACCGCGATCGCTTCACCCGCGCCAGCACATCAGGTTGCCCGGCCGCTGCTTCTTCGGCCGCCTGCCATAGGGCGTCGGCCTCGATCAGCAGCTTCTCGGCCAAATGGGGGCTGGTGGGCGGCGCCCAGATGTTCACGTGGATGTTCTCCTTCTCCACGTAGTCGTGCAACAGGTCGATGTAGCGGCGGATCGGGCCGGCCGCGGGGCCGTAGAAGCCTTCGAGAAACTCGTTGATGGCCTTGTTCTCGTCGTAGTTCGGGTTCCACAGGAATTTGGCCGTCATGTAGCCGCCCAACTCGGAAAGCTCGCCGCCAGTGGTGTTGTAGGTGTCTTGCTCGAAGATGCCCTTGACGTTGTGCGCGAGGTAGAACCGCACGTTGTCGTCGCGGACGCGCTGATTGGGAAACGGCAGCAGGTAATGGGCGAAATCGGTGGCGTAGTTCCACACCCAAAGGCGATTGCACACCTTGGCCCACTCGGCCGCGTCGGCGCGGAAGGCCGCGTTCACCGGGCTGTCGCAGGTGGCCAGCGGGTGCGAGAAGCAGCACTCGATCGAGCACAGGCGGATGATCACGTTGGGCCGCGGCCGCATCTGTTTGGGCGCCTTGCGGGTCCATTGGTAGGCCAGCGTTTCGATCAGTTTGTCGGGATGATCCTTCTCGATCGCCTCGGCCACGCGGTTGACCAGCGCCAGCACCGGCGCGATCTGCGAGCCCTCGGCCTCGGCCAACCGCTGGCACGAATCGCATTGGCAGTTGTTGTACCAATCGTTCTGCGAGACGGAAAACACCGTGGCCGACGGGTCGGCCGCGATCGCCGCCCGAATGCCCTCGATGCACAGCCGAATCACCTCTTCGTTGGTGCAGCACAATTGGCTTCGCTCCTTGAGCCGCACCATTTCGCCCTTTTTGTTCTTCACCAGCGAAAAGTACTCGGGATGGGCGTCGAAATACTTCTCGGGCGGAACGAGCCGCTCGAAGGTATGGACGAAGAATCCGCGGCCGAATCGCACTTTGCCGCCGTGCTTTTCCTCGAGCCGGCCCGCGCTGGAATTGACGCGATTCCGCGCGCACCAATCACCGTCGAAGCAGTCGGCTGTGTAAGGCTCGCGGTATTCGAGCACCGGCGCGGTCCGTTCGTCAAGCATCGGCAGCGAAAGCGTTTCGCGTTGGGGAATGCGATGCACCCCGGGGGCGAACCAACGGCATCCCCAGTGGTCTTCCAGCAGGCCGTAAACGGCATACAGCGTCCCCCGAGGCCCGCCGCCGGCCGCCAGCACGCGGTCGGGCAGCACGCGAATGCGGTAGCCTTCAGGGTTTTCGACCGCCGGCAGGTCGTAGCCCGCGGCGCGCACCCGCTCGGCCGGGGCGACGACGATCGCCCGCGCCGCCGAGTCCAACGGCCCTCGGCCGATCGGCAGCGTGCAGCCGGTCATCTGGCGAACATGCAACTGAAGCTCGTCGGCCGCATGAGCGTTGGGCGGATCGGGATTCTCCGGGATGACGATTCTCCAATCGCTCTTCCCGCCGCGGACGATTTCGACCTGTTGCGCGTTCTCGGCGGCCGGGCATCGACAGGCGAATGCCATCATCCAAACCGCTAGAACGATGCTGAATCGAACAACGACCGACCGCCGCAGCGCAGCGGCCGCACGGGTTGCACGATCGAATCGGAACAAGCCGTCGGGAAAACGGGTCATGGCATCGCCTTTCGTTCTGGGAATGATGTTGATGCGGGGGATGTCTTCCGCAAGCCCGCGGAATCCGTCCTGGGAATCGGGTTTCCGCCCTCGCAACGCCGCGTAAGAAGACCGCCGAACAGGCCGAAGGGCACGACCATCGGCCCAGCGGACGTTATCAGCATAGCGGCGGCCCCGACGGTTGACAAATCAGCCCAAACCAAAGACCGCGGCCGAGCGATCAAACCAAATCGTACAGGCCGTCGTCCGTTTCCGGTGGTTTCAGGCGGCGCACCCAGTCGCGCGTCGAGCCCTTTCGCCCGGCGGTGCGGGCCGACCTGCCGGGCAATTCGGGTTCGGGTTCTTCGCAAGGCGCGGCGTCGTCGGGCAGCGCGTCGAGAAGGTCGCCCATCTGTTCTTCGATGCGGTCGGGGTCTTCTCCCGCCTCAAGCCGGCGGAGGGCCTCGGCCATCGGACCGTCGATCGGCATGCCCGTCTTCTCGCACAACTGCCGCATCAGCCGGCCCATTTGCCGCGGATCGTTTTCGTCAAGGTGTTCCGCTTGCTGTTCCAACTCGCCGAGCAGCGACTCGATGGCGGCATCGTCGCCGCCCGACGCTCCGGCCGAATCTTCGGTCGCCGTCTCGCGCCGCCGGCCGATGGCGAATCGCGACAATCGCTTTTCCAACTGCGGGCGCCCGCAGCGCGGGCAGGCCGGCGCCGCCTCGACATTCAATCGCCGAGCAAGAAAGTTGTAAATCCGATGGCAATCACGACAGTAGAACTCGTAGATCGGCATGGCAAACCATCCATCGCATCATGCAGCCGGAAGATTGAAATCGCGTGTTCTGTTGCGAAAACCGCCGCGCTCTGCCGCGGGAAAAAACGCGGCAAGCGGCTGATTCAGGCCGGCATCGGCATCAGGCTCGGCGTTCCCGCAGACATTGCCCACGACGGGCCGCGGCCGGCGCCGGGCAGCCCGAGCGGCGTCTGCGAACGTCTGTTGCCCGCCCGCCGGCTACCACTCTAAGCATACGGCGGCCGTGGTCAAGCCCGCGCCCACCGAGCAAAGCAGCAAGCGGTCGCCGGGCTGAAGTCGCGGTTCGAGCTCGACGATGGCCAAGGGAATGCTTGCACTAGAGGTGTTGCCCACGTGATCCATGTTCAAGAAGAACCGTTCGAACGGCACTCCGCTGCGCTTGGCGGCCGCGCGAAGAATCCGCCCGTTGGCCTGGTGGGGAATGACCCAGCGGACTTCGTCGGGAGCCCAGCCGCTGCGGACCAGCGACTCGCGCACCAACGAGGCGAAGTTCTCTACGGCCCCGCGAAACAGAGCCGGACCATCGAGCCGGATCCACGGATCGATCTCGCCCACGGCATTGACCGGCCAGAAGCCGGGCGTGTTGCGGCGGGCCAAATGCAGGCCGCGGCTGTCGCCGCCCAGCACCGTGCGGACGATCTTCGCGCCCGAGCCCTCATGCGCGGCCACGATGGCCGCCCCGGCCCCATCGCCGAAGATGAAGAACGCGCTTTCGTCCGTCTTGTCGAGCAGATACGACTGCATGTCGACTCCGACGGTGAGCACATGTCGTGCCGCGCCGGAGAGGATCATGCCGCGGGCCATCTCGACGGCGAAGAGCCATCCCGAGCAAGCCGCATTGAGATCGAACGCGGGAATGGTGGGCAAATTCAGGCGATCTTGCAGAAATGCGGCCGTAGCCGGCATGGCCACGTCGGGCGTGGTGGTGGCCAGAATAATGGCGTCGATCTGCTTGGTGGCCAGTCCCGACTTGCGAATCGCCTCGAGCGCCGCCGCGTAGGCCATATCGGAGGGCCTTTCTCCCGGCAACGCCCAACGCCGCTCGCGAATTCCGGTCACTTGCTCGACGTAATCCGCCGAGATGTGCGGCAGATGTTCGACCAGCTCCTCGTTGGTCACCACCCGCCGCGGCAGATACCCGCCGACAGCCAACAAACTCACCGTTTGCGCCGTCCGGGGCATCGGCAGAAATTCCGCCGCCGGCCGTTGAACCGCCGGGCCGGCCTCGGGCAGGGCGGCAGGGGCGGGCGGAATCCAATCGCGCATGGCGGGATCGTCCGTTTCGATTTCCAGCACCGGCTTGCTCATCGGCACCGCCTCGCCTTCGATGAACAACCGACGAATCACCCGCCCGCGGCACGGCGCCTCGAACTCGAAGACCGACTTGGCGCTATCGACCTGCGCCAACGACTGCCCCTGTTCGAAGCGGTCGCCTTCGGCCACATGCCACTCGATGATCGTTGCTTCCGTTTCGGAAGCCCCCTGAGCCGGCAGATAGAGCGAAAGCCGAAAAACACCAGCGTCCATCAAGATTCCTTGCACAATTCGGCCGCGGCGGTTGCGATCTTCTCCGCATCGGGCCGGCAGAATGCTTCCAACTCCGCCGCGAACGGCACCGGAACGTTCGGCGCCGCCAGCAATCGCGGGGGGCTCTTCAAAGGAATGCCCCGCCGGGCGATCAGGGCGATGATCCGGTCGCCCAGGCCATGCCACTCGCCGCATTCCTGAACCACCAGAAGGCGGCCCGTCTTGCCGACCGACGCAACCAACGCCTCTTCGTCTAACGGCTGGAGCGACAGGGGATTGATAATCTCCATCGAGCAATCGACCTTGGCGGCCGCGGCCAGCGATTCGTGCACCATCGCACCGAAGGCCACGACTGTCAAGTCGGCACCGGGCCGATGCACCCGCGCGCGCCACGCGCGGCTCAGGTCGCCGTCGAAATCGATCGGACCGGCCTTGCTCCAATAGAGCAGCTTGTGCTCGAAAACCAAGCAGGGGTTCGGATCATAGAAGGCGGCCAGAATCGCTTCGTACGTCTCTTGCGCCGTCGCCGGGTAAAGCAGCTTCAGCCCGGGAAAGCGCGACCAAAGGCCCTCGAACTCGCCCGAATGAAACGCGCCCATCGTCAAGCCGCCCCCGCAGGGCAAGCGGATCACGAGCGGCGCCGGCCGGCCCGCGCGGAAATACCACGTTCCGGCATTGAGCCCCAATTGGGTAGCCGCCTCGGTTGAAAAATCGGCAAACTGGAACTCGAGGATCGGTCGTCCGCCCGTCTGCGAAGCCCCCAGAGCAAATCCGACCAAGCCCGATTCGCACAACGGCATGTCGAGCACGCGATCCGGACCGAATCGATCGATCAGTCCTTTACATGTCTTGAAGGCCGATCCGTACGGCCCGACATCGAGGCCCATCACAAAGGCCGCCGGTTCGTCGGCAAGCAGGGTCTCCAGCGCCAGCCGCACGGCATCGCCGTTCTTCACCCGCGGCCATTGCACTGGTTTGAGCCGCGGCGGAGCGCTGGGCGCCACGGCCGTCCACACCCGCGAAGCGGGGTCGGGCCGCGCCACGCGCAGCGCGCGGGCCACGGCGTCTTCCAATTCCGCGTCGATCTGTTGCTCAAGCGCGCCGGCCCCTGCGTCCGACCAACCGCTCCAATCGAGCAATCGCCGCCGGGCCGCCGGCAACGGATCGCGCTGCCGCCACTGGGCAAGCTGTTCCTCAGAAACGTACTCCGCCTTGTCGTACACGGCATGCCCGTGCAGCCGGAGGCTGACGCACTCGATGATTCGGGGCAGCGATTGCTCAGCCATCGCCTCCAGCGAGTCGCACACGGCGGAATAAACGGCCCAGGCGTCGGTGCCGTCCACCGTGCAGCCCTCAATGCCGTAGCCAACAGCGCGGTCGGACAACCGCCGGCATCGGTATTGCAAGCTCGTGGGCGTGGAAAAAGCGTAGTGGTTGTTCTCAATCAGGAAAAGCACGGGAACTCGGCGCACCGAGGCGATATTCAACGATTCGTGGAACTCGCCGGTGCTCGTTCCTCCGTCGCCGATGGCGGCCAGCCCCAGGGCGTCTTCGCCCGCCTTGCGCGCCGCCCAAACGCCGCCCACCACCAAGCTGAGCATCTTGCCCAAATGACTAATCATCGGGAAGCGGCGCCGCGAGGCATCGCCGTGATGCACGTTTCCCTCAGTGGCGTGCGTCGGGCTTTCGGCGTTGGCCAAGTACTGGCAAAGCAATTGATGGGGCGAAGCCCCTTGGGCCAAATGACCGCCGAAGTCGCGATGCAGCAGCGAAACGACGTCGCGGCCGGGGCGAATCGGCATGGCCATCGGCACGGCCGTGCCCTCGTTGCCGATGCTGATCGTTACCGTGCCCTTGACATACCCTTTGCGGAACAGCTCAATCAGTCGCTCTTCCAGCCGCCGCGACCGATAGATCAACGGATAAGCCGCCGCGTAAAACGCCTCGCGCCCCAGCCGTTGCGGAAAACGAGGCCAAAGGCCCGCAGCAGGCTCGGACGCGTCGAATCGCAGGCTGCGGCCGCCCGAGGCCGCCGGCTCAACCGCAACCTCGCCCGCATCGGTGCGCGGTCCAACGCAGCCCGGTGCGGCAACCGCCGCCTCGCTCGCGGGCAGTGCGGGCATGGCGTTCGACATCCGAGCGACCGTCGCCCGTCCCATTGCCGTCGATTGTTCCAAAGGCTTCGACACTTCCTGTGCCTCGTGAGTGATCGTATGTACGCACCCGAACCGCCCCGGGCTGCGTGCCGAAAACCGTCTGCTCCACCGACCATCCGGCTGCCGTTGCCGCACCAACCGGCCGACAGCCACGCTCCACCGCCACGGCGATTCTCTATCCGCCGCAATCGCATCCGGAGATCGGCCCAGTCGAAACCGACCGGCTGGGTTCGCAAATTGGCCTCGCCCAGCCGTACCGAAAGCGCGCTCCGACCAGCGAACCGCGGCCGCCGACGTTTGCCGTTCGGCGAACCGCTAGGATCATGCTGGAATACCATTTCCGCCCGTTTTGTGCAAGCCAGATCACGCGCGCAAACACCCTGCTTTACGCAGTTATTACTTCGCTATTTCCGCGCCAGCCCAAGCCGCAGTGCCCGCCACGGAAGGATGGGCACAACTTTCCCGGCACAGTGTCGCATCCGGCAATCCGGGAATTGCAGGAAATACGGCCGAACCACCCAGCCGCAGGCTGAAAGCAACGCTTTGCCAAGTCCGCCGAAAGTGGGCAACCGCACAGGCGTTCCCCCCAAGGCGGATGGAACCCAAAGACCGAGCGGTCGGCAGCCACCCGATCCTCCAGATCTCCGCCTTTTCGCACGGCGCTTGATCTTGACGCTGGACCGCCCTGCGGGTATCGTCCGCCCCGCAAGGCGGTAGTTTTGCGCCGCGCGCGGCGATTGTGTACACGCGATCAGTCGCTGCGGCGCAGAGTTGCTCGGCCTCTTTGGTCGGCCAGGGACGGCGGCCGGAATCCGAGGCAACTCAACGGTTCTGCGTTCGCAGGCCAAGCGGTCGCGAGCAAAGCGAAACGGCCGAAGGGCGCGTGCAGCGCGACCGAGCCGCTCTCCGTTCTCGAACGATACGTTTAGTCACGCCGACAGCCTTCCGCCCAGCGGCTGTCGATTTTGCGTCGAGGAGTGCAGGGAAGCATGAAATCGCGCGTCATCGTATTGCTCTGCGGCGCAATGATCTTGGCCGGTTGCAGCTCGCTTGCCATCCGCTCGCAAAGCCCGGAAGAACCCGACAGTCCGGCGATTCCTTTGGTCGGCGATCGGGCCGTGGCCTTCGGCACGCACCCGATTCGCGTTGAGGCCGTCGGCTTGGTCACCGGTTTGAACGGCACTGGCAGCGATCCGGGCCCGTCGCCCGAGCGCCAGTCGCTGATCGACGACATGCAGGCGCGCGGCGTGGTCAACCCGCAAACGCTGCTTGCGTCGCGCAACTGCTCGCTGGTGAAGGTGCAAGGCTGGCTGCGGCCGGGCATTCAAAAGGGCGACCGCTTCGACATCGAGGTGCGCGTGCCGGGACGAAGCGACACGACCAGCCTCCGCGGCGGATGGTTGATGGAAACCCGTCTGAGCGAAATGCAATTGCTCGGCGGGGTGTATCGCCACGGCAGCTTGCTGGCCCTGGCGCAAGGCGCTGTGATGATCGATCCGGCCGCCGAGAGCAAGAAAGACCAAGTGATGCTTTGCCGCGGCCGAGTACTCGGGGGCGGCGTGTGCCAAAAGTCGCGAGACTTGGGCCTCGTGCTCCGCGAGGGATATCAAGACGTGTTCAACGCCGCGCGCATCGCCGCCGCGATCAACAAGCGATTCCACATGTTCGATCGCGGAACGCAAACCGGCGTGGCCAAGGCGCGCAACGACAAATTCATCGTCCTGGCCGTTCACCCGCGCTACAAAGACAATATCGCCCGCTACGTGCAGGTGTGCCGTGCCGTGGCCATCAGCGAAACCGACGCGCAGCGGATGCAGCGCGTCGAGCGGCTTTCGCGCGAGCTGCTCGAACCGGAAACCGCCGCTCAGGCCGCTTTGCAGCTCGAAGCGATCGGCCCGCAAGGGGCCGAAGTCCTGCTCAAGGGACTCGCCTCGAATCATCGCGAGGTCCGCTTCTACGCGGCCGAGGCCTTGGCCTACCTCGATCGTCGCGAGGCGGCCGAGCCGTTGGGGCAACTGGCCCGCACCGAACCGGCTTTCCGCGTGTTCGCGCTGACGGCGTTAAGCGCCATGGACGACTACACCGCCTACGAGCAGCTCCGCGAAATGCTCGATCTGCCCAGCACCGAAACCCGCTATGGCGCCTTCCGCGCCTTGTGGGCGATGAACCGTGAAGACCCGCTGGTGAAAGGCGAAAACCTCGGCGGGCATTTCGCGTATTGCGTGGTCGATTCGCTCGGCCCGCCGTTGGTGCATGTCACGCACAGCCGGCGGGCGGAGCTGGTGTTGTTCGGCCGCGATCAACGGCTGGTCACGCCGTTGGCCGTCAACGCCGGCAATCAGATCATGATCACCAGCGTGGGCCCCGAGGAAATCTCCGTCGCCCGGTTCGCCGTCAACGAGCCCGAACAGAAACGGGTGGTATCGACGAAACTCGACGAAGTCATTCGCGCGGTGGTCGAGCTTGGCGGGCGCTACCCCGACGTCGTCCAAGCCCTGCAAGAGGCCAAGCTGTGCGGCGCACTGCCCTCGCGTTTGGAGGTGGACGCCTTGCCGGAGGCGGGCCGAACCTATCGCCGCGACGAAGGCGGCCCGGGCGGCGGTTCTGAAGGCGCATCGGCCAAAGCCCCCTCGACCCCGGCCGGCGAGCTGTTCAGCAAACGAGCGCCGCGCGAAACCGATCGCTCCGACACCGACTCGGAGCCGGCCGACGAACAGCCGGCGAAACGGCGGCCCATCCGCGACTGGTGGTCGCGCGTAACCAGCAGCGAGGAGTGATCGCCTCCGGGAGGACCGAACGACTCATCGCCGGCCCGTCCGGTTTCCGCCGAAGGCGGCTCCGGCGGGAAGGAGGGCGGAAGCGAACCTGCTTGGTCCGGCCGGCGCTGTTGAGCCGCCCGGCACAAGCCCGACGATGATGCACGGGGCGACGGCAAGGTGCGGGTATGCTCAAGGCCTTGGAACTTGTCGGATTCAAGAGCTTCGCCGACCGCACGCGGTTCGAGTTTCCCGCGGGCATCACGGTGGTCGTCGGGCCGAACGGATCGGGCAAGTCGAACATCGTCGATGCCGTAAAATGGGTCCTCGGCGAGCAAAGCGTGAAGAGCCTGCGCGGCCAGGAAATGGCCGACGTCATCTTCAACGGCTCCGGCACGCGCCGACCGATGAACAGCGCCGAAGTCACGCTGATCTTCGACAACGCGGCGCGGCGAATTCCCTTCGACGCCCCCGAAGTGTCGATCACGCGGCGGGTGTACCGCGGCGGCGAGGGCGAATATCTGATCAATCGCGCGCCGGCCCGGCTGCGCGACATCCGCGACCTGATCTTGGGCACCGGATTGGGCGCTCAGGCCTATTGCGTAATCGAGCAAGGCAAGGTCGACGCCCTGCTGCAAGCGTCGCCGCGCGACCGCCGATCGCTGTTCGAGGAAGCGGCGGGCATCAGCCGTTTCCGCGGGAAGAAGGCGGAAGCCATGCGGCGGCTCGACCGCGTCGGCCAGAATCTGCTCCGCCTGCACGACATCGTCGAGGAGGTGGACAACCGCCTTAAAGGGCTGCGCGCGCAGGCCGGCAAAGCGCGGCGCTACCGCGAGTATGCATCGCGGCTGCAAGAACTGCGCACCCAGGTGGCCCAGCTCGACTACCGGCGGCTGACCGCGCAGATCTCGGTCCGGCGCGAAGCCATCGCCGAATTGCATCGCCAACACGCCGAGTGGGCCGCGGCGCTGAGCGGCATTGAGTCGCGGATGGCCGAAACCGACGCGGCCAGTGCCGCCGCCGAAGAAGCGACGCACCGCCTCGAAGCCGAGGCTGCCGACTGCCGCGCCCGCATCGCCGCTTTGGAAACGGCGATCGAGCATGATCGATCGCTGCTCGATGAACTGGAGCAAGAAACCTCGCGTGCCAACAAGCAACTGCTTGCGGTCAGCATGCGCGCCGGAGACCTGAAGCAGCAGATGCGCGAGGCAGTTGAGTCGCTGCAACGCGCCGAAGAGGAGCACCAGCGAATTGCGCTCCGCATGGGCGAAGCCGAGCGGCGTCTGACCGAAGCCATTGCCGCCTCGGATCGACTGAAGAACGAGCACCTTCAGCGCCGCGAGGCGGTGAACGTCCAAGCGAAAAAGGTTAGCGGGCTTGAGACGCGGGCCGCGGCCCTTCGCGCCAAGCGGCAGAGCGCGGAGGCGGCTTGCAAGGCCGCGGCTGACCGCCGCGCCGAGTGCGCGTCGCTAGCCGCGGCAATGGACGAGGAACACCGGCGCATCCAGCGCGAGTCGGCTCGTTTGGCCGCCGAAGACGCGGCCGCCCAAACCGACCTTTCCGCAGCACAGACGGCCCGCGATGACCTCCAAGCCCGTTGCTCCGCGCTTCAGGCCGGTTGCGCCGAGCAGCAGCGCCGCGCAGTTGCCGTCCGCGAGCGAATCGGGTTGCTGGAAGAACTCGAACGGCGCCAGGAAGGCGTGGGCGCAGGCGTCAAATGGGTGCTCTCGGCGGCACGCCGGCCCGATGCCGGCCCCTGGTCGTCCGTGGTGGGCATGTTGGCCGACGTGCTTCGGGTAAGCGTGGACATGGCCCCGCTGATCGAAGCGGCCCTGGGGCCCGCCACGCAGTACTTGGTGGTTGCCGGGGGCGACGAGCTCCGCGAACACTTGCGGCGGCAAACTCCCTCACTGGGCGGACGAGTCGGGTTGATCTGGCTCGGCTCGCGGGGCGCGCAGCCGCCAACCGGCGCGGATGTCGGCGACTCAATCGCCGCCCGCTGCGAAGAACACCCGGCTGTAATCGGCAGGGCCGACCGTTTCGTGGAAACCGATCCCCAATTCGAGCCATTGCTGCCGCGGCTCTTGGGTAAGACTTTCTTCGTACGAGCGCCGGCCGACGCGATCGATCTGGCCGAGCAGGCGCCGGGCCTGACATTCATTGCGCCCAACGGCGCAATGGCCTCGGCCGACGGCGTCTTGCAACTCGGTCCGCCGCAGGGATCGATCGGTCTGATCTCTCGCAAGAGCGAGCTGCGATCACTCGCGGCCGAACTCGCCCGGCTCGATCAGACGATTGCCGCTGCGGGCGAAGAACTGGAACGAATGGAAGCTGAAACCGCAGCGGCCCGCCGCGCCGTGGACGAAGCCGCCGATCGGCGCCGCCGCGCGGCCGAGTCGTTGGCCGAGCTTCGCGCGCAGCTTTCGGCCTCCGAATCGCGCCGCCGCGAACACGCGGCCCGCATCGCTTCGCTCGACGAGCAACTGCGACTTGCGGAAGACGACTCAACCAAGGCTTCGGCCGAACTCACCCGCTGCGAGGAAGAACTGGCCGCCGCGCGCGCCGAGCTTTCCGCCTTCGAGCAATCGTACGCCGCCGCGCAGCGGCAAAGCGAGCAGGCCGAAGAAGTCCGCCGTTTGTGCGATCGCGCGGCCGCCGAAATCCGCATCGAACTGGCCAAGAGCGACGAGCGGCTCGGCAATCTCCACGCGCGACTCGCTCAGTTTGAAGAACACGACCGCGAACGGCAGCGGGCGCTGAGCGACAGCCGCCAGCAGCTTGTACAAACGGCGCGCCGCGCCGAGGCCGTGCGCTGGAACATCCTCCATGCGGAATCGCAATTGGCCGAGCTGTATTTGCTGCGCGAGTCGGCCGCTGCCGAGGTGGGCCGTTATGAACGGCAGCGCGACGAGCTGCGGCAGCAACGCGCCGCCGAGGCCGCCGAGGCCCAACGCTTGCGGGCGAAGTGCCGAAAGATCGACGAGCGCGTCCACGCCGAGCAGCTGGCCGAGGGCGAGCTCCGCACGCAACGCACGGCGCTGGTCGATCGGCTTCGTGAAGAGTACGGTATCGAATTGGCCGAAGACGGCGCCGACGCCGCTGAGTCTGTGGCCCGCGACGCCGCCCAGGAGGAAATCGACGACCTGCGCCGCAAAATCAACAGCCTGGGGAACGTGAACCTCGAATCGCTCGACGAACTCGACGAACTCGAATCGCGCTGCCGCGCGTTGTCGGAGCAGTACGACGACCTGGTCAAGGCCAAGGCCGCCCTCGAGAAAATCATTCAGCGCATCAATGTCGATAGCCGCCGGCTGCTCAGCGAAACGCTGGAGACGGTTCGCGGGCATTTTCAGGGGCTGTTCCGCGATTTGTTCGGCGGCGGGCAGGCCGATATCGTGCTTGAAGAAGGCGTCGACATCCTCGACAGCGGCATCGAGATCGTCGCCCGTCCGCCCGGCAAAGAACCCCGATCGATTTCGCTGCTAAGCGGCGGCGAAAAAACGTTGACCTGCGTGGCCCTGCTCTTGGCGATCTTCCGCAGCCGCCCCAGCCCGTTCTGCGTGCTCGACGAAGTCGATGCCGCGTTGGACGAAGCGAACATCGACCGATTCACCAAGGTCTTGAAAGACTTCTTGGCCTGGACCCAATTCATCATCGTCACCCACTCGAAGAAGACCATGACCGCCGCCGACACGCTCTACGGCGTGACGATGCAAGAGTCGGGCGTTTCGCGGCAGGTTTCGGTGCGATTCGAAGATGTGCGCGAGAACGGCGAAATCATCGTCCGCGACGACCCTCGCGAACGCTCGCCCGACCGCGGCCGCCGCACCCACGATCCTTCCGCGGAAAACCGCGCGGCGTAACCTCTCGCGGACATCTCGAAAGAGTGACTCGCAAACAACGAACCGCTCGCCCCCCCGAGTCCGGCTGGCGTTCTTGCGGGCTCGAACACGGAGGCTCGATCAGCGTTCTTCCGATTAAGATGCCGCGGGGCTGAAGCCCGGATTAGTCGCGCGTTGGCGCAAAATACGGCAATCGTGCTTCCAGAACTGCGCGATGCGACTGACCGACTCGCGGAACTCGCGGTATTGCGCCGACTTGTTGACGAAAGCGTTGGCGCCGGCCTCCAAGCAATCGGCAACGGCGTAGTCTTCACGGGCCGCGCTGAGCATGACCACCGGCGTGGTCTGAAGCCGGTTGGTCGAGCGAATCCGCCGCAAGACGTCCACGCCCGACATGTCGGGCAATTGCAGGTCGAGCAACACCAAGTGCGGCAGAAAGCCGTCGGCCGCAGTCGCCCCGTCGGCGCCGAGAACCTTGATGGCCGCCTCGCCGGTCTTCGCCAAAGTCACCTGCGGAAAACGGCAGTCGGTGAGCACTTTGGTGATCAGGCGGGCATGATCGGGATCGTCTTCGACGACGAGGATCGAGAAATCCTCGTCGCGCTGCGGCTCGCGCGGCAGCTGCGGTTCGTCCAAGAGAATCTCTTGGTGTTCCTCGTCCGCCTCCGGCAACGGTCCGATCTCTTCGCGCCACACGCGGACGTTGCCCGGGGCGTCGACGCCGATTTTCACCCGCTGCTTGCGGATCGAAAGAACCTTCACCCGGATGTCTGGGCCGATCCGAATGACCGAGTCGCAATCACGTGCTAGGACGAGCATACCAGCCTCCCTCCTGGAATAGGCTTGCCTCCGTTCATCCTCGGCATGCCGCGTCACCGCGAACAACAAGCGTTGGCGACGCTCGCTACTATCCCAGCCGATTTATAGCAGAAACGCCCCTGCCCGCCAAGGCGAATTCGATCCTTTTTCGACCGAACCGACCGGACCTTCGACCTCGGACGTCGCCAGACCGCGCAAGAGAATTGTGAACAGCGGCCCAAGACGCCAACGCCCGCCGAAGGCCCAACCCAAACCATAACCGGCTGAGGTTTGAATGCAGTCGCCGCCGGGTCGCCACCTGATAGCACGTCGATGCCAGCAGGTGCCGATCGCCAATAAGATGTTTGCTGATCGGTATATCGCGACCGCTCGAAGGCCTGCGCCGAACCGACCGGACGACCGCCCGAAAACGCGTGCGGTGGGCCGCAAAGCCCGGCCGCCAACGCCGGGAACGCCCGTTGTGTGACAAGAGGTGGAAAAACGGTGCGTCGTTCGTAAGCGATTCAGCGATTGAACCTGCGACGAGCGGCAATGCCCCCCGCGCCAAGGGCCGCAGCGGCCAGAAGGGTCAGCGCACCGGGCTCAGGCACCGTAGAAACGGTAACATCGAACGGATCGCCGGCAATCCACGCGTGCCCGGTCAGCGCCAAGATCCCGTCGCCCGACGGCACGCCCAGCAGCGAACCGGTGCTGAACACTGTTGCGCCAAAGGCCCCGCCGGTGGGCTGGGAAAACGAATACGACAGGGTTCCCAGCAGCGCGGGCGGCCCGGCCGGACTAATCACTCCGGCCGAGTTCACGTTCACCGGAAGCCAGGTGTAGTCGATTACGGCATCGAATTGCAGGTAGGCGTTCGGCCCGGGCACGACAGCCCCGCTGATGAAAAGCGGCAGAGCAGGGGCTGAAGGTCCCAGGCCCGGATTCGAGGTGAACAAGTAGTTCGACCCGAAATTCATCTGTTCGTAGGCGTAGCCAGGGGCATTGGGCTCTTGCACGAAACGCCAAGACGGGATGGCGATGCTGATGTCGGACGTGACCGTGGGAGTTGCCGCGATATTGTCGTCGAGAAACGGCTGAGCGTAGGTCGTCGAGTTCGTCCCTAAGTTGTCGCTGGCAAACCACGAGTAAAGCAGGCCGGCAAACGGGTTGCCGCCCGTCGGAGAGATCGTTGGAGCCGGCGGAGCGGGCAGCGTTGGAATGACCGCACCGACCGGGTACGGCCCGATCGGCGGACCGGCCCAAAAAATGCCAATCGGGTCGGAGGCCGTAAAAGCATTGCTTTGCGACCCGAACATCGTCTCCACGCCCGACCACTGCCTTGAAATGGTCTGCCCGAGGGCGGCATCGGCCGCAAGTCCCACGGTGAACAACGTCGCCAACGCAACTTGCCGGAACGTAAACATTGCGCCCTCCCAAATTCAATGCGCTGCTAACCGACCATTCGCCGAACAGCCCCAAGCCGTTCGAACACCGGGCCATTGTACGGCGATCAAAAATAAAGACAAGTACGGCAGGCAAAATACTTACCTAGCCGGTTGGGGGGCGGGAAAGGAGGGCTCGCTCCGGCTTCCTCGCAGCACACGCCCGCGGCCAGCGGCGGCGATGCGGGGGGCGAGACCGGTCGGCCCAAACAGGCAGACTCCGCGGCGCGCGGCCCGCCCATCTCGCCGCGAGCGGCTTTAGGCGACGTACTGGCGGATGAGCCGGATATTTTCGGGCGGGGTTTCCAGCGGCATCGCGCCGGTGCCCATCACGCACTGGGGCCGACCGGCGACAATGTCGAGAACATGGTCGATGGCGCGGTAGATCCGCTGGGGGTCGGAACAGGCAACAACGCCCGGATCGAGATTGACACGGATCTTCACGTGCGGCTGTTTTCGAGCGACGGCCTCCACGAACCCCCGTTGGTCTGTCTCCACGTTGCACGCGACGTAATTCGTGCCGGTCGACAGGATGTCGTCCAAAATTGGAAAGGTATTGCCGCCCATGATGCATGGGACGGGATGCCCGAGGCAGTTGCCCGCGATTTCCAAAATCCGCCGCAGCGCCGGAAGTTCCAGGTCGTGAAATTGTCGGGGCGAGAGGATCGGCGGGGCGGCGGCCGACTCGAAGAAAGCCACATCCAATCCTGCCGCGGCGATGGCCCGGCAAAGGACTGCCTGGTTCTCGGCCAAACGCATGAGGAACGCGGCCGTTTCGTCGGGTCGAAGCGCCGCGTCGATACAGAGCTGGTTGATGCCCAGCAGGTTGAATGCGATGGAAAACGGACCGGCGACGGGAATCCGCACGTCGGCGTCGGGGAACTCGCGTTTCAGCCGGCGGCCGACGGAAAGGACCATGCCGATTCGTCCGTCACGCTGCGGGTCGAACGGCGGCAGATGCAATCCCTCGTCCAATGATTTGAGCAACGGATGCCGAATGGCGGGAATCGCGTCGGCCCCGCCGCCTTCGACCCGCGCGCCATACGCTTCCGCTTCCAGATTGTAGATGTCGATGCCAACGGCAATCACCTGCTGCCGATATTCGAGATAGGCCAAGCGATGGCCTTCGAACATCAAATCGGCGTTGCGCGACACATCCCAAACCGATCGACCGGTGAATCGAGCGGCGTGTTCATAAATGACCGGAGTGAAGGAGATTTTCATCGATTTATCTCGGGGCGAAGTGCCGCATGTTCTTTGGACGATCCCTTCGTGTTCGTCTGCCATCCCCAGCCAACACAGTCGGCTCCCAGCAATGTGCCGGGCAGTTCGCCGCGTTGGCCGAAAGATCGGGACGCCCCTGCGTCAGCCGACGAAGCTCCGCCCGGCCAAGTTCCCGCCCAACCGCCCGCCCTTGCCGCACTACTCGTCGGCCGGGCCGGGCCGATCAGCCATCGGCCGATACTCGAACAACTGCCAGTAGCGGCGGTCGAGCTCGTACACGTTCACCGGCGCATCGTCGGCGTGATCGCGGGGCAGCACGCCATAGCGGCGCATTTCGCGCAGGTATTGCGGCATCGGCCGAAAATGGGGCATGTCGAAACGGGTGATGCGGTTGAGGTTGTCGCGGCCCGCCTCCACCATCGCCAGCAGGGTGCGGTAGTCCGGGTCGTCGGCGTCGGCGAAAACCTTCGCCCGACTGCGCCGCTCGTCGCGACACAGCTCCAGCCCGCCGGCTTCCGCAGAAAGGGGGGCCAGAAGCAGCAGCGAACGCTCAGGCCGCGACAGATTGAACACGATGTGCCGGCTCAGCCGCAATCGCGGATCATTGACATCGAATCGCCAGAACGAAACGCCGCGTTCGTCCGAAAGCGACTTGGGCAGCGTCATGGCGCCCTGATGACACGAGGCGCAGCGGCGATCGATCACCTCGGCCGCCGCTTGCGTGGTCGGCCATTGCGCATCGACGTTGACCAAGGTGTTTTCCAGGTAGCCGCCGATCGACCCGCCGCCCAACGCGGCATAGGTGCCGGGATAGGGTGCGCCAAGGTCGATCCAGAGCCGCAGCATCTTCTTCTGCTTTTCGGTCGCTGTTGCGCCATTGTGCGAGCCATCGACCATACG
This sequence comes from Thermoguttaceae bacterium, assembly GCA_029975295.1. Classification (GTDB taxonomy): domain Bacteria; phylum Planctomycetota; class Planctomycetia; order Pirellulales; family Thermoguttaceae; genus JARKPK01. Next base: position 18,863 of record JARKPK010000170.1, on the reverse strand, counting down.
GAAGATTCGGCTCGCCGACGAGCCGATCGCCCGCGGCGGGTAGTTGCTCTTGGCCAAATTGCGGTTGTCGTTGAACAGCCGGCGGACCGTCATCGTGAAATAGGCGTGCGAGAACATCGGGCCGCGGTCGCCGGTGAGGATCACGCCGCCCTCGTACGGCCCGCCGCGAGCCGTCTTCTCGTAGCCGTGGCAATCGGCGCACAAGGCATCGAGAATCGGTTGAATGTCGCGGGGGAAGTCGAAGACGTCGGGCGCGTCGGCAATCGGCTCGATCCGGCTGGCCCGCCGCATCGTTGCGGCCGAGAGGTCGGGCGGTTGGATCGTTTGCGAACGCTGCTCGTGGCAGCCCACGCAGCCAACCACTTCGCCCGGTTGCACCGTGAGAAAGCTGTGCATCCGCTTCACGGCCAAGTCGTGCTCGTCCAACGCGATGAAGAACAGCGACCGCAGGGCGGGCAGTTCCATGTAGGCCGAGCCGTCGGGCTCGACCGGCACGGTGCCCAGCACGCGTTCGAGCGTGAACGATCCGCCATAGGTCAGCGGGTCCATGCCGCCGGTGAAGTTGATCGGTTTGGGCAGCGACTCGACCACCATCAATTTCTTGATCTCGCCGGGGCGCACCCCTTCCATGTTGCGGCCTTGATAGACGTTGACCAACACGGCCCGGCCCGTCGCCTGGCGAAGGTCCACGCGGTCGGCCAGCACCGGCTCGCGCGGCCGGGGCGCAATCGGCCGCGGTTCATGGCACTCCAACCCGGCGGCGGCCTGCTCCGACGAAACCCGGAACAACTCGTAGGCTCGCCCCTCGCCGTCAACAAGCACGATGCGCCGGCCTTGGGCGGCCATGAACTCCGTTTCCGAAAATGCCCAGGGATCGCGATAGTCGGCCGTTCGCGTAATCGGCCGCGACGAACCGCGATCGTCGGGTCCGCGGCTCGGATCGACCAGCGTAATGGCCCCGTCGTGCTCGCGCCGTCCGTGCCCCGGCGAGAAGATCGCCACGACCTTGCGGCTGCCGGGCACCGGTTTGGCGTCGATCATCAGCGTGCCGGCGTGCAGATTGCCGTAGAAGATCATTTGGTTCGTGCCGTCGGGATTGGCCGTCCAAAGGTGATGGTAATCTACCTGCGAGCGATCGACGTATTCCCATCGCTGATAAAGCACCCGACCATCGGGCAACAGCCAAGGGGTGTTGTCGTGTTCGATGTTGGCCGAAATCGGCCGAATGTTCCGACCGTCGGCATCGCAACGGTGCAGCACAGCCACCTGCGTCAGCCAGCAGTTCACCCAGCGCCGGCAGCGACTGGAGACGAAAACGATCGAATCGTCGGGCAGATAGCAGGGTTCGATGTCGTCGTATTCTCCGTCGGTCAGTTGCCGCAGATTTCGGCCCTCCACGTCGATCTCGTACAAGTGAAAATGCTTGCTCTTGCCTCGGCGATACGAAAAAAGGATCTTCCGAGCGTCGTAATGCACCACCGGATCGCGGACCGCCCCCTCGGCATCATCGACGAGCACGACAACCTCGCGCGTCGTTACATTCATGCGGCACAATTTGCCGCCGGGCCCGTAGGTCAACCGTTCGTCGTTGTCAGCGTAGTACGAAAAGTTGGCGTACCAGTGCCCGTCTTTCCCCGGCTGCCGAAGGGCGAAGACGATCTCTTCGACGCCTTGCCGTTTCATCGAGTCGAGCACGCGACCGGCGGCCTCGGCCTGCTGGGCCTCGATCCGTCGCCGGGCGTCGGCCGCCAATCGGCCGGCCTCGCCGCCAAGCTCCACTTCCCAAATCGAGAATATCCCGGGCGGGCCGGGCTTCAGACAAAGCACGCGGACATAGCGCCCGCGGGCGTCGAGCCCCTCGACCGCCTCGCGGCCGCCCTTGCCGGATCGCTGTTGATGAACCGACCGCCAAGTCCGGCCGTCGTCGGACACCTCGATGTCGTATTCCGCCGCATAGGCCGCCTCCCAACGAATCGCCAGCGAGGGAATCTGAGCCGAACGGCCCAGGTCGATGCGCAGCCACTCGGGCTTGGCGTTGAATCTCTTGCTGGCCCAACGGCTATGCGGGTTGGCGTCGAGGGCGAACTCGGCTGAATAATCGTCTGAATATTCCGAAGACGCCGCCACAACAACAGCGGACAGCGGCTCCGCGGCCGAAGCCCATGCGACACCCCACACGGTCGCGCCGAGCAACACCGGACCAAAAAGCAAATAGGTTCGCACAAAGACAAATGCAGCCGCCGGCGCGGCCAAGCGGCCCAATGCGCGCAATGCCCGCGCGGGCCGCTTCGCACCTTCTGCGGTTCTATTCAGCGCAATTCGCCCTTTCCACAACATGCAGTTCACTCCGCTTGGGATGTATTGATCCTCGGACTTGCAGCGCCAACGCGAATCGCATTCTTCTGCCGATCTCGGCCTGCCGCCGGTCGGCTCATCAACATTGCTTTTCTGAAACACGATACTGCCGCTCGTATTCACGCCACCATCGACGAGCAAAGGATTGCGAAGACAAGGGGCGCTCGGCCTCGAACAACGCTCTCACACGATGTTGCATGTTGCCGTCGCCCCGGTCGGCATTGGCCGCGCGATCATCAATCCGGAACGATTTCAGGCTCGAATTGGCAATCTCTCCGCCTCTCCGCAAGTCGGCTTCCCATCGGTCGGCCCCTTTGCACCTCAACCGAACAAACACAGCTTCTACAGAGAAAACACACCGGTTTGAGCGAGAGGAACCGCTGTTTCAAGGCGAGTATTCGCATTCGGCGTGACAAAAGCGGGGCGGGCGAACCGTTGATGCTCAGGATATCAATCCCACGAAGCCGCTCCGCGAACGGCCGGCTTCCGCCAACGGCAGCGACACAGGACAGTGCGATTGATTCTCTGAGGATCGATAGTTTGATCTTCGTCGCAGCGGCGATGGGTGTCAAGAGTTTAACCGGCAAGCTGCCCAAGCGCCCAAGCCGGTCGATCCCGGCAGGGGCAGCGATGCCATCAACGCCGCGCCGACCAATCGCAGAAACCGTCCGTCGTCATCTCCGGTGCACGGCATTCAAATCGCATGAACATCACAACGCAGAGACGAGGACAGCCATTCGCTATTCATTAGTCCGTCGATAACGATTTGACTGCATTCGATTGGAGTCGCGTTTCGGCGGCAGTACAATGGGCGGGCCTTGCCCGTCAGGGCGAATTGTTTGACGAGCGCGGCGCGCCCTGTGCGTTTCGACTTCTTCCGCCCTTCACTTGCGAGCGACGCCCCATGAAGCGAGCCCTCCGAATCAATGTTCTTCTCTGGCTTCTCTGTTCGATTGGCCGCGCGTCGGAACAGCCCGAGACGGCCCTGCCGTCGTTGCCGACGGAAGACCGCCCGCTGGTCGAGCGCTTTGCCGTGCCGCCGCCTTCGACCCGAATTCTGCCGATCATTCACGCTCAGAAGGACGACCCGGCCGAGCAAGACCGGCAACTGCGGACGCTGGCCGCACGAGGCTTCGGCGGCTTCGCCGGCAACGTCGCCTTTGGGGGCTATGTCGAGGACGAAACGAAATGGCCCGCCTTTCTGCGCGGTGTCCGCAGGGCCAAAGCGGCCGGCATGTCGCTTTGGCTTTACGACGAGTGCGGCTACCCCTCGGGCAGCGCCGGCGGGCTCACGCTGCGCGAGCATCCGGAATGGGCCGCGCGGGGTCTGCTTGTTGCCGAAGCGACCAGCTGCGGCGGCGCGGTTTCGTTGGCCGTGCCGCCCGGCCGATTGGTTCTAGCCGCCGCATTGCCGCGGCGCGGCGGCAAGATCGTGTTGAGCGAATCGCAAGACCTGGCCGCCGCCGTGCGCGACGGCCGGCTTGCCTGGGAGGCCCCCGAGGGCGACTGGCTTGTGGTTGTGATGACCGACGAGTTGATCTACGAAGGGACGCATGCCGCGGTGAGTCTCGCGCTGAAGAAGCCCTGCATCGACCTGTTAACTCCGGAGCCGACGGCGCGGTTCTTAGAGGTGACTCATGCGCGCTATGCCGAGAAATTGGGGCCCGACCTGGGGCGCTGCTTCGTAGCCACCTTCACCGACGAACCTTCGTTGCAGAACCTCTGGTTTCGTCCCATGCCCTACCGCGTGCTGCCCTGGTCGTTGACCCTCGAGCGCGAGTTTCGCGAACGCTGCGGCCGCGAACTGCGCCCCCTGTTGCCGGCCTTGGTGGCCGAGGCAGGCCCGATCGGCGCGCGGGCAAGATACGATTTTTGGAACTTGGTGGGCGATTTGGTCGCCGAGAACTACTTCGGTCAGATTCAAACGTGGTGCCGCAAGCATAATATCCTCTCGGGCGGCCATCTCTTGATGGAGGAGTCGCTCGTGGGGCATGTTCCGCTCTACGGCGACTTCTTCCGTTGCATGCGGCGGTTGGATGCGCCCGGCATCGACTGCCTGACCAGTCTGCCGCCGGAAACGCCCTGGCACATCGCTCGTTTGATCGGCAGCATCGCCGACATCGAGGGCCGATCGGTCACCATGTGCGAGGTCTCCGATCACAGCCAGCGCTACCGGCCCGCGGGCGATACGCGCCCTGTCCGCATCGTCACCGAGGACGAAATCCGCGGCGCCTGCAATCGGCTTGTCTGGGGCGGAATCAACACTCTTACCAGCTATTACTCCTTCCAGGGACTGAACGACGAGCAGTTGCAGCGGCTCAACACGCACGTCGGCCGATGCCAAACCATGTTGCGGGGCGGGCATCAAGTGGCCGATACGGCCGTGCTCTACCCAATCGAGAGCCTCTGGCCGCGCTTTGTCCCGGCCTATCGCGGCGCGACGGACGAACCGTCCGCCAGACGCATCGAATCGGTGTTTGACGGGGTCAGCGAGGCTCTCTTCGCCGCCAATCGCGATTTCACCTATGTCGACGCTCAGGCGTTGCGCGCGGCCGAAGTGGCCGATTCGGCGCTGGTCCACGGCCCGCTGCGCTGGCGGGCCTTGGTGTTGCCCGCCGCCGACACTCTGCCGATCGACGCCTGGGAGAAAATTGCGGCGTTCTGGCGGGCGGGCGGAGTGGTGATTGCCATCGGCGCCCGACCGACCAACAGCCAGAACGACTTTCCCTCCGCGCGCGTTGAAGCAATCGCCTGTGAAATGTTCGGAACCGACGCGGCGCCCTCCGTGGCGACTAACGCAGCCGGGGGCGCGGGCATCTTGTTGCCGCCGTCGATGATGGTTTTGACCCCCAAGCTGCTCGATTCGCTTTTCGAACGCGACGCAGTTTGCGCCGAAGCGAACGCGCCCATCAAAATCACCCGCCGGCACATCGACGGACACGACGTGTACTTCGCCATCAACGACAGCGAAGCCGCTTGGGAAGGCGTCGTTCAGTTCTGCGGTCGAGGTGTGACCGAGCAATGGAACCCGGCCATCGGAACCATGACTCCGCAGACCGAGGGAACTCGGGTTCCTGTGCGGCTGGGTCCCTACGGAGCCATGCTCTTTCGCTCGCCGCACCGCAACGTGCCGAAACGTCTGAGCGGCAACCCGGCCTCGGCGATTGCGTGGACCTGCGAACCGCTTCCTCCGACACCGAAACCAACGGTGGGACAAGGAACATTCGTTCGATCAGAGCTTTCGGGCGACCACCTTTCCGGCTGGCGCGCGGCGGCCGTCTTAACCAAAGACCAGGTTGACACGCATCTGTTCTTGAACTTTTCCTATGGGCAACCGCTGAATCTGTCGGCGGCCGAAGGACTAGCCATCGACGTGGCCACGCCCGAGGGACAAACGACACCTGCCGAGTTGCTGGTTTTTCTCAATACGGCTCGGGGCGACCGATTTCTGGCCGGCACCGGACATTACCTGAACACGCCGGGCGCAGGCCGCGCATGCGTCCTGTTCAGCCAATTCAAACCGTTCGGACAAACGCGCGGCCCGCTCGATCTCAAGGCCATCGCCTCGATCAGCGTCGGTTGGGGCGGCTATTTCGGAAAAGCGGATGAACAGATCATTCTTACCGTGAAGCCGCCGCAGCGATTCGTTTGCGGCGGGAAATGAGGCAGACCATTCGCGCGCGGCCGCGCCCTGTGCGAGCTTTCAGGGCGCAGCCGGACAAAATCGCAAGCCGTTGCCCCCGAACTATCGCTCATCCTTCGGCTCTTGCGGCGGCCACGCGAGAACTTGTCCCCGTTGGACCAAACGGGCTTGCAGCGCCGGAACGTCAACCGCCTGCACTGCCAGATTGCCGCGGATCGCCTGCGCGGCGGCCACTCCCGACGTTTCGCCCAGAATACAGAACACCGGCTCCATGCGGGCCGAAGCATAGGCAATGTAGCTGGCCGAAAAACATACCGGCACCAAGAGATTTTCGCACTGTTCGGCGCGGGGCGTCAGGGCGCGGTAGGGAACAGGGTACGGCTTGCCGGTGCCGCGAGCGCCGCCGAGGAACATGTTTCCTTCTGTGGCGATGCCCAGAGCCCCGGTCGCCGGGTCTTTCGCCGCCACCCGTCGCACCGGGTACGTGTCAACGCCGTAAAGCGCCAGGCCCGCGGAATCGTCCACCTGCGTCTGGTTGAGCACGTCGGCGTGCGTGAGCTTGTAGCGCCCGTCCATCCGACGAGTGATCCGCACGTAAAGCTGGTGCGGCCAACCTTGCGTTTCCGGATGCATCCTTTTGTCGAGCCCCAGGGCAGCCGTCTTGCGGCGGAACTCCGCGGGCACGCGCGGATCGGTGCTCAGGAAGTGATGGACGCCGCTCAAATAGTCGATGTGCATGCGCCAAATCTTCGAGCGGGTCGGCCAGTCGCCGTCTTGATATAGTCGGCTCACGCCCAACGGGGCGATCGTCACCAAGGCCTCGCGCTGATAGTTGTAGTCGCCGCTGTTGCGCCAACCGGGAAAAATGCCGGAGAGCTTTGGCAGGGCCTTCGCCGTGTCGCCTTCGGCCCAGCGAAGAATATGCTGTACGTAGCGGCCGACCAGTTCGAAATCCTCGGCTTGGTAGTCGGGTGGCGGGACGATCTCGGCCCGATGAGCCGGATCGCTCGTCACGTAGAAGCGAAAATTGTACGCCTGCGTGTAGTCGTCGCCCGCCCCAATCGGTTTGCCGTGATCGGCCTCGACCCACCGCAGCAGGCCGCTTTGCGGATTGCCGGGCTCGCGAAATGGATCGATCGGGCGCCAATTGGTCCACGGCCCCACCCCGGCGGGCTTCTCGCCATATTGATCGGCCGGCTCGCGGCCAACCGAGTACTTCACACCGGCTGCCGCCATCAAATCGCCCTCGTAGCTGGCGTCGATGAACACTTTGGCGGCAACCGTTTTTTCCGAACCCGGTTGCGCTTGCGCCGCGGGCACTCCGCGTTCGTCGGGCGGTGCGTGTTCAAGGTGCAATCGAACGATTCGAGGGCCCTGTTTTTCGACGCGTGCCGCTCGATACTCGTAGACGACATCGATCCCTTCGTCATTCACCCAGCGGGCAAAGCTTTGGCGGATCGTGGGCGGATCGTTGCCCGCGGAAAACACCTTGGTTTTCGTCAGCCCGCCTACGGCACGCGGCTCGGGGCAGTCTTGCATCGGCTTGATGCCCGCACCCAACACACCGCCCAGCCAGCGGCTTGGTTCGATAACGACAACCGAGCAACCTTCCTGCTTGGCGGCAACGGCCGCACACAAACCGCTCGGCGTCGCGGCATAGATGCAGACGTCGGCCGCCAGCGGCTCTTCGGCAGCAGAAGCGACGGCCGCAGCGGCAGCGGCAGCGGCAACCAGCGCCAAGACAGAACCGAACCGAACCACGGAACTTAATAACGCCCAACGTTGCGAAGTTGCGCGCAAACGGCAGCAAAGCATGGCGGGTTTCTCCGTCGGTCGAACCGGAATTTTCGAACACATTCCGCCCCGATTATAACCATCGAAGTTTCACCCGCGAGCGGAACGGTTGCGTCACGCACTACGGGATCGCAATGCCAAACTCCGCCGGCCGACGGGTTTTTCGCACAGAACCGGATTTGTCGCGGAAACTGACAAAAAGAGTGTTGCATGGCTGGAATTGGGCAGCGATAATGGGAGGTAGCTGGTAAACTATGATGAGTTGACCGGATATCGGGGGTCGGCCAGGCTGGTGGGTCCGCAAGGAGCATCGGCGCTGGGCATCGCCCAGATCGACCCATCCCGCCCTTGATTTGTGTGTCCCACCCAGTTTTGACCAACCTGCCTCGCAAGCCTCACGGACAGTGAAGGAGCTTGGGAGTTTCCATCAATCAGTTATGCCTTGGTTCCCGCCGGGCAGAAGCCGCGCGGCCATGGCGGCCGATCGGGCCTAGCGAAGTCAGATGCGCCTTGGTTTCGGGAGACAGCCCGCTCGCCCTGTTGCGGTACGGCAGCCTTCGTCGAAATGGGTTCATTGAGGTCATTCGAGATGAGAACAACGGCGATTCTTCTACTGGTAGTTGTTCTGGCGTGTTGGGGTTCGTTGTCGGCCGCGGCAGAGGCCGAGATGAGTCCCGAGGCTCAGGCGCAGGCTGCTTACGAGGCGGCTGAAAAAGCCGCCAAGGAAGCCGAAGCCGCGGTGGCGCCTTTGCGGGCCGCCCTGCAAAAGGCCGACGCTGAGTACGGCAACGCACGAAACACCGCCACGACCAAACGCCAACAGGCCACCGAAGCGAAGAGACTGTCGGGCGATGCCGGCGTGAAGGAACTGGAACAGGCCGAGGCCGCCTTAGCCGCCGCGGTCAAGGCGTTGGAAGACGCAACGGCTGCCAAGCCGAAGCTCGAGCAGGCGTTGGTCGAAACGCGGGCCGCAGTCGCCCCCTTGCAGCAAGCCTATGAAGAAGCGGAGCAGGCCGTCAAGGCCGCCGACGCCGCGGCGAAGGCCGCTTCTGATGCGGCCGACAAGTGGGCCGTCGAAGCCAAGGCGGCGGCAACTCAAGCGATTGTTTTGCGGCGCGCAGCCGATGCGGCCAAGGCCGCACTAAGCGCGGCGCAGCAGAAAGAACAGCAGGCAACGGCTCAGGCCAACACGGCCGCGCAGAAGTTCGCCCAGGCCGACGCGCAGAAGAAGGCCGCGGATACGGCCGTGACCAATGCGAAGAACCAAGTGGCCGCTGCGGCCGCGGCCGTGGAAGCGGCAGAGAAGGCCGCCAAGGAAGCCGCGGACCGGGCCGCGCAAATCGCTGCCGACGCCGCCAAGCCCGAACCCGAAAAGAAGCAAGCCGCCGACGACGCATCCGCCAAGCGGAAAGCAGTCGACCAAGCGAAGGCGGCGCTGACCGCCGCACAGCAAGCAGAAAAGGCGGCTCAAGCCCAGGCCGCGGCCGCCGCCAAGGCGCTGGCAGAGGCCGAATCGCAGAAGAAGTCTGCCGACGAGGCCTTGGCCGCCGCCAAAAGCCAATTGGCCGCCGCTACCGATGCCATCAAGGGGACCGATGAAGCCGCGCAGGCCGCCGAAAAACTGGCCGAGGAAAAGAAGCCGGCCGTTGCGCAAGCGGCAGCGAAGCGCAAGGCCGCGGCCGAGGCGAAGGCCGCCCTGACGAAAGCGCAACAGGCCGAGCAAGCAGCGCAGGCGCAGGCGGCGGCCCTCGCCAAGAGTCTGGCCGAGGCCGACGCGCAGAAGAAAGCCGCCGACACGGCCGCAGAAAATGCTAAGAACCAAGCGGCCGCTGCCGCCGCGGCCGTAGAAGCCGCGGAAAAGACCGCCAAGGAAGCCGCGGACCGGTCCGCACAACTCGCCGCCGATGCCGCGAAACCCGAGCCCGAAAAGAAGCAAGCCGCCGATGAAGCAGCCGCGAAGCGCAAGGCGGCCGACGAGGCGAAGGCCGCCCTGACGAAAGCGCAGCAGGCCGAGCAAGCGGCACAAGCGCAGGCTGCGGCACTGGCACAAAAACTGACCGAGTTGCAGGCACAGAAAAAGACCGCCGACGAAGCCGCGGCGAACGCCAAGAACCAACTGGCTGCTGCTGCGGCGGCCAATCAAGCAGCCGAAGAAGCTGCGAAGGAGATGCTTGAACTCGATGCCGCCCGCCAGAAAGCGATTGACGAAGCGGTTGCCAAGCGGCAGGCGGCCAATCAGGCCCGGGCGGCGTTGCTGCCCGTTCGGCAGAAATTCGAGCAGGCGGCCATTCAGGTTAACAACAGCGTGCAAGAGCTGGCTCGCGCCGAGTCGCGAAAGCAAGCCGCCGCAGAGGCCGTGGAGAACTTGAAAAAGCGGATTGCCGGAGCCAAAGAGTCGCATGCGGCCGATGAAAAGGCGGCCGAAGAGGCGGAAGCCGCGGCTGTGCCGTTGAAGGCGGAAGCCGAGAAGGCCCGCGCCGCTTTCCTTGAAGCGGTGAAAGTTGCCGAGCAGAAGCGTGCCGAGGCCCAGCAAGCCCGAGCGGCAGTGTACCGTCTGAGAGCCGCCAAGCAATTGGCGAACATTATGGAAAGCCCCGAGCCGCCGAAGCCTGCCGGCCGGATCGACGAGATCGTCTTCGCCAAGTTGAACTCCCTGGGCATGAAGCCGGCCCTTTGCTCCGACGCCGTATTCCTTCGCCGCGCCTATTTGGATTTGACGGGCAAGCTGCCCACGGCGGAGGAAGCCAAGGCGTTTCTGGAAAATGCCGACCAGAATAAACGGATCGCCCTGATCGATCGGCTGTTGGACCAAACCGCGCATGCCGATTACTGGGCCATGCGATGGAGCGACGTGCTGCGGGTCAAGGCGGAGTTCCCGGTAAAGGTTTGGCCCAACGCGGCACAGGCCTATCATCGCTGGATCTGGGAATCGATCGCCCGAAACAAGCCCTACGATCAATTCGCCCGAGAGCTGCTCACTTCCAACGGGAGCAATTTCCGGGTCGGCCCGGTGAATTTCTATCGCGCCATTCAAGACAAAACCCCGGAGGGCATTGCCGCGGCCGTCGGGCTGGCGATGATGGGCACTCGGGTTCATGCCTGGCCCGAAGATCGACTGGCGGGCATGGCCGCATTCTTCACACAGATTGGCTACAAACCCACTAGCGAGTGGAAGGAAGAGATCGTTTTCTGGGATCCGTTGAAGTCGGTGGCCGTGCCGGGCAGCACGGCGCCGGGAATCGACGATGTGGCCAAGTCGGTGGTGGCCACCAACCAAATTCCGCAAGCGTTGCCCGAGGCGATCAGCCCGAACGGTCCGCTCAATGCGGTTTTCCCCGACGGCACGAAGGTCGCCATTCCCTCCGATCGCGATCCGCGCGAGGTGTTCGCCGAGTGGCTTATCCGGCCCGAGAACCCTTGGTTCGCCAAGAACATTGCCAATCGCACTTGGGCTTGGGCGATGGGGCGCGGCATCATCCACGAGCCCGACGACATCCGCGACGACAATCCGCCGAGCAATCCGGAACTGCTGGCTTATTTGGAGAAAGAACTTGTCTCGAGCGGTTACAACCTGAAACATCTTAAGCGGCTGATCTTCACTTCGACCACATACCAGTTCTCATCGGTCGTCCGATACAACTCGCCCGAAGCGCGGGCCAACTTCGCCAGCTATCCGTTGCGGCGCGTCGAAGCGGAGGTGCTGATCGACGCGGTCAACCGCATCACGGGCAGTTCCGACCTTTACACCAGCGCTGTCCCCGAGCCCTTCACCTACATCCCGAAAGATATGCCAGCGGTCGCCCTGGCCGACGGCAGCGTGACCGATTCGTTCCTGACGTTGTTCGGTCGATCGGCCCGCGCCACGGGAACCGAGAGCGAGCGCGTGAACGAACTCGCCTCGCCCCAATGGCTTCACATGCTCAACTCGGGGCAAATTCAGAACAAACTGCAAACCGGCCCGAAGCTCGCGGCCATGTTCGCCGCGGGCGGCCCCCCCAAAGAAACGCTGGACAAGCTGTACCTGACCATCCTTTCGCGCTACCCGACAGAAACGGATGTGCAAGTTGCCGAGCAATACCTCAAGGCCGGCGTGGCGCGCGGGCGCGACGCCTGGATCGACATCGCTTGGGCGCTGATCAATAACCCCGAGTTCCTGTTGCGGCATTGATTGACGCGATCATCGTTGCGGCACGGTGCGAAACGGCCGCATTCCCGGCATGGCACTCCCAAGGGAGTAAAAGGAGGACGGAAAGCATGAGGACCAACCAGAACTCCGACCATCACGAACACCTGCCCCGTCGCGAGGCTGTTCGTCGCGGCGCATTGGGCGCTGCGGGCCTGATCGCGGCCGGCGGCCTGAGCCACCGCGTTTTTGCCGCCGAGGCGGAAAAGAAGCCCGCCGAAAAACTCGCCGAAGAGAAGGCCGTGCGGGACGAAGCGGCCCGGGCGAAGGCCAAGAAGGGCCAAACCAAGTCGGTTATTCAGATCTTCCTCTGGGGCGGGATGTCGCAGAACGACACTTGGGACCCGAAGCCCGGCACAGGCAACGACTACTTGGGCGAATTCGACAAGGTCATACCCACGAACGTCGACGGAATCCAGTTGAGCAACCTGTTCCCCCTGCTGGCCAAGCAGGCCGACAAGTTCTCACTCATCCGCAGCATGACGCACGGCAACAACGGCCATGAAACCGCCGCCTATCTGATGCAAACCGGCCACAGCCCCGGCGGCCGGCTGGCGTTTCCCAGCGTGGGCGCGGTGTTCACCTATTTCAAGAGGAACCAATACAAAGGGCTGCTCCCGCCTTATATCGTCATGCTTCAGGCGGCCGGACGGTTTTCGGAAGAGGGATTCCTCGGCCCCGCCTACAAACCCTTCGCCACCGGCGGCGATCCGAACGCCGAGCGATTCGAGGTGCAGGGCATTGTCAACCGCGGAATCAGCGATGCCCGTCAAGGCGCCCGCCGCGACCTGCTCGACAAGGTCAACATGATGGGCTACGGCCTTGCCAACGCCGAGGAGATTGCCGAGGCCGAGGCGGCCAAAGAAAAGGCCTACGGGCTGATCATGGGATCCGGCAAGGAGGTTTTCAACCTCGAGAACGAATCGAAGGCGACCCGAGACCGCTACGGCCGCCACACCTTCGGACAAGAGTGCTTGGCTGCTCGGCGGATGGTCGAGGCGGGTGTGCCCTACGTCACCATTAGCTTCCCCGGCGGTTGGGACACGCATTCGAACCACTTCGCCACGATGAAGCGGCAGTGCCCCATGCTCGACCAGGGCTTGGCAACGCTGTTGGCCGACCTGAGTGAACGCGGCCTGCTCGATCAAACGCTGGTTTGGTGCACCGGCGAGTTCGGCCGAACGCCGAAGGTGGCCTGGGAACCGCCTTGGAACGGCGGACGGCACCACCACGGCAACGTCTTCTCGGTGCTCGTGGCTGGCGGCGGCTTCAAAGGCGGCCGGGTCGTCGGCTCGTCGGACGAGAAAGGCGAGCTCCCCAAGGAACGGCCGGTCTATCCGGCCGACCTGCTTGGCAGCATCTACCTGCTGGGAGGCATCGACCCGACGGCCCCTCTGCCCAATCCGGAAGGGCTGGATGTTCACGTGCTCGACACGGAAAAGGAAGGAATGAAATCGGCCGGGTTGCTCGAAGAGATTTTGTAACCATCGGTTCAAACAGATCAGGCGATGCGGGAGACGCCCCCGCGCGTCTCCCGCGGTGTGCATGCGTTTGTCGCCGGCGATGAAACGCCGGAATGGAGGATATCGAATGGGTCGGTTGACAAAGCTTCCGTTCTTCGCTGCGGTCGTATGGGCAGCGGCGGCTTCCGCGGTTCACGCGCAGAACCAGTACATCGGATATGTTTATCCCGCCGGCGGCCAGCAAGGCTCGACCTTCCCGATTCGCATGGGCGGGCAGCAGCTTCTTTACGTTTCAGACATCGTGGTCACCGGCGAAGGCGTTTCAGTCCGCCTGGTGGACTACTACCGCGTTCTCGACAACCAGGAGCAAGGGTTGCTCCGGCAGCAGCTTGCTCAACTGAAGAAGCCCGAGACGGTCCTCTGCGATGCAATGACCGAAAAGATGCTTTGGTACGAGTTTCCCGCGCCGATCGGGCCCGACACCGGCCCCAACGCGGTTCCCGCATTGGTTTGCTCGGTTTGCGGCTCGGCCAATCCGCCGGAGGCGGAGGTTTGCGTCAAGTGCCATGCGAAGCTCGAAAAGCTTGCCGACCCGAAAGCCGCTGCTGCAAAAAGCGAACCGCCCGCTTCGGCCAAGGAATTGGCCAAACAAAAGCTGATCGAGCGGATCGAACGGATGTTTGCCGAAGACGAGCGCGACCCCGCCGTGCGCGCGCAAACGGAACTTGTCTTCGCCGAAGTCACCATCGCGCCCGACGCCAAGCCGGGCCGGCGAGAAATCCGCGTGATCACCAAGCGGGGCGTCTCGAACGCACTGCCCTTCTTCGTGGGCCAAGTGCCCGAAGTCGCCCGCAAACCGATGAAAACCATGAAAATTCCCGTGTTGGGCAAGGAGCACCTGGCCCAGCGCAAACGGCCGGTTTCCGAAGAAGAGATGCGGATCGTGGTGCCCTGCACCATGAACGGCCAAATTGCCGCCGGCGAAGTGAACCGCTATCGTTTCGCCGCATCCAAGGGCCAGCGGCTGGTGATCTCCGTCAAGGCCCGCGACCTGATCCCTTATGTGCCCGACGGCGTTCCCGGCTGGCTCCAGGCTGTGCTACGGCTTTACGACGCCCACGGCAACGAGGTGGCCTACAACGACGATTTCCGCTTCAATCCCGACCCGCTGATCTACTACGAAGTCCCCGCCGACGGCGAGTACGTGCTCACGATCAACGAGGCGCTTTTCCGCGGACGCGAGAGTTTCGTTTATCGGATCACCATCGGCGAGTTGCCCTTTGTCACGAGCGTCTTTCCCTTGGGCGCCCGCGTCGGCGAACAAGTGAAGATCGAAATGGACGGGTGGAACCTGAACAACGCCTCGATTCTGCCGCCGAAGGACGCGACTCCGGGGCGGCATCTCATCGCCGCCGTCAACGGGCAGTATGCGTCAAACGACCTGCCCTTCGCCCTCGACACGCTGCCCGAATGCCTCGACGCCGAACCGAACGACGAGCCGGCCAAGGCGCAGAAAGTGGCGTTGCCGATCATCGTCAACGGCCGCATCGATCGGCCCGGCGATTGGGATGTCTTTGAAGTCGAAGGCAAGGCCGGACAAACGATTGTGGCGGAAGTCAACGCCCGCCGTTTGGCCTCGCCGCTCGACTCGTTCGTCAAAATCACCGGACCCGACGGTAAGATCATCGCACTGAACGATGACCATTACGACGCCGCCTCCGGGTTGAACACGGACCATGCCGATTCGTATGTCATGGTGAAATTGCCCGCCGATGGAAAATATTACGTCCATCTCGGCGATACGCAGCGACGTTCGGGCAAAGAGTTCGCCTATCGAATCCGGATCAGCGAACCGCAGCCCGATTTCGATCTCCGCGTTGTTCCCTCCCGCATCGTCCTCCGCAGCAACAGCGCCACGGCGGTTACCGTGTTCGCCGTCCGCAAGGACGGATTCGACGGCCCGATCGCATTGAGCTTTCGGGAGTTGCCGCCCGGGTTCGAGTCGGCGCCGATCACTATTCCGGCGGGCAAGGAGATGGCCCGGCTTTCGCTGAAAACTACGCTGGCGACAATGGACAAGCCGATCGATTTCCATGTTGTCGGCAAGGCGAAAGTCGGCGACGGCGAGATCGTCCGCGAGGCCGTTCCAGCCGAAGACCGGATGCAGGCGTTCCTCTGGCGTCATCTGCTGCCCGCCGAGACCTTGCCGGTTCTGGTGGTCGATCCGAACTATCAACCGCGGCCCGAGCGCATTCGCCCGCCCATTCGCGACGAGGATCGCCCCAAGGACCAACAGGCCAACCTGACGCGATCGTCGGTCGATTTCTACATCCGGCAGATCGAACGCCTTTACCAAGAGTGGCTTCTGACCGACGAGTTCGTCAACCGCGAAATCGCCAACATCGAAGCCCGCCTGATCAAGTGATCGCGCGGGCGATCAACGAGCCGCCGTTGCAGGCCGTGCGACGGCTGGGGCGACTGCTGGCCGGAGCAGACCCGTGTCGGAACGCGAGTTGTGGTAGAATCGTTCTGGTTTCCTCCCACACCTCGAATATTGCGACCGCTACAATGCCGACATCAGCCGTTCGCGCCGGAATGCTTCTGATCGCGTTGAGTAGCTGGGGATGCACGGCCGAACCGGCGGCCGAGCGGCCGAAGGAATGGGCGCAGCCGGTCGAGGCCGAGGGCGTGCCCAATCTCTTCCGCGTTAGCGACGGCCTGTATCGCAGCGCCCAGCCGACGGCCGAGGGCATGCGCAGCCTCAAGCGCCTCGGGGTGACGACGATCGTCAACCTCCGGTCATTCCATTCCGATCGCGACGAAATCGGCGATACCGGCCTGGCCTACGAGCACATCTACATGAAGGCCTGGCATCCCGAACGCAAGGAAGCCGTGCGATTTCTGCAAATCGCCGCCGACCCGAAACGCACTCCCGTATTGGTTCACTGCCAACACGGCGCCGATCGGACGGGCACGATGGTGGCGATCTACCGAGTGGCCGTGCAGGGATGGACGAAGGAGGAAGCGATTCGAGAGATGACCGAGGGCGGATTCGGGTTTCACGAGGTGTGGACGAACCTGCCCGATTGGATCCGCGACCTCGATATCGATGCCGTCGCCGAGGAAGCCGGCGTGAAGAAGACCGACCGGAAGTCTGCCGGCCAAGTCGAGCGGTAGCCGCTGCTCGGCGGTGTCGCGCCGCTCCGGATGGCGTTCGGGCGCCGGCGGCAAGGCCGCGCTCGGCCGCCCGCAAGCAGCCGGCCCCGCGCGGGTCGGAAGGCATGGCAACGAGGAAACCGCAAGAGATGGCGCAGCCCGATCCCGTCGATTTCACCGAGCGCGAGCGATTCATCGTCAGTTACTACCGGTCGGTGAAACCGTCCGATACACGGCGAATGGTGCTGTACGACATGGCGTTCGTCCTTGCTTCCATTGTCTGCATTGTTCTGTTTCTCATCCGAGGCGAAATGGGCTACGCCCTTGCCGGCTACGCTGTCGTTGTCGGGCGGTTGTTGTATTTGACGATCGAGGGCGCACGCTGGATTCGCGACTTCCAAAGCATATTCGCCAAATACGACGCCAAACTCCGCGAATTGACCGCCGAATCCTTCCCCCAGAAACCAACAGACCAAGCTCCTTCGAAGCCTTAGCCTGCGCCTTCGGCGAACCAACAAGGAACCGGTTCATGAACAAACAACGGAACCGAAACGAATTCGAGAAAGAAACGCAGCCCAAGCGCACGAAGCGCGCAACCGGCCCCTTCGCTGCGCCCGCGGCCGCTTTCCGCAGCTTACGGGCCTATCGGGTCGGTATTTTGCTGGGCTGGGCCGTGGCTGCCGCGATCTTGCCCGCGCTGCCTGCCGCCGAACCCGGCCCGGCCAACGGCGCAAGCAGGCAGCGCGTCGTCGATCTTCCCTTGCGGGGCTATCGGCACTGGCCCTCGCAGCCGCCCGAAGATTGTCCGTTCGAACCGTCAAAAGAGCTGGCGGGCATCCTGTTCACCGGCGTACATAGCGACTACCACTGCGGCGACACGTTCTACCCCTCGTGGGCGTCTGATGGGAACCTCTACTCGCCCTGGACCGACGGGACGACCGACGGTGTGCGATCGACCTCGGGCGGCGACAGAGCGACCACGGGCAACGCGGTGTTGATCGGCGACGATCCGCGGACACTTCAGATCAAGAACACCGCGCCGCCCCAACCGGCCAGCCCGAGGCCCTATCAGGGCCGTTATCCGGCGGGCAGCCTGGTTCATAACGGAATATGGTACTACAGCACCTATTGCCTCGGCCCCGCGGGATCCGTCAAGCACGAAGGCTTCACCTACAACTGGCCGGTGTTGGGGCCGATGCCGGGCTTTCGCATTTCGAAGGATTACGGCAAAACCTGGATTCCGTCGCCGCTGTCGCCCGAAAAGCCGCTTTTTCCCGAGCCAGCGGCGTTTATGGGCCCGGTCAAAATGGGCGCTCCGCATTTCGTCGACTTCGGCAAGAACATGGAGCACTCGCCCGATGGAAAGGCCTACCTGCTGGGCATGGGCGCAGAAGAGAACGATCCGAAGCCGCGCTACGCCAATCTGAGTTGGATTTCCGCCGACCAGGTTTATTTGGCCCGCGTCACCCCCAGCCCCGAAACCATCAACAACCTGGCCGCCTACGAGTTCTTCGCCGGGCACGATTCCGAAGGCAATCCCCGGTGGACCGGCGATTTCTCGAAAATCAGGCCGTTGCTCGACTGGAACAACAACATGGGTTGCGCAACGGCGACCTATGTGCCGGGCTTGAAGAAATACCTGATGTGCGTCACCGATGGCTGGCCCACGTGCGCCAAGATGAACTCGTACATCCTAGAGGCCGACCGAATCACCGGTCCCTGGCGATTGGTCGTTTACATGAAGGATTTCGGCGAGCAGGCCTATTTCCTCAATTTCCCGTCGAAGTTCATCAGCCCCGACGGCAAGACGCTCTGGCTCTGCTATTCGGCCAATTTCGCGGCCAACTGGAACGGCATGAAGCTGAAAATCGATCCGCCCGGCGGGCGTTACGGTTTGTGCCTGCACGAGGTTCGGCTGCTGGCCCCCGGCGAAAAGCCGAAGCAGAAGCCCAATCCGTTCGCGTCGCCCGACAACGTCGCACCGCGGGCGAAGATCGAAGCCGACTCGATCCATCCCGGCTATCGGGCCGAAGGTGCGATCGACGGCCAGCCGGGCGGCTATCCCCACGACATCAACGAAGAATGGGCCTCGCACGGGAAGCGCGAAGCGGCTTGGATCAGGCTGACGTGGGAGAAGCCGCAGACGGTTTCGCGCGTGTGGCTGGTGGATCGCCCGAACCATCTCGATCAGATCACCGGCGCAACGCTCCAGTTCAGCGACGGCTCGGCGATCGAGATCGACGCGGCCCTGCCCGACAACGGCGCCCAG
>JARKPK010000116.1 GCA_029975295.1 Thermoguttaceae bacterium | reverse complement strand
GCGGCCGGTTTCGCCGCGGCCTGGGCGCTGCACTATGCGCCGCCGGGCCCGCGCAAAGACGGCCGCGTGATGTTCGTCGAACGCAAAAGCCAATGGGAACCGACTGATCGGCCCTACGACACCCGCTGGTATGTCGAGCCGCGGGTGTTCGAAGAGGGCTCGGGCTACAACTACTACGTGATCTACGACTGGCTTTCGCGCTACTACGAAACCTCGCGGCTGATGCCCGAGCAGAAGATCGACCGCGCCGCGCTTTCGCAGTGCGACGTGCTGGTCATCAAAACCCCCACCGAGCGCTACACGCCCGACGAGATCGCCGCCGTGCACGAGTTCGTCCGCAGCGGCGGCGGGCTGCTGCTGATCGGCGACCACACCAACTACGCCCGCAGCGGAACGATCATCAACGACATCGTTCGCCCGATGGGGTTCGTCTATCGGCCCGACTTGTTGTTCAGCCTGGGCGAATCGGCCTACGAGCAGCGTTATGCGCCGCCCTGGGCGGCCCATCCGATTGTGCAGCACATGCCGCCGATGGATTTCGCCGTGTCGTGTTCGATCGATCCGGGCCGCAGTTTGGGCCGGGCGGTGATCCGCTCGGGCGGGCTGTTCAATATGGGGCCCGATCATTATCACTCCGACAACTTCCATCCCGTTCCTCAGCACGTGCCCGAAATGCGCTACGGCGCGTTCGTGCAAGTGTGGACGACGACCTTCGGCCTGGGGCGGGTGACGGCGTTCACCGATTCGACGATCTTTTCGAACTTCTGCCTGCCGCAAGAGGGCAAGGCCGACATCATGTTCGGCATGATCGAATGGCTCAATCGCAGCGAACCGTGGGGGCCGTGGGGGCGTTGGTCGTTCCGCTTGGGCGTGCTGTTGGCCGCGGCCGGTTTGGCCGGCGGCGCAATCGCCTTGGCCGGCTTGCGTGCGGGCTTGGCTCGGCCGCTGTTGCTTGCCGCGGCGATCAGCGGTTGGGCCGTCGGGGTCGAGTCGCTGGCGGCCGCTCAGCGGGCGGGCATGCCGCGGCCCGAACCGCGGCGTTCGTTCACATTGGCTGCGGTCGATCGCGGCATCGGCGAAGCGGCCCTTTCGAAGGGGCCGTACACCACCGGCGAGGGTCGCGGCTTCGGCCTGGCCGAGCAGTGGATCCAGCGGCTCGGCTGGTTCGTCGCCCGGCGGCACGGGTTGGATGTGTTCGATTCGAACATTGTGATCGTCTTTCATCCGGGCCGCGCGCCCGACGACGCCTACATCGAGCGCCTCCGCCAATTTGTAAGCGAGGGCGGGGTGGTGGTGGTGATCGATTCGGCCGACAACACCGATTCGACGGCCAACAGCCTGCTGTGGCCGTTCCGGCTGTCGATGCCTTCGGCGGCGGCGCAAACCGGCGAGCTGACGCCCGGCGAAGCGTCGCCGCTGCCCGTCTGGCCCGCCGACCGGCTTGAGCAAGGCCGCCGCGTCGAGGGCGGCACGGTGGTGCTCCGCGCCGGCGGGCAACCGGTGGCGGCCCTGGCCCGGCACGGGCGGGGGGCGGTGCTGGCGGTGGGCTGCGGCGAACTGTTCCAAGACGCCCGCATGGGCGAAACGTGGATGGAGGAGCCCGCGCGCGAAGTCCGCGCCCGATTTGACGCCTACTTCGCCCTGCTGCGCTTCGCCTTGGCGCTTGGATCAAGCGGCGGCCCGACGCCGTTGGCTCCGCCCTCCGATGCTCCGCTCGACGAGCGCGAGCACCCGCCGATGGTACGAGAACAGCCGCTCGAAGAGCCGCGTTGAACCGCCGGCCCGGCGCCGCGGAAGGCGTTTGGCGGCAAAGTTGCGCCAGCGGCGATTTGGAGGTGACTGGGGCGACCTGCGCTTCGGCGAATAACGCCGAGCGATGGCGCTTCAGGCCGATCGTTGGCGCTAATGCCTGGGTTGTCGCCTAAGGCCGAGCGTTCGATCGCCGGAACCGGCGAGTTTCCGGCTGGGCGAAACTCGCAGCCGCGCTGAACAACGCGAAATCGCGCTGATTCAGCGCGAACTTGGCGCAAGGTACTCGCGGAGGGCCTCGGCCAGCGTGCGCCCGAAGCTGCGGGCCGACTCGACTGTTACCGCTTTTCCGCCGGCGTTCGCATAGGGAATCTCCCAGGTGCCCGCCAGCCGCACGCCTTCGAGGGCGCCCGCCCATGCCGAAAAGCTTTTCGCCTCGGGCAGCTTGTTCCACTCGGTGCCGAATGGGACATTGTGTTTCGGGTCGTAGGGCAATGGGCCGCTATTGATCCGCGCGACGATCTCGGCGAACTTCTGCTGCTGCTCCCAAACGCTCGGATACCGGCTGCCTACGAACGAAAGTTGCTCGTTCTTGCCGCCGCGGAGCGTGGGGCAGTGCAGATCCAGGGCTGCGACCAGTTTGCCCTTCGACCACCGCGGGACGAAATCCTTCAGCGCCGCCACCTCGGGATAGATCGGGTCTCCCAGGTAGTCGCGGTTGTGATCGTGCGGCTTGCGGTTCTTTCCTTGGTCGCCGTCTTCCACGCCGTCTTTGTCCACAAACGGCACGGCCAGCAGTTCGACGTGTTGCCGATACCACCGCCCCAGATCGTCGTCGGCCAAGGCGGCGGCGATCATTCCTTCGAGCACCCAGGCGGCCATCGTTTCGCAGGCGTGATGCCGACAGGTGATGAGAATCCGCACGTCGGGCTCGCCCTCGATTCGCCCGACGCGCAGCCGCTCGACCGCTCGGCCCTTGCGCGATTTGGTCAGTTCCTCGACCGAAAGATGCGTATTGCCCTCGTACTGCCGCAGGAAGCGTTTCAGATCGGCCTCGACGTAGGGAACGGCCGTGCAAAAGCGGACCTCGTCGGCCTCGGCGGGAAAGGCGAATCGGAAGCGTCGGCCGTCGGGGTGATCGTCGGCCAGCCAGGCCCACGTCTTCCCGCCGTCGAGGCTGTAGGCCGGCCCGCGACGGCTGAGCACGTCGCCGCTGGTGAATTGAAAGGTCAGTGTCCGCCCGGCTGCCCCGCGGACGCGCATCGACCAATAGAACCAATGGCCTTCGGTGTCGCGCAGGTCTTGGCGCAGAAAGACGGTATCGCCCTCGGTCCGCTCGACGATGATGTTCCCGCCGGGAAAGTCGGCGTCGATGACTGGTTCGCCCGCGGCCGCCCGCGTTGCGGAGGTCGGCCCCGCGGCGATCGTCGCCACGAGGGCGGCGATAAACATCGAAACCGCACAGCGCATCACGCGAAAGTTCGTCAACACGTTTTCTCCCTCGCCGTGTCGGGTTCAGTGGAACGGTTCTTTACACGAGCAGCAGCTTGGCGGGCGACTGCAACCAGTCGATCACCTCGCCGAGGAAGCGGGCGGCGGCCGCTCCGTCGATCAGCCGATGGTCGTAAGAAAAGCTCAGCGGCAGCATCAGCCGCGGCTCGATCCGGCCGTCGCGAACCACCGGCAGCATCCGGCTGCGGCCCAGCAGCAAGATGGCCGCCTCGGGATGATTGATGATCGGCGTGCTGTACGTGCCGCCCACCGCACCGAGGTTGCTGATGGTGAACGTTCCCCCGCGCAGCTCTTCGACGGCGAACTGGGCCGCCCGCGCCCGAGCCGCGATCTGCACCAACTGGGCGGCGATCTGCACGATGGTCAGCCGATCGGCGTCGCGGAGCGCCGGCACGACCAGTCCGCGCGGAGTATCGACGGCGATGCCGATGTTCACATATTGCTTATAGACGATCGCCTGGGTTTCCTCGTCGAGCGAAGCATTGATCACCGGATGCCGCCGCAGGGCCAGTGCGCATGCCCGAACCACAAACGGCATCAGCGTCAGTTTGACACCCTCGGGCAGAAAGCCCTGCGGCACGCCGCGGCGGAGGCTGTCCAACTCGGTGATGTCGGCGTCGTCGAAGTTCGTTACATGCGGGATCGTCGTCGCCGATTTGACCATCTGCGAGGCGATCGTTTGGCGGATCTTGGGCATCCGCTCGCGGATCACCGGGCCGTAGTTGTCGCGGCCGGCCTCGCCGGAGGGAACCACCGGCTGATAAGGCTGCGCTGCCGGGGCCGAGCCGACTGCGGCTGCTGCCCCATGCCGCGCCGCAGAGCCGCCCGACCCGCTTCCGGCCGCCTGAACGTCTTCCATCGTGATTCGCCCGTGCGGGCCGCTGCCGCTAAGGGTCCGAAGATCAACGCCCAACTCGCGCGCCAAGCGGCGCACCGCCGGGCCGGCGGGAATGGCCGCGTCGTCGGTTCCGCCGGCCGAGCCGAGCGGGGGCCGAGGGGCCGCATGGGCCGCGGCCGCCGATGCCGCCGTTGCGGGATTGGGTGCTGCCTGCGGCGTGGCTGCGGCTGCCGCCGTCGCTGCGGACGACGATGTCGGCGGGGCGGAGGCGGCAACAGCGCTGCTTGATCCGCCCGATGCGCTGCCGGCGGCCGCTTCCGTCGGCTCGCCGTTTTCCGGCTCGATCATCAGAATCGCTTGGCCCACCTTGACCGACTGGCCCTTTTTCACCAGCAGCTTCGACACCCGGCCCGCGTGCGGACAGGGAATCTCCACCACGGCCTTGTCGGTTTCCAGTTCGATCACGCCCGTGTTGCCGGCGATCGTTTGTCCCTCTTGGACCAAGACGTTCACCACGTCGCCGCTTTCGATGTTTTCGCCCAACTCGGGCACTTTGAATTCGATCGCCATGCCGTGCTCCTATCAGTCCGTTTCCATCCGTTGTTCGCGTCGTTCTCGGTATGCGAATCCGTCGTGCCGACCGATCTCGGCCGGCGTTGTCGATGGTTGCGATGATTGCGCAATCTGATCGGTGCGCCGCTGCGCGCTACATCGTAACCGGGTTGGGCTTTTCCGGATCCAGTCCCAGGGTTTTGATTGCCGCGGCCAGTTTGCTTTTGGGGAACTTGCCCTCGCGGGCCAATTCGGCCAACGCGGCCAAGGCGATATTTTCGGCATCGACCTCGAAGAACCGCCGCAGCTCTTTTCGAGCCTCGCTGCGGCCGAATCCGTCGGTGCCGAGCACGCAGTACGGCCCGTCGATCCACGGCGAAAGGGCAAGAGGCACGGCCGAGACGTAATCCGAGGCGGCGATCACCGGGCCCGACTGGTCCTTAATCGCCTGCGCAACGAACGATTCGCGGGGCGTATCGTTCGGGTGCAGGCGGTTCCATCGCTGGCAATCGCGCCCGTCGAAGTACAGGTTCTTGTAGCTGGTCACGCTATAGACATGGCTTCCCACGCCGAACTGCGATTCGAGCATCTCCTGCGCGCGGAGCGCTTCGCGGAGGATCGCGCCGCTGCCGAACAGCCGGACGGACGGCCGCTTCGGGCCCAGTTCGCGGCTGGAGAGTTTGTAGATGCCGCGGCAGATGCCTTCGGTCGAGCCCATCGGCAGGATCGGCATTTCGTAGTTCTCGTTCATTAGCGTGATGTAGTAGAGGATGTCTTCCTCCTCGTAGTACATCCGGCGTATGCCGTCGAGAACGATCACCGACATTTCGTAGGCGTAACACGGGTCGTAGGCCTGCAACGTGGGATAGGCCAGCGCGAAGAGGTGGCTGTTGCCGTCCTGATGTTGCAGCCCCTCGCCGGCCAAGGTGGTGCGCCCGGCCGTGCCGCCCAACAGGAAGCCGCGGCAGCGCATGTCGCCGGCGGCCCAGATCAGGTCGCCGATGCGTTGCAGCCCGAACATCGAGTAGTAGATGAAAAACGGGATCATGCTCACCCCGTGGCTGCTGTGGGCCGTACCGGCGGCGATGCAGGACGACATCGAGCCGGCCTCGGTGATTCCCTCTTCGAGAATCTGGCCGTCCTTCGCCTCGCGGTAGTAGAGCACGGTGTCGCTATCGACCGGCTCGTAGAGCTGCCCGGCGTGCGAATAGATGCCGAACTGGCGGAACAACGCTTCCATGCCGAAGGTGCGGGCCTCGTCGGGCACGATCGGCACGACGTATCGGCCCACGTTCTTGTCGCGGAGCAGGCGGGCCAAGAGCCGCACGAAGGCCATCGTGGTGGAAACCTCGCGGCCTTCGCTGCCGGCGAAGAACTCGGCAAACTCCTCCCATTTCGGCGGCTTGAGCTTCACCGTCGGCGCGCGGCGGCCCGGCACAAAACCGCTGAGCGCCTGCCGCCGCTCGACCAAGTATTTCATTTCCGGACTGTCGGCCGGCGGCTTGTAGAACTCGGCGCGGGCGGCCTGCTCGTCGGTAATCGGAATGTCGAAGCGGCGGCGGAACTCGACCAACTCGTCTTCGTTGAGCTTCTTCTGTTGATGGGTGATGTTGCGGCCCTCACCCGCCTCGCCGAGCCCATAGCCTTTGATCGTATGCGCCAGGATCACCGTGGGCGAACCCTTGTGCTCCACGGCCGCTTTGTAGGCTGCGTACACTTTCACCGGGTCGTGTCCGCCGCGGGTGAGCCGGCGCAGCTGTTCGTCGCTGAGGTGATCGACCATCGCCCGCAACCGCGGATCGACGCCGAAGAAATGCTCGCGGATGTACGCCCCGGAGGAAACGACATACTTCTGATACTGCCCATCGACCACCTCGCCCATGCGGCGGACCAGCAGCCCTTCATGGTCGCGGGCAAGCAGCTCGTCCCAGTCGGACCCCCAGATCACCTTGATCACGTTCCAGCCCGCCCCGCGGAACGCGCCCTCGAGCTCTTGAATGATCTTGCCGTTGCCGCGCACCGGCCCGTCGAGCCGCTGGAGGTTGCAGTTGACGACAAACACGAGGTTGTCGAGCTTTTCGCGGGCCGCCAGCGTGATTGCGCCGAGGGTCTCCGGCTCGTCGATCTCGCCGTCGCCCAAGAAGGCCCACACGCGCGAGGCCTGGGCGTCGGGCTTGATGCCGCGATCGACGAGATAGTGGTTGAAGCGGGCCTGATAGATGGCCATGATCGGCCCCAGGCCCATCGACACGGTGGGGAACTCCCAGAAGTCGGGCATGAGCCACGGATGCGGATACGACGAGAGCCCGCCGCCCGGCGCCAACTCGCGGCGGAAGTTCTTCAATTGCTCTTCACCGAGTCGGCCCAACAAAAACGCCCGCGAGTAAATGCCCGGCGCGGCATGACCTTGGAAGAAGACCTGATCGGGCGGATGGCGGCCTTCTTTGCCGTGGAAGAAGTGGTTGAACGCCACCTCGTACAACGTGGCCGCCGAGGCGAAGGTGGAGATGTGGCCGCCGATGCCGGGACTGTGCTTGTTGGCGCGGACGACCATCGCCATCGCGTTCCAGCGGATGATGCTTTTCAGCCGCCGTTCCATCTCGCGATCGCCGGGGTACTCCGGTTGATGATCGACGGGGATGGTGTTTACGTAAGGCGTGGTGGCCGCGCTGGGCAAGCTGATGCCGCGCTGCGCCAGCCGGTGCTGCATGCGGGTGAGCAGGTGCGCAGCGCGCGCGGGCCCGCCGCGCGCCAGCACGTAATCGAGCGAGTCGAGCCATTCGCGCGTTTCAATCGGGTCGTCGTCGTGCCGCAAACAGGGGAAAAGCCCCTCGGGCAGAGTGCCGTCGGGAACGCGCTTTGCAGGGGTCGTCTCGCTCATGCGAACATCCTGTAGAGTCCTTCGTCGTCGGCCGCGGAGAAACCGGGCGCCATTAATTGCCAGAGAGGCATTTTACGCCGGGCGACCGCCCAGCGTCAAACCGGCCCTGTCAGCGCTTGCGGTGCGGGGCCGCGGCGCCAACCGCGCGGAACGCGAGCGTTCGAAGGCCCGGAATCGCACTTCTCCCGGCTGTAGGCGGATCGCTCGGCATCAGCGCGATCAACCGCGGCGCTCGAACGATCAACAGCGATCGTTGGTCGTTTACTGCTTGCGGTCTTTCGCTTCGGGCCGTTGCGTTGCCTCGGGCGGAGCGTATTCCAAGACCTGTCCGTCGGCCAGCAGACGGGCGCGAAGGGTGTCGTAGTCGACCTCTTGCACCGCCTTCTCGCCCTCGACGGCCAACACGGCCGCCGTGGCCGCCGATTGACCCAAGATCATGAACACCGGTTCCATACGGATCGATCCGTAGGCCACGTGCGAACTGCCGGCGCACACCGGCACTAGCAGATTCTCGCATTGCTCTTGCTTGGGGACGAGCGACCCGTAGGAAATCTCATACGGCTTCAACGGCACGCCGATGTCGCCCTCGTTTTGCACCGTGCCCTCGGGCGTTACGTAGCGCTGCACGTTGTGCGAGTCGATCGTGTACGAGCCCATCCCGACCGACTCGGGCGTGGGCCGACGTTTGAGCAGCTCGTTCTCCGTCATCACGAATCGCCCGATCATCCGCCGCGCCTCGCGGATATAAAGCTGGTGCGGCCAATGGCCGTTGTCCAAGAACTCGTCTTTCGCCAGCCCCCACTGGCCCACGGCTGTGCGCACATCCTCGGGCACGCGGGGATCGTTGGCCATGAAATACAACAGCCCCTTTTGGTACTGTTCGTGCTCGGCGATGATCTCGCGGCGCCGCTCGTACGAGGCCTCGGGATAGTCGTAGTTGTAGCCGATATTGTCGAAACTGAACGGCCCATGATTGTTCGTATCCGTCTTGGCGTTGGGGATCGGATCGTATTTGACGAACAACTCGCGCCAGCCGGTGGCGAAGACGCGCAGCAACAGCTCGTATTGCTTCGGGTCGTAGCCATCGGGCTTGGGGAAGGGCAGACGGTTCTCCGGGTGCTTCGTCAGGCACATGCGGAAGCAATAGGCCTGCACGCGACGGTCGCCTTGGCCCTTTTCGCCGGGCGGGTCGGCGCTGATCCGCGGCAGCAGCCCGCTGGTCGGATCGCCGGGAACGACGTAGGGATCGACCGCCTTCTTGAAATAATGGGCGTGATGAAACACGCCGGTTTGCACACCGGCCCATTGTTCACCGTAAGCGTCGCGCCCCTCGCGGCCCACGTGATACGAAACGCCGGCGGCGGCCATCAGGTCGCCTTCATACGTGGCGTCAATGAACACCCGCCCGCGGAAGACGCGCCCGTCGAGCGTGGCGATCGACACGATGCGCCGGCCCTGCTTGGCAACGCCTTTTTCGCGGTCGAGCCAGGCGTTGCGCACCAGGGCGATGTTGTGCTCGGCGATCCATTGATCGAACACCTTCTCGGCGACGTGCGGCTCGAAGACCCACATGGTGCGCCACGCCCCGTCGATGGCCGGGGTGCCTTGCCCTTTGTTGCCGAACGACTCGCGGGTTTGCCAGCGCCACGCTTCGGGCTGCTGATAGTGTTTCCACACCCGATGATAGAACTCGCGGCTCAGCCCGCCGATGACCGCCTTATTGCCTGTGTCGGTGAAGCCCAGTCCGCCGGCGGAAAGGCCGCCCAAGTGCTTGTCGGGGCTGACCACCACGACCGATTTGCCCATCTTGGCCGTTTGCACCGCGGCAGTCACGGCCGCACTGGTCCCGCCGTAGATCACCACGTCGTAGTCTTGGGTCTGAGGCCGGGCTGGCGCAGCCACTGGGCCTTCGGCCGCCCGCGCAGTTCCGACCGCGATTCCCACGGCTGCCAAGAACGCACCGACCCTGCTAAGTCCAATGGATGACATGTCGCGGTTCTCCGAATTGCTGGAATTCTTGCGTGTTCCCTATTTTGCCGATTGTAAAGGTATTGTGCTTAAGTTTAGCCTTGCGGGCAACCGATAACGGCGCGCTGGGGCGAAAGAAATGCGCCATTGGCGGGATGGGCAGGGCCGAAGGGCAATCGGGCAAGCCAGCCGCCGGCCCCCGCAACAAACCCAAACACAATGACCGCTTGGACAGCGTGGATCGGCGTGCTCGTGCTTTCGGCCGCTGCGAATTCGTCGGCGGCTCCGGGCTCATCGCGCGCGCCGCAGGCAGCAGCATCGCAGCCGGCGGCCCGTTCACCGCAAACCAACGCGCCGACCCGTCCATTCTACTTTCCACCCTCCGGGCGGCCGCAGAACGTTCAACCCTCGGGACCGGTTGGTCGATCGGTTTCCCCCAACACCGGCGCGGGCCCGTCACGGTCGCAGGTCGCCGCCGGCGCGCCCACCGGGACGGAGAAACCGCAGGGCACGGACTCCGCAGCGCCGCCGTTGCCGCAAATTGTCGCCACGAAGCAGCACTTCTTCGCCATTCCGTTTCGCATCACACCGCCGGAAAACCCCGGCCAGGCGCCGCGAGAGGTGCAGCTCTATGTCTCGGGCGATCGCGGCGCGACTTGGCAGTTGTACACCCGCGCCGAGCCAACGCAGCGGCAGTTCCTCTTCCGCGCCGCCAGCGATGGCGAATACTGGTTCGCCGTGCGCACGGTCGATCGGCAGGGCCAAGCTCGGCCGCCGAAAATCACTGCGCCCGGCATGCGCGTGGCGATCGACACTGCGCCGCCGCGTTTGGAGCTTTCGGCCAAGCCCGCGCCCGGAGGCTTGGTGGAGCTGACTTGGACACTCGAAGAACCGCTGCCGAAGTTGGATACGCTAAAGCTCTCCTACCGTGTTGGCGACCAGGGGCTTTGGCAGGCGATCCCGCTGGAAACCGACGACGTTCAGCGCCGCGGCGCGATCACCCAAGGCAAAGTCCAATGGCAGCCTTATGCCGCCGGCGAGGTGCAGATTCGCGCCGAAACGACCGATGCGGCGGGCAACTTCGCCGTCGGTCACGCAATCGTTGCCGTCGGGCCCTCGGCGATTCCCAACGACGATACTACGCCGACGCCGGGCAGCGGGCCTGCCGCCGGTCTGGCCGAAAACCGTTGGCGATCGAAGGCCGAGGCCGCCCCGCCCTCGGGCGACTATGCCCCGGCAGCCGCCCACCCCGCCCTCGCCGCCCCGACACATGCCCCGACCGAATCTGGTCCGGAATCCAACACTTCCGCTCCCCCGGCCGCAAAACCAACGGAAGCCCCGTCGGTGGATGAATCGGCCGTTCGTTGGGTGGCCACCCGCCAGATCGAACTGGAATACGACATCAACCCGTTGGCCGGCGCGGTCGAGCGCGTGGAAATCTGGGGCACGGCCGATCGCGGGCGATCGTGGCACCTGTTGGCCGTGGACGAAGACCGCCAGAGCCCGGTGCTGGCCGTGGTCGATTCCGATGGGCTCTGGGGCTTTCGCATGATCGTCCGACAAGCGGGCGTTGCTGCGTCGCCCGCCCCACGGCCCGGCGACGCGCCCGATCTCTACATCGGTGTTCGCACCGAAAAGTAACACCGCCCAAGTGCGGCCCTCCTGGCCAATCCGCGCACAAGATCACCGTACGGAAACGATCACCGCGAGAGATTGCGGCCGGTTTCGGATGACTTGGGGGGCTTCTGCAGGCGGCTGCATTTTCGCGCTTGTAGGCTCTCTGCGGTCGGATTGGGCGCCCCTGCCAGCTTGTCCGGCAGTGCAGTAAGCCGATTGAGAACATTCACGGCGGGATAAGCCCGTCGCGGCCGCGGTGAAGCGAGGCCGTTGGCAGAAACGGCCGCCGCCCGGCATTGTGCGCCTGCTTGCTAAGCGCGGTAGAATCAAAGTGTCGCCTGGGCGGCCGGCACGTGCTGCGGCTTGAAGGCTTGCTGTTGCGGAGGCGACGAGCAGACCGCGGTCGGAGCGGCGGCTTTCCGGGTCGGTGATCTGCAACCCGGCCGACCGCAGAAAGTCCGACAGCAAGGCCGACGATTTTTGGAACGATCATTTCTTGTTGGATCAATAGGTAGGCATCTTTTCTCCCGATGAAAACACCGAGCAGAGAACCCGTCGCCGCGGCCAAGACCAGCATCGCTGCGGCATCACGCGCGGCCGGTGGCGTCGGTGCGGAACCGTCGACCGGCGAAATCGCGCAGCGATGGGAGATCGTTGCCTTAGTCGCCAATGCCGCTCAGCAGCAGCACAACGGCCGAGCCTACTTCGTTTCCGACTTGCACTTGTTCGCCAGCCGCTCGATGGCCCATCTGTGGCTCGAGGCAATTCAACGGGCCGCCCGCGATGCGAGGCTCTTTGTCCTGGGCGGCGACATCTTCGACTTCCGCTGGGCGCACCACGGGTCGTTGGGCTACGCGGTCGAAGCGGCCGCCGTGTGGCTGGCCGAGTTGGCCCGAGCGTGCCCCGATTGCCGGTTCGAGTTCCTGCTGGGCAACCACGATTACCACCAAGGCTTCCTCGATCGGCTCGACGGCGTGCAGGCCGAGGTGACGAACTTCGCCTGGCACCGGTTCTACTACCGGCGGAACGGGGCGATCTTTCTGCACGGCGACGTGGCCGACCGGTTTTCGACGGCCGAAAGCCTGGCCCATCGGCGCGCCCGTTGGCTCCACCACAAGCAGCGCGGCCCGTTGTGGCGGCGGCTGTACGATTGGGCCGTGGCCGGGCAACTGCATCGCCCGTTGCCCGCGGTGGTCTATCCGCGGCGGACCGTCGCCCGACGCATCCTCCACTACCTCCGCGACATCGGCCAAGGCCCCGAGGCGGGCGTGCGGCACGTGTACTTCGGACACACGCACCGCGAATTGTCGCACTACCGCTACGGCGGGCTGGAGTTCCACAACGGCGGCGCGCCGATTAAAGGCACGCGGTTCCGCATCGTCGAGGCGATGATCGATTGAGGCCTTCGGCAAAGCCGGCGCGTGGCAATGCGACCGTGCCCAGTTGCGACGCTTCGTCGGCAGAACGCGCCGTTGCCGGGGCGATCGCCTCTTGTCGCCGATCGACGGCTTGACAACCGCCCGCTTCCCCAAAGAGTGAATGAGGGATCGAACGCTGTTTCGCCTTCGAGGCGAAATAGGAAGAGAACGCGCTCTTGACCCGGCAGCGACGCCGAGCCATCATTTCCAGCGGCAAGACAACGCTATCATTTTCGGCGGCAAGACGAATGGCGCCGCCCGGGAGCCAACGCCGTGGAAATCATGCTTCTTCTGATTGTATGCGCAGCGGCCGTTCAGTTGTTGATCGGCGCGGGCTGCGCGGTCGGTTATCGGCATGCGCGGCGGCCGGCAGGGGCGCTGATCGGTTCGGCGGCGTGCTGCCTGCTTGTTTGCGTGTTCGGCGAACGACTGCTTCGGGCAACGCATACGCCGTCGAGTTTCGATCCGCTGGCCGACGGGTTCATGCTCGACGCCGTTCACCTTTCGGCGGCGTTGGGCCTGCTGATTCTCGGATGCGGGCTGAGCTTATGGTTGGCCTACGCGATCCCGCGTCGCTGTTGTGATTGATTCGAATGGCCGTCCGGATTGAATCGCGTGGATTCAATCGGACCGCACGCCTCTCAAGTTCGACCGAACGCCCGCCGGCGGCGGAGCTGTGAACTCCGATCGCCGCACAATCCCGAGTCGAGCGGACGCGGAGAGAATTCTTCCCAGTACAGCGAGACGCCCAGGGCAGACGATGGTGGACCAGTCCATGCGTTTAACAAGAGGAATCGAATGAGCCGTGTTCCTCAAGTTGTACTGATTGTCTCCACTTTATGGGCATCGTGGTTGGGGATGCAGGCTGTTCACGAAGCCGGCCACATTGTCGGCGCCTGGCTAACCGGCGGCCGCGTAGCCCAAGTGGTGCTCTCTCCGTTGACGATCTCGCGGACGGATCTGGCCGAGAACCCTCAGCCGGGCGTTGTGGTTTGGGCCGGTCCGATCTTCGGCGCGCTCGTGCCGTTATTGTTTTGGGGGGCGGCCGCCGCGGCGAGGGCGCCCTGGGCCTTCGCTCTGCGGTTCTTCGCCGGTTTCTGTTTGTTGGCCAATGGGCTTTACATCGGCGTCGGATCGTTTTACTTGGCAGGAGACTGCGCCGAGATGTTGTTCTACGGATCACAGCGGTGGCAACTTTGGCTGTTCGGCGCAGCCACGGCCCCGGCAGGCTTGTGGCTTTGGCATGGGCAGGGGCCGCGCTTCGGGTTGGGACCAGCCGGAGGGCGAGTCGACCGCAATGCCGTATGGACCGTCTTGGGATTCGCCGTTGCGCTAACGATGCTCGGCTTCGCCGTTGGCGGAAAGTAGTTGTCCAAGGGCCAACAGTTGTTCGGAACAAGCGGCGCGTTGGGCTCCGCGGCGAATGGCTTTCAAATCTCGGGATAGAAATGCGAGCAGGCCGACCGACGTCAGGCCGGCTCGCGAGGGTCGCATCGCTGCCGCGGAGTCTCCCGACGCACTAATGGAGGAAGCCCCGGCGGCCAGAAAAGTCGGCATCAATCTCTTCGGTATCTCGCCCGCCGCCGCCTGAAAACACGGCGTTATTGGAGATCGAAGCGGTCGAGGTTCATCACCTTGTTCCACGCGGCGATAAAGTCATTGACAAACTTCTGCTGAGCATCATTGCTTGCATAGACCTCCGCGATGGCTCGGAGCTGCGAATTCGACCCGAATACCAGGTCGACTCGTGAAGCGGTCCACTTGACTTCGCCCGTCTTCCGGTCTCGCCCTTCAAAGAAGTGTTCGCACTCGGGCGATTTGTGCCAAGTGGTGCGCATGTCGAGGAGATTGACGAAAAAGTCGTTCGTCAACGTTTCCGGGCGCTTCGTGAAAACGCCGAGTTGAGCGAGCGGGCCCGTGCCGGAGTTGGTATTCAGAACACGCATGCCGCCGACCAAGACGGTCATCTCCGGAGCTGTCAATGTGAGCAGGTGCGCTCGATCAATCAGAAGTTCCTCGGCCGGTCGGTCGATCGTTCTGGCCAGATGATTGCGGAATCCGTCCGATTTCGGCTCGAGAACGGCAAACGAAGCCGCATCGGTCATTTCTTGAGTCGCGTCCGTGCGACCGGGCGCAAAGGGAACCTTCGCGTCGCATCCGGCGCGCTTCGCCGCTTCCTCGATGGCGGCGCAGCCGCCCAGAACGATCAGATCGGCCAACGAAACCTTCTTCTTTCCGCCGGGCTGCGCACGGTTGAAATCTCTCTGGATCGCTTCCAAAGTCGCCAGCACTTTCGCAAGTTTGGCGGGCTGATTGACTTCCCAGTCTTTCTGCGGAGCCAGCCGAATCCGAGCGCCGTTCGCTCCGCCTCGCTTGTCGCTGCCGCGGAAAGTGGATGCCGACGCCCATGCCGTCGACACCAGTTCGGAGACTGACAGGCCTGACGCAAGCGCCTTTGCTTTCAGCTCGGCGATGTCCTTTGCATCAATCAGTTCGTGATCGACTTTCGGCACCGGATCCTGCCACAACTGCGGCTCGGGCACTTCGGGGCCGAGCAAGCGCGAAACGGGCCCCATGTCGCGATGAGTCAGCTTGTACCAGGCTTTGGCGAAGGCCTCTTCAAACTGCTTCGGGTTCTTTCGGAAACGGCGGGCGATCTTGGCGTATTCCGGGTCCATTCGAAGCGCCAAGTCCGTCGTAAACATCATCGGCGCGTGCGACTTCGACTTGATGTGCGCATCGGGCACTGTTCCTTTCGCTGCCGGATCGGTCGGCGTCCACTGCCATGCGCCGGCCGGGCTCTTGACCAAGTCCCAGTCATAGTCGAACAAATTCTCGAAGTATTCGTGAGACCATTGGACCGGCGTCGAAGTCCACGCGCCTTCCAACCCGCTGGTGATCGTGTCTTCGGCATTGCCCTTTCCATGTCGGTTTTTCCAACCGAGGCCTTGCTCTTCGATGCCGGCTGCTTCCGGGGCGGGACCGACGTTGTCGGCGCTGGCGGCGCCGTGAGCCTTGCCGAAGGTGTGGCCACCGGCGATCAGAGCGACCGTCTCCTCATCGTTCATTGCCATTCGGGCGAACGACTCGCGAATGTCCTTGGCTGCCTCCAATGCGCTGGGTTTGCCGTTCGGCCCTTCGGGGTTGACGTAGATCAAGCCCATCTGAACGGCAGCCAACGGGTTTTCCAGCACGCGATCGCCGCTGTGTCGTTTGTCGCCCAGCCACTCGGTTTCGGGCCCCCAGTAGATGTCTTCCTGAGGTTCCCAAACATCTTCGCGTCCACCGGCGAATCCGAATGTCTTGAATCCCATCGATTCCAAAGCGACGTTGCCGGCCAAGACCATCAGGTCCGCCCAGGAAATCTTGTTGCCGTATTTCTGCTTGATTGGCCAGAGCAGCCGGCGAGCTTTGTCGAGATTCGCGTTGTCGGGCCAACTGTTCAGCGGAGCGAAACGCTGAGTGCCGTAGCCGGCGCCGCCGCGGCCGTCGCTTACCCGGTAGGTGCCGGCGCTGTGCCAAGCCATGCGAATGAACAACGGGCCATAATGTCCGTAGTCGGCAGGCCACCAGTCTTGAGACGCGGTCATCAGCTCCTTCAAGTCCTTCTTCAGTGCGAAGTAATCCAGCTTCTTGAATTCGTCCGCGTACTTGAAGTCTTTGCCCAGCGGGTTGCCTGCCGGGGAGTTCTGATGAAGGATGCTCAGATTCAACTGATCCGGCCACCAATCTCTGTTCGACATTGCACCGGCCGCCGTGTGCCTGGCCGAGGCTGGGCTGACCTGATTCATGACAGGACACTTGCTCGCCTTCTCGGTCGCTGCCGTTGCTGTGGGTGAGGCGTTCGGAACGCTGCGGGCCTGTTCTGTGCCGTTCGCATCGTTGTCGGCAACGGCACGGCCGCTTCGAGCGATGCAGGCCGCGGACGCGACAATCGCCGCGACGGCCACCAAGAGGAAAACTGATCGCAGTGCCATGACTTGCTCCTTTCACGCGCCGTATGGAGAGATCGCAACAGACCTTGTTGCTTCTCTCGAGGTTGGGTTGTCAACCAACCTCAGTCCAAGTTCTGCGCCCACATCGAAGGGACGCTCTGCCGCGTGTACCACTTTGGGGAGAAGCCGTCGCTCGAAAGAGAACTCGCTCATCCCAATCTTCGCAACGTATTATCGCAGTGGTCGGAAGGGAATTCCAATGCATTTGCTCGGTTTTCAAGAAAAGGACGCGGATCGGCAGATCGGCCGAGGCCGAACCTCCGATTCGTGATTGGCGCGAGGCGAAACCCCTGGAATCCCCGGCAGAGAGGTAGTAGCCGTCACTGCCGGGCGAAGCGTTCGGCCAGGGGGTAAACGCGGCGGTTCAACGGCCGCATCAACTGGAGCAGCGGTTCGTAGGGCTCGAAGCGAATGCTCACGATTCCCTTGTTCGAATCGCGGTTGGAGGGGTCGGCCGTGGTGTTCGCCGGGTCGTTGTCCATGTAGCGGAACCAGTGCCAGCCGACGCAGCCGGGCGATTCGAGCAGCCCGAGCGTGAATGTTTGATAGAACAGCCCGCGATCGCGTTGGGTGGGCACGGTCCAGCCGGCCCCGCTGTTGTTCGCGTAGCCGCTGTCCATTCCTTTGGCGTACCATTCGGTGACGATGATCGGACGGCCCGACCATTGAACCCAGCGGTCGATCATTTCGGGCTTCGGCCGCCACACGCCATAGACGTTCACCGCGATCACATCGCAGTAGCGGCCGGCGGCCCGAAACGCCTCCGCCTTGTTCTTCTCCGCGCCGTAGAACCGCGAGCCGAAGATCATGTGGTTCGGGTCGTGCTTGCGAATCGCCTTGGTGACGACGGCGAAGTAGCGGTCGAAGGCGTGCTCGATCCAGGCGTCGCGGTCGGCGTCGGTCGGGGCGGCGCCGGGGCCGCGACGGGCGTCGAGCCATTGCCGCGCCGCGCGTTGGCTGGAGCCCATCGTTTCGTCGTCGGGATCGAGGGCGAGGAAGTTGTCCAGCTTCGGCATCGGCAGCTCATTATCCGTGAAGTAGCCCAGCAGGAAGGGATCGTCTTTCAGCGCGGCCAACGGCCGGGCGTGCTCGTCGCAGAACTCGGCGAACTGCGGATGGAAGATCGGCATGCAGTCGCTGGGATAAAGCGAGTGGCCGGTTCCCTGCCGCGCCACGCCCAAGCGTGTGCCGAACGATCGCATGAAGCCGCCCTTGGTGCGCCCCTGGCCCGGCCCGACGCCGCCGGCCATCGCCCCGACGCCTTCCATGCAATAAGGCAATGGTTGGGCGACGCCGCGGAACAGGGCCACTTCGCACCAGGCCCCCAGCGAGTTGAACCCGTGCTCGCGGAGCCGCCGGGTTTCGAACTCGGCCCAGCGCTCGGCCGTGCCGAACTTCTCTTGCAACGCGGCGCGGACTGTTTCGGTGCCTTCGCCGCGAACGCCGTTCATGCCTACGCTGAGGTAGAGAAAGCCCTCGGGATCGACGATCCACCACCGCGGGCCGATCTTTTCAGCGCGGAAAAACCCGGTGGCCTTCGCCTGCTTTGCTTTCCAGCCGCCAAAGCGGCTCAACGCGTCGTTGCCCAGTTCGGCGACGGCCGGCGGAGGCAACTGGTCGAGCGTATGGGCGGGCATCTCCATCCACTTCGGATCGGTCGGCCGTCGTTTGACCTTAACGATGATCGGCTCGGCCGGCCGGGTCGGCTGGGCTGGCGACTCGGCCTTGGGCGCCGATGCGGCGGCGCCCCCGCCGCCTTGGGCCGATTTCGCCCCTTGCGCCGCAGCGGGTGCAACATCCGCCGCCCGAGCCTGCGGCGCGCCGAGCCGAACGGCCATCGACGCGACCACGGCCACCGCCACGAGCGCCCAACACACTGCGCGACCGCAGGCCGACTTCATCGCAGATTCTCCATCACAGGGCGAAAAGGCCGGCGCCGACGAGCGAAACCTCGGTAAAGTTGTGTCGCCCCAAAAGTATCGACGCCGCTAAAAAACATCGATGTCGCCCAAAAAAGGTTGTTCACACAACGCGGAAAGCGGCCCCGATTGCAGCGAAGCGGTTTGCCAGCGTTTTCTTCGGCTTGGGCCGCATTCGATGGCCGGCAGCGCGGGCCGCGTCTGATTGTCCGCGCTGTTGTTGCGGGCTTCGGTTGATCTTGCACACGGTCCGATGGCCGAACGAGCATCTTCGCGCCGAAGTTGCGATCGGACGACCGGCACTGGAAGATACTTGCCGCAGCCGGGCGATGCAATGCTTACGCCTCGATCACGGCCAGGGCGGTTTCCACTTTGCCCAACGGGGCCGAAACCTGGATGCCCGCCACGCGGTCGCGGACGCGGGCCACCGCCTCGCGGGCGATTTCGATGCCCATGGCCAACTGGCCTTCGCGGGTTTCCTTCGCGGCCATGCGTTCCATCACCCAGTCGGGCACGACGACGCCCGGCACCTCGTTGCGCATGAACAGGGCGTTGCGGTAACTCGACAACGGCCAGATGCCGGCGATCACCGGCACG
Source organism: Thermoguttaceae bacterium (assembly GCA_029975295.1). Lineage (GTDB taxonomy): Bacteria > Planctomycetota > Planctomycetia > Pirellulales > Thermoguttaceae > JARKPK01. The sequence goes on along the minus strand of JARKPK010000116.1, from coordinate 34,032 downwards.
CCCAGGTGTTGCACGCGATCGAGGAAGCGGAGCAGCGCGTCGGGATCGAACACCGGCTGGCTGATGGCGAACTCGGCCCCGGCCTCGACCTTTTGTCGAAAGCGGTCGATCTCTCGTTCCAGATCGAGGGCCGAGGGATCGAGGCCGACGCCGATGACGGCGAACGTTTGCGGGTCGATCGGCTGGCTGCCCAAGTCCAAGCCGCAGTTGAGCCGCCGCTGCACGGCCACCATGCCGATCGAGTCGGTGTCGAACACGCCGGTGGCGTTCGGGTAGTTGCCCATCTTCGGCGGATCGCCGGTTATGAACAAGATGTTGCGCACGCCGCAGGCGGCGCAGCCGAGCAAGTCGGCCTGCATGCCGATCAGGTTGCGATCGCGGCAGCAGAAGTGCAAGATGGCTTCGATGCCCGCCTCTTGCTGGATCCGATAGGCGGTGATGATCGGCGAGAGCCGCGAGCTTGCGCGCGGGCCGTCGGGAATGTTGATGGCCGAAACGCCTCGCTGTTGCAGCAGTTTGCTCTTTTCGATCGTCGATGCCAGATCGTATCCGCGCGGGGGAACCAGTTCGACGGTGGTGACCCATTGCTTCTCGACCAAGCGGCGGCCCAGTCGGGTCCGCTCGGCCAACGGCGCCGATTGTTTGGGCGGGGGGGCTGCCGCGGTGCTCAGCGTGGCTCGGGTGACGGCCGCTCGGGCCAACGGCTTGACCGCCTTGGCCATTTCGCGGATATGCTCGGGCGTGGTGCCGCAACAACCGCCCACCGCCGACACGCCCAGGTTGATGTAACGCAGCGCGTAGGTGGTCAAATACTCGGGCGAACAGAGGTAGATGCGTCGGTTGCCCACCTCTTTGGGCATGCCGGCATTGGGTTGCACGATCAACGGCAGCCGGGTGAGCTTCACCGCGCGCTCGACCGCCAGGAGCAGCCCGTCGGGCCCTACGCCGCAGTTGATCCCCCACGCGATCGGTTGCGGCCCGTCGGGCAACGGCGCGAGCATCCGTTCGATCGGCTCGCCGGCGGCCGACTCGGCATCGCCATCGACGACGAACGAAAGGATGTAGGGCACCTCGGGCGTGCGGCTCATCGCCGCGGCGCACTGCTCGAGCGCGGCCCGGGTCGGCTGCGTCTCGAAGATCACCGCGTCCACCACTTCCTCTCGCAGCGCCTCGACCTGCTCGGCGATCATCTGACTGAGCAGGGGGGCATGTTCGGGCTGCTGGGGCAGCGGCCCGATCGACCCGACCACATACACCGGCCGCGAGGCCGACTGAGCCACCTGCCGGGCCAACCGCACGCCGGCGCGGATGATTTCGGCCTGACGTTCGGCCAAGCCGAACTGCGCCAGCGTAACACGATTGGCCCCAAATGTGTTCGTCGTGAGCACATCCGCGCCCGCCTCGCAGTACGCTTGGTGGATGTCGGCGATCAGCTTCGGCTCGGAAAGGCAGAGTTCATCGAAGCAGCGATTCGTAAATACATGGCGGCGATAGAGTTCGGTGCCCATCGCCCCGTCAAAAACCAACACACCGCGGGCTAGCGCCTCGGAGAGCTCCGACATATCGGCCATCCAACCAACTGAGCCGCCTTGCCTACTCGTTCCATCGAGATGCAAGGCGCAAATACTTGCTAGATATAGAGATATAAAATCACGATCGTACTCTGCCGCTGCTGCCCGTCAGCATAGCATCTTCAAAGCGGGCTGTCAGCCCTCGGGTGGCTGCGACCCGTGGCATGGGCGAACTTCGAGCGGTTCCCACGGCGATGCGCCGGAGGGGACGAGTGAGCGATGGACAGGCGGCCGTTCCCCGGAAGCGCGGCCGCTATTCGGGCAAGGCGAGGAGGGCCGCTCCGGCTTCGTGCCGCAATACAACGGCATTCTACCCGGTTCGATGGGCAGATAGAGCGGTTCCCGCCGGAATCGTAAGTTATCTTTTCAAGAGGGCCCGCCCCGGCGGCAAACGGCTCAAACGCACGGCTGTTGCTTGCTTTACCCCCCGAGGGTAATTACTATCGATTGATACAGGCCTTGGGGGGCGTGCCCGACCATTGGGCGGCGTGCCCCGCGAATCGACCGCTGGAGCGACGCCGGTCGACAACGGCTCGCGCGGTCCGGTTGGGGCGAGCTTGTGGCTGTGGCTGTGGCTGTGCGCTTTGCGGCGTGCGGCCTTTCGTTGAAGCATTGGCGACCGTTTTTTTCAGCGATCGGGTTTGGTTGAGCGATTGGGTGACAGCGCGGCGGTTCGTGCCGGCGGAATGAACGAGTGCTTCTGGAACAGGAGAGTCTTCTCATGCGTTGTTGGAACGAACTTCGCCGATTGAGCGTGGTGCTGTCGGCCGCGGTCCTCTGGGGATGCGGCTCGGCGGCGTTGGCCCAAGACCTCGGCAATCAGGCCGGCGTGGTGGTCGATGCCGAGGGCGTGTTGCAGATGAAGGTGTTCAGCGACCCGACCGGGCAATTGACGCAGCAACGCATGGCCGCGGCCAAGGCGTCGCTCGATCCGAAGGTCAGTGCCTTTAGCAAGCTGCGGAAGATTTCTCTCAACCGGCTTGAAGACGCGATCCGCAACCGCGACGGAGCGGCCACCGAAGAGATGCGCAATCTGGCCGGATTGCTCCGCGTTCGATATGTGTTCTACTACCCCGAAAGCAAAGACATCGTGTTGGCCGGCCCGGCCGAAGGTTGGATGACCGACATCTCCGGCCGAGTGATCGGCCTGACCACGCGCCGCCCGGTGGTGCAGCTGCAAGACGCGGTTGTGGCTTTGCGGGCATTTCCGCCGGGCAAGCAGCCCACCCGCCTGATCGGTTGCTCGATCGACCCGACCGAAGAAGGCCTGGCCGCCATGCAGCAATTCCTGCGGACTTGGGGCAGCCGCGCCGTGCCGCAACAAACGATGCAGATTGTCGAAGGCTTGCAAACCAGCTTGGGCGCGCACACCGTGAGCATCAGCGGCATTGCGCCGAACACCCGTTTCGCGCAGGTGCTCGTCGAGGCCGACTACCGCATGAAGCTGATCGGCATCGGGCTGGAGCAGCCGCCGATCCGCATGGTCAGCTACGTGGATCGGGCCAGCCCCGCCCAGGTCAGCCGCAACGCGCTGGAGCGGTGGTTCTTCGTGCCCGATTACGAATGCGTTCGTGTCAGTGAAGACAAGCTGGCCGCCGAACTGGTGGGTGACGGCGTCAAACTGGTCGGCGAAGGCGAACTGGTCACGGCCGAGGGCAAGCGGCAGGCCGGTCAAAGCTCGAACAAGGCGAGCCAAGCGTGGACCTTCGAGTTCACCCGCCGCTATCCCGAGTTGGCCGAGCGATCGCCGGTGTTCGCCGAACTGCGGAACCTGATCGACCTGACGATCGCGGCCGCCTACATTCAGCAGCAAGACTTCTACGGCAAGTCGGGTTGGCGGATGGAGCTGTTCGGCAACGAAGGGAAGTTCACCGTACAAACCTATCAAACGCCCAAGAGGGCCCCGGCGGCCATCAACGCCATGTGGCGCGGCAATACGCTGATGACGCCCATCGGCGGCGGCGTGACGATTGACGCCGCCACGGCCGTCGCACAAGCAAAGGCCGACGAGAAGGGCGCGGTCGCTAAGACCTACGAACAGACCCAGCCGAATCTGGCCCCGGGCCAATGGTGGTGGGACTGATCGCGCGCCACGGGCCGGCCGGGCACAACTCGTCTGGCCGGCGCGAGTAATCGTGCCGGCGCAGTCTAAAACGGGCGATTCTGCCGCCGGTCGACGAGCACCACGCGCACATCGCAAACGTTCGTATGCGTCGGCCCGGTGCGGATCAGCCCATCGACCAGGCGGAAGAAGGTGTAGGCGTCGTTGCGGCGAAGATAATCGCGCGGATCGAGCTGAAGCTGTTTCGCCCGCGCGATCGCGACTGCGTCGCAAACGGCCCCGGCGGCGTCGGTCGGGCCGTCTTCGCCATCAGTTCCGCCGGAAAGTACCACAACGCCGGCGGCGCCGTCGGACCACAGTGCATCGACGGCCGCCAGCGCCGCCTGCTGGTTCCGCCCGCCCAGTCCGCGGATCGAACGATCGACCAAACTCACCACCGGCTCGCCGCCGCTGATCAAGCAGTTGGGACCCTCTTGGCTCCGCATCCGCAGGGCCATCGCGGCCAGGTGCCGGCCCACCTCTTCGGCCGCGCCCTCTGGGCCGGCCGCCGAGATCATCGCGTGCTGATAGCCCAACCGTTCGGCCTCGGCCCCGGCGGCATCGACGGCTCGGGCGTTGTTGCCGATGATCAGGTGCGTTACCCGGCAGCCGGCCGGCGTGGTCCAATCGCAGGGATGCCCTTGGTGTTGGCTCTCGGGCGTTTCGATTGCGGCGGCCGGGCTTGGGGAAACGGTCGTTTCGCCCACTGCCGTGCGCCGAGCCTGGCGTTCAAGAGAGGCTTTTCCCTCTAAGTATTCGAAAATGCGCGGCGGCAGTCCAGCATCGCGCGCGGCGAAGGCGTCGAGCACGCCGAGCGCGCCGTCGGCCGTCGAAAGGTCAGGCACGGTCGGGCCCGAGGCGATCACATCCAGCGGATCGCCTGGCACGTCGGAGATCACCAGCACGATCATGCGGGCCGCCCGGCACGCGCGGGCCAGTCCGCCGCCTTTGATCCGGCTGAGTTGTTTGCGAACCGTGTTGAGTTGAACGATGTTCGCGCCCGCGCCGCTCAGGTAGCGGGTAACTTCCAGCTTGTCGGCCAGCGTGATCCCCGGCGCCGGGGCGGGCAGCAGGGCCGAGCCCCCGCCGGAAATGACCGCCAAGCACAGGTCGCGCGGGCCGAGGGCCGACGCCAGCTCGAGAATCCGCTCGGCGCCGGCGGCGCCCTGCGGCGTCGGCTCGTTCACGCCGGGAGGGCGGCCGGGGTGAAGCACGATCCGCAGCGTTGGTGCTTTCGCACTACTCAGTTCTTTTTCGTGATCCGCGGCGCCATCGGTGGGCGTTGCGCCAGTCGCGATGTCGGCAGTCGCCGCGCCGGCGGGAAGGCAGTCGGCCGGCACGTTCACCCAGCCGTGCAGACGCTTCGCCGCGGCAAGCTCGGGCCCAAGGGCGGCTTCGATCGCCGCGGCCATCGCGCCCGACGCCTTGCCCGCTCCCAGCACGCAGATGCGGTCGATCGTTTCCAACGAGATGCGCTCGTCGCCGATCCGCAGACGATCGCCCTCGACGGCGACCCACTGGGCAATCAGCCGCTCGGCACGCACGGCATCGACCCCGGCCCGCCAAATGCGCAGCGCGTCGGCCCGAAGTCGTTCGCTCATCGAGTCGATTGCCGCCATGCGCTTCACCGTCATCGCCGCACCGCCCGCGGCCGCCTTTAGAGATACTCTTCCCAGCCGCGAGCCTTCAGTTCGGCCACCAGTTGGCGAACCGATTCCTCGTCGTGCTTGTTGGCCACCAAGGTGGCGTCGGGCGTGTGGACGATGATCAGGTCGCGCACGCCGATCGTGGCGATCAGGTGGTCGTCGCTCGAACGGATCAACGAGCCGGACGTGTTCAAACCGACGTGCTTGGCGGCCACCACGTTGCTCTGCGCGTCGCCGCCCTGCAAGCGCATCAGTCCTTGCCAACTGCCCAGGTCGTCCCAGGGGAAGGCGGCCTCGATCATCAGCACCTCGGCCGCATGCTCCAGCACGGCATAGTCGATCGAGATCGCCGTCATCGCGGCGAACTCGCGGCGCAGCACTTCGACCGCCTGCGGTGTGCCCAGGGCGGAGCCGATCGCCGTCAATCGCGCGAACAGCTCCGGCTGATGCCGCTCGAGCGCGGCCAGCACGGTTTTCGCCTTCCACACGAAGATGCCCGCATTCCAGTAGAACGTGCCGCGCGCCAGAAACTGCTTGGCCCGTTCGGCCGAGGGTTTTTCGCGGAATTGCCGGACGCGATAGATCGGCAGCTCGGCGGCCGGCGATTCGCTTTCGCTTTCCAATCCCAAGGCGACGGCCGCGGGCCGATACTTCTCGCCGCGCTCGATGTAGCCGAAGCTCTCGGCCGGATAGGTAGGCCGAATGCCGAAGGTGATCAGCCAATCGGGCTCTTCTTCGATCATCTCGGCCGCGGCGGCCAACTGGCGGCGAAACCCGTCGGGCGGATCGATCACATGGTCAGCCGGCATCACAGCCATGACCGCCTCGGGATCGCGGCGGACGATCATCAGCGCCGCCAACCCGATGCACGGGGCCGTATTCCGCCCGCACGGCTCGACGATGATCGACTCGATCGGCACCTCGGGCAACTGCTCGACCACTTGGCCCACCAGCGGCGCCGTTGTGGCCACCCAAACCCGTTCGGGCGAGGCCATCGGGCCAAGCCGATCGACCGTCGTGCGGATCATCGAACTCGGCCCGCTCAACGGCAGGAATTGCTTCGGGCGCCGCATGCGGCTTTCAGGCCAAAACCGCGTGCCCGAACCGCCGGCCATGATCAGAAAGTGCAGCATCGCAACCCCTCGCTCAACGAACCCTTGCCCCTGGGCCGAACTTCCCCTGCCAGCCGATTCCCCTGCCGGAATTCGCAACGCAACGATTTGCAACCATTCGCCACATGGCGGTCTGTAATCATTGGTGTCAGCCGCCGCAGCCGCCGATCGCCGCACAGGCCGATCGCCCAACCGGCACGGGGCAAATTCGCTACGGCCGCGGCTTGCCCACGGCGAACAACTGGCCGTAGGTCCGCACGAACATCATCCCCTCGGCCACGGCCGGTGTGGCGTGCGTCCCTTCGGGCATGGGGCATCGGGCGACCAGGCGATACTCGGGCGCAGCGGCAAGCACTACCATCTCGCCTTCGCGCGACGGACAGAAGATGTTTTCACCCACCCGAATCGGCGAGGCGAAGTATTTGCCGCCCACCCGTTCGCGCCACAGCATCTTCCACGAATCGACCTGATAGCAACTGACCACGCCCGCATCGCTCCACAAGAACACCAGCTTTCCGTGGGCCACCGGGATCGGCACGTAGGGCAACGCGCCTTCGAAGTCGTGAGCGACCTTCGGCTCGACACCCTGGGCGGCATCGCCCGGGGCAACCGCGACGAAGCGTTTGCCGCTGCCGCCTTCGCCACAGCCGGCCAGAATCGCCCCGCCCGCCGCGGTGGGCGAACCGACCGTGCGAAACGTGAACAGCGAGATCTCCCAATTCAGCGCGCCGTCGGCCGGGTTCAAACTCGTCAGCCCGTGCGCCATGCTCGAAAGGATCACTTGCGGAGTTGCTGTTGGATTCGGCCGATAGATCAACGGGGTGCCGTAGGCCGCCCGCACCGACTTGCGATCGACCTTCCACACCGTTTCGCCCGTTTCGCGGTTCAGCGCTGCGCAGAAACTCGGGCCATCTTGATCGTTGGGCACGATCACCAGATCGCCGCACAGGGCCAGCGAGGCTCCGGCGCCGTGCTGGGCGCTGAACGGTCCGAAATCGCGCTGCCAGACGATCGAGCCGTCGTCCAAGTTCATCGCGGCGACGAAGTGCGACTCGCGGGTCGTCCAGTTCAGGTAGAGCCGCTTCTCGTCTACCACGGGGGTCGCGGCCGAGTAGCTGTTGAATTGATGAAGCTTGTAGGTGTTGCCGGGAATCTGTTTGCGCCACAGCGGCTTGCCATCGCGGGCGCTGTAGGCCAGCACGATCAGATCGCCCGTCGCCTCGTTGTCGGCGGTCAGATAAACCCGTCCGCCGCGCACGGCCGGCGAACTATGCCCTTTGCCGGGCAGGTTGACCCGCCAAACGAAATCGTTTTCGGTCCACGGCAGGGGCAGCTCGATGGCGTCGGTTTCGCCCAGGCCGCCGGGGCCGCGAAACTGCGGCCAATCGTCGCTGCAAGCAGCCGCGGGCAGGGCCAGAACTGAGCCCAAAAGCGATAGGAACCAGCAGGCCCGGCGCGGCGCGCGCCACCGGCTCGCCTCGTGGAGACCGCCCGAGCATCGACGAGGACCGAACTGAGGATTTTGTTTTCGGCCGGCACGGGTCATGGCATAATCCTTTCGGGTGGGCGAGAAAGGGTCGGGATTTCGATGGCGAACTCCGGCCCAGGGCCACTCGGCCTCGGGGCGAACAGCGCCGACCGCATCGATTGTGATTTTGCGCCCGAAACGGTTGTTCCGCAAGCGGTTATTCGCATAGCTCCGTGGAGTGCCGCCGAAAAAACGCTCCCAAACGGCACTGCGATCTCGCCGTTTTGCCCGTTCCGCGGCCCCGTTCGAATTGTCCCGAGATTGCGGGGGTGACGCCGATTGACGGCTGCCGAATCGCCGGGAAGGCCGTAATCCGTCGGTTACGGCGCACCAGGTTGACCGCGCAACCGGGTGGCCGGTTTCTCGCGCGGAACCCCTTGTCGCCGCCGGGGTTCGGCGATAACCTATAGGGTTCAACGCCTTGAACGGTCCAAGGCGATTGCGTCCCTGGTGCGGGCGATTTCAACCCTGACCGATTAAGTATTTCTAACGCCGGACGCCCCAAGTGCCGCCAATGGGCCGCGGGGACTTTGCCGGTGTGCCGTTGCGAAGGAGTTGTCGCTTGTCCACAGTGCTTGTTAAGGACCTGATTGAGGCTGGGGTTCACTTCGGTCACCGCGCCAGTCGCTGGAACCCGAAGATGCGGCCGTACATTTATGGCCGCCGCAATCTGATTCACATTATCGACGTCCGCGAGACGGTCCGCGGGCTGCTCCGCGCGCGGAAGTATTTGCAGCGCGTGGCATCGGGCGGCGGTTTGGTGCTGTTCGTCGGCACGAAGCGACAGGCGGCCGACGTGATCGAACAGCAAGCCACCCGTTGCGGCATGCCGTTTGTGAGCGATCGGTGGTTGGGCGGCACGCTGACCAACTTCCGGACGATTTGCGGGCGGCTGGGCCGGTTGGAAGAGCTCGAGGCCCTTCGCGCCAGCGAAGAATGGAAGAACTACTCGAAGAAGATGCAATCGGCGCTCAACCGCGAACACCGCAAAATGTATCGCAACCTGAACGGTTTGCGAACGCTCAACCGGCTGCCCGAGTGCCTCGTGGTGATCGACCCGCGGAAGGAAAAGAACGCTGTTCGCGAGGCGCGGCGGTTGGGGCTGACCACCATTGCGCTGATCGACACCGACTGCGATCCCGACGAAGTCGATCTGCCTATCCCCGGCAACGACGACAGCATCCGTTCGATCGAGATGATCGTGCGGCTGCTGGCCGACGCCGTGCTTTCGGGCCGCGCTTCGACGGGCGACTTGAAAACGGGCGAATCCGCTGCGCCGGCTGCCACCGGCTGAACCCGGCCCGCAAATCGCTCGCGCCGGTCGCGCCCCAGTTGCCTTGCGCCGCCCGGGCCGCCCCCGAATAGGGACATCGCTGCGCTTGCCGCAGACGGCCTCGACGCGCCGGGGCGCCCGACTCGGGCGCACGGGGGGCAGCGGCATCGTCGCCGCGCGGTTGTCGCAACGCAATGCGGCGGCGGTTCGCCAGACTGCTTGCGCCGCTTCGTCGAGGGGGCGGGGTACGACACTCGCGGAACCGTTTTGAACAATCGATCAATCATTCCCAACAACAGAGGATAACCATGGCTCAGATTACTGCCGCCGCCGTACAGAGTTTGCGGAGCAAAACCGGGTTGCCGATGATGGACTGCAAGAAGGCCTTGGAAGAGGCCGGCGGCGACCAAGAGAAGGCCATCGAACTGTTGCGCAAGGCCGGCGCCAAGGTGGCCGAAAAGCGATCGGGCCGTTCGACCACCGCCGGCCGGGTGGCCGTGTATGTTGATTTCGCGGCCAAGCGCGGCGCAATGGTGGACCTGCGTTGCGAAAGCGCGCCGGTTTCGAACAACGAAGAATTCGTGCAACTGGCCAACGACTTGGTGTTGCAGTTGGCGACCGGACCGGGAGCGGGCTCGGGCGATCAACTGCTCGATCAGCCTTCGCCGAGCAAGAAGGGCATGACGCTGCGACAGCAGTTCGACGACTTGAACAACCGCATCCGCGAGGCGTTCAAGGTGGAGCGGATCGTGCGGATCGACGCCACTTGCGGCGGCTACGCCCATCACAACGGCGCTGTCGGTGTGCTGCTGCAAGTCGAAGGCGGGTCGGCCGAGTTGGCCAAAGACATCTGCATGCACATCGCCGCCATGCGGCCTTCGGTGACCTTCAAAGAAGAGCTCGATCCGGCCGTAGTGGCCAAAGAGCGCGAAATTCTGTCTGACGCGGCCCGGGCCGAGGGCAAGCCGGAAAAGATCATCGAGAAGATGGTCGAGGGGCGGCTCCGCGATTTCTTCGCGCAATGCTGCTTGGCCGATCAGCCGTTCGTCAAAGAGCCGTCGAAGACCGTGGCCCAAGTGGCCCAGGAAGGCGGCATGAAGCTCGTTCGTTTCGTCCACTTCGAATTGCCGAAGGAGTGACGGTTCGGCCCGCTTCCCGTGTTTCGCGGTTTCATTGAGAGGAGAAGATCATGGCGGATGCGAATTCGGCTGGGCCGCGCTGGCCGCGCGTGCTGCTGAAGATCTCCGGCGAGGGCTTCGTCCATGCCGGGCAGCGAGGCATCGCCATGGACGCGGTGCTGCACATCGCGCGGCAAACCTATCAGGCGGCCCAGCACGGCGTGCAGTTGGCCATCGTCATTGGCGGCGGGAACATCCTCCGCGGCGCGCAGTTCAGCGCCGGCGATTCCAGCATCCGCGAGGCCACGGCCCACTACATGGGCATGTTGGCCACGGTGATGAACGGGCTGGCCCTGCAAGACGCGCTGGAATCGCTCGGATGCGAAACCCGGCTGATGAGCGCCATCGAAATGCACAACGTGGCCGAGCCGTATATCCGCCGCCGCGCGCAACGGCACCTGGAGAAAGGCCGCGTGGTGATCCTCGCGGCGGGCACGGGCAGCCCGTTTGTCACGACCGACACTGCTGCGGCCCAACGGGCGTTGGAGTTGGAGGCCGGCTGTTTGCTGAAGGCCACTCGGGTCGATGGCGTGTTCAGCGACGATCCGGAGCGCAACCCGCATGCCGTGCTCTATGGCGAGCTGAGCTACGACGACTTCCTCCGGCAGAACCTCCGCGTGATGGATCACGAAGCTGTGACCAAGTGCCGGCAGCACTCGTTGCCGATCATGGTGTTCAACTTCCGCAAGCAAGGGCTGATTGAGCAGGCCGTGCTCGGCCGCCGCGTGGGAACGCTGATTCGCGCCGGCGCCGCCGGCTGAGCGGGGCAAGCAAACCGCCCCCGGCAACGCCTTCGGGGGAACAATCGCCATCAGGGAATAACGGTCGGTGCCGACGAACTGAGCACGGGAGCCACGACGATGACTGGAGACGACATCCTTCTCGACGTTGAAGACCGCATGGACAAGGCCATCCGCAAGCTCAAGGCCGACTTGGCCGGCATCCGCACGGGTCGGGCCAACCCGGGCTTGGTCGATTCGCTGCGCGTCGAGGTGTACGGCTCGCCCACACCCATCAAGCAAATTGCCGCGGTGGCCGCGCCGGAACCGAATCAGATTGTCATTCGACCTTACGATCCGGGCACGTTGAAAGACATCGAGAAGGCCATTCAGGTCAGCGATCTCGGGTTCAATCCGCAGAACGACGGGCGGGTGATCCGCCTGAACGTGCCCCCTCTTTCCACCGAAATGCGCCGCAAGATGGTGGCGCGCGTCAAGGAGTTGGCCGAGGAAACGAAGGTCGCCTTGCGCAACATCCGCCGCGACGGCAATCGCGATGCCGACCAGGCCGAGAAAAGCAAAGAGCTTTCCGAGGACGATTGCGCCTCGATCAAGGATCAAATCCAAGACCTGATCAAGCAATACGAGGCGCAGGCCAACGACTTGGCCAAGGCCCGCGAACAGGAAGTGATGGAAAGCTGAACGCCGGCGGGAATGTTCGCACTGCCCGCCGGCGGGCCGGCCTCCGCTGGTTCGCTCGGCCGAGCGATCAACCGTTGTGATCCGCCTTCTTCGGCTCGTAGGGGTGCGCCTGTTTGCGCAGCACCTTGGCCTCGATGATCTTGTCGGGCTCGGGCGGGCGAGGCGATTCGGGATCGCGCCGTTGCAGCTTCGCCAGAACGTCCATTCCCTTCACCACTCTTCCGAAGGCCGTGTGCCGCCCGTCGAGATGCCCGGTCGGCACGAAGGTCAGAAAGAACTGCGATCCGCCGGTGTCGCGTCCGGCGTGGGCCATGCTCAGCGTGCCGCGGAAGTGGTGGCGGTAGTCGGGCCGATAGCATTCGCAGGCGATGTGATAGCCGGGGCCGCCCGTGCCGTCGCCTTTCGGGTCGCCGCCTTGGGCCATGAAGTTCGGCAGCACGCGATGGAACGACAGTCCGTTGTAAAACCCTTTTTCCACGAGCGAGATGAAATTGGCCACCGTGTTCGGCGCCTGGTTCTCGAACAGTTCGATTTCGATGTCGCCCTTGCTGGTGCGAAGCAAGACGCGGGGCAGATTGTCGGCCTCGGCCTCGGCCTTGCGAATCTCTTGTTCCCGCGCCCAAAGCTGTTTGTACTGCGGGATTTGCGCGATCAGCTCCCGGCTGGTCATGTCCACGGTTTTCAGCTCGGCCGCCTTTTTGAAGTATTGCTCGGCCAAGGCGAAATCGCCGGCCTGAAACGCCGCGATGCCCGCCAAATTGGGCAGGGTTTTCTCTTTCTCATCGGCCCGATGTTCGAGCAGCAGCTTGCTCACGTGCAGGGCGTTCTCGTAGTCGTCGTACCGAACCGATGAGCGGACAATGCTCACTAACAGTTCGACAAGCTCCGGGTCGGCATTGGGCTTCGCCTTGTACGCTTCTTCCGCCGCCGATTGCAACTCAACACGCATCTTTTCGGCCTCCTGCATCAACGCGTTCCATTGTTTCTCCACTTCGGCCCGCTGGTCGCCCTGCACTTGACGATATTGGTTTTGCAACGTCCCCAACCGAGCCAACAGATCTTTCCATTGCGCGAACACCTTGGCGAAGTGAGCGGCCCGATCTTCGGCGATGCGGGCGGCTGCGTCGTCGGCGGTCGATCCTTCCGCCGGCTGCGCATTGCCGGTTCCCGCAGCGGCCGGCGGCGCTGCGCCCTCGCCCGGCGGCAACGATGGGCCGGAGGGTGGCGCAGGCGGCTGATCGGCCGTCGGCGACTCGGCCGCCGATGCCCAACTCAACGCACAACCGAGAAACGCCGCCGCCAGCAAAACCGCGCCGCGACAACGCAACCAACGCACCCGCACCAAAGCGATTCTCTCGTTCTGCATCTCAACCTACTCCTTTGTGGCGGCAACCGTGCCGCGCCGCTGATCTTCCTGTTTCGACAACAACGGCCCGATCTTCCCGATTTCACGTTGAACCACCGCTCGACCGCAACTTGGCCTCCGACGGGCAATCGCCCGAAGTCGAAACAGGCCGCCGCCTCTTGCGAGCCGGACGAGCGATTCTCCCATACGCCATTGATCCTCAGACGCGGAACATTGCCTACGGCCGAGGCCGATGCGTTCCTGGGCTTGGTCCGGCCTCTCGTTGGCCGGCCGCGTTGACATCGCCCCTCCGAGACGCCACCGTCTTCTTTCTTGCAACGATGGCTTCGTTGCGGGCTGCCCGCAGCGTATCATAAACACAAGGGCGCGACAACCGAAGCGGCGCGCCGCCGGCAAGCGCGGGAATGGACCCGGCGCGCCGGAGCGAATCGCCTCGGGCGACCGCGTGCGTTGCGCAACGATTGCGCACCTTGGGCGCCGATGGATCAACCGGAAAGCGGCACTCAGCGCGGCCGACGTTGCAGCGACGGTTCGTAGAAGGCTTCCCGCGTTGCTCCGACCCGATCGACAACGTTCGCTGCGAGGAACGTTTCGTCCGCAAATCCCGGGCTTGACTTGGCGGACGGCCCAACATCCTTTTCCTTTGTCAGGCACGCTCTCCCGCTTTGTGAGACACAAGAATGACCGCTCGCCGCCGGCGTGAATCGACTCCCCGACCGACGGACTCGTCTTCGGCTGCGCGCCGTCCGCTGGGGCTGCGGATCATCGGCGGGGCGTTTCGCGGGCGGAAGATCGAGTACTCCGGCGATGCCCGCACCCGGCCGATGAAAGACCGACTGCGCGAGGCCGTTTTCAACCTGATCGGGCCAACGGTCGTCGGCAGCGTGGCTGTGGATTTGTTTGCGGGCACGGGCGCGTTGGGATTCGAGGCCCTCAGCCGCGGGGCGGCCCGAGCCGTATTCATCGAACGGCATATTCCCACGGCCGGGCTGATCCGCCGCAATGCGGCCGGCTTGGGACTCGATGAGTCGCGGTACGAAGTCGTCGTCGGCAGCGCCTTCCTTTGGCAGCCCGGAGACGAGTTGCCGTCGAACGCCCGCTGGATCGTCTTCTGTTCGCCACCGTGGGAATTCTTTCATGCCCGAACCGACGAGATGCTGAAGCTGATCGGCAAACTGGTCGGCCGTTGCCCGCCAGGCAGCGTGCTTGCGGTCGAGGCCGACGACCGGTTCGATCTGGCCTTGCTGCCTGAGCCGCAGCGGTGGGACATTCGGCCCTATCCGCCAGCGGTGATGGCCCTGTATCGCACCCCGGACGAGTGATTCGCCGTTGAATTGCACCATCGGGACGGAGCGATCGCCGTCCGCCGGTCGAATCGGTTACAGCCACCAGCGGATTACCGTTCGAGCCGCGAGCCCCCACACGTTTGAGCAGAAACGATCCGAACAGAACCATTGGGGCGAAATGGCCATTGGGGGGTGTGCAAACAACCGATCCGATGGTGTCCTGCGGCATGACTAGCACGAAACGCACAGGCCTAATTAGCCGCCCTGCTCTATATTGCCTATTCGCCCCACTTTTTGATCCAGCCGAAAAAGCCGCTTCATTCCGCCGGGCCGGTTCTCCGATTTAAGGCGATACCGCAAGGTGTCGGTGGGCGGGCAGTTGAGTTTCAGGCGGGCTGATTGATTCTACCGCGGAGCGAGGCGGCAGCGACCAGGGTGGGATGTGCTGCCCGATTCAGGGCGAAACCGGGCGATCCCTTCAAACGGCACCGACGGAACGGTGCTCTTGGGACGACGAGGCCGGATCGGCCGGGCCGCAAGGCTGGGGGAATCGTCTGGCGGTCTTTGCCTGCCTCGTCTTGGCGATAGCTGCGTGTCGAGCCACGGAGGGAGACAACGGAGCATGGCGGAACCGCGTCGCGATTATTTCTGGCCCGTGCTCGCCGTGGGTTCAGTCTGTTTGCTGCTTGCGGCCGGCTCGCTGCATATGTCGGTGCCGGTCGATGGCACGGGCGATGCCCAGCGAAGCGATCGGTCTGCCGCAGTGCCGGCCGACGCGACTGCGCCACTTAGCCTTGCCGATGCCCCGAACGTTCCTGCCGCAACCATCCCGCTGGCCATTCCCCCGGCTCCCACCGAGCCGACAACCGACCTGAGTGTCGCTGCCCTGCCGCCGACAGCAGGGGCCCTGTCGGCCGGGCCTCATGAGGCCGCGTCCGCCGCGCCGACTGTGCTCGCCCGCCCCGAGTCGTCACCCACCCCGGCGACTAGCGCTGCCGAAGCCGGGAATCGGGGCAATCGGGCGGACGACTTGCTCAACCCTCTTCGCGTTGGAAATGCCCCGTTGCCGCTGGCCTGGTCGCCCAGCCCTACCGAAGCGCCTTACTCGGCCGATCACTCGCAGAGCGAACCGTCGGCAACAGGGTCGCTAGGCGCTGGTCGGTCTGTCAACGCAGCGGACAGTAAGGCACGGCCGGCCAACAGCGATCTGGTTGATCGCGCCGTTCCGGCCGATCCGCTGCCGGACGACGTTGATTCGGCCGAGGTGCCGCAACAGCCCGAGGCGGCCTTGGCGCCGTCGGTCGGAAAGCCGGCAGTCGGCGCGAACGAATCGTCCGCAACCGGCGTCGGCGCACCGCTTTCGCCCGACGAGCGCGCCGCTCAACTTCTGCCGAAGCTGGCCTATATTCCCTTGCGCGACCGTCAAGGCGCGCGGAGCGGAACCGACGATCCATCGCGTGGACGGGCGGCCGGCGAATTTGCGCCGCCGGTGGAACGATCCGACCAGTTCTCGCCCTCGCCGCCCACGCCGGTTGAACAGCGCCTGCTTGAACCGCCGGCCGACGAGCCCGACGAACCGGCTCCGCAACCGCCGCCAGCACGGGAACCGCAAGGGACCGAGCGGCCCGCCGAAATCGCGCCCCGCCAGCCGTCGCCGCCGCCGATGGGCGACTCGCTGGGCGGCATCGTGTGGCCCGAACCGAAGGCATTGCTCGGCGAGATGGACGCGCTCGGCCAAACGGCGGCATCGCGCAGTTGGGCCAAATCGGTGCAGCAGGCGCTGCGCGGGCTGTCGGCGGCCGCGGCCCAGCCCGAGACGATGGTGAGCCTGTGCGATCAGCTCGATCAGTTGGCCCTCGACGCAGCGGGCTTGGCCGCCCAAGTGGACGACCGCAATCTGGCTCGGCGCTTGCGGCAGGCCGGCTATGCGATCACGCGTCGGGCCGACGTGTGGCGGCATGCCGTGGCGGCCAACCGTCCGCCGGCCGATCCGTCCGAGGCTGCCGCCGAAGTCCGCGCGAGGATTGACGCCGCCTTGCAGAAGGTCGAATCGCTGCTGCCGAACACGGCCGAGGGTCGCCCCTGGCGAAACTATTTGTTGATCGAGTCGTTGCGGGCGTCAGTGCACCGCGGGCTGCCGTCCGCTCCGTTGGCCGCCGAGTATCGGCGGCGCATCGCCGGTCCGCAACTGACGCCCGAACAACGCACGCTGATCGACGGGCCCACGGTGGCTTCGTTGACCGCGGCCCTGGCCTTGCTCGACGCTCGGCCGGCCGACGTCTCGCAGGTGTTGCGGAACATTGAGGAGTTCGAGCTTTTGCCGCGCCAGTCGGAAGCGCGCCGTCTGGCCGCCGATTGCCGCGCGCTGGCCGATTCGCCGCTGCCGGGGCAGCGCCAGCTTGCCCGCCGAATCGAAGTCCACTATCGCAACGCCAATTTGCGATTTGCCGTGAGCGAGAAGCTGCTGAATCGCATGCTGCCATCGCGCCCGCCGGAAACGGCTGCGGTGAACGAAACGGTGCAGGGCGTACCCACCGTAGGCCAGAGCGTGATCACCAGCGACGTGGCGGTCCGCCTGGTGCCCGACCCGTCGCGGATTCGGATGGCCTTGGAGATCAACGGCGAGGTGTCGTCGTTCACCGCCTCGAACGCCGGACCGGCCACGTTCTATAACCGGGGAAACACGATCTACACGGCGCGGAAGAACATCGAGCTCGATCTCGACGGGGTTCGCGCCGAGCCGACGCAGATCAACGTCCACAGCAACTCGCGGTTGCAGGGGTTGGAAACCAATCTCGACGGCGTGCCGCTTTTGGGGGCCATTGCCAGCCGCGTGGCCGTGCAACAACACGAACAGCACAAACCGGCCGCCGAGCGCGAACTGCGGTGGAAGATCGCCCGCAAGGCTCGGCAGAAAATCGACGCCGAAACCACCGCCCAATTCGAGCAGGCCTCGACGCGGTTGCAGGAGAAGCTCGTCCGCCCGATGGAGGCGATTCAACTGCGTCCGACACTGATTTCGGCCGAAACGACCAGCGAGCGCGTGGCCATGCGATTGCGCTTGGCCGGCGACGATCAACTGGGCAGCCACACCGCTCGACCGCAAGCCCCGGCCGACAGCCTGGCTAGCCTCCAAGTTCACGAATCGGCCCTGAACAACGCCCTCTCGCGGTTGGAGCTTGACGGGCGAACGTTTACGCTGCCCGAGTTGCGACAACACCTTTCGGCCAAACTCAACCGGCTCGACGTGATCGACGAAGACCACGACAACGACGACGTGCAGATCAGCTTCGCCCAGCAAAACGCCCTCTACGTCAGCCTGAGCGAAGGGCAGTTGGGCATCCACCTGAGCATCGCCAAACTGAGCAAATCGCCGCGCGTATGGCGCGACTTCCAAGTGCGCGCCTACTACAAACCGCAGCTCAACGGACGCACGGCCGAGTTGGTCCGCGACGGCATCATTCATCTGGCGGGCACGCGGTTGAACACCGGCGGCCAGATCGCCCTGCGCAGCGTTTTTTCGAAAACCTTCTCGCGCAATTCCAGTTGGACGCTGACGCCCGACACCCTGCTTCAGCCCGAGGCCCTGAGCGACCTGGAAATCACTCAATGCTCGATCGACGACGGTTGGCTGGGCGTAGCGCTGGGCCCGAAACGCACCGCCAACGGCTTGCGCAACTACCTGCTGCGTCGATGACCGGATAGTGCGAATGCCCTGGCGAGACGGGCTTTGGGCGAAAACCCTTGCAGCGGGAATCCGATCCGATATACTTGTGTTCAAGTCCGCAGACTATGTAGATTGCGGAGTCTTCGCCAATCCCCAAGCGGGAGGTCGGTTCCCATGTCGGACGGAAACTCGATCGTAGCCAATATCGGCGAGACAGCCGGCGCGGTATGGAGGGTGCTTTCGGCCAAGGGCCCGTTGAGCATGGCGCAACTGGTCAAGGCCGTAGACGAGCCGCGCGACACGGTGATGCAGGCGGTCGGCTGGCTGGCCCGCGAGAACAAAATCACCATCGAAGACGATGGCCGCAAACGGGTTGTCTCGCTGTTGCCGTGATCCCTCGCGGGCTGTTTTGCGCGGACGTTCCGCTCAGTTGCGACGAAAGTCGAACCGCCGGCCGCCCGAGCCGGCGCAAGCGGACCGGTGGCCTCTGAATCGCTCGTGCCCGATGGCGCGGCAGCCTGGGCGATTGTGAGCGTGGGGTGATTGTGCCGCGTCCGAACGTACTTGGCGGCAAGAAGAAAGCACGACAGCCGCCGGGCGACCCGCTGGGCCGCACCGTCGGCTGTCTTTGTTCCCCGCTGGCGTTTCGAAATCCACCGCGATTGGAAACGGCCTTCCGCGTTGATCTGCGATCATTCGCCTGCGCCGCCGCGTCGATGGGCGGTTGATGGGCGGATGGATCTCCTTTCCGTCACGGCCGGCGGTTCTTCCACGGTCTTGGGGAAATCATTTCGCCCGCCTTACGACAGGTCGAGCCCGATGAGGTATTCGTCCAACGCCTTGCGGAGCGACTGCTCTTTGGCTTGCAGCTCGGTGATCTGCCCGCGGAGCTTTTCGATCTCGGCCTCTTGGTCGCTGAATTTCTTCACGTAGCTTTTATACACATCGCTCTGCCGATCGAGCTGGCCCATATTGCGGCTGATCCGCGCTTGGTCTTGCTCGATGGCGGCGATCCGCTGCTCGGCCTGTTGCCGGGCGATCATCGTTTGCGCGATCTCCTGTTTTCGCTTGACGACCTCGGCCAGCGCCATTTTCACCTTTTCGCTCACCACCGGCGCGCCCAAGTAGAACCGGATCGTGCCGTCGTCGATGTTCGTCAGGGCCAGATACTGCGTATCGGTCCGTTCTTCTTCGACGACCAGCTTGGTCGGCTCGCCCGGCTTGGCCTCGACGAGGAAGCGGTACTGGTCGCGCGTTTTCTCGGCCGGCTCGGCCGGCTTGGTGAGCTTCCAGTTGGGATCCAACGGCGACTCGATGAGCACCTTCTTCGCCTTCCGGCCCGAGTTCTTCACCGTGTACTCGGTGGAGCGGACGTACTTGCGCGAGGCGTGCATCGTGCCCTTGATGATCTTCACGCTGAGCAACTCGTCGGGATGGCTCTTGCTTTGCGGGGCCACCTCGGTGTCGAGGTCCATCGCGTAGCTGAGCAGCCGTTGGCTGCCCGGCGGGATGTCTTCGATCTTCGCGTCGCCGGCGTAGGCGCCTTCGTCGAAGACGGTGATCGGCCCCTGCATCAGATGCAGCTTGGTCGAGTTGGTGAACCGCAGTCCGGCCAGCGGGTGCTTGGCATGGACACGGGGATTGTAGATCGACACCTTCTCGGCCTGGATTTCCTCATCGACGATCGGCAGCATGGCCGATTGCTGACGGGGCAGGCTGACCGGCGTGCTGATGCGGTACTCGAAGCTCTCGCCCACGTCGCCGGTGGCGGCCGCCGAGCGAACGCGGCCCGGACCGGCCCAGCCGCCTCCGCCCGAATCGCCTTTTCCTTCTGCAAGTTTCTCGGCCGCGTCCATCACGGCTGCCGCAGCCATCGGCGGCGCGCCCGGCGCGGCTTTCGCCTGAAGGGCGCGGTTCATCGCTAGCTGCTCGTCGCGGGCCGCCGCCCGCCGCTCGCCGAACCCGGCAACGGCCCCCGGATCGGCCTGGCGCAGCGCGGCGAACTCCTTTTCGCGCCGGGCGAGGTCTTGGCCGTAGGTCTGAGGCCGCAGCGAAGCGTACAGCTCCAATTCGACCTCGGGCCGCGGCACGTACAGCGGTTCGTACAAGTCCATGGTGAACGAAATCGGCCGGCCGCTCAGCAGACGCAAATCGACGTTCGCCCAGTCCTGCTCGGAGGTATTTTCCACAATCGCCCAGCCTTGCAGCACGGGTTTCTCTTCGCCGAGGATCATCCGATAGGTGGTTTTCCAGACGGGCGTCTCTTGAATGTAGCCGACCCGCACGCGACGCTTGCCCTCGCCGGTGAATCCCAGCGACACGGTCTTCTTGTCGGTCGAAAGCGACGAGGCGAGCAGTGTCAGCGCCTTGCGCAGTTCTTCGTCGATCGTCTTATTCGTCAGGCGGATCGAGGTGATCTGTTCCAGGGCGATGCTCCGCAGGCCGGCCTCGGTGACGAGGTTGAGGAACTCCATCTCTTGGAACTCGTTCTCGCCCACCTTCTTCTTCCGCACTTCCACCCCGAGAATCACGCCCAACGTCTTGCCCGGCGCCTCCACTTCGACTTGCTCGCCGCGAAGCTGCGCGAGCAACTGGCCCATCGTCGGATTCGACGTGAGATCGACCGCGAAGGTCTTCAGCGTTTTGCTGATCGGATCCTTCGAACCGTAGGTTACGGTGGAAATCTGCCCTTTGTCGAAATCCTGCACGACCATGCTCTTGAGCAGATCGTTGATGTCGCGGACATTGAACCGCATGTCGATCTTCGCGTTGCCCTCGACCGTGCCGGAGTGTTCGAAGAAGCCCACCCCGGAATTGAACAGCACCACCCGCTTCAGCGGGATCGCCGGCGCTTCTTCGGCGGCCGAAACGGCCCCGGCAGCCAGCAACAGCGCGCAGGCGCCCATCGCAGCCATTCGATACGTCATAACGAACCCCTCCGAACAAAGAAAAGATGTTGATCCGGCTCCCGTCGGCCACACTTGGCCCTGTTGCGTCAGGCACGGCCTTGGCCGGGCGGGCCTTCCCATCGGCCGCCCGACGTTGCAGACGCAGGCAGAGCAACGCACGGCTCCTCAGCCATTGCACTTCGCCCCCGATGCCGTTGGCCGCAACAAACCGCCTCCGCCGCAAGCAGTCTTTCAGACGGGCGCCAAGGCCAAGAAGTTCCCCAGTCCGTGGTTTTCCGAACGGCAATTGCAACGGCGGTGCGGCCCCATCGACAGGAAGCGCGCAGCCCCGGGCTGTTCGCCGGCAGCCGATCGTCGCCGATCAGGGCGCAGAAACTTATGCCAAACAAGATGTTGCGATACTGCAACCGCGACCGCCTCGCAGCGAAACAGCGCAATCTCCGCCGCCGCTTCCTAAACCAGCGGGCAGCGCTTATTGATCGAACCCGCAGTGGTCCAATCAGCCGCCGATGCCTTTTGATCCAGGTCGCGGCGTTCCGATCAGCCGTCAATACCTTTCTTGATCCAAACCGCCGCTGCGTTCTAACCGCCGGCCAAGGCCTTTTCGACCTTTGCCCAGCTATCTTTCAGGGTGACGGTACGGTTGAACACCGGGCGTTGGGGCGTCGAATCGCGATCGACGCAGAAGTAGCCCACCCGCTCGAATTGCACGCGCGAGCCGGCCGCCGCGTTGACCAAGCTCGGTTCGACCAAACAGGCGGCCACTTGCAGCGAGTTGGGGTTGAGACAGTCTTTGAAGTCGCCGCCGGGGGGCACGTCGTCGGGGTCGGGCTTGGTGAAAAGGTGATCGTAGAGCCGCGCCTCGGCCGGCACGGCATGGGCGGCCGAAACCCAGTGGATCGTGCCCTTCACCTTTCGGCCGTCGGGCGCGTTGCCGCCGCGCGTGGCCGGATCGTACGTGCAGTGCAGTCGCACCACCTGGCCCGTGGCCGGATCTTTATCGACGCCCACGCACCGGATCAGGTAGCCCCAGCGGAGCCGCACTTCGGCCCCGGGCGAGAGGCGGTAATATTTCTTCGGCGGGTCTTCGCGGAAGTCGTCTTCCTCGATGTAGATTTCGCGCGAAAAAGGAACTTGCCGCGTGCCGGCCGCGGGGTCTTCCGGATTGTTGACCGCTTCGAGGAATTCCACTCGGCCTTCCGGGTAGTTGTCGATCACGACCTTCAGCGGCTTCATCACGGCCATCACCCGCGGGGCTGCGCGATTGAGATGCTCGCGGATGTGGTGTTCGAGCAGTTGGATTTCCACCACTCCCTCGACCTTCGCCACGCCGATCGTGGAGCAGAAGTTGCGAATCGCCTCGGGCGGCACTCCGCGCCGCCGCAAGCCCGAGATCGTGGGCATTCGCGGATCGTCCCAGCCGCGGACATGACCGCCCTTGACCAACTCCAACAGCTTCCGCTTGCTCATCACCGTGTAGGTGAGGTTGAGCCGGGCGAACTCGATCTGCTGCGGATGGTGGATCTTTTTTCCCCACGGCCCGCTGCCGTCGTCGGTGCGCCCCAGATTGATCGCGTTGATGAACCAATCGTAGAGCGGGCGGTGGTTTTCGAACTCCAACGTGCAGATGGAATGGGTGATTCCCTCGATCGAATCCTCCAACCCGTGCGCCCAATCGTACATCGGGTAGATGCACCAATTGTCGCCGGTGTTGTGGTGCGTGGCGTGAACGATGCGGTACATCACCGGATCGCGGAGGTTCAAGTTGGGCGAGTTCATGTCGATCTTCGCCCGCAGCGTGCGAGAACCGTCGGGGAACTCGCCACGGCGCATCCGGTCGAACAGGTCGAGGTTCTCTTCGATCGAGCGGTTGCGGTAGGGGCTGTCGCGGCCCGGCTCGGTCAACGTGCCGCGATGCTCGCGCACCTGGTCGGGCGTCAGATCGCACACGAAGGCCAACCCTTTGCGGATCAGCTCGACGGCCCAATCGTACATTTGCTGGAAGTAGTCGGAGGCCCAGATCACGCCCGCCCGCGGGTCGTCGTCGCGCATGCCGGTCCACTGGGCGCCGAGCCAACGGACATCGTCGATGATCGCATCGACGTATTCCTGTTCCTCCTTTTCCGGGTTGGTGTCGTCCATCCGCAGGTTGAACTTCCCGCCGAAGTCGGCGGCAATGCCGTAGTTCAGGCAGATCGACTTGGCGTGGCCGATGTGCAAATAGCCGTTGGGCTCCGGGGGGAACCGCGTGTGGACCCGCCCGCCGAATCGGCCCGAGCGGTTGTGCTCGCGGATGATCTCGCGGATGAAGTCGGAGCCTTCCTTGTTGCCCGAATCCTCAGTCGAAGCCGAACGATTGTTTTCCGCCATAACGATCCGATTCCTGAAAAAACGCGGCCGATGCCCCGCCGTGCCGACGCCGCCGTGCCGACCCCGCAGCGACGTTCTCCAACGCCGCCGCGCCTTCCCGACGCGGCCGTTGAGCCCGCCCGGGGCCCGACCATCGCTCGGGTTGCGCGACGGTCGGCGACGCTCGCATCGGCCAAGCCCGGCTCCGGCAGCAGGGCTCGGGGAAGCCCGCACCGGGCGACAAACACCCCCCGACAAAGATCCGTATTCTAATGAATCGCCCCGCCCGTGAAAACGTGGCGGACCGATCGCCGACCGATCGCCGACCGATTGCACCGTTGATCGGCTGGGACGCGGACGTTGAGACGCCGCATGCCCGACGCTTCGATTCGCATCGGCCGCCCCCGTTCGAGCAGCCAGCCGCCCGCCGGGTATAAGGCTTTGCCCGCCGGGCCCGCCGGTCAGTTGCCCCCCAGCAGTCCGCGCACCACCCGCAGCACCCCCAACAAGGCGATCAACAGCACGACGCAAGCGGCCAGCACCAGGGCGACAAACCAACCGAGGGCGAGAAGGTCGGCCAGCCACGGCCAGAGCGCGGGCCAGCGGACCACGACACCGGCGGCCGCTAGGCAGAGGAACGGCCCGTACGGAACCTCGTGATCGCGGCGCACGAGCCATTGCAGCCCGCCGATGACCAAACCGGCCAGCGGCGCCAAGAAGAACACCAGCAGGCAGGCTTGCCAGCCGAGAAACGAGCCGATCATCGCCATCAGGGTAACATCGCCGAAGCCCATCGCCTCGCGGCCGAGCATGGTTCGCCCAACGACTCGCACCACCCAAATCATCGAGCCGCCGGCCGCCATGCCCGTCAGCGAGGTCAGCAGGCCGGCCCATGGCCGTCCGCCGTGGAGCCACACGGCGACGATCAGCGCCATTCCCACCGCGGCCATCGCGGCAATGAACTTCGCGGCCGGTTCGCGGCGCACTCGCGCCCAACACAGCGCGGCCGCCCGCCGCCAACCGTGACGGGTGTACCATGTGCGCGGCAGCAGCGCGAAACACCACGCCGACCAACAGAACGCGGCCAGCGCCAGCGCAGGCCACTGCCCGCCGTCGAGCGCGGCCGGCCACGGGTGCGGAGCGGAAAGGCGAACGAAGTCGAACGTGGGCGCTGGGGCGCCTTCGAGAAAAACGACGATCGGCGGCAACGATCCCGGCAACAGCGCGGCCAACAACAAGCCCGCCCACGCGCCGGGCACGGTGATGGCATCGGGAATGATCTTCTCTTCAAAATCGATCAGCGACGCCGCCAACATCAGGCCGAACAACAATCCCTGGGCCAGCAGCGGCGGATAGACGTTGGCCGGATCGGTCAACCATCGGGCGCCGAAATCGGCCGGCAGCAGCGCTCCGCGAACCGTTACGTGCCAGCACCAAACGGCCAAGCCGGCTGCCGAGAGCAGTTCGATTGCGGCCGAGCGGAGCCGGAACGCGGTTGAACCCTCGCGGAAGAACCACCAGCCGATCAGCGGCAACCGCGAGGCGAATCCGCCCGAACCGCCCCCGCGCCACGGCGAGGGTTTCGGCGGAAGGCACATTGCGGCCGCGACGGCGTTGGCGGCGGCGCCCAGCACTGCGCCAATGAGGAACGCCAGCGTTACGACGATCGACGGCGCCGGCGGCGTCGAAACGGCGATCACGGCCCACTTCCCTTCTCGACCGGCAGAGACAGCCGGCGAACAATCTCGGCGGCGATCTGTTCGACGGTGGCTGTTTCGGTGTCGATCACCAAGTCGGCCGTTTCGCGGTAGATCGGTTCGCGCACGGCCAGCAGGGCGACGATTTCGTCCCAGGGGTTCTTGTCGGTCAGGCTGGGGCGTCGGGCGGCGGTTGTGGCGTCGGCCGACATCCGCGCCCAAATCGTTTCGGGCCGGGCGGTGAGCCACACGACCTTTCCGGCCGACCGCAGCGCCCGGCGGTTCTCCGGGCGCAACGGCGTGCCGCCGCCGGTGGAAAGCACCAACGGCCGGCGTCCGCACCAGTCGGCCACGACCGCCGACTCTTGATCGCGAAAAGCCGGTTCGCCGACTTCGGCGAAGATTCGGGCGATCGACTTTCCCGCCCGGGCCTCGATCTGCTCGTCAACGTCGGTCCAAGGCCAACCCGTCGCCGCGGAAAGCAACCGCGCGACGCTCGTTTTGCCCGTGGCCCGATAGCCGATCAAACTGACGAATTGCGGAATGTCGTCCATCGGTTGGTTGTTCTCGATCGGGATGATTGGCAGCGCGCGCTTGCTCGCTTCGGCCCCTTTTTCAAAGCCGCCGCGGCGCAACGGTTCGACGCAGCCGGTCAATGCTTGGCGGCCGAGGTGGCGCGTTTGATCACGTCGCGCATCAATTCGGACGGTCCATCGACGCCGGTGAAATGCTTGAACTGCAAACATGCCTGACGGACGAACATGTCCACGCCGGTCACGACGGTGCAATTGCGGCTGCGGGCCTCTTTAATCAACAAGGTGTTTTCGGGATTGTACACCGCGTCGAACACGAGCATCGAGGGCTTCAGGTAGTGTTTGTCGAACGGCGTGGCGTCGACCTCCGGGTGCATTCCCACCGGAGTGCAATTGAAGAGCAAGTCGGGCGACACATTATGCCGCGCGTTCCAATCGACGGCGACGCACCCGAGCCGCTGGGCCAGCGCGGCCGACTGCTTGGACAGCCCGTCGGTCACCACCACCCGCGCCCCGCGGCGGATCAACCCAAAGGCGATGGCCATGCCCACCCCGCCCGAGCCGAGCACCAGCGCCGTCTTTCCGGCCAGGGGTTTTTCCGTGCCCGCGGGAATGCGCAGCGCGTCTTCCAGGCTGCTCATGGCGGCCCGATAGTCGGTGTTGAAGCCGAATCGCTTGTCGCCTTCGTACACGACGGTGTTGCACGCGCCGATGCCGCGGACCGCGCCATCGACCTCGGTGAGCTTGGCGATCACCGCCTCTTTGTGCGGGATCGTGACGCTCAGCCCACGAACCCCCAGGGCCGGCGCCTCGTCGATGAACTGCGCCAGGTCTTCACGCGGCACCCGGAAAGGCACATAGACGCGATCCATGCCGAAATGCCGAAACGCCGCGTTGTGGATCAACGGACTGAGGCTGTGGCCCACCGGATCGGCCACCACGCCGAACACTTCGGTGCCGGGCC
Source organism: Thermoguttaceae bacterium (assembly GCA_029975295.1). Lineage (GTDB taxonomy): Bacteria > Planctomycetota > Planctomycetia > Pirellulales > Thermoguttaceae > JARKPK01. Next base: position 7,431 of record JARKPK010000116.1, on the reverse strand, counting down.
CGATCGATTCATACCGGTACACCTCGCTCATTTGCTGATAGGAGAGTTGGCCGGGCGCCAAGGCCCGCTCGTGATGAAACGTGGCGTAGGTGAAGGGCACGCCGAACTTTCCCCCGAGCACGCGGGTCGGCAAACCGATATCGCCCATGCACAGCCCGATCATCGGCACCGAGCTGCGGCGAACCAGTTCGAGCATGCGCAGGTTGTCGTGCGGGTGGTTGGCCATGCAGGCGATTTTCACAATGTCGGGATCGAGCGAGCAGAGGCGTTGATGCAGCGAATCGAGGTCGTCGGGCGTCTTGCGGAAATCGTGATGGCTGATGATCCGCTTGCATCGCCCGTATCGGGGAACCTCGGCGGCAATGTCGTCTTCCAGGTCGATGTAGTCGGCGCCCTCGGCAATGGCGGTGCGCAGCAGCAACCGGCGCGACTCCTCCGAGCCGCTCCACTTGCCCCCGTCGCGATCGCGGCGGCAGGCGATGACCACCGGGCAGGGCCGATCGGCCAACAGCCGCCGTATGTTGACCTCGCCGTTGATGTAGTCGAGACGCAGTTCGACCAGCCGCGCCCCCTGTTCGACCAAATGCTTGTGCTCGGCCATCATGTGCCGATGCCGACCCCGACCGATGCTGACGCAAATCGTGGACAACGCTTATTCCCCTCATTTCAAAGCCCAATGCGGCCTGCCGCGTTTCGCCGCCCCTCGGCTCCGCGAAGCAGACGCGCCCACACTCAAACCGGCGCAAAGCGAGTTCAATTGTGTCGCAAACGGAGCCGAATTGCAAACCCGCCCCGCGTCTCGGGTCCGCCGGCCGATCGAACGCGCGTCAGGCGCGCAACCGCCGGAAATCGCCCCGCTCGCGGAGCCACCGACCGGCCGCAAACGAGGCGCCGGCGGCATCGGACCGAAAGCCGAAGAACTGTCGGCGAAATCATCTTTCCTGCCGTCTTCCCGCGAGTTTTTCCCTCCGGACGCCCTTGTGTCACTTCGCGGCCGGACCTTGCCCCTTTGTGCGCCTTCGCGTTTCTTCGCGGCGGGGGCTTGCCTTTTCGCACGCATTGGTGTTGATTGGCGGTTTGCGTTCCCCACAGCGAAAGGCGCGATCTGATGAAAAAACTCCCTTCGGTCCGATGGTGCGGCGTTGTGTGCGTTGCCGCGGTTGGCGCCGGCCTGTTTGCGGCCGCGGCGCGTTCGGCGGAGCAATCCGCATCGTCTGCCGCGGTCGAGCGCGCGGCGCGGTCGGGCCGGGCGGAAACGTCGCCTACGTCCGATCGGCCGAACATCTTGCTGATCCTTTCCGACGATCAGCGATTCGACACGATCGCCGCCTTGGGCAACCGCGAAATTCGCACGCCGCGGATCGATCGGCTCGTCGAACGCGGCTTTGCCTTCACCCACGCCTATATCATGGGCAGCACGCAGCCGGCCGTGTGCGTGCCCAGCCGGGCGATGCTCCATAGCGGGCGGGGATTGTGGCGGGCCGACGACGACCTGGCGGGCCAAACCACCTTGGGCGAAGTGCTGCGCGGTGCGGGCTACGCCACCTATGCCGTGGGCAAATGGCACAACAAAGCGCCCAGCCTGATCCGCGGGTTCGACAAGGCCCGGGCGATCTTTCTCGGCGGCATGAGCGACCAGTATCGCGTGCCGCTCCGCGACCTGACCGACCAGCGCACTCTGAGCCCACCCCGGATCGTCGAGCGGCATTCCACCGAGTTGTTCTGCGATGCGGCCGTTGGGCTGCTCGGCGAGCATCGCGGCCCGAAGCCGTTCTTCCTCTATCTCTCGCTCACTTCGCCGCACGATCCGCGGACCGCTCCGGCGGAGTTCGCCCGCATGTACGACCCGGCTGCGATCCCACTGCCGAAGAACTTCCTGCCGCAGCATCCCTTCGACAACGGCGAGCTGCGGGTGCGCGACGAACTGCTGGCCCCGCTGCCCCGGCCGGCCGACGAAGTCCGCCGCCACATCGCCGACTACTACGCGATGATCTCGCACCTGGATCGCGAGATCGGCCGCGTGCTCGACGCGCTGGAAACCAACGGATTCGGAAAGAATACGATCGTCGTTTTCGCCGGCGACAACGGGCTGGCTGTCGGTCAACATGGGCTGATGGGCAAGCAGAACCTTTACGACCATAGCCTGAGGGTGCCGCTGGTGGCGGCCGGGCCGGGCATTCCCGCGGGCCGAAGCGACGCGCTGGTGTATCTACACGACCTGTTCGCCACTGTGTGCGATTGGGCCGGCGCGCAGCCGCCGCCGTGCGACGCGGAGAGCCTCCGTCCGATCATCGAAGGCGCCGGCGCTAAGGGACGCAAGCAGATCGTTGCCGGTTATCGGCAGCAGCAGCGGGCCGTGCGCCAAGGGCGGTTCAAGCTGATCGAGTATCGGGTGGAAGGTGCGCGGCACACGCAGCTTTTCGATCTGGAAGCCGACCCGTGGGAAATGGATAATCTCGCCGCTCGGCCCGAACATGCCCAGCGTGTTGCCCAAATGCGTGCGCTGCTGGCCGAGGAGCTGCGCAAGGCCGGCGACCCGGTGGAGTTCCCCATCGGCGGCACGGAGTAGTTGCGCCGCGATTGCCGATCGTTTGACGCAGCGCGTTTGACGCTTGCGGTTGGCTGCTTGCGGTCGGATGCTTGCGGCTGGATGCCGCACAGGCGCGCGGCCGGTCGTGCGTGCGTCAGCGGGGGAATCAGAGTTGCTGGTTCGAAGGCGTCTGCGGCCGAAGAAGCAAGACACCGCCGAAGGCGCGCCGCGGCCGCAGCTTCGGGCGCCCTTTGCGACCAGTGCAACCGCGGCGGACGATGCGGGCCGAAAGACAAGCCGGCGCGACACACATTCGAGGCAGTAATGTTGATTTGGCGACTGGTTTTGGGCTTTTCGTTGGCGGCCGTGCTGGTCGGTCTGGCGTGGCTCGATGCGCGCTCGGCCGTGCCCGGCGTTTGGCTGATGCCGGTGCTGCTGGTCTTCACGGCCGCCGGGGCCGACGAGCTGGCCCGGCTTCTTTCGGCCGCCGAAGCGCCCGGCAATCGTTTCTGGCTGATCGTCGGCGCGGTGGCGACCACGGCGGCGGCCTGGGCCGCATGGCTCTGCCCGGTGCTCACGCCGGCCGACGCCGGCTTGGTGACCTTGGCGACGATGGGCCTTGCAATGGCCGGGGCGATGATTGCCGAGATGATCCGCTACCGGCAGCCCGGGCAAACCAGCCGGCGGCTGGCCGCCACGGGCATGGGGCTGGTCTATCTCGGCCTGCCCGCGGCCCTGTTGGTGCATTTGCGGATGCAGTTCGGCATGTCGGCCGTGCTGACGATGCTGGCCGCCGTCAAATTGGGCGACGTCGGGGCGTACACCGTCGGTCGGCTCATCGGACGGCGCAAGCTCGTGCCGAAGATCAGTCCGGGCAAAACGATCGAAGGGGCCGTCGGCCACCTGGCTTTCGCCGCCGGCGGCGCGTATCTTTGTTTGACCGCGTTGCCGGCGCAGTTCGCCTCGTGGGGGCTGGCGCCCGCCCCGGCGGGCAAGGCGCTGCTGGTGGGGTTGGTGTTGGGTGTGGCGGGCATGTTGGGCGACCTGGCCGAATCGCTGCTGAAGCGAGATGCCGGCCTGAAAGACTCGAGCCGTTGGCTGCCCGGCTTCGGCGGCGTGCTCGACATGATCGACTCGCTGCTGTTGGCTGCCCCGATTGCCTGGCTCTGCTGGCGCTTTGTGCTCGGCGGTTGATCGGCCCGGGCAGCGCATGTGATCGGGCGAACGGGTTGAAAACCGGCGGCGGCAGGCGGGCTTCGGCTGCGGGCGGCAACGGCCCTCGCCAGTAAGCCGAGGACGCGAAAATGCCGAAGATGAACTCCTGACGCAAACCATCGATCGCGCACGGCAAGGCGCCACAGGGGTGAACCATGGAACCGACCGCACCGCTTCGCACGTTGATTCGCCACGAGTCGGAGTCGCCGAAGGAACGCAGCACCTGCGGCTGGCGCTACCGGCTCATTAGCCGCGACGACGACCAGGTGGCCGCCTGGGCGCACGTGGTCGATATCGACGGGGCTCGGCCGCATTACCATCGCCGCGGCGTCGAGTTGTACTATGTGCTCGAAGGCGAGGGCGGAATCATCCTCGACGGCGTCGAGCATCCGCTCCGGCCGGGCACGATGGTGCATATTCCTCCGGGCGTGGTTCACGGGGCGGTAGGCCGAATGCGCGTGCTCGTGGTGGGCATTCCCGACATCGACGACGACGATCTGTTCTTCCCCGACGAGGCGCCGCCCGGCGGCCGGTGCGGTTGCTGCCCGCCGTAGCAACACTTGCCGGCAACCATTGCCGGCGAAAGAACTGCCGTCAACAGCGATTGCGGAACGACCGAAGGATGCCGATGCCGCGAGTGTATGCGATCATTGTGCCCGAGATGGACCTGGGCGAGCCGATCACGCTGAGCTCGTGGTTGGTTCGCCGGCGCGGGCACGTTCGGCCGGGAACGCCCGTGGCGGAGCTGCTGTGCGGGCCGATCACCTGGGATCTTTCCAGCCCGGTGGAAGGCCGACTGACCCGCAAGCTGGCGGCCGAAGGCGATGAGGTTCTGCCCGGCCAGGCCGTGGCCGAGGTCGAATCGGCCGACGAGGACGATGTGAACGGAATCGCATAGTGCGAAAACACCAATGCTTTTCAGAGTGGCCTTTCGGCCGGCAGGCCAGCGCGGAATGCGGCTATTCGGCCAGCATCTCTGCGGCATGGTAGCTCGAACGGACGAATGGCCCGGCCGCCACGTGCGCGTAGCCGATGCGCTCGGCCCGCAGCTTCCAGCGTTCGAAGTCCTCGGGCGGAACATAGCGGGCCACGGGCGTTTGGGCCGTGCCGGGCCGAAGGTACTGCCCCAACGTGAGCAGCCGGCAGCCCGCTTGGTGCAAATCCACTAATGTGTCGAGCAGTTCGTCGTCGGTTTCGCCCAGCCCGAGCATCAGCCCGGTTTTCAGCGGCATCGTCGGCCGGCGGCGGCGAATGTGGCGGAACATCTCCAGCGTGCGGCGGTAGTTGGCCTGCGGACCGCGAACCAACGGGAAAAGCCGCGGCACGGTTTCGGCGTTGTGGTTGTAAACGTCGGGCTCGGCCGAGAGCAGCAGATCGACGGCATCGAGGTTGCCGCCGAAGTCGCTGGGCAGCACTTCGATCGCCGCCTCGGCGGCCCGACGCACCGTCTGAATCGTCCGCACGAAATGCGCGGCGCCGCCGTCGGGCAGGTCGTCGCGCGTTACGCAGGTGAGCACCACATGCCGCAACCCCAACCGCCGGGCGGCCTCGGCCACGCGCTGCGGTTCGTCGGGATCGGGCGGCTCGGGCCGGCCCTTGCTCACCCCGCAAAACCGGCACTGCCGCGTACACACCGAACCGAGCAGCAGAAACGTGGCCGTGTGCCGCGCGTAGCACTCCATGCGGTTGGGGCATCGGGCGTGGTCGCACACGGTGGCCAGGTTCAACTCGGCCAACAGCCGCGCGGTGTAGTGGTTCGCATTGCCCTTGGGCACCCGCCGTTTCAGCCAGCGCGGCAGCCCCGAACTGCCCGACACGTGGGCAACGACACCTGCCGCGCCGCAGGGGGCATGCGCCTGCGCTTCAGTCGCGGGTGCGGAATCGGTTCGAAGCGGATCGGTTTTGGCCGACATACTCGGATTCGGATTCGAATAACTGGAAAACAAGGTCGATTGGGAACCAAAGGTGCGAGAACACCGATTGCCGCCGTTTGATCGCTGAGCAAACGACGGGCGCTGATCAACTCCTTCCGGCCGAACTTTTCGGGCACGTCGCCCGATGAAAGCGGTGCGGCAACGTAATCACACGGACACGACGAAGCCGGTGGATCCAACACGACGCTCAAGGGTGGCCGGGATAGCTATTTGCTATCCCGGCCGCGCAAGCGGCAAGAGGTGTGCAAGTAATCAGTCAGTCGTACACGCAATCCGCTTGCACGAGTTAGCGACCTCTTGTGCCTTAGGGCACCGCGATAGCGGAGCTATCGCGGCCACCCCATCGAAGCTTGCCGAGCAGTTCTGCTGGCGCAGTGGCCACCCACCGACCGCCGTGCGCACAGTGCGCGCCAGGATGGCAACATTCATGCCCCGTTCGTGCCGCGCATGTTGCTCCCTCGAAGTTGTGGAGGCGAAAATCGGGCTCAGGCCGCCGTGTCGATTGCGTTGCCGCCCCGACGGCCCGTAAACTAATGCGTCGGCCGCCGCTGCTTCCTGCGGGAAGCTCCAGTGCGGTTCGCGCCTCCCAGCGCGGCACACGATGCGTCTGCAAGTTCCGTATGCAGTTATCGTATCGGACGGCCGGGCGTGGGGCAAACCGCCGACACGCAGCATTTCGGCCCGCGGGGCCAATGCCGGCCGCCCGGGCGTTGCTCCCACGGGCCGCCGGGGAATGAACTGATCCATTGCGCGTCGGACGGTCGACGAATCAAACCCGAAAACCCACCGCAGCCTCAACAAAACAGAACGCAACGCACCTACCGACCCGAACCGAAAAGGGGAATCGTCATGGGCAAACTGGCTATCGGCGTGAACATGGAGTTCGTCCGTCACGACGACAAGTCGTTCGAATGGGGTGTCGAGAAGGCCGCTCAACTCGGCTTCGAGTATATCGAGCCGATGGTCCATTGGGGCCGCGAGCTGCTGAGCGAGGCCGGCTATTTCCACAGCGTTTCGCTTTGGGACGATCCCTACCGAGTGAAACGGGCGGCGGAACGGGCGGGCGTGAAGCTCTCGGGCCTGTCGGCCCATACGCCGTTGTGCAAACCGGAGATCAGCGTCGAATACCTCAAGCACGCCATCCGGTTTGCGGCCGAATGCGGCGCGCCGGTGGTCAACACCGACGAAGGCCCCAAGCCCGCTTGGACCACCGTCGAGGAAGACCACATGCTGATGCGCTACACGCTGCACGAAGCGGCCGCGGCGGCCGAGCTGCGCGGCATCCTCATCGGACTGGAGCCGCACCAGCAATACAGCAAAACGCCGGCCGGATTGGACCGCATCTACCGGCTGGTCCCATCGCCTGCCGTAGGCATCAACTTCGACACGGGCAACTCGTTCCTGGCGGGCGAAGATCCCTATCCCTGGCTCGAATCGGTCGTCGATCGGCTCGTCCACCTGCATGCGAAGGACATCTCGGTCGGTCAATCGGAGGCCGAACGCGGCAAAGTAACCGGCACACCGGTCGGCTGCGCATGCGGCGACGGGGTGATCGACTGGGCCCGCGTGATCGACATCTGCCGCCGCGCTCCGCGCGACATCGTGCTGAGCGTGGAATGCGGCACGGTCGAGCAAGCCCGGCGCAGCTTGGAACACTTGCGCACGCTGATCGGGGCAGGCTGATCGGTTCTGGTTGACGGACGAAGGTTGATCGACGAGGTGTGATCGGCGGAGGCGCGTCGGCCGTGGCGG
>JARKPK010000159.1 GCA_029975295.1 Thermoguttaceae bacterium | reverse complement strand
AGCCGGAACCAACAGCCGCCGGCCGTCGCCTGCAACAACCAATCCGGAAAATCATCGCCCACCGGCCCGACGCGCGTCAAGGCGCCGGCCGCGGCAACGGTGCAGAAACCGGAACAGCCCCGCGGCCTCCCGTGCCTGGCGTTTGGCGACGGATTGTCGGCTCGTTCGAAAACCACTATCTTGGGCGAACCTTGCCCGACGGCATCGTTCGTCCCCCACGCAGCAAAGGCCCCCGATGCGAAACGACTCGCGAGCGTTCGATCAACTCCGTCCGTTGCGGATCGAGCGGCACTTCACCCGCGCCGCCGCCGGCAGCGTGCTCATTCAGATGGGACGCACCACGGTGCTTTGCACGGCCGCCGTCGAACCCGGCGTGCCGCCTTGGTTGGCAGGCAGCGGCCGAGGCTGGGTCACCGCCGAGTACGCGATGCTGCCCGGCAGCACCTCGCCGCGCAAACCGCGCGAACGCGGGGGCAAAGTCGATGGCCGCACCAGCGAAATCCAACGCCTAGTGGGGCGAAGCCTGCACGCGGTGGTTGACATGCCGGCCCTCGGCGAACGATCGATCGTGATCGATTGCGACGTGCTCGAAGCCGACGGCGGCACGCGCACGGCGTCGGTCAACGGCGCGTTCGTGGCGTTGGTCGACGCCCTGCGGAGCATCGGCGATCAATGGCCCGAACCCAACCGGCTGCCGCTGAGCGACAGCGTCGCGGCCGTCAGCGTCGGCATGGTCGATGGCGCGCTGTTGCTCGACCTCGACTACGCAGAAGACTCGCGCGCCCAGATCGATCTCAACGTTGTCGTTGCCGGCTGCGGGCGATTCATCGAAGTGCAGGGAACGGGCGAACGGTCCACGTTTTCCCTCGACGAACTGACCGCGATGCTCGCCTGCGCGCAGCGCGGATGGGCCGCAATCACCGCAGCCCAACGAGCGGCCCTCGGCAACGACTGGCCGTTCTAGCCGCGCAAGAATCCCGCGGGACAACGGCTCAATACTTCAGAAGCAGATCAAGCAACTTCCGGTCGAGCTTGTGCCCTTCGAAGTCCTCGTATTCCACGTCGCTTCGGCCGCTGTCGAGGATGCCGAACGAACCGCGGAAGTTCCACATCGCCCAGCCCCAACCGGCCTCTTGCCAGTTTTGCAGGCAGTCTTCGGCCCAGCGCAGCACCACCTCGTGCGGCGTTTTGTTGTAAGCCCCCCATTCGCCGACCATCACGCCGACGCCCGTCGCTTCGACCGCCTTAAAGGGCGCGATCATCTGCTCGTAGAGCCATTGCCGGCCTTGGGTGGGCAACGTGGGAAACGGGCCGTGGCGATCGCCGGGGGCGAAGCGGAAGGGCTCGACCCGTTGCCCCCATCGCGTGGCCAGCGTCAGCGGAATTTCCGCCGCGCCGCGGGGTGTGAATCCCATGGCGCGAATCTCCATCCAATCGCCGTCGGTCACCCGCAACGTCACGCGTTGAGTTCCCGCCGGAACAGCGATGGTGTAATCGCGGTCGTAGAGGTTCTGGTAGATCTTCCATTCGGGCTTGTACACCGATTGCTTCCATTCGCCTTCGCCCGGGCCGCAGACGAACGCTTTGTTGAACACCTCTTTGCCGTCGGCATCGACCACCAACGTGGCTTTGGCCGAAACGACGCCCACGCGCAGGCGCAACTGGGTTTCGGCGGCAAAAGGCCCTTCAATCACCAAGGGCCGCGAATCGGGGCCTTTTTGCGGCCCGAGAAGCAGACCGTTGGGCGCCACGAGTTTCGGCCACTGCGGTTCCGGAAAATGGTCGCCGTTGACCCAACTGGCCTTGTAGTGGCTGATTTCTATCGGCCTGTAGCCGCGCGTGGCCAGGGCGATCTTCAATTCCTTCAGTTCCGGCAGCGGAACGGTGCCCCATTGCAATCCATCGGAGATGATCAGACGGTTCGGATCTTCCGCTCTGATGGCGGCCGCCAGTTTGCGGACAACCGGGATGTACTGCTCGGCGGAAACGCCGGCCGGCTCGTTCATCAGGTTGAAGCTGACTCGTTCGGAGGGAATCCCCTTATAGCGCCGCGCAAAGGTCGCCCAGTGCTTGGCGCAAACTTCCTGCGTCTTGGCGTCGGTCCACAGACTGGTCTTCTCCGGCGGCTTGGCCACAGTGTATCCCGGCGCGCGATGGAAGTTGATGCAGACGTGAATCCCGTACTTCTCGCCCCAGGCGACCGCCTGGTCGATCTCACGCAGGGTCTGCTCGTCGAACTGTTCCCAATCCCCGTCCTTGATCCAACAACGGTAGTCCATGGGCAAACGAACGAAATTGAACCCCCAATGCGACATCATGCGGAAGTCGTCTTCAACAAACGGTTTGCGCTCGCTGCCCAACATGAACTTTTCCAGAAGGTTGAACCCGCGCCACCGCGGGAGCTTCTCCGGCGAGGCCGGCAGGAAGCGCGCGGCCGTCGTCGCGGGTCGGGCGGCCGCTGCGGGGCGTTCGGCCCCGGCGCTCAAGGCCGCCTTGCTCACAAGCACGAGCAACACCGAAAGGGCACAGAGCAATCGTTGACACCGATTCATCAGCCGAAGTCCTCGCTTGCTAAGGTGGGTTGATCGCCGAAGCAGCATCATTGCCTGCGGCGGGAAAGGACACAGAACAGGATGTTATTCGAAAGCATCGTCCGTCAGCAAGGCAGTGCAGTCGCGCCGACCACCGCCTCGTCGCCTCCGCGGAGAAGTCGCAGCCCCGCTTCTTCCGATCACCGTCTGAAGATCAACACGCGCCGGTTCGCCGACCGGGGCGGCAACGGGTGCTTCGGCGCCGTTTGCATCGCCCGGCGGGCCGATCACGGCGACGGCCCGCCTTCGGCCTTCTCGTTCAAGCGGCGTTCAAGCTGCGATATCTTTTCCACACGGTCGGCGTGCCGACCGCCGTCGAAAGGGGTGTTCAGCCAAATCTCGATGATCCGATCGATCAGCCGCTCGCCCAACAGATCGGCCGACAGGCAAAGAACGTTCGAGTCGTTGTGGCGGCGCGACATTTCGGCGGCAAGATCGTTGTGGCAGGGCGTGGCCCGAACCCCCTGCACCTTGTTTGCCGCGATGCACATGCCCAACCCGGTGCCGCAGATCAAAATGCCCCGATCCACCTCGCCGGAGCGAACCTTCTCGCCGACCGCCAGGGCGATGTCCGGGTAGTCCACGCCCTCGGGCGAAAACGTGCCCAAGTCGATCACCTCGTGCCCGAACTGCCGCACCAACGCGGCCACATGTTCACGAACCTCGAATCCACGATGGTCGGTGCCCAATGCAATGCGCATAGCTGTTTCTACAATTCTAGAGTGGCAAGACGCTGCGAAATCGCTTTCTCCAACTGCGCGGCGCAGCGCCGATAGCGATCGATCGGACCGCCGATCGGGTCGCATATATCGGCCCCGTCGGGAGAAACCAGCAGGGCGCGTTCGGCGGCCTCGGGCCAATGGCCGACGATGGCGTCGCGGTGCGCGCGGGTCATGGTCAACAGCAGGTCGGCCTGGCGCACCAACGAATCGGTGAGCGGCTGCGTTTCGTGCCCTGTCAGATCGAGCCCATATTCGTTCATCACCGCCACGGCCTCGGCCGACGCGCGCCCGCCCAACATCGCCGCCAATCCTGCCGAGCTAACCATCACGCCGCGGTCTTCCAGTTCCGCCAGCGAACAGCCGAGCCGCTCGGCCAAGAACCGCTTGCTCAACAGCTCGGCCATCGGGCTTCGGCATGTATTGCCGGTGCAAACCAGCACCAAATGAAAACAAGCCAAGGAACGCAAAATCCTTTCCGGCACCGCGCCGGCGCGAAGCACCTCGAACTGATTGCCGACGACCTTGACCACCGACGACGCCTGCCCGTAACGGCACGGGCCGTCGTCGATCACCAAATCGACCCGGTCGCCCAGGGCGGCCAACGCGTCGCGCCCGGTGATTGTTTCCGGCTGCCCGCTCATGTTGGCGCTGGTCAGAACGAGCGGTCCGGCCAAGTAGCGCAACGTCTCCAAAAAGAACTCGTGGCCGGGCACCCGCAAACCGATCGTCGTGCCCGGCAGAACCGCGCGGCGGACCTCGGCCGGCAATCGATGCAACAGGCTGTCCGGATGGGCGTCTTCAACAACCAGTGTCACCGGCCCGGGCCAACACCGCCGGGCCAGCCGGCGCGCCAACGGGCTAAGGTCGGGCACAAAATCGATCGCTTCATCCAACCCCTTGATGGCCAGCGCCATAGCGTGCCCGCCCGATCGCCCCTTCGCTTCGCACAGCCGCTCGACGGCCGCGGCATCGAGCGCGCTGGCTGCGATGCCGTACACCGTCTCCGTGGGGAAAACAACCAAGCGGCCCTCAACCAGCGCCTGCACCGCCCGATGGACCACATCGCGCAGGTCGTCGGCCAAACGCAGGTCGATCACCGTGGGCATGCACGATCCTCAAGAAGACCTTTTCACCAAACAGGCAACGCTCCGATACTCTCCGTCGCCGGAACAAATTACTATACTGTGGTTTGCGACGATCGGTCAACCTACGGCCGCTTTTGCCCCAAATCGGTCCGCACAATAGGGAAGATCGCCTGCGCTGTTCCCAGCCTTCGACCTTTCGAGTACCTTGTCTTGGGGACTCGCCCGACCATCCGGCGGAACATGACGACGTGCCGGGCAAAGAGACGTTTGCCGAATCGCAGCGACGAAGCGCGCCGGGCGGAACCGTTGCAGATCGTCTGTAGCTGGGCCTTCCACGCCGGGCCGCAACCCCGCCCGATTCCGACCACCGAGCGAAACACCGATACACCGATACGCCTGAGCACCGATGAGCAAACCGTCCGAGCCAATCGAAGTCGTTTTTCAGCCGGCAGGGCAATCGGCCTTCGTGCTGCCCGGCGCCCTTCTGACGGAGGCGGCCGCCACCGTGGGGCTGGCGATCAACTATCCGTGTGGAGGGCGAGGCACCTGCGGCAAGTGCCGCGTGCGGATTGTCGAGGGCGCAACGCCGCCCGGCGAAAGCGAGGCTCGCGCCCTCTCGGCCGACGAGATGGCGGCCGGATGGCGGCTAGCCTGCCAAACGAAGGTGTTTGGCCCGATGGCAGTTCAATGGGGTTCGGCAGCGGCCGCGGCTGCTCAAATCCTCACCACGACCAGCCGGCGTCGCAGCGATGCCTCCGATCGTCAGTCGATCATCGAATTGCGGCCTGTCGAGGTGTCGCCGCCGAAGCGCGGCGACGACCGGCCTGAGATGATCCGGTTGGCGTCGGCCTTGGGCATTCCGCTTCGCGCCGGGCCGCCCATGCTGCGCGCGCTCGGCCGCCGGCTGACGGATTGGGGGTATCGAGGAACGGCCGTGTTGCGCGGCGACGAGTTGATCGATTTCCTGCCCCCTGCAAAGGCCCATGCCTTGGTTGCCGCCGTCGACCTGGGCACCACAACGCTCGCGGCGGCGTTGATGGATTCGTCCACCGGGCAAGATTTGGCGGTTGCCGCGCGATTGAACCCGCAACGGCGTTTCGGCGACGACGTGCTTTCGCGAATCCAAGCGTGCGCCGAACAGCCGGAAAGCCTTGGCGCAATGTCGGCCGCGGTCATCGAGGCGATCAACGAGATGCTCGCGGAAATGAGCCGAAAGGCGGGCGTAGAAGCCAACGAAATCCTCGAAATCTGCATTGCCGGCAACACCACGATGCAGCAGTTGGCCCTGGGCATCGATCCGGTCGGGCTGGGCCGTGTTCCCTTTGCGCCGGTGATGGCCGGCGGCGTCGAGGCCGTTGCCGCAGACGTTGGGATTGCGATCCATCCGCGCGGCCGGGCCTACGTTTTCCCGGTGATCGGAGGATTCGTCGGCGGCGACACCGTGGCCGGCCTGCTCGCTTCCGATCTAGCCGACGACGCCGGACCGAGCCTGTTGGTCGATATCGGCACCAACGGCGAGATTGTCGTGTGGGACGGCCGACGTCTGACCGCGGCATCGACCGCGGCCGGCCCGGCCTTCGAAGGGGCGAGAATCTTGCACGGAATGCACGGGGCCGAAGGGGCTGTCGAAAAAGTGGTCTTCGACGGCGAGCTCCGCTGCAATACGATCGGCTCGGTCGCGCCCCGGGGAATCTGCGGCTCGGGCCTCATCGATCTGGCGGCCGAATTGCTGCGCTGCCGGGCACTGACGCCCCAAGGGCGCCTGCTCGGCGCCGAGCAGGCGCGGGCCGACCTGCCGCCGGCCTTGCGCGATCGGTTGATCGAACACGAGGGCAAAACCGCCTTCCTGCTGGTTCCGCGCGAACAGTCGGGCCACGGCCGACCGATCATCGTCACGCAACGCGACTTCCGCGAACTGCAACTGGCCACCGGCGCGATTCGCGCCGGCATCTCCATCTTGCTCTCTCAAGCCGGCCTGAAAGCCGAGCAGTTGCAGCGTGTTGTGGTGGCCGGCGGGTTCGGCAACTACATCCGCCGGCACAACGCGCAGCGCATCGGCCTGTTTCCGGCCGAGCTCGACGCCGATCGCATTCGTTACGAGGGCAACACCTCGCTGGCCGGGGCGCGAATGGCCGCCCTTTGCCGCGCCGCCCGCCAATCGGCCGAGGAATTGGCCCGGCAGACCGATCACGTCGATCTTTCGACATCGCCGGAGTTCGCTTCTGTCTTTGCGCAATCCATGCTTTTTCCAGATCACGATTAGCCGGCGGAATCAATCAACCGAATCGCAGAGAGGGATTGCGCAACCACGTACGAATTCGGCTCTTGCCCGCGCATTTCCCACCGGTCGTTCGCGCCGGCCGAAACGATTGGCCGAAGGTCAATCGAGTTTCGCCTCGGGAAGGGCCGCTATGTCGGCGCCCACCGGTCGGCCGTCCATGGTCGCCATGTCGTCGCGCGGAAGATCGACGAGCAGTTCCGCCGGATGAGTCTGCCAGGCGGGCCGTCCCGGGTCGGGCCGCGATCGCCACGGAACCGCCGCGGCGGTCGAACTTTCGCGCTGCGCCCCCCAGAGGGCCGACCATTCCTCGAAAACCAGCAATTTGCCCGATTCGCTCCCCTTGCCGCGCACAGCGAGATAATGGTCGAAACCATCGTAGAGATTGCCGTCGCCCTGATACCTAAGCGCCCGCTGCACGTCGGCCGCCCCGGCAAAGCCAACGCATTCGATCAGCGGACTGAGCCGGTTGCCGGCGAACACCGAGTCGCTCACCCGCAATTCAACCGTCCGAGGTCCGTCGTGTTCGGCCGGGCGGGTCCATCGCAGCACTCCGCCCGCGGCCAACGCGGTCAGATGGCTCAGTTCGATCGTCAAGCCTTCCGATCCCTCCGTTTCATCGCCGACGGAAAGCTCGTCAACAACGAACAGCGATTCGCCGCCCGCGAACACACCGTTGTTCCAGATCAGCCGGCCCGAGGCAGCGTCGTCGGCCAACAGCAGATGGGCGTCGCCCCGCACAACCACATTGGAAAGCTCCACACGCGGCGGAGTGAACCAATGCCGCGCCTCGTCGGTGCGCGGCGCAGGCGATCGACCCGAGAACTGGAAAACGGCCCAGCGCTGCCCCGCGACCGGCGCCTCGCTGTCGCCCTCGATTGTCACGACGCATCGTTCCATCCGAACTGCCTGCTCGGCCGCCAGGGCAAAGGCCGCCGTGCTGCGACGAACCGCGCCGGCGTCGATTCGCAGATGCACATCCACCAAAGCCAGCTTGCCGCCAACGGTCACCAGAGCAGCGGTGTCGAGGCGGCCCGCTTCGCTCGCCGGCAACCCGAGACGAAGAATCGGCTGAAAACCGGCCCCGGCCCGAATCGTCAGTCTGCTTTGCGTCACAGTCCAAGGACGGTCAATGATCGTTTGCGCGCAGGCCAGTTCGACCACGTCGCCCTCGTCGGCCGCCGCGCACGCCTCGGCCAAGTCAACGAACCGCCCATCTCGGCCGCCCGCGCCGTCAACAACGAGCACCCGTCCCCGCCGCAGCACGGGCCCAGCCGCCGGCGCCAGGTCGATGCGTCCTGCCGAGGTCCGAATTTCGCCCATGCCGTCGCCAACTGGCCCGGCCCACAACGTGCCCGTGGGCAGACCGGCCAACGGTTCCCCCCAGTCGCGAGCCGCCGCGTTGCTCGTCCCCGGCCATCCCGCCGATGTGCCAGCCGAGGGTAACAACAGCGTGCCGTTCGGCGCCCCGTTAGGAGGCGTGCGGGCAGGCTCACCCACCGGCGTTTGCGGCGCTGCCGGCAATTCGCTCCGCGCCGGCGATTCGCCGTTGGCGCCATTCGTGCCCGATGAGGTCGGCGGGCTGCCCATAGCGCCGGCCCCCCGCGCGGCGGCAGCCGCCGGCGCCTCGACAGCAGTGCCGGGCGGTTCGCCTGCCGGCGATGGAGTTCGCCCCGGAACCCCATCCGAACGGTCGCGCGGCTGCCCCTCCTCGCCCCCAGGCCCCAAAGGTGGCGAACCCAGAGGCTCGACTGCGACGCCGGGCGGCGCCGTTGATCGCGGCATTTCGGTCCGCCCGTCGCCGTCCGCGGGCGGCAGCCGGGGCGGGCCCTCGACCGCCGTACCGCCTTGGGGTTCGCTCAGCAGGGCGGCCCCCCGATCGATCAACGGCCACAACCAGGGGAACGACGCCACCATCGCCACGAGCATCGCCAGCGGCACGGCCCAGGGGAGATGACGCTGCCATCGCGCCCGGCTCGGCTCGCCCCGCGGCAACCAAACTCGTTTATTCGGCCCGATCGGCTGCAACCCCAACCGCTGGGCCAATTGCAGCAGTTCATCGACCAACGGCTGCGGCGACTGGTAGCGGCTTCGAGGATCCTTGGCGAGCATCTTCCGCATAATGCGGACCAACTCGTCGGGAATATCCGAGCGGAACTCGCGCACGTCGGGCGGCTGGTCTCCCTGATGTTGCAAAAGCTTCTGCAAGACCGTTCCGGTGGGAAAAGGAGGCCGCCCTGTCAGCATGAAGAACAGAGTGCATCCCAGCGAGTAGATGTCGCTGCGGACATCGGCGTTGCGGGGATCGCGCGCCTGCTCGGGCGAGATGTAGTCGAACGTGCCCAGCGTCACGCCGCTGGCCGTCAGGTCGTCAACGGCATCCACCTGTCGCAGCCGCGCCAGGCCCATGTCGATCAATTTGGCATGCCCTTCACGCGTAATCAGCACGTTCGAGGGCTTGATGTCGCGATGGACCACGGCGCGTTCGGCGGCATGGGCGAGAGCGTCGGTGATTTGCAGGGTAAAGCTGATCGCGTCGGCCAGCGAGAGCGGTCCGGTGCGATCGACCAGATCACGAATGTTCTCGCCCTCGATATACTCGAAGACGATGTATTGCAGTCCGTGGTCTTCGCCCACGTAGAAAACTCGGGCGATGTTCTCGTGATCCAGCCGAGCGGCCGACTGCGCCTCGTTCTGAAATCTCAGGCGGGTTTCTTCGTCGGAGGCTTGATCGGAAGGAAGAATCTTGACGGCCACGTAGCGCGCCAAGCGCGTGTCGTACGCGCGGAACACGCGGCCCATCCCGCCGCCGCCGACGTACTCGATCAACTCGAAATGCCCGAGCCGGTCGCCCGACTCGATCGTGCCGTGCAAAATGCGATAAGCCGAGTCGGACACCGCGGCCGGCGCGCCAAGCGGCGGGTGCTTCGAGACGACGGTCGGCTGGTCCATGCCCCCGGGGCGGCCGACGCTGCTGCCCGTCAGCGGCCGATCTGCCGCCCCCAAAGGCGGCTCTCGATGGCGCGACGTCGAACCGCGAATATCCCCTTGTCTTTCGCTCATCGGCCAACGCCTCTGCGCCTCCCGCCGGCCCGCCCAGCGCGAATCTCGTTCGACGGCGCGCCCCGCGCACGACTCTCTCACCCGCTAGATTGCCGCCGCAACAACGCCCCAAGGCGTCCAACCTGCTCGGCAGGACCAACGCGGGTCGGCGTTCGCATTCCCGCCTTCCAAAATCAACAAACCATCTGAAGCAAGTGCGCCTCGGCTTTGGAGCCCGTCGTGAACAGCCGGCCGGCTTCCGTCGGCCTTGCCGCCCCGGCCGCCGTCAATCAATCACTCCATTCGCGTACGAAAACGCAGGTCGAACCGACCCGAACGTGAAAAGGCCGAGCCAGCGCCGCGGCAGCATTCTGCATGCTCGTCTGCTCCGACTCCCACGGCCGACTCTCCTTTCAGCATAACCTAGAATTCGCCGCTTTGGCAATCTTCGGCGCCGGCCGGGGTGCAAGGCTGGCAAGTGGGGCATTGATCCCGCCGACCGGCAATGCCACACAAGGCGCGCACGACGGGCCTCAACCCTTTTGCTCGCCCCGCTGCCGGATCGATCGAAGTCCCAGCACCGGCGGTCGCCCGTGATTTTGTTTGACACGCACAGCGCAGGGCCGCATAATCCGGCCATACACTCCTTGATGTTTCCACAGGCAGGCACCCGCAGCGTCGACGGCACAGCGAGGGCGGGCGGCGCGCTGCGGAGTTCGACGGTCGCTCGCCAAACCGGACCGTCAGCGTCGCGGCGGCGTCCGTTGCGACGAGAATTCTCGGCCCGATGTCGTCGCGTGGCCATGCTCGAACAGCCTCTCGCGCCTTCATCCAACTACAAATCACCCGGAGGGGAAACCATGTGTGAGTCCTGTGAAACTGGGATCGAACGCCTTGAAACGCACCGTTCCACCCAGCCGCACATCCGCGAAGGGGTCGATCGCCGCAGTTTTCTGGCGGCAAGCGGCGCCCTGGGCGCCGGAGGGCTGATTTCAACCGCACTTGCCGCGGACGACGCCGGCATGCCGCCTGCCCCACGCGAGAAAGACCCCGCCCGGGTTCGAGTGGTTTTTCTCTATCCGCCGGCCCAAGTGGTCAACGACGGCCAGATGGAAGACTCTTGGCGCCCGCACCACTGGTTCACTTGGCCGGGCAACCAGTTCCAGCCGGAAACGCAGCAAGAGAAATTCACCGAGGTGATCCGGCAGATCGCCGGCCGTTTGGGCGTGAAGGCTGAGTTCGCCCCCGAGGCCATCTATCAAGAGGCCAAGGCGACAGCGTGGTTGGAGGAAACGCGCGCGTCGAAGCCCGACGCCGTGCTGATCGTCAACTTCTGGAACACTCTTTCGAAACTGACCCTGCAATTGGCCACCGAGGCGGCCCCCACGGCGATCGTCTATCATCCGGTCGGCTCGAACCACCAACTGCCGCCGGCCGACCTGCGCAAGCAAGACGGGTTCTACTACATCCACTCCATCGAGAATTGGGACGAAATCGAACGGGGGCTGCGCGCGGTTCGCGCCAAGAAGATGCTCCAGCAAAGCCGATTGCTGCGGATCGGGCCCAGCGCAGGCGCCGCCGCGGTCGAACCGCTGTTGGGCGTCGAAATCGCCACCGCCCCGGCCGACGAATACAACGGCATATTCGACGCCATCGCCATCGACGACGCGTTGAAACGCGAGGCGATGGCCTTCAAACAACGGGCGACGCGCGTGGTCGATGTCGAAGACGACTACTTCTTCGACGCGATTCGGGCCCATCGCACCGTGGCCGAGATGATGCGCCGCTATCAGGCCGACGCCATCACGATCACCTGCCTGTTGCTGAAACACCGCAAGCCCTGCGTCAGTTTCGCGCTGAACAACGGCAATCTCGTGCCCTGCGGTTGTGAGAATCACCTCGACGGCACGTTGACGCAAATGCTCGGCCGCTGGCTGCTCGACCGGGCCGGCTTTATGCACAACCCCGAGTTCGACACCAGCGAGAACCGCTACTTCGGCGCGCACTGCACCTGCGCGGTCAAACTGCACGGCCCCGAGGGCAAGGAGCAAAGCTTCTGGATTCGCCCGTTTTTCCATCAATTGCCGAAAACGCCGGCGCTCGACGTGCAATGGACGCCCGGCGAACAAGTGCTCGTGGCCAAGTACCTGACCGGCAAGAACACGCTGGTTTGTTGGAAGGGGCGCGTGATCGAATCGCCCGCCTCGCCGCCAACCGGCGGTTGCGCCACCCGGGTGCTGGTCGAAATCGACCAACTGCGCGACGTGTGCGACATGTACAGCGGCACCCATCCGATCATGTTCTGCGGCAACGCCGGCGACGCCCGAAGGTTCCGCGCCTTCGCCCGCATGTATCGGCTCACCTTCGAAGGGAATCTGGCCTGAAGCCCTGCCCGATACGCAGCCGGCCGCCGTCTTTTATTGCTCAGACTGATACTGCGATGAGGCCGACAAACGGGAAACCGCCGCCTGCCGGCGACCGGGCATCCCGCCGGCAAATCGCTCTTCTGACGATCAAGAGTCGGCAGCCTGCGGCAGGGAGGCATTCGGCAGGACGAAACCGGAACGCAAAGATCAAGCGGACTCGCAACGAGCCGTCAGCACACCCGGCAGATGAAGCACTTCAGATACTCGCTCTCCGCGCAGGTGGCCGAGGTCGGATGATCGGGCGCGGCGCCGTGTTGTTCGAGAATCTGAATCTCCCGCCGCGTTTGCTGCGCCACGCCCAAGAGCATCTGCTGGAAATCTTGGCGCGACACATGCCCGGAACAACTGCATGTGACAAGGATGCCGCCCGGCGACAGCAATTCGACGCCCAAACGGTTGAGATAGTGGTAGGCGCGGAGCGCCTCGTCGAGCGTTCGCCCCCCGCGGGCAAACTTCGGCGGATCGAGAACGACCGCCTCGAACGATCGGCCCTGATCGCGCATCGCCTCCATCGTCTCGAAACACGACCCGCAGGCGAACGTCACCTGCTGCAAACCGTTGCGCGCGGCATTCGACTCTGCCAGTTCGACGGCCTTGCGGCTCGAATCGACCCCCAACACCTCGCCGGCCCCGGCGGCCGCCGCATGCAGGCTGAAGCCGCCGGTGTAGCAGAACATGTCGAGCACTCGCCGCCCTGAGAGAAACCGCGCCGCACGCCGGCGATTTTCGCGCTGGTCGAGATAAAATCCTGTCTTGTGACCCGACATCAGGTCCACGGCAAACCGCAGCCCGTGTTCTTCGATCTCGACGGGGCCGTCGGGCGGCGTTCCCCAAAACGGCCCCTCGGCCAGTTCCAGGCCTTCGGCCCGAGCCGTCGCCTCGTCGCATCGCACCAGAACCCCCTTGGGCGCGAGCAACTGCACCAAGGCGGGCACGATAATCGGCAATCGCAGACCCATCCCCAACGACGTGGGTTGCACCACCAAGTACGGGCCGTAGCGATCGACGATCAACCCGCTTAGCCCGTCGCCTTCGCTAAACACCAAACGGGCAGCGCCGACGGCCGAATCGTACCCGAGCAACTCCCTCAGCGCAACGGCCCGCTCCAGGCGCGCTTGCCAAAAGGCCGCGTCGAGTTCCTCGCCGCGATCCCAGGTGAACAGCCTCATGCGAATGCGGCTGCGACCGTTGTACAGCCCGCGCGCCACGAAGTTGCCCTCGTGCGTCACCAATTCGGCTGCGTCGCCGTCGGGCAGCGCGCCTTCAACGCGGCTCACGGCCGTCGAAAGAACCCAGGGATGCCGCCCGAAAAACGGCTTTGCCTTGCGCGGCTTGAGAACAACGCGGGCCATCTCGATGCCGATCCGTGACTTCTGGGTGTGATTTCCGGGATGGCCGCGTTCTGCGGCCGACGAATGAGAGACTGGCGATCGAAAGGCGGATCGCCCCGCCGCCGCGTTGCAACCTTGAAGACCGCGCGAACTCTATTGGGAAGGTCCGACCGCGATTCAACCAACCAACGACCACAACGGCGGCTGCGACGGCCCAAATGCCCACCATGCCGACGAAGGCCGCGCCGACTGCTTTTGCGCCGGCGCTTTCTCAGCCGGCTGCTTTTCTTTCTAGGCTTGCTCTTTTTCCGCTTTTTCATTCTCAGCCTTCTCGCGTTCTGCCTTTTCCTTCTCGACCTT
>JARKPK010000127.1 GCA_029975295.1 Thermoguttaceae bacterium | reverse complement strand
TTGCAGGTTGTTCGGTTTTTCGATTCCAGCCAGCTCAGCCAACGTGGGGAACAGATCGACTTGGCTGACTGGGCTGACGGCCACGGCGCCGTTCTTTGCCACCTTCGGCGCGACGATCAGCAGCGGCACCCGCGCGCTTTCTTCGAAGAGGCTCATTTTTTGATAGAGCCCGTGCTCGCCCATGTGGTAGCCGTGATCGCTGGTGAAGACAATGATGGTGTCGTCGGCCAGCCCGAGCCGATCGAGGGCCGCGACGACCTTGCCAACCTGTGTGTCCATAAAGCTGATGCTGGCGTAATAGGCCTGCATGCATTGCCGCCGGAGCGGATCGGTGAGCTTCTCTTGTTCTTTCTTCCGGCTTCCCAGAGCGGCGGCCGGAAGGTCGGCCTGGTCGGCCTCAACGCCCGTCACCAACGGCATCCGGTCTTCATCGTACAAGTCGAAGTAGGGCTTCTTCGGAGCGACGTAGGGCGTATGCGGGCGGAAGAACCCCACGGCGAGAAAGAATGGGCGATCGCGCCGCCGCGCGCAGCGTTCCAAAACCCATTCGGCGTCGGCGGCCAGCAGTCCGTCGGTATGATGTTCGTCGCTTTTCGGCGAGGCATACCAGCTCAGCGTTCCGCCGAATTGACCGGGCACCAACGAAAAGATGTGCGGATGCTCTTCCAGCCGATCGACGCCGGCGGGATTGAGTTCCAGTTCCCACGATGCCGGATCGTCGTGCCCATCGGTGCCGACCGAATTGGGCACGTTGTAGTGGTACATCTTGCCGAGCCGGGCCACGAAATAGCCTGCCTGACGGAAGGCTTGCGGCATCGAAACCTGCTGTGGAATCGTCTGCCTGAAGATCTGGGCGTTCTCCAGTATGCCCGTGCTGTTCGGGTAGAGGCCGAGGAGAAACGAGTTGCGGCTCGGTCCGCACAAGGGAAAGGTGCAATAGGCGCGATCAAATCGCACCCCGCGCAAGGCCAGCCGATCGATGTTGGGCGTTCGGGCCAACGGGTTGCCGTAGGCGCCGAGGAACGTATTCAGATCGTCCGAAACGATCAGCAGCACGTTCGGCCGTTTTGTTTCGGCACGGGCTGGGCCGCAGACCATCGACGCGATCACGAGCGCAAAACAACAATGCATCGACCATTTCATCGAACGATCCTCCACAGTCCTCTTTGCCCGACGGTTTTGCTTGGCCGCGGGCCATTCTGGCGCGCTATTGCCCGGCGTGCAAGTTGCTTGGCACAGTTGCGCACTTGCACACTTGCACGGGGGCACGGGGGCAAGGGGGCACGGGGGCAAGGGGGCAAGGGGGCAAGGGGGGCAACAGGCACGGGTGGCCAGGGGCGAGGCACGAAGGGCCAAGGGCGATGGAAGAGCCCGCCGCTCGATCACCGGCCGGGGCCCCGTCCCGACAGAACCGGGCCTGAAGGGCCGAGGCCGAACGACGATTTACCGCGGCAGGCGGGCGGTTTGTGCCAAGAAGCGAACCGACCCCGCGCGGCCAAATTGCCGGCCGGACGGGGTCGAGGAATCTGAGTGCGACCGCAAACAAATCTGAGTGCACCGCGGAAGACGGCTGACAGTTCAGCGAAACAAAACAAGCAGTTCCCCGTTTCGCCGCCAAGGAAACCGCTTTGCCGAATTGCGCAGAACGGTTCCGGGGCCTTGCGCCGTTCCGCATGTTCGGCGGCAGCGACGAATCATCGGTACGGGCTGCGATCGGCTCTTGCTCAGCCGCTGCGCGGCGGTGCGATGGTTCCTGCCAAGTGGCACGGCAATATGTGCGTTTTTAGCGGGCTTTTACGTCGTAAACAAACAGAACGTCGCCATGGCGGAGGTAGAGGCGCCCACCGCACACGACCGGGTGCGCCCAGGACGGGCCCTCGCCGCCTTCGGGGATTTTGAACTGGCTAATCAATTCGGCGCCCTCGGGCGAGGCCTTGACCAGTCCGACCGATCCCTTTTCGTTCCAGCAGTAGAATAGCCCGTCGGCGTAGGTGATCGAGCCTTTACCGACCATCTTTTCGGCCCAGCGCATTTCGCCGGTTTTCCATTCAAGGCAAACGAGCTTGTCGCGGTTTTTGTTGTGCGTGGTGCCGTACAGGTGGCCATCGAGGAGGATGACGCCTCCATGATGGTTGTCCATTTCCTTCGATTCCCACGCCTGTTCGGCCTCGATCTTGCCGCCGGTCGCCTTCAACCGAAGCGACACCGAACCTCGTCCATAGCCCGTGCTGACGAACACTTGTCCGTCGTGAACAATCGGAGTGAGAACGTTGACGTCGTAATTGGTTTCGTGCGGGTGGCGGAAGAGCAGTTCGCCGTTGTCGGCATTGACGGCGATAATGGCCTTAGCCGTAAGCGTCACGACCATGCGAACGCCGCCGAACTCGGCGATTCGCGGAGTGGCGTAGGCCGTGGCGTCGTTCACCGGCGGCGACTTCCAAACCAACGACCCATCCGATTTCTTCAGGGCCACCACGGCGGTTTCGGGCCCGCCGGGGCAGCAAATCAGTCGGTCGCCGTCCAAAACGATCGATTCGGACAATCCCCATCGAATATTGTCGGCGACGAACTTTTCGAGGATGTTGACGCTCCAGATTTTCTCGCCATCTTTGGCATTGAGGCAGATCACATCGCCCAACGGGGTTTCGTAGTAGAGCCGCCCCTCGGCGATGGTCGGCGTGGCGCGCGTGCCCGGATAGTCGCGGGTCCATGCGGGCCCGACGGGTTTCTGCCACACTTGCTTGCCCGACAGATCCAACGCGGTGAGCATCGTTTTGTCGTCTTTGTTGCCGGCGGTGTAGATCAGACCGTCGGCCACGGCCACGGTGGCATATCCTTCCCCCAAGCCCTCGGCCTTCCAAAGGAGGTTCGGGCCGCCATCGGGCCAAGACTTGAGCAATCCTGTTTCACGGGAAATGTTGTCTCCCATCGGGCCGTGGAATCGCGGCCATTGAGCATCGGCCGCGTGGGCGATCGATACGGCGAGAACCGTCACAATCCCCATCAGAACGGACAGGCGGCGGGTCGTCAGTCGTGCAAGCATCTTTTTCAACTCCTTTGCTGCAATCGAATCGCCAGTGGCTCGTCGCCCAAAACAAATTTCACTAACCAAACAGCGCCCGATCCGCCGACGAAGGGCGGTGGCGTGTCGCTTGATAGGCCGCGGGTCTCAGTTCGACAGGCTCGAACAGTTCGGCCGCCTATGACACGGCGGCAGCGACCGGCGACATTGCGCCGTCGCACGCGCCGGCCCCTGGTGCGCCAACGACAGACCAACGCCACTTCGCGCGCAGCCCGAGGCAGCAATCCAAGCGTGTGTAGCGACAATCGCAGCTTTGCGGCGCGAATCGGCCTGATCCCAACCAGCGGTGGTCCGGTCGATGGATGCATGTTCCGTTCGACGTGGGCCGGCATTCTACCCGCCGCACATGGCGTTGTCCACCGTTTTCAGCCCAAGAGGGGGATGGCTGCGATCCAGCGGATCGTTTGAGCGCGCGGGAGTTTCTGTCTGAGGGCCTCGCGCGTTTGGCGGCGGCGATGCGACGGCGATCGTGATGCGATGGTTGCCGTGCCGCCGCATTTCCCGTTCAGGCAGCGACGGGTGAAAAGAGAAAGGCTTCACGAGTTGCGCAACGCTCGGGCCTGCGCCGCCCGAAGTGCCGCTTTTCGGCCGAGGACGATTCCTTTAGACTGAACGGTGTCGCCCCGCGCGAGCTCCGCCGCTGTGTCATGTCGGCGGCAGGAGCCCGGGCACTCAGACTGTTCGGCCCGATGTTGCATCTCTCATTGTCTCCGATTGCCGATAGCTACCTGCTGGTGGTGTTGCTGGCGGCTGTGTTGATCGGGCTTTTGTGGATTGGGCCGACGGGCCGCCGTCTGACCAAGGGCAAACGCTGGACACTTGCCCTGGTGCGGCTGGCTTTGGTGCTGCTGATTGTGGCTGCCGGTCTTCGGCCCACCTTGGTCTATTCGACCAGCAAGAAGCAGCCGGCCACCGTGGCGATTATGGTGGATCAGTCGCGGAGCATGTCGGTTGCGGACATGGCCAGCGGACGCTCGCGATGGGACTTCGTATCGAGCGCGCTCGATGAAGCGTCGGCGGCGCTGAAGCGTTTGGCGGCGGATGTCGAGCTAAACGCCTATGGATTCGACGCGCAGACTGTGCGCTTGGCCATTGAGGGGGGCAGGCTGGCGCTGCCCGAGGCCCCCTTGGGCAAGGAAACCGCTTTGGGGGCGGCCATCGACGATGTGTTGCGGCTGGAAGCGGGCAAGCGCCTGCTGGGCGTTGTGCTGCTGAGCGACGGCGCGCAGCGGGCCATGGCGCCCCGAGATGTGGCGCCGCAGATCATTGCCGGCCGAATGAAGTCGCTGGGAACGCCGCTCTATACGCTCACGTTCGGACAAGCGCGCGGGCTGGGCCAGGCCCGCGACTTGGCCGTCAAAGACCTGCTGGCCAGTCCCACGGTGTTCGTCAAGAACGAGCTGACGATCGAGGGACAGGTGCGCATCGATGGCTTTGTCAATCGGCAGTTGGCCGTGCGGCTGCTCTTTGAGACATCGCCGGGGAAGATGACGCCGGTTGCCGAACAAAACGTTTCCACCGCCGTCGATGGCGCGCTGGCGCCGGTTAGGCTTTCGTATGTGCCCGAGGTTCCGGGCGAGCACAAGATTACGCTCGAAATCGTCGCGCAGCCGGGCGAGTTGGTAACGACCAACAATTCGATGAGCACCTTTGTCAATGTCGTCAAAGGCGGATTGAACGTGCTCTATGTCGAAGGGAGCCGCCGGGTCGAAGCGAAGTTCCTTCGCCGGGCCCTCGATTCGTCGCCCGATATCAAAGTGGACTACTTGTTCATCGACGCCCGCCGCCCGAACACAAAACCGCTCGATTTCGCCGAGCGGTTCGCCCCGGGGAAGTACGACGTGTACTTGCTGGGCGATATCGATTCGTCCGCCTTCTCGACCGACGAAATGAAGTCGTTGGCCGAGGCCGTCGATCGCGGGGCCGGCATGGCGATGCTCGGCGGTTTTCACAGCTTTGGGCCGGGCGGATATCAGAACACGCCCTTGGCCGAGGTGCTGCCGGTACGGGCCGGAAAGCTCGAACGGCAGGATTTGAATGGGCCGATCGACCTTTCGATGCACTTGCCTGGTCCGTTGCGATTGCAGCCGACGCCAATCGGACTGATGCACTTCGCGTTGAATCTGGGGGCGAACCGGGCAGAGTCGCAGGCCGTTTGGGCGCAATTGCCGCCATTGGACGGGGCGAATCGATTCACCGGACTGGCCATGGGGGCGGCCGTGTTGGCCGACGACCAAGCGGGCTCGCCGCTGATCGTTTCGCAGATGTACGGCAACGGCCGAGTCCTGGCCATCGCTGTCGACAGCACTTGGCGATGGTGGATGCAGGGGCGGCCTTCGATTCACAAACGGTTTTGGCGGCAGGTGGTTCTTTGGCTCGCCAAACGCGATCAGGCCCAAGAGGGCGACGTGTGGATTCGGCTCGACAAACGCCGGTTGAATCCCGGCGAGCGGGTGGAGTTCCGCGTGGGCGCCAATGGCCCGAGCGGCGAGCCCGTGCTCGACGCCGACTTCGAACTGCGTGCGACGGGCCCCGATGGTTTGAATGTGCCGTTGAGATTGGTCCGTCAGGGGGATCAAACGATCGGATCATTCCGCGAAACCAAGAGCCCGGGCGACTACGCTTTGGAGTTGAAGGCGACCCAGCGGGGCGAACCGTTGGGCGAAACGCGAGCGCGTTTCCTGGTGTCGGAGCAAGACCTGGAGCTCGACAATCCGTCGGCCGATCCGGCTACGATGCACAGCATCGCCGCAATGACCGGCGGCCGGGCCCTCCCGCCTGAGGAATTGCCCGCCTTGGTCGATGAACTCCTTCGCCGGACCGAAGAACTCGAGTCGGTGCAGGAGACGAAGCGCACGCTTTGGGATACTTGGCCGTTCTTCTTCTGCGTGGTGGGCCTGATGGGAACGGAGTGGTTCTTGCGCAAGCGGTGGGGGCTTGTCTGATCGTGCTTGTCCAGACACGATTGGCTTATCGTGCTTGGCAAATCGTGATCGGCAGCGATCCTCGCCGTTTGTTCTTCGGCTGCCGCGGCTCCAGTAGAACGCCTTGGGGCGGTGAGCGCTCCGTTATACGGCGTCGCAATGGGCGCGCGTCCATTGCCGGCCTTCGAGGCTGGCGGCGAGCTTGTTGAGCGCCTCGGTCTCGATCTGACGGACGCGTTCGCGGGTCAGCCCGAGGGCTTCGCCGATCTCTTTCAATGTGCGCGGTTCGCCGTCGTCGAGCCCGAATCGGAGCCGAAGCACGGTCGCTTCTCGCTGATCCATCAATTCCAACTGCTCCTTGACGTGCCGCAAGTTGTCGTTGTCGAGCAAGTGCTCGTCGGGCGTGCGCATCCGCTCGTCCATCACCAGTTCGCCGAGCGACCAGCCCGACTCGGGCTGATCGGTTTGCGGCGTGAGGTTGTGGATCTTGATCGCTTTTTTGATGATCGGCAGCTTCTTGCGAGGCAGGCCGAGAACGCGGGCGATTTCTTCGGCCGTGGGAGTGCGGCCGAGTTCCTCGGCCAACCGTGAGGTCGCCCTGCGCCACTTGGAGAGCAGCTCGACCATGTAGGCCGGAATGCGGATCGTTTTGGCGCAGTTGATCAAGGCGCGCTTGATCGATTGCTTGATCCAGTAGCTGGCATAGGTGGAGAAACGTGTGCCCATGGCGGGGTCGAAACCTTCGACGGCCCGAAGCAAGCCCAGATTGCCTTCTTCGATCAGGTCTTGCAGGCTCAAACCTTTGCCCGTATAGCCGCGCGCAATGTTCACCACCAATCGCAGATTGGCGCGCACCATCCGATCGCGGGCCTGCGGATCGCCGTTGCCGATGGCCACGGCCAGGTCTTGTTCGTCCTCGGAAGAAAGCAGCGAGGTTTCGTTGATCTCGCGCAAGTACGTTTCCAGAGGAGATTGCACAGAGGCGGCTTGTTTGCGACGAGTCTTCATCACCGATGTCCGATAGTGCTGGCCGAACCGCGGCTCGTCGCCGCGCGCTTCGTCAGCGGAAGCGCGCAGGCGGTTGGTGGGCCGCGGGTGGTCGTGCGCCGGTTGAGAATGCGTGATCGTTTCTCCCCAAGGCGCCTCGTCGCGTTGCGGCGAGACAGCCGTAGAACCCTGGGGCGCCGTGGCGCGCGTTGGCCCATTGCTGGCTCAAGCGCGCACCGGCCCGGTCTGCAATCCGTTGCGCAGCGATCGACAATCGCTCGGCAGCGCCATTGATGGGCCGAACAGCCTTGCCCTCCCGGCATCGCTGTCGTCTCGGCCGCACCACAGTGGCGCACTTGCTCAGTCGATCGAAAGCCGCGCGGCCAACGGGGCCGCAGCCCCGTCAAGCCGCCTTTCATCCATGCACTGTCGGCTAACCACACTATCGTCGCTGCGCCGGTCGCGGCTGAAGCGCAGCAACGACATGTCGAACTGCGCGGCTTTTCCCCGTGATAGCAACTGTATCGAATACTCCCGCGGCCGCGCGTTGCGACGATGCGCGCCGGCCGTGCCGTCTATGCCGAATGCACTGCCGCGCAAACTAAAAAAACCGTTGCCCGCGGCAGCGGATCGCCGTTGCCCGCTGCGGCTTCGGAGCGGCGGATGGCTTCGGGCCGAAATGCGCTCCGATGATCGGCGCATTTGCGCCGAAAGAACGGCGCCGTGCCGCGGCTCGATCCGGAGAACGGCGAACGGATCACGGTGCCCGACAACGCGACTGCTTGGAGTGATCGGCAGAACCAATAGAAAAGGCGCGGCCCCTTCTTACAGGCGCCGCGCCTTTGTTGACATGTCGGAATCGATCGGCCCTGGGGCCAACTGCGGCCGATGGAAGAAACCGGCCGATCGCTCTCGGCTAATCGTCCGACTTCTCCGAAGACGAATCGGTGACGCCGGGGAAGTTCTTGATCAACGGCCCGCTCTGGCCGCCCACGCCGCCCTTAAGCTCCTGATGCTGGGAGGGCGCGGGCGTTTCTCGCTGTTGTTCGGCCACGGCTTCCTCGGCCCATTCCACCCGCTTGCGGGAGAGGCCGATCTTCCGTTCGTCCGCATCGACGCGAAGAACCTTCACTTCGATCACTTCGCCGACTTTGACGACTTCTTCCGGATTGTCCACTTTGTGGTCGGCCAGCTCGGAGATATGGAGCAAACCTTCCAGCCCGTCTTCCAATCCGACGAAGACGCCGAAGTTGGTGATTTTGGTGACCGGGCCTTTGACGATCTGCCCCGGTTGATATTTCATGGGGATGTCGGTGGCCCATGGATCGCCGGCCATCTGTTTCAGGCCGAGGGCGATGCGCCGGCGATCTTGATCGACGGCGATCACGCGGCACTGGATTTCTTGGCCTTTTTCGACCATCTCGTTGGGGTGGCTGATCTTCCGCGTCCACGACATGTCGCTGACGTGCAGCAGCCCGTCGATCCCCTCTTCGATCTCGATGAACGCGCCGTAGTTGGTCAGGTTGCGGACCGTGCCCGTGACCGTGCTGCCGACGGGGTACTTCTCCGCCACGCGGTCCCAGGGATTGGCCTGGGCCTGCTTCATGCCCAGCGAGATCTCGTGCTTGTCTTTGTCGATCTTTAGGACAACCACGTCGATCTCGTCGCCGATGTTGACCAACTCCGTGGGATGGTTGATTCGCTTGGTCCACGACATTTCGCTGATGTGAACCAAGCCTTCGACGCCCTCTTCCAGCTTCACGAAGGCGCCGTAATTCATCACGTTGACCACCGTGCCCTTGACGATTCCGCCCACCGGGTACTTCTCGGCCACGTGCTCCCAGGGACTGGGCATGCGCTGCTTGAGGCCCAGGGCGATCTTCTCGCGCTCGTGATCGATATGCAGCACCTGCACCTCGATCTCTTGATCGATGGAAACCATCTCCGAGGGATGGTTGATTCGGCCCCAGCTCATGTCGGTGATGTGCAGCAAGCCGTCGATGCCGCCCAGGTCGACGAATGCGCCGAAGTCGGCGATGTTTTTGACGATGCCCTTGCGCCGCTGCCCGACGGCCAGTTCGGCCAACAGTTGCGCCTTCTTCTCGGCACGCTCTTGTTCGATCAGCGCCCGGCGGCTGACGACGATGTTGCGCCGGGCTTCGTCGATCTTCAGCACGATGCACTGCAAGGTGCGGCCGATGTAGTCGCCAATGTCGCTGGGGCGGCGAATATCGACCTGACTGGCCGGCAGAAAGACGTTCACGCCGATATCGACAAGCAGGCCGCCCTTGATCTTTCGCGTGGCCATGCCGGTGACGACGTCGCCTTCTTTGACGGTTTGCATCACCTTTTGCCAAGCCTCGACCTTTTCGGCCTTCCGGCGGCTCAGGGTGATCATTCCGCGCGAATCGTCCACCAAACCGTGGATGTCCTCCACGTCTTCAATCAGCACCTTGATCGTCTCGCCCGGCTCGGGCAACCGCTCGCCTTCATCCCATTCGTTGCGGAAGACGATGCCTTCGCTCTTATAGCCCACGTCAACCAACACCACATCGCCTTCGACCCGCAATACGCGGCCTTCGACGATCTGGTTGACGTTGATTTCCTGGGTGCTCCAGTCGAGCTGATCGGCTGGAACGCCGCCCAGGGCGGCCTCGAGCTCGCGTTGCCATTCGTCGTCGGAGGGGTCTAAGCCGCGCAGAAGATTACGATTGACCATAGAATCCAGTTCGCACGCCACCGGCTTGCCAACCGCGCCGACACAACCCCCGCCCCAATGTGCGGAAACACTGATCGGACAACGTCTTGGAAGCCTGTCGATCCTTATCGGCTCGGCCCGCCTCTCACGCCGAGAAGGCACGCCTCGGCCAAGCTGAAGAACCCAATAATATAACCCCCGCGCTAAATACCAACAATAGCCTTGCAGCCCGAAAAAGGGGCTCGTCGGCTCGGGGCTCGGGCGCGAAGCCGCCGGCCCCAAGTGTCGATTTGGCGCCGGGCAATCGCGCGGTAGTCAACGCCGCCCGGTGGGGCCATCTCAACACGCTTTTCGACAGCACTCGCGGGAGTGCGCAAGTTGCCCTTCTTCACGCGGGAAGGTCATCGGGCAATCCGTCGGCGGGTGGACCGAGCGATCGCCAGCCCGAACACGCCGGGGCGGCAGTTCCGCTTTTGATCGGATGCGGCGCGACCACGGCGGCAGGGGGCCAAAAAACCGAACAATTTTTGACGGTTGCCCGGCACCGGCCCCGCCCTAATTCTGCATCATTAGGGCCGGGCGACCGCAAAACCGAATAACCTTTGACGGGGCGACGGCTGCCCAGTCCGGCCCGGGCGAGGTCGGCATTTCGCGTTGTTGGGCGAAAACGCCGCTTATGCCGAGCTACTTCTTTTTGGGAAACAGGCGGTTGCGGATCGGATCGTGATGCCGCGACATGTAGTAGAACGATTTCGAGACGCTCTTTTCGCCAAGGCAGAACTGGAACACGATTCGGTAGCCACCCCGCGGCCACTCGGGCCCTTCGAGCTTCAAGGCATTGACGATGCCCGAGACGCTTTGGCCCGGCTGGAGCGTAACCGGCTTCAGTGGTCCTGCGTCGGGTTTGAAGTCGGGGCAGGGGTAAGCCCGGCCCTGGCAGAGGATCACCAAGCTGTTGGCCCAAAGGATGTCTTTGCCGTCGGTCAGCAGGGCGGGCACGACAAGCGGCTTCTTTGTCGGGTTGGTGACGGTGATTTTGTACTCGCCGTCGCCGTCGGGGTTGCTCCATTGAACCTCGCGCACCGGCGGCACGTGCTCAACTTCAAGCATCACTTCGGGCCCGGCGGCCAGCGCGGGGCGGCCCGACTTAGAGCAGACCGTCTTGGCGTCGCCGGCGTCGCCGTTCCACGCCCGCTTGCCCAGCTCGGCCCAGGGCGAGATCGGTTGGCCCCGATCAACGCGCCAACCCAACGGCAGATTGCAGCCCGCCTTGGCCTCGGCCGTATTGGTTGCGTCGGCCACCTCGATTCGACGGATGGTTAGGCTTCCCCGCGAGCGCATCGCCGCAACAATGCTGGGCTTTTCCAGCGAAAACTCGGGCGGGAGTTCCTGCCGAGCGGAATGCGAGCAGGTTACCTGCTCATTGGCTTTCACGTCGCCGCGCAGCACCTCGGAAACCTTAATCCGGAGCGTATGGGTGTGAACGGGCGGAAAGCTCATGCCGACCGGCCCTGCCTTCACCTCGTTCACTTGCCCGATGAACACCACCTCAGCTTCGTTCCATTGCGGAGTGCCGGGTTCATCCTGGGCCGCCGCCGCTGAAACCCAGGCCGCAAGAACCGCACCGGCCAGCCCGGCGGCAAAGCTTGCGCTGAGCAAGCGGCGTTGGGGCCAAAATTGACGGCATCGGAAAACACTGTTCATGGCTCGATCCTCGGTTGGGTCTTGAAGTGTCCGTCAACGGAGACAGCACGCTTTAGGGCCGGTTGGCAGTCGTCGCGGATAGGGTCGGCCGAGCGAACTGGGTTGTGACCGCCCGATCGGCATCGGCGCGTTTTCTCGGTTGGCCCGCACCCCGCGCACACTGCACCGGCTGTTTGACGTCGCACTCCGTTGCCAAGTTCCCACTGGCGCACAGTTTCTTTCGGAAAAAGTCTTGGCAACTTCTCCTCTCCTCGTCGTTGTCGGGAATGCGATCGGAAGGCTTGTTGAGAGGAGCCAAAACTTGGGGATGCTGGCGGAGATGGCCGCGGGAAAGCAGACCGTTGTGCCGCGCGTTCGGGCTTCTTCGACAGGCCGCTGCCGCACTGGTGGAAGACGAAGGCGGAGGTGCGGGAAGCGGTGTGAAAAACAAACGGCAGGGCGTCCCGGTTCTTCCGCCTGTGGGCAGGTCCGGGTGGGCTTGGTTGGTCCGTTGCCGATTTGCCGGCGCGTTGCGAACGACGCGGGCAAGGGCCGGCGTTTGGGCCGGTGGGATGAGCGATCGGGACGCAGCCGTCGGGTCCGACGGGATGGGCCGAAGCGAGAAAGCCCTGCTAACGGTTGAGGCACTACCTTGACAGTCGGGGTGCCGGCGTGTATGTTTACGGGATTACCGTCGCTTCTAAAGTATGACGGTAGAACGTTTTGAAGCGTCTTGGGCGAAGGCGATTCGTCCGAGCAGGCGGGCGGTATTGTTTTTTGGCGGATGACCGTCACCGAATCCTGGAATCGATTGGCAGTTAGTTCGATGGACGCCAGCGAAGTGCTACGGATTGTGGACACAATCCACCGAGACAAGAATATCGACAAGGAGATCCTCTTCGAAAGCATCGAGGCGGGGATCTTGTCGGCCGCCAAAAAACACTACGGTGACGAAGCCGAAATCGTAGTTACGATCGACCGAAAGTCGGGCGTCATCACGGGCATGTGCAACGGCGTCCCGTTGAGCCCCAGCGAGATCAACGAGCGCATTGGCGCTCAGACAGCCAAGCAGGTGATGATCCAGAAGATTCGGGAGGCGGAGCGCGACACCCTCTTTGAGGAATATGAACAGCTTCGCGGCCAGTTGGTCAACGGAGTCATCCAGCGTTACGACGGCGGCACTGCAACCGTGTCGTTGGGCAATGTCGAGGCCATCTTGCCTCGCGGCGAGCAGATTCCGGGCGAATCGCACCATGTTAACGAGCGGATTCGCGCGACCGTTTACGAGGTCCGCAAGTCGGGCAGCCGCATCAAGGTGATTCTCAGCCGGGCGACGACCCATTTGGTACAACGGCTGTTCGAACAGGAGATTCCCGAGGTTGCCGAGGGGGTGATTGAGATTCGGGCGATTTCGCGCGAGCCCGGTTACCGCACCAAGGTGGCCGTCAGCAGCGTTGATCCGCGGGTCGATTGCGTCGGCGCGTGCGTGGGCGTGCGCGGCAATCGCATAAAGAACATCACCGACGAGCTGGCCGGCGAACGAATCGACATCGTTCGGTGGAATGATGACATGAACGTGTTCATTCCCAACGCCTTGCAGCCGGCGGAATGCGAGGAAACAATCCTTTGCCGCATGTTGGGCAAGGCGATCGTGTTGGTGAAGGAAGATCAGTTATCGCTGGCGATCGGACGGCGCGGCCAGAACGTGCGTTTGGCCAGCAAGCTGGCTGGTTGGGATATCGAGATCATGACGCGCGACGAGCTCGACGAGGAAATCGATCGCGCCGTGCAGGGCTTCGCATCGATTGAAGGGGTTGAGCCCGAACTGGCCGAGCGGCTGGTGGGCGAAGGCTTCCTGACGTATGACGAGCTTTCGACCATCGAGCCTGACGTGTTGATGGAGATGGGCGGCTTGTCGGAGGAGCAGGTTCAGTCGATCGTGGAGCAGGCCGAGGCCAAAGCGGAAGAAGCAGAAAAACAGGCGGCGATGCAACGCCGCCAGCAACGCGAGCTTGAGCGGCAGGAGGCCGCCAATCAGCAAGGGGCGGAAAGCGATGCCGCCCCGGCGTCGGAGGCGGGCGACGAGGCGGGGGAACCTGCCGACGGCTCGACCGCCGGCGCTGCAACGGATTCACCCAACAGCGCCGAGGCGTAGTACCGTGTCGGCGCAACGTAGGGAGGTTGGACATGGTTTGACGCATCGCGACAGAGCGGGCCGGGCCCGCCGATTTCCGTCCCAAAGGGAGTGCCCACGTGGCGAATCGTATCTACGCCCTGGCAAAACAATTGAAGATGGACAGCAAGGACTTGGTCCTGGTCTGCGAGCGCGCAGGCATCAAGGGCAAGAGTTCGGCGCTGTCCATTTTGTCGGACGAAGAGGAAGCGGCGATCATCAAGTTCCTCGAGGGTCAGAAGACCCGCGGCCCAGCCCGTCCGGCCGAGAGCGGCCCGGCGCCGGCGATTCGTCGCGAAGACTACATCCCGCCGGCCGGCACAATAGGCAAACCTCCCGTACTTGCCGGGCGTCCCTCCGAGCGTCCGCCGCTGCTGCGATCGCGTAAGGTCGAAACTCCCCCCGCCGCCACTCCCACCCAACCTTCTATTGCTGCTCCAGCCCCGGCGTTGGAAACGCCTATTGTCGAGCCGCCTGTGTCGGGCGCGACGGCCGAATCCGTTTCCGTTTCTGTTGGGCCCGAACTTCCGCCATTGGTGCCCACCGAGACGCCGTCGGGCGGCGCTTCCGCCGTTTCGGCGGGAACACCGACGGCGGAGGAGCCGGCTGCCCCGTTGAGTGAGGCGACGGTAGGGACCGGCCCAAGCGATGCGGATTCGACGGGCGGCGCTGCGGACTTGGCCAAGCCGGAAGTGAAGGGGACGCCGCGAGAACCTGCTTCGTCGCCGATGCCGACATTTGAACGCCCGAAGGTGAGCCAATTCGATCGACCGATCCGAGAGCTTTCCGCTCGCGAACGGGCGCAACGCAAGGCCGATCGCGAAAAACAGAAAGAGAAGAGCGGCCCGGCCATTCGCTTGGCGGCCGTTCCCACCGCAGCCAAACCGCCGCGCAAGCCGGCGGCGAGCGAGCCTGCTCCGCAGAAACCGGACATCAAGCTTCCGCTCGATGCGATTCGCGCGGGCCGCGGAGGCAGCAAGCCGCTTTCCGAGCAGCTTCGCAAGCGCGAGGAGAAGCGGGCGGCCGATTCGAAGTCGGAACGCGGCGAGGAGCCGACGAAGGGGCGTCCGCTGAACATCGATGCGGCCACGCTCGAAGGGCTGTTGCAGGCCGCACGCGATCGGGTGAAGAAACAAAAAGACGGCGAGGGTGAAGAAGAGGAAAGCGGCGTCACCCTCGGCGGTCGCGAACAGCGGCAATTGAAGCGGAAGAAGACGGCGGCCGCCAAACGGGTCGTTTCGCCGGATGAAGAAGAAGAAGCCCCGACGGTTCATCGGCCGAAGTTCATTCGGCGAACCGGCGGAGCAAGCACGGCAGCGCCGCGCAAGGGGAAGTTGGTCGTGGAATTGCCATGCACGGTGCGTTCGTTTTGCGAGGCCTGCGGCATCCCTGTCAAGGCGGCCCTGACGAAGTTGCTGCAACTGGGGCAAATGACCAACGTGGCCGCCAACCTCGAACCCGATTTGGCCGAATTGTTGGCCGCGGAACTGGGGCTCGATGTGGAATTGCGCCGGCCCGTCGCAATGGAAGACGCGGTGATCTCCGCGTTGGAGTCGCGGGAGGATCCGCCCGAATCTCTGCAACCGCGGCCGCCGGTGATTACCTTCCTCGGGCATGTGGACCACGGCAAGACATCGTTGTTGGATCGGATTCTCAATCTTCACGTGGCCGCGGGCGAAAAGGGCGGCATCACGCAACACATTCGGGCCTACCAGATCGAAAAGCAGGGCCGGCCCATCGCGTTCGTCGATACGCCCGGCCATGAAGCGTTCACCGAGATGCGGGCGCGCGGCGCCAACGTGACGGATATTGCAGTGCTTGTCGTGGCGGCCGACGACGGCGTGATGCCGCAAACCGAGGAAGCGATCAGCCACGCGCGGGCCGCGGGCGTGCCGATCGTGGTTGCGTTGAACAAGATCGATCTTCCCTCGGCCAATCCCGATCGTGTTTATCAGCAGTTGGCCGCCGCCGAACTGCTGCCGACGGAATGGGGCGGCGATGTCGAAGTGATCAAGACGAGCGCCGCCACCGGGGTTGGCATCGATGAGCTGCTGGAGACATTGTTGACGGTGGCCGAGCTGCATGACCTTCGGGCGAATCCGGATCGGCCCGCGTTGGGCGTGTGTCTAGAGACCTCGCTGAGCGAGGGCCGCGGCGTAGAAGCGAAGTTGCTGGTTCAAAAAGGCACGCTGAAGGTGGGCGATGTCATCGTGTGCGGGGCGGCCTACGGGCGCGTCAAGGCGTTGTATGACACGCTGCAAACCCGTAAGCGGTTGACCTCGGCCGGGCCCTCAACACCGGTGACGGTGACGGGGTTGGACCAGCCGCCGGGGGCTGGCGATCGCTTCTATGTGCTCGAAGACATCGCGCAAGCCCGCCAGGTTGCCGAGGCCCAACAAGCGAAGGCTCGAACGACGGAGTTGTCGGGAGGCCGGGCGCATGTGACGTTGGAGAACCTCTTTGACCGCCTTGGCCAGATGGACAAGCTGCAAACGTTGAACATCATCATTCGCGCCGATGTGCGCGGATCGATCGAGGCGATTCGCAAAGAGCTGGGCAAACTGGATCACCCGGAAGTTCAGATCAAAGTGCTGCAAGCGGCGGTCGGAGGAATTACCGAAGCGGACGTGCACTTGGCCGACGCTTCCGACGCCATCATCGTCGGTTTCAATGTGGCGCCCGACGAAGGCGCCCGCGAGTTGGCCGATCAGCGCGGCGTGCAGATTCGCCGTTACGACATTATTTACCAGCTCACGCAAGACCTTAAAGACGCTTTGGAAGGGATGCTCCGTCCCGAGAAGCAAGAGAAGGACTTGGGCCGCGCTTTGGTTCAGCGGGTCTTTCGGATCAGTCGGGTGGGGGCGGTGGCCGGCTGCCGTGTTCTGGCCGGCACGATCACCCGCGACGCGCGGATGCGGATCATTCGCGACAGCCGCGTGGTGGGCGACTACGCCATCGACACGCTCAAGCGCGAGAAGGACGATGTCCGCGAAGTCCGCGAGGGGATGGAATGCGGCATCAAGCTGGCCAGCTTCGATGACGTGAAAGAAGGCGACCTGTTGGAGGCGTATAAGATCGAGGAGATCGCTCGGACGCTTTGAGCAGGTTCGCGGAAATAGTGAAGATGGCCGCCCAGGGGCGCGAAGCAACCGAGGGGCTACGCTGTGCGACTGATCGGCGGTTGGGCGGTCTGCGGCGTTTCAAACGCCGGTTCCACGTTGTGATAGCGCTCGACTGCGATTCGCGGCCGAGATTCGGTCGGGGGTTTCGTCGGTCGGCACGAGAGAGAGCAAATGTCGAATCGTCGCGCGTTGAAATGTGCCGAGGCCGTTCGCGAGGTCGTCAGCATGGCGATACTCACCGAGCTGAAAGATCCGCGGATTCAAGGCGTAACGGTCACTTACGTGGAAGTCTCCGACGATCTGCGTTACGCCAAGGTGCATGTTTCGATCATGGGAGAAGAGACGCAGCAGCGTCTGAGCATGAAAGGGCTTTCCAGCGCGGCCGGGTTCTTGCAGGCGAAAGTGGCCAAGCGATTGGAGCTTAGGTACACTCCGCGGCTGAGCTTCATTCTCGATCTGGGGGTGAAGCGTTCGATCGAGGTGGCTCGCATCCTTCGCGAGGTTTTGCCGCCGGGCGAGGCCGCCTCCGAGCCGCCGGGCCTCGTGGCCGACGACTCGGACTCTGCTGCGGCGAGCGACCCGACCGCGCCCGACGATGAGGATCGCGGCTGACATTTCGCTTTCTCGGCCGAGCCAGCCGCGCGATCAGTGACGGCGGCAGCGGCGGGCAATCGGAAAGGACAATCGAGGGACTCGCACAACCATGGCACAGGCAAGTCGAAGCGCTCAAATCGAGAAGTTGCACAAGGTTCTGCGAAAGCACTACAAGCCGGTGGCGATCGACCAGCAGCGAAGCGTGCTGGAACATCTGCTCTTCGCCTGCTTGCTGGAAGACGCCGCTTATGAAGCGGCGGAAACGGCCCTGGCCGCTTTGGTGCATACGTTCTTCGATTGGAATGAAGTTCGCGTCACTTCGGTTTCGGAGTTGTGCGAAGTGATGGCCATGCTGCCCGACGCGCGGGGCGCCGCTCATCGCATTAAACGAGTGTTGCAGGCGATTTTCGAGAAGACGTATTGCTTCGATTTGGAAGATCGCCGCAAGAAGAACCTGGGCGAAACGCAGAAATGGTTGCGCGATTTGGGCGCCACGCCGTTTGTGGTGGCGTACGTCACGCAGGCGGCCCTGGGCGGGCATTCGATTGGGCTGGACGGCTCGACGATGCGGGTGATGCAGATCATCGACTTGGCGTCGGAGAAGGATGCCGCCGAGCATTCCGTGCCGGGCTTGGAACGAGCGATCCCGAAAAGCAAGGGCGTTGAGTTTGCGTCGTTGCTGCACCAGTTGGGCGCAGACTTCGCCGCCAATCCGTTCGCGCCGCGGGTGCGCGACATGCTTGTC
Organism: Thermoguttaceae bacterium; assembly: GCA_029975295.1. Lineage (GTDB taxonomy): Bacteria > Planctomycetota > Planctomycetia > Pirellulales > Thermoguttaceae > JARKPK01. The sequence continues at coordinate 66,702 of JARKPK010000127.1, read as the reverse complement.
GAGATCAATCCGGCGGCGGCAGAGCGGTTGCCGAAGAGGCGGGCGCCGAAGCCGCCCGTCGAAACGGCACCGCAGGCGGCCGCGGGCAAGCAAGCGGCAGAAAAGCCGCGGAAAGGGGCGCCAACCGAGGGGAAGCCGGCCAAGACGGAGCCGAAAGCGGCAGCCGAGAGGGCCGAGCGTCCCGCGGCGAAGACCGGAAGACCGGCCCAACCGCCCAAGGCGGAGCCGCCGGCCAGGCCGAGAAGCAAGGCGGACAAGCCTGCGGCGGACAAGCCTGCGGTGGACAAGCCTGCGGTGGACAAGCCGCGGTCGGCAGGCGGCAAGAAGGCGAAAGCGGCGGGCAAACCGGGCGCCGGCGAGAAGCGGAAGAAGGCCGTTGTCATCACCAAGCGAAAGCCGCGTTAGACCCTGTTGCGGTTGAGCGACAGGCCGGAGGTTCTTGGGCGATTTCGATGCAGTTTCGGCCGCGCAGAATTGAAACCGGCGCGGCCTTCAAATGAACGCGACCGGTCGGGGTGTTTCGCTTGCGGTCGCGTTGTGTGTCGTGTGGACCTATAGAGTTGATGGAATACAGTTATGGCAGGTCATTCCCATTGGGCCGGCATCAAGCACAAGAAGGCGTTGATCGACGCCAAGCGGGGCAAGCTGTGGAGCAAGCTGGCCAAGGCGATCATCGTTGCCGCGAAGATGGGCGGAGGAGATCCCGACGCCAATCTCCGTTTGCGCTACGCGATTGACGACGCCAAGTCGGTGAGCATGCCGAAAGACAACATCACTCGGGCCATCAAGAAGGGTACGGGCGAGTTGGAAGGCGGCAACCTCGACGAGATCAATTACGAAGGTTATGGGGCCGGCGGCGTGGCCGTGTTGTGCGAGGTGCTGACCGACAATCGCAACCGCACGGCGGGCGAGATTCGCAAGATCTTCGAAATGAGCGACGGCAAGCTGGGCAGCACCGGTTGCGTCGCTTGGATGTTCGAGAGCAAGGGGTTGATCATCGTCAGCGGCAAGAATGTCACCGAAGAGAAGTTGATGGAGTTGGTTCTGGAGGCCGGGGCCGACGATGTGCGCCCCGACGGCGAAAATTTCGAAATTACCTGCGATCCGGCCGTGTATCAGGATGTGCTTTCGGCCGTGAAACAGGCCGGACTGGAGCCCGAGGTGAACAGCATCACGCGGCTTCCGAAAACGACCGTGGACGTCAGCGATCCGGATGTGGCCCGCAAGGTGCTCAAGCTGATGGAACGGCTCGACGATCACGACGACGTTCAGAACGTGTCGTCGAATTACAACATTCCCGAGGCGGTGATGAAGGAGATCGGCGAAGGGTAGGAGCCGATGCGGGCGGCGCGGCGGCGGGCCGATCGGCTTTGTTGCGGCGTTGGAGCGGGCCGTCCGGCGCCGGTTCTGTGTTGGAACGTCGCCCTGCCGAGCATTACCCCGGCGCGCAACCGCGCGGCTTGCCGCAACAGAACTCGGCGCTTGAAGCGGCCGGCCGCTTTAGTCTTCGTAGTGCTCGACGATCGGCCAGTAGCTTTCGAACTCGAAATCGGGGCTGTTGTCGAGATCGTGGCAGGTGTAGCACTGGCGTTTGGCCGATTCCTCTTTGGTGACGACCATCGCTTGACGGAGCCGTTTTTGCAATTCGAGGTCGGCGCCGATCTCGGCCGCCGCGTGCTTTTCGCCGGGCCCGTGGCAGCTTTCGCAGCCCACGTCAATCAGTTCGGGCGTTTTCTCTTTGCTGACGAAGCCGTTCTGGGAGGGGAAGTACTTCGTCGGATGCCAGCCGATCACATGGCAACTGACGCATTCGGGATCGTGATGGCGCGGCGGATCGAGGTTCTCCAAGGTCGCAAATGCGCGTGAATGGCCCGTGCGCTTCCAGACCTTATTGGATTCTTCGTGGCAGGATTCGCACTTTTTCGATCCGATGAATTTGCCGTTGGTCTCCGTTTGCGGGTGGGGCAAAGCGCGGATGTTCAGCCCCGCCCAGCCGAGCGTTCGCAACTGATCTTGGTAGGCCGCCAGCAGCGACTTCATTTCCGGCGAGCTCTCGAAGCGCGCGTCGAGCGGCACCCGCTGGTAACGGACCGGAGTTTTCGGGTCGTCGAAGAAGCCGATCACCACGGCGTTCATTCCCTTTTCCCCGACCTCGACAAGAATGGTTTTCGTGCCCTCGACGAAAGAAAGCTTGGCCGGAGGCTCGGCCGGTCCGCCCGAAGTGGCCACCAAGTTGATTTCGGGGAACTTGCGGGCCAGGGCCTCGGCCTCTTCGGTCGGCATGTGGGCCAAAAGCACCAAGTAGCCCGACTTCTTCTTCAAATCGGGCAGCATTTGCCGAATGGCCGACTCGGCGTCGATCATTTCGATTTCGTCGTTGTGAATGGCTTGTTGAGTTTGCTTGCCGACCACCGCCATCACGCCCAAGCGGGCGCCGGGGCGTTCGATGACTTTGCTGCGGGGGGCGACGGCGGCGTCGAACCCGAACAGGCCCACGTTGGTGGCCACAAACATGCTCGGCGTTCCGTCGGCCGTTGCGGCAACGGCAGCCAGTTCGCCAGCGGGCAATCGCAGGTCGGTTGTGCCCAACGCGACCGCATCGTAGCCCGTCCGGCGTTTGGCCTCGACCATCGTCTGGAACTTCAGCTCGGCCTGTTTGCCGAACCCGCGCGCCAGCCCGCCCACATCGAGCCCCACCACCTCCCAGCCTTGCTTCCTTAGCGAGCGGAATAGCGTCTGTCGTCGCGCCATGCCGCCCTTCATTCGATCGAGGCCGGCGCAACCACAGGGTTCGATATACCCCTCTTCCCGACCGGTGATCACCAAGGCAAGCTGCGGTTTCGGCCAGCCTTCGAAGATCGGGCCGTTTTCTTTGATCGGATCGAAGTGTTCGCCGCTGTGTTTGCCCTTTCGCTTGGGCGGCGCGGGCTTGTCGCCCCGATCGTCCGCCCCGGCAGCGTCCGTCGAACCAGGGACGGCTGCCTGCTCGCCCGACGGAGACCCGACCGAAAGGCGAACGGCCGACGAAGATGACTCAGCCGCCAGACGCGCCGACGAGGGCTGCTGATCGCTCGGGCGGAGAGTGATCGGATTGGAACCGCGCAGTTCAGATCCGGTTGGCCGACGCGCGGCGCCAGCAGATTGATCCAGCGAATTCTCCCATGCGGAACCGTCTGCCGGCGATCGCAGGCCGGCCGACGGTGGCCCCGCAGAGGCCGCAGGAGCGGTCGGAGCAGGCGCGGCGGGGGCGAATCGGTCGGCAGGCTCGGGGCCACCAACGCCACTCGGCCACTCGGGCGCCTGGTGCGGGCGCTGCGTGGTTGCTCGATCGGTCCGTCGCTCGGCGCCGTGATTGCCGCGCCGCAGGGGGTTGGATCCGTCGTCCGGTTGTTTTTCGTCTGCGATGGAGAGCCGCACCGAGTCGTCGTTCGCGGCAAACGTTGTGTTGGAACTGGTGACCGGTATGGCCCCAACGGCCGGCAAAATGCGGGGCGCGTTGTCGCTGCCGGATTCCGATGGGCCATCGCTTGCGGGCAACCGATCGGCTTCGCCCGTCGGGCTGTCCGAGGCAAGGCCGTCGGCCGGCCGAGCGACAATCCTGGTGGATGATGCCGAGCCCGCCGCATCCGGCAAAACGGGCGATTCGGTCGAACGAGGCGGCGAAACCAAAAGCGGAGTTGCCGCCTCGGCAGCCGGCGCTGGAATCAGCGCCAACGTCGATGGGGCATCGTTTCCGGCCGGGCGCGGCGACGGGTTCGTCGCGGTTTGCGCATCGGATCGAGTCTCGGCCGCTCCTTCCGCCGTCGTTGCCGTTCTTTCTTGCCGACAGCCCGCCGTCCACGCGCCGAACAATGCAACGCCCACGGCAAGCAACAGGCTCTTTCGTGCCGCGAAAAACACGTCCATCCTCCTTGAATACCCGCCGCAGCGCAAAGCGCACAACAGCATGGCGATTCTGCAATCGCCGTTGAGCACGCCTCGAACTGATCGCACGAGCCGGGCTCAGGCGGCAGTTCGCATGCGAGATAACGCGTCACTCCTCGATGGTCAGGCTCAGCAGAATCCGTATCTCCGGCACGTTGGGGTGATTGGTGCGAAGTACGAGACGCCCCAGCGCGCTGGTTTGTGGCCCGGCGAAGCTCACGGCCGGGCTATCTTTCGGAATTTCAATCGTCACGGGCGTTTGGTAGGCGGCCCCGTTGTTGATGGCCTTCGGCGTTCCGATCTGGCAACGGACAAACGCGGGCCGCGCCTCGGCCAGTTCAAAACGAACTTGCTCACGAAACGGCCCGCGGGCCACCAATAGTATGTTGCGACGCAGGCCTTTGTGTTTGTCGATCGTGCCCAATTCCAACAGATTGTGCTCTGCGTTCCAGCCGGGACCGGCAACGCTGATGTCGGAAACCACATAGCCGCGGATCGGCAAGTCGATCGCCGGCGCGGCCGGATCGTCGGTGGTCAGGCGGATTGTCTGTTCGAACGGCCCTGAAGGCAAGCCCGGTTTGATCGTAACTTCAATCAATTGGCCCGCAAGTGCGTCGGGCTCTTCGCCGAGCATGGCTTTCGACAGAGGTTCCCAGCGGCACTCAAATTGCCCTTTTGTTGCATTATTCCCTGTTTGCCAGCCGGAAATATCGATGCTCGGCCTCTGGTAGGCGTAGAGCCGGACTTGTCCGACGGTTGGTTGCGTCGACGCGATTTGCGAAAATACCAACTCCGCGGGCTTAAGTTGGACCGCAACGATCATCTTTCCGGTCAACGATAAGATGATTCGCGGCCGCCCCGGATCGTTCGTCAGAATGACGGCGTTTTGCCGGTACGGTCCGGGTTCATCCAGCCCCTTCCATCGAACGAGGACCGCCGTTTCGCCACCCGGTGGCACCTCGGGCTGTTCGATCCGGCTGACGGTGCATTTGCAGCTTGTTTCGCCGGCCTCGAGCCGAAGCGGCGCCGTTCCCGCGTTGCGAATGATAAATCGGTGTTCGCCGGTGGCGGCCAGGCTCAGCGTGCCGAAGTCGTGCTCAAGGTGCGGCACTTCGGCGACCGGTTGCGGCAGCCGCGCGCCTTCGGAGTTGCCTTCGGCGAGCCCGGAGAGATTAGTCGCGGCAATTCGCGCGAAACGCCAATAGCCCAGCCCCGCGCCGCTGCCGGCGCCGAGAACCAACCCGACCAGAATTGCAGCGATTAGCCTCATTCTTTCAGAGTAATGGCTTGCAACGAACGCCGCAATGGTTCGGGCAGCTTCTTGTCGCGGTGAGGATTGTCGGCGTCCAGTGCGATGGCCTGTCGAGCGGTTTGCGGCGCCTCGGGCAGCCCGAGGCGGTCTTCGGCAACGGCCAGATAGGCCCAGTTGGTCGGCGATGCCGGGTAGCACTGCACAGCTATTCGCAGCGCCTCAGCGGCATCGGCTGACGCTCGGGGCGCCGCCGGCGCGCCGTTAGCGGTTGTAACACTGGCGGCGTCGAGCAACAGTCGGCCTCTCCAAAGCCAAGCCGCGCTCCAATTGGCGGCTCGCGCCGTTGCTGAATCGAGCGACTCGATGATCGGCGGCCAACGATCCGGATGCGGCGATTGCCGCCAAAGGGCGAACTGAGCAGCGGCCAACGCTGCGCGAGGTTCAAACGCCCACGGGTCCGCTTCGACGGCTGCTTGCCAGTGCGCCAGGGCGGGCAACGGGTCGGTCGCTGCCGACAGCCGTTCGGCGGCAAGCATTTCGGCGGAGCATTGAAGAACAGGGCGGTAGGCCGTCGCATGGCAGGCATACACGAGGCCGAACGAGATCGCCAAGGCGAGAACCACCGGGGCCGGCCGCGCTCCGTTCGTTCGGCGGTCTGCTCTTTCCGACGATGGGACCGTTGGCGGCGAAGCGGCGGTGTGTTCTGATCGTGGTGTGGGACAGACGGGCGGGCTTGTCAATTCGTTCAGCGCGGTCTTTCCGGTGCAAACGTTATTGGGGGAGATCGCGTTGGTGGACGTTTCATTAGAAGCGGCGTTCAGAGCAAGCGCGGCCAACATCCAGAAGGCGGACGCGACCCCGGGGAACCCAATACCGCCGGCTGCCCCGAGATTGACGATCAGCGCGACCCACGCGACGGCAATCACCCAGGCCGGCAGCCGGCCGCGCTGAACCCAATCACCGAGCAAGCCAAGGCAAAGCAGGGCGACGGGCAGGGTGGCCCAAACCAGCCAAGCGTCGGCAACAGCCCGCGTCATCCACGAAACAGGGATGAAGATCGCGTAGCCGATGAGCACGGCTGCAACGCCCGCCATTGCCGGCTGGACGGCGCCAAGCACCGACCATCGCCAACGTGCCGTGCCGAGAACTGGGCTGCGCTTTTGAGGTTGCGATGGGCCCTGTGCATCGGCTTCGGGCGACCAGTCTGCTTGGGCAGAGACGCCGGTCGGGCGGGCGGCACGGAACGCGGTCAGCCCGATCAATCCGCAGAACGCAATCCATGCCAAGGCCGCCGGTGTTCCGGCCGTGGCCCAGATCTCAAGCAGGGCGTTATGGGGATCGCCCGGTTCCTCGCCTGCCGGCGGCGACTTCTTGGCCGTGTAGGCTTGCTGGAACTGGCCCGGTCCGCAACCCAACCACGGCCGATCAGCAATGATGGCCGCTGCCGTTCGCCAATAGTCGAAACGGTAGTGCAGCGATTTGAGCGATGATGCGATTCCACCCCGCGTCAGCGCAAAGATGAACGCTCCGGCAATGACAACCGCGCCGGCGACGATCGGAAAGCGTCGCCAACCTGATCCCGAACGCCACGCGCGACGAGCCCAGGGAAGGGCCAGCAGCCCGACGCCAATGCAACAAGCAGCAAGCCCGGTTCGACTGCCGGTTCGAACCAAGGTGAAAACCGCGACAAGCAGCATCGCCGCCAATCCGGCAACCCTTGCCATGGCGGGAATGCTCAATCGCAACGCCGTCTTGTTGGGTCGCTGGTTCTTTTTTTTCAGTCGGCGGCTTGATGGAGGACTCGCATCGTGCGGCCTCCAGAGTTCCCGGGCGCTATCGCCGATGATCCAAACCAAAAGAACGATCCATGGGGTGAGCCAGCCGGCCAGCGAGTTGGCCAGCGTGAATCCGCCTAACGGCTCATCACCGCCCAGCCGGGCTTCGAAAAGCAATCGCAGGGGCGAGTCACTGGGAAGACTTAGGCCGACAACCTCAAACGGACGGTCGGCCGACGCCGCGAACTCGCTGCGTGCCGAAGGGATGCCCCAAAGCGATTGGTAACAGCCCAACGTGCTTTGGGCCGCCGCCAAACCGCACATCACCGCAACAAGCAGGCGTGCGTCGCACGGGCGCTGCGCCGCTTGGCGGATGCAAAGATAACATGCCCCTAAGCCTAGCCAGAGCCAAAGCGAGTTAATGGCTGGCCGCGGCATGCCGTGGGACACAGCGACCAGCGCGGCGGCGGAATGCCAGCCGAAAACCGCCAGCGCGGCCGCATCGGCAAGGTGAAGCCGAAAAACGCGCAGCGGTTTGCCCAACGAGAACAGCAGCCACAGTGCGGGAAGACTTAGCCAAAGCAATGCTGCGGGCAGGCCGTCGCCCCAACGCGGCGACTCGGCCGGGGCCCAAGTCGTTACAACCAGCAAAGCGGCCGCGGCCGTCCATGGCCATCGTGCGGCCGTTACGCCGTCTTGGGCTTGCCCTTGAACAACTTGCGATTGTGTTGCGGGTGGAAGTTGGTCCACGTGCTGTCCTTGTTCGGATCGTCGCGCAGGAGCCCGCAAAACGCATTCACTTTCGCGTCAAGGAAGTCTAAGCAATACAGCGCCATGGCTTCGACGGTCATGGGCAGTTTCGGGCTTCCGAAGTCGTATTCGCCATGATGACTAATGAGCATGTGTTTCAGGCGGAGGGCGGTCTCTTCGGGAAACGGCTCACCCGCCAGGCGTTCGGCCTCGACCAATTTGGCGTTGAGCGTTTCGACGCCCATAATCAAATGGCCGATCAACTGCCCCTGATCGGTGTAGCCGAACTCACGATCGTAACTCAACTCGTCCACCTTGCCCAAGTCGTGGAGAAAGGCGCCCATCAGCAGCAGATCGCCATCGATTTGGGGGTAGAGCGGAACGACGCGCTGCGCCAAGTCCATGAGCGAAACCGTGTGTTCGAGCAGACCGCCGCGATACGCATGATGGTGTTTGATTCCGGCCGGCGCCGCGGCAAGTTTGTCCATCAAAGCCGAGTCCATCAAGTAGCACTCGGCCAAGTTGCGCAGCGCCGGATCGCTCATCGCGCGCAGCATTTCCGCCAGCCTGCGCTGCAAGGCGTCGACGGCAACTGCATTGACCGGCGTGAAGTCGTCGTGATCGATCGACGCGGGATCCACCTTGGCGATATGCTTGGCGATCAATTGCACCGCGCCCTGAAAGAGTTGCGTGGTGCCTTCAACCTGCAAAAAGTCGCCGTTGTCGAACGAACGGTAGAGCGATTCGTCGGCATTCCACATCCGTGCGCTAATCGAACCGGTGCGATCGGACAGCTCGAACTGCAAATACAGGTTGCCGTTGCGATTCGGCCGCAACTGCTTCTCCGACACCAGAAAGACCTCGTCCACGTCTTCCTGTTGTGTCAATTGCGCAACGTAACGACGCGACATGGCCGGCGCCTCCGGGCGTGCAAATAGGTGTCTTGCCTCTCGGGATCAATTCGGCGGACCACCAGATGGCTGCCGCGACATCCGTCGAAACCAGTATTCTAAAGCGAACGGCGGAAAACCGAAAGCGGTTCGGCCGCGGAATGCGGCCGATCAATCGCCGGCGGCGGCCTGGAGGGCGAAGCGGGCCGACGATTTCTTCATCGCTAGCAACTATGGAAGAAAGAGAAAGGAACGGCCGAGAAGCGAACGCCGCAGGAATCGGAAATCCATGCCCCGCCAGCGACCGAAAGCGGCACGATTTCCCTTGGTGGCGCCATCCGGCGGGGGCTCGCACAGAAATCGCTGTTCCCCAGGTTGACCGAATGCCGCGAGCTTTCTATATTTCGTTATATGGCGATATGACGAATACCGGCGATGTCGCGAGAATCGCTGTTTCCGCCAACGCAGGGGCGGATAAAACGGCTGCAAACCGAACAACTGCGATGGGACTTCTGCCGTTGCCGTCATTCTTGGGCGGTTGAGCGTTTTTGCCAGGATTCGTAAAGGGGGAGCGTCTGTCTGCGGATGTGGCAACAGGGACCGATCGCTGCGTGCGTGATGCCGCTCTTGCGGCGAGTCGCCGGCTCTTGGACCGGATTGGAAAAGTGAGGCGATTGCGATGCGAGAGTTGATTGCTGCGCTCAAGGCAGTTGCCGACGAGAACCGTGTGCGGGTTCTATGGGCGTTGCGTCGAAGGGAGCTGTGCGTGTGCCAGATCGTGGAGCTGTTGGGTCTGGCGCAGTCCACAGTGTCGAAGCACGTGTCGATTCTCCACACGGCCCGGCTTGTCGAGAGCCGAAAAGAAGGCCGTTGGATCCACTATCGCGCCGCGGAGGCCGACGCGCCGGCGGTGGCGCGCTCGGTGGCCAAGGTGGTTTGCAAGGCCTATGCTCGTTCGCCCGAGGCAGCCAAAGACGACAAATTGCTGGAGCGGATTCTCAAGATTGATCGCGATGAACTCTGCCGGCGGCAAAGTCGCGAGTGAACCGGTCGCGAGTCGGAGGAAGAAGAAAGGTGGCCCGCGTGGAGGGCGGCGCAGGCCTCGCGGGCCGTTGCAGCGAAGCAATGGTCGCGCCATGGGGGCGTTTTCCGAAGCAGTTGGGTCGCTTGTGCGGCCTGGAAATGGGCAAACGAGGATAAGCCATGGCTGATCGACAAAATGTGCTGATTCTTTGCACGCGCAATTCAGCGCGCAGCCAGATGGCCGAGGCGCTGTTCCGCAAACGCGCCGGTGATCGGTTCAATGTGTTCAGTGCGGGCCTGGAACCGGATCGGGTGCATCCGATGGTGGCCGAAGTGATGGCAGAGGCGGGTGTTGACACCGCCGGGCAGAGGTCGAAAAGCGTACAAGAGTATCTCGGCAAGTTGACGGCTCACTATCTTTTTGTCGTTTGTGAGAACGTCGAGAAGAACTGCCCGCGGATCTTTCCCGGGCCCGGCGAGCGGCATTATTGGCCGTTCGACGATCCGGCCGCCGTTAGCGGTTCACCCGAGGAGCAGCGAGCGGCGTTTCGCAAAGTGCGAGATCAGATTGACGAACGAATTCGCCAATGGCTTTCGTCGCGGGGAGATCTGCCCTGACGGAATCCGTGGAGCAAGGGCGGTTCAAGGGGGCGAAACGCGCAACGGGTTAGAAGAGCCTCGCGGCGCTGGGACCTGCTTCGCCGTATGTGTGGATCGATTCGGCCGGCCTTCCGAATAGGCGCTGAGAACTCGCGTAGTCGTGTCACACTTGATTTCTATTGGCGCCCGCCATGGTCCAGTCGTTGATCAGCCGGCGCTTTTTTGCAACGCAGCTTTTTGCCTTGCCGGGCGAACCGGGAGAATCGAACCAGCGGCGAACCGGACTCGGCGGAGAGAGCCTCAACTGTGCTGCTCGCTGCTATTAAGCGGAGCAATGGGCGGCGCAGGCCGCGTCCGCTCTGTTGGCCGTGTTGTCGGATGCGAGCGCGGCGGGGGACACGACGAGGGTCCAAGAGTGTGTGAGGCCAAAGCGCTCCTGGGGGGCGACGTTATCAACCGCAAGTATCTTGGAGAAGGCGATGAGTGAATCGGCAACGAAGGGCAAGCTTTCCTTCTTGGATCGCTATCTGACCGTGTGGATTTTCGCAGCGATGGCCGTTGGGGTTGGGTGGGGGCGGTTGTCGCCGGGAACGGCCGAATGGATCGACGGGTTCAAACTCGATGAAACGACGAGCATTCCCATCGCGTTGGGCCTGATTCTGATGATGTATCCGCCGCTGGCCAAGGTGAAGTACGAGGAGTTGGCCGACGTCTTTCGCAATGTGAAAGTCTTGGGGCTTTCGCTCGTGCAGAATTGGGTGATCGGACCGATCCTGATGTTCGGCTTGGCCGTGCTGTTCATGGGCGTGATCTTTCCCGCGTTGGAGCCTGAGGAGACGATCTTCTCGCAGTATCTTGTCGGGCTGATTCTGATCGGCTTGGCGCGATGCATTGCCATGGTGATTGTCTGGAACGACTTGGCCAAAGGCGACGCGGAGTACGCGGCCGGCTTGGTGGCGTTCAACAGCGTGTTTCAGGTCTTTTTCTACAGCCTCTACGCCTACCTGTTCATCACGGTGCTGCCGCCGATGTTGGGGTTGGCGGGCGTGGTGGTTGATGTCACCGTTGGGCAGATCGCCAAAAGCGTTATGATCTATTTGGGCATTCCGTTCGTGGCGGGCATGCTGACGCGATTCGTGCTGCTTCGAGCCAAGGGCGCCCAATGGTACGAAAAGAAGTTCCTGCCGAAGATCAGTCCGATTACGCTGCTGGCGTTGCTGTTCACGATTGTCGTGATGTTCAGCCTTCAAGGCGAAAAGATCGTGGCGCGGCCCTTGCACGTTTTGGGCATCGCGGTGCCGTTGCTGATCTATTTTGTGGTGATGTTCCTGGTGAGTTTCTACATGAGCCGCAAGGTGGGGGCCACCTACGGGCAAACGACGACGTTGTCGTTCACGGCCGCCAGCAACAACTTCGAACTGGCCATTGCCGTGGCCGTGGCTGTGTTCTCGATTCATCACGGCGCCGCTTTCGCGGCCGTGATCGGTCCGCTGGTCGAGGTGCCGGTGATGATCGGTTTGGTGAATGTGGCGCTCTATTTCCGGCGCACGTATTTCCACGAGCCGAGTTGACGGACGCCCGCCCTGATTGCCCCGCCCGACGCGCACAGCGCGTGGGCGGACATGCAATCAACCACAAACAGCGAAGCCGTCGCATCGGACTGGCTGGCGGCTGTTGAGCCACTGAAAGTCCGAGTTGTGACGCCCGGCGGCGGAAATCGCCCCTTGTATGGCGAATGTAACCCGAAGGCGGCGTTTAAGTTCCGTCGATGGGCGAGATTGCTCGGCCGTTTTGCGTTCTACGGTTGGGACAAGCATTGTCGGCCTTGACAAAACCGTGGGTATTTGGCTAAATAGCCAAGTATGTTTCGGCCGATACATTTGTGTGCCGTTGGGCAGCAACGATGAACAGTGAATTGAAAGCCAAATACGAAGCGCGGGCGAGGGTCATCAAGGCGATGGCTCATCCGACGCGGTTGTTCATCGTTGATGAACTCGCCGCCAAGGGCGAATGCTGCGTATGCGAACTTACCGAGAAGATCGGTGCAGACATGTCCACCGTATCGCGGCACTTGGCGGTTTTGAAGAACGCGGGCATTCTCGAAGACGAGAAGCGCGGATTGCAGGTGTTTTACAAACTCCGGGTTCCTTGCGTGTTGAACTTCTTCGATTGCGTCGAGGGGGTCATGCAGTGCAGCACGCGAAGCCAGCGGGGGACGTCGGCCGGAAGGGCGTGATTTTTTTGTGCAAGTGCTTGGCAGAATGGCCAAATAAACAAGCTCAAGCGAAGAGAAGGCAAGTGGATTTCGCGGCAAGCGATGGCCGCCGAGATCGGCCGTAAGAACAAACTTGAGAAGAAGATGAAACGAGAACTGAGTTTGCTGGCCGGTTTGTGCGTGATTTTCCTGCTGGCCTACTTCTTGAACTTCACGGATCCGAGGATTCAGAACGCCATTATGGAGGCGTTCTACATGCTGCAATGGTATGCCCGATACCACACGTTGGCCTGTGTGGTGCCGGCGATGTTCATTGCCGGGGCGATCGCTGCGTTTTTGAATAAGGAGGCGGTGTTGCGGCATCTGGGGCCGAAGGCGAACAAGGTCGAAGCGTACTCCGTCGCTTCGGTTTCCGGCACGGTGTTGGCGGTCTGTTCGTGCAGTGTGCTGCCGATGTTCGCCGGCATCTACCGGGTGGGGGCGGGCTTAGGACCGGCCTCGGCCTTCCTCTACTCCGGCCCGGCGATCAACGTGATGGCCATCTTTCTAACGGCGCGCGTGCTGGGGTTGGAACTAGGGCTGGCCCGCGCGATCGGATCAATCGCCTTTGCCGTGGTCATCGGGTTGATTATGGCCGCGCTGTTTCGCGGTGACGAGGAGAAGCGTCAAACGGCCGTCATGCAATTGCCCGACCCGCCGCCGGCCAAACGCCGGCTCTGGCAGTCGGCTGCGTTCTTTGCGTCGATGATCGCGTTCTTGGTGTTTGCCGACTGGGCCAGTCCGAGTCAGACGGTGATCACCAAGACCGATGGCACGAAGATGCAGGTGGCCGTGTTGATCGAAACGGCCGAAATGGTTCGGGTGCAGGTCGAGGAGCCTGTGGACGGGTTGAAGAAAGGCCAGAAATTGACGATGGCGACAAGCGAGATTGTCAACCGCGAAAAGGCTACGCCCGAGGGCTACGAATGGGCCGAATGGGTTTACCAGAAGCGATGGTGGGCTTCCTTCGCCTGCTTGGCGGCCACGTTGTTGATGGTGGGCGCTTGGTTCGACCGCAGCGAATTGCAGGAATGGATCGGCCAAACGTGGGGATTTGCCAAGACGATCATTCCGTTGCTGTTCGGTGGGGTGTTCGTTACCGGGTTCGTTGGCGCGTTGATTCCCGAGGAGATCGTTGCGCGGTGGGTCGGCGGCGACAGCTTTGGCGCCAATCTGGTCGCGGCCTTGATCGGGGCGATGTGGTACTTCGCCACGTTGACGGAAATTCCGATTCTGGAAGCCCTTCGCGGTTTAGGCATGGGCGCCGGGCCGGCGCTGTCGCTGCTGTTGGCGGGGCCCGCCCTTTCGTTGCCGAGCATCGCCGTGATTTACAGCGTGCTCGGGTTCAAGAAGACGTTCGCGTTTTGTTCGCTCACGGTACTAATGAGTGCCGTGTCGGGGATGATTTTCGGCTGGTTCGTCGCGTAGGAACTCGCCATAATGCGTGCAACGTGGTCGGTGGGCGGCGGATTCCGCGGTATGGCGAAAAGCGATTTTCGAACGGCCCGGCCGCCAAGAGCCGAAATGAGTTTGAAGGAAAACTGGTGCTCGATGGTGTGATAAGGAAGGAGCGACTGATGAGACTTGTTCAGATTCTCGGCCCGGGCTGTCCGAAGTGCGAGCAGCTCAAGAAGAACGTGGAGCAGGCCGTTGCCGCGTCCGGGGTCGAGGCCGTGGTGGAGAAAGTGACGGACATCAATCAGATCATCGCATTCGGCGTGATGGTGACTCCGGCGGTGGTTGTTGACGGCGAGGTGAAATCCGTCGGCAAGGTACTCACGCCGGAGGATGCGGCGAAGCTGTTGCAGTAGTTGCTTGAGTTCCGTTGCTGGCGATGAATATGCAGCCTCCGCTGCCTGATTTGCTATGGGCAACAAGCTGCATGCACATCGTTGGGGAGCGGGAACGCTTGCACGGCCGGTGGTTGCGTGCCGATTTCGACCGGCGGACGGTTGCGGTGTTGTGCGTTCATTCGGGTTCCAAGCTGATTGTTGAATGGTGCAAGAATGGCACGGGAATGGTCGCGTCGGCAGTGGACGGCCGTGATCGGCACCGGGCTTGGCGCAGGCGTGCTCGGCGGCTGCGGGCGACCGTCCACACTGCCTGCGGTGGCCTTGGCGATCGACAAGCCGACAGACAAGGCGGCTGGCAATGGCAACGAGTTGACGGCGGCATCTTGGGAATACCGGCCTCTAGAGCCGGAGGAGGTGGCGAAAGCGGCCTACCGCATCTATCCCGACGGCGGCTGCATGTATGCGGTGGTCGGCAGCGTTGTGGGCCAGTTGACCGAACGATACGGCGCACCGTTCCGATCGTTCCCGGTGGAAATGATGAGATACGGCGAAGGGGGCGTGGGCGGGTTTGGCAGCCTATGCGGTGTGGTGAACGGCGCGGCCGCCTTGATCGGATTGTTCCGCCACGAAAAAGCGAAAGAAGTCCGCGAGGCGATGATCACGGAGATGTGCGTGTGGTACGAAACCACCAGCTTGCCCGCCTTCGTGCCGGAGAAGCCCGAATGGGCGCCCGAGGCCGTGCCGAGCGTCGCCGGGTCGGTGCTTTGCCATTTTTCGGTGGCGAAGTGGAGCAAGGCGTCGGG
Source organism: Thermoguttaceae bacterium (assembly GCA_029975295.1). Taxonomy (GTDB): domain Bacteria; phylum Planctomycetota; class Planctomycetia; order Pirellulales; family Thermoguttaceae; genus JARKPK01. The sequence goes on along the minus strand of JARKPK010000127.1, from coordinate 51,638 downwards.
CAACGAGGCCTTCAGCGTTGAGAAGAAGGAACGCTGCCGGCGGTTGGCGGCCGACGGGGCGGCGAAGGTCGTCGAGTTGCTCAATCGCCGCTGCGTCGATCCGAAATGCGAATTCGCTCCGGTCCGGGCAGAGGTCAAGGCGTGCATCGATTGTCATGGGCCGAAAGAATTGGCCGACGCGATGGGCAAGATGCAATGCTCCACTTGTCATCAGTTTGGCGATAAGAAACACCCGAAGCCGTAGCGATTCGGCGGCCGTAGTTGCCTGCGTTCAACGGCCGAATCAACGGCGGGCGCAATGGCCGAATCAACGGCTAGAGCAACGCACAATGGGAGGATGTGGCCAATGGATAGTCAAGGCATGGGTTCGCCTGTTTCGTGTCAGTGCGGCAGCGCGCCGAAGTTGGTCTTTGCTTGCTCGGGCGCAGCGGATGTGGGCAAGTTGGCCGACCTGGCTGCACGGGAGCTTTCCGCCGAAGGCGTCGGCCGAATGTTCTGCCTGGCGGGCATCGGCGGCCGAGTGAGCGGGATCGTCGAAACCACACGTTCGGCCCAGGCTATCCTGGCTATCGACGGTTGCCCGCTCGATTGCGCCAAGAAGACTCTCGAAAACGCCGGTTTCCAACAATTCGCGTACATCCGGCTGAGCGACTTGGGTTTCGAGAAAGGCAAAACGACCGTCAGCCAACAGGCGGTTTCGACTGTGGTTGCCCAGGGCAAGGCGTTGTTGGCGGCCGAGTAGCATCGGCCGGTCCGCGATCATCGCTCGACAACGATTTGCGCCGGGGCAGGGAAGGGAACTCACATCATGGATTTGAAGAATGCCGTAGCGGTCTGTCTGATCTCGCTGTTTTCGGCGACGATCGTGGTTTTGATCGCTCGAACGCTTGACTTGCACGCCGCTTCGCAACTCGAGCCCAGTTTGGTCAAGATCGCCGCGGAACTCGAAGCGATTCGCAAGCAGGGCGGCGGACTGGCGGTTCAGGGCGATACTGCTTCGCAGACGGAACTCAGCGACGGGCTGATCGTGTATTACTTTCACGGAAAGCAGCGTTGCCCTTCGTGCCGGGCGATCGAGTCGCAGGCCTACGATGTCGTGCGGAAGGACTTTGCCGGCCCTTTGGCCGATGGCAAAATCGCGTGGGAGGTGATCAATTATGAAAAGCCCGGCGCCGCAGCGATGGCCAAGATGTTCGATGTGCAGATGGCGGTTGTGGTGTTGGCGAAGATGAATCAGGGGCGAATCGAGCGTTGGAAGCGGCTTGACGAGGTGTGGGGCCTGTACGACGATCCGCCGAAGTTCGCTGCATTCGTAAGACAAGAAATCAGCGACATGCTCGCTTCGACCGCAGGCGATCGCGCGGCTCCCCACGCCCATTCGGACGCTGTTTCGGCCCCGGGCCCCGCACAGACAAGCCCGTCCAGTCCGCTTCGCGCCCCGGCCGGCATACCGATTCCTGAAGAAGATCCGCCGGCCGGCGCGCCGTTGCCTCGTATTCCTATTTCCGAGTGAGGGTTGTCGTCGATCGGTGATTTTCAATAGGTCCTGAAGATGATGGAGAGAAAAGCGATGCGATTGTTCAACGCTGGTGTTCTCTTGGTTGTTGCGGCCCTATCGTTTGCTGACACGGCGACTTTGCAAGCGGCCGAGCCGCCGTCGGACCGTGTGGTGGTTATGTATTTCCACCGTACGGTGCGCTGCCCCACCTGCCAGAAGATGGGCGGCTACGCGCAAGAGGCCGTGCGCACAGGCTTTGCCGAAGAGATGAAAAGCGGCAAAGTCGAACTGCACGATGTGGATTTTCAGAACCCGGCCAACGATGCCCTAGCCAAAGGCTACAAGGTTGAAGGCCCCACGTTGGTCGTGGTTCGCGTAAACGGGAATAAGGCAGCCGAAGTGCGAAAACTCACGGAGATTTGGGTGAAGGTGCGCGACAAGCAATCCTTTTTCGACTACGTGCAAAGCAACGTCCGCGAGTTGCTAAAATAGGCCGGCTCGAATCGTCGCTTCGTAACGGATTGTGTCGCGAAACAGAACCGCATGGATCGATTGTGCAAAGATGCGCGGCTTTCGACTGTGCGTGATTCTGGGCGGATGTGCGAGAGGGATCAATTCAACGGATTGCTTCAACGCGCTCGTTCCAGCGAGGGAATCGTCGCGTGCTGCCGCAATGAAAGTGCGCGGTGAACCGATGTTCCAACAAAGAACGGGCGTTGGAAGCTGCCAAGAGGGCGCCCGACGATGGCCGCTTACGTTCTGTATATTCTTGCTTCGCTGTATCTGGGGCTGTTGACCTCGATTAGCCCATGCCCTTTGGCCACGAACATCGCGGCCGTTTCCTACGTGGGGCGGAAGGTGGGCAGCCCGCGGGCGGTGATCGGCGCGGGATTGCTTTACACGGTTGGGCGGTGCGCGGTTTATGTCGGCTTGGCGGTGTTTTTGGTGATGACGGCCGCATCGATTCCGGCCGTTTCACGGTTCTTGCAGTCGTCGATGCACATTGTGCTGGCACCGCTGTTTTTGGTGGTGGGGATGTTCTTGGTGGGGCTGATCCAGATCAGCATCGGCGGATCGATGATTTCCGAGGGCATTCAGAAGCGGATCGACGCTATGGGCGTTTGGGGATCGCTCGTGCTGGGGGCGCTGTTCGCGCTGTCGTTCTGTCCGACATCGGCCGCTTGGTTCTTCGGATTGATTACCCTGATGATGGGCGCCGAGGCGGGCGCGATCACCACCGTGTTGACCAAGGTGGGCATTAGTCTTCCGGAGGCCGCGCTGCCGGCAAGCACGGTTGTGTTGCCCAGCGTTTATGGTTTGGGCACGGCAACCCCCGTGATTCTGGTTGCGCTTCTCTTGGCTTATAGCGCCCAGTCGGTAGGGAAGGCTTACAACGCCTTGGGCAAGATCGAGTGGGGCGCCCGGCAGGCTACCGGATGGGTGTTCATCGTCATCGGCGCGCATTTCGCGCTGAAGTACGTCTTCGATTGTGATTGTCTGGAGCCCTTGCGCGGACTGTTCGCCGGTTGAACGGCGCCGGCGCGCCCCGCGAGGCCGAGTTGCAATCGGCCCGGCCGTCGCGGAACAAGTCGGAAGGCGTCAGGCCGAGTCGCTCCGCGGCCCGCGGCGTTTACAGCACCACTTCCGCCTCGACCGGCGTATTGCGTCTTGAGAACCAGCGACGAATGGCTCGGGCCAGCTTTCGGACGGCGCCGACCACCATCATCAGCACGCCGGCGACCGGCAGCAGGCCGAAAATCAGCATGACCAAACCGGCGACGATCATCGCCGTTTCGCCGGCCGGGCTGACGATCCATCGCCCTGCCCCGCCGAGCACCAGACTGATGGCGAGCCAAGCGAGCAGCGCGACCATCGCCGTCAGGCCGAGGTGGCTGCCCGTTCGGGTCCATTCGCGCGACACGGCCCAGCCGGTCAGTTCGGTTTGCCCCAGCGGGGTGGTGAAGCGGAACACGTCGTAGCGATTCGGGTCGATCTCGGGCATGGCCAATTCCAAGCTGGCCAGGCCGAGCGCATCGCCCGTCGCGTGGGAAACCGTCAGCACCGACGCTTCTTCCGATTCCGTTGCGGGTTCCTTCGCCACGTCGCGCCCAAAGCCGCCGACTCCGCCGCCCATGGGCATTCCGCCCGGCGGCCCGAGCGGTTGGTTGCTCGGAGCGGCATTGATGCCGAAGTCGGCCATTTGTTGGGCGATCTGCCGGCCTTGGTCTTTTTGGAGGCGCTCGTTGTAGCGCTGAAGGTTCTGCTCGTCGGCGGCCCGCGACTGAGGTTGCTGAACGTTGCTCAGATCCATTTGCTGTTCTTGTTGGATCTCGGCCAACCGCTTTTTGGCGCGGCCCTGAGCGACCTCGGGGTTCTTGAATTCTTCGCCTCTGCCTCTGCCTTCGCCTTTGCCGCCCCAAAGAACTTGGCCGCCGGCCTGAGCAGGCGCCTTCGCCGCCCCCTCACCGCTCGACGGACGATAGTTGCCCTCGCCCGGAGCGTCGCTTGGCGGCACGGCCTGCGCCAGCTTGTTCGTTTCGAACCAACCGGCGTTGAAATTGCTTTTGCTGCCGGAACCGGGGGATTGCGGCGTTGTCGGGGCGACATCCCAATTCGAGCCGACGCCTTGCACCACATTCTTGGCTCGGTCGTTGCGCTGCTCGGCGAACGAGTTGTTCAATTGCAGCCGGTTGTCGTTGCGGGCCATCGCATCAACGTCATCGAGGGCGACGATTTGCGACGTGCCGTCGATGTATTCGCGGAGCTGTTCTTGCAGCGCCGCGCTTTGTCCGGCTGCACCCGGTTGCGCACCGGATGCGACCTGCATCTGCCACAATTGCAACGAATTGGCCGCTCGGACCCGCGAATAAGAGTCGCCGCTGGCGAGCGATTGCTTCAGGTTTTCCAATTGTTTGGCGTAGTAGTTCTCGTACTCTCCAGCGAGTTGCCTCTCGCTTTCGATTTGCCGCATGGTGCCGGAAAAGCGGAGCCAACGGAACTGCTTGGGCACGCAGAGCTGCACCACGCTCGATTCGGGCTTAAGGCCTACGGCCCGCATCAGCGGGAAGTTGATCGGCGCAATGCCGCTGATCGCCGGCATTTGGCCGCCGTAGGTGAACACCACCTGATAATCGAGATCGCCGGCGGCCGTCTTCACCAGCGGCACCCGGGCGCGCCGCGACGGAGCGTCGGATGGGCCGCGCGACGGCTTGACCGGCTCGCCGGCCACCGCAGCGGTCCACAGCACGGCGCCCTCGGGCAGGTCCACATCGAGGTACGGCTCGGTTTGATTGTCGATGCGGTACGACTGCCGCGCGCGATAGGCCCCGGCGGCATCCATCATCAACAACGTCTCGGCCAACAGTATCCGCGCGCCGGCGGTTTGCACGGCTTCGCGCTTTTTGGTGCGAAAACGGAGTTGTGCGTCGGGCGAGTCGCCGCGAATCAAATAGGCCTGATCCAATCGGCCGGGCAAACGGGCGGCCAGCAATCGGTATTCCGCGAGGTTGCGGCTGAGCCGCTCGGCCCCTTTGAGCGGCCCGACTTCTTCGACTTCGTCACGCCCGGAAGCCTCTAGGGTGACATATTGTCGAACGACTCGGGCGTTTTCCACCCGCGGAATGGGCGCCGAGTGAACGGCCGACGGCTCGAGCAGCCGATCGTTCTCGACGATCACCAGCAGTCGGCCCATGATTTCTTCCTGGAACTCGATCTCAACGTCGATCGGTTGTCCGGGCTCGCCCGTGATTTTCTTCTGGCGAATCATCGGGGCGCGCACTCGGCACCCGGCCGCTTGCGGCGGAAGCTGAAACTTCACCTGACGGATGCCGGCCTGTTGAATGCTGTAATCGAGCAAAATGGTTTCTTCGATTGCCCGCCCGGTGATCCGAACATTGGAGATGGTTTCGCACGATACCGATGGGGTTCGCGCCGTCAGCCGCAACTTGCCGCGATAAGCGGCGTTTTGGTAGCTGATGTTCAGCCGCGCCATGGCCATCTGTTGCGGTTTGAGCCAACCGGCGGCGCGGGCCAGCGGGCGAACCTCGGCTTGCTGGAGATCGACAGCGTCAATCCCGTAGGCCGGATCCGCCTGGATGACGATTTCGCCTTGCTGGCGGGCCACCGCGACGACCTCGATTTGCGGCAGCGGCAACTCGGGCGGCGGAGTCTCGCGCGCCAATGTGCCTTGAACAACAATCGCCTGCGGCGCATCGCTTCCCTGGGCGTAAAAAACGGACAACCGAGGCCGCGGGCCATCGGCCGCGATCGACCAATGGCTCACGCCCGGCGCACGCAGTTCGTCGAGAACGAAGCCTTCGGGAAGAAGAATCTCAGCGACGTACAGGGGGCGTCCCTTGGGCGTGATTTCAATTCGCGATTCCAAAGTCCGTTGGAACGCCGCAATCTTCACCAGCGATTGAACCGTGGCGGAGTATTCGGCCGTGATCGGCGCGGCCGTAAGTTTCAGGTCGAACGGCACGCCGACGAATCGATACGCCTCGTACGGCCGCAACGCCCACGGACGCTGCCGCACCGCATCGCCGGCCAGCTCGGCGGTTTTCGGGTCGGCATCGGTGCGAGTGACGCCGCTTTTGGCCGTAGTCCGTAAGTCGAGCCAAGGGCTGCGGCGAATGCTGACCGTGCCGCCGTGCAACGCCGCCTCGGGAACGACGACATAGGGCACGGCCCATTCCATGGCTTGGCCGCCGGGTCCTGCCGCGGCCTTCCACAACACGACGGTTATTTCCTCCGAGTCTTCGGCAGGCTTGAGCAACTCGATTTCGACGGGTCGGACCGCTGTCTTGGCGTCCGCCCGATCGCCCGCCGCGTCTCCTTGGGCGCCCAGCCGCCAGCCGCGAACATTGGGGCCTCGGACCGACTCGATCAGGTAGTCTTTCGGAACGAGCAACTCGAAACGGTCGCGCCGCCCGCGGCGGAATTGGAGCGAAACGCGGCAGGTCAGCCGAGCGCCTTCCTGCTCGACGTCGAGAACCGAAGTCGATTCGACTGTCAGGCTTCGGTCCACTTGGGCTTCGGCCACCTTGGGACGCCAAGCGATCTTCACCGCGCCATCGGCGCCCACGGCAGTCACCAGCGTGTAGTTGTCGCGATCAACTTCGTAGTTGCGGCGATCGCTGACATGGCCCAGCCGCAGCTCCGTACCCGACTTGGGCACGCTGAGCGCCAGCGAGGTGGCCGGCGCCGAGGGAACAACGCCCTCGATCGACCGCCAACCGCCTTGCCTCGCGGTTTTCATGCGAATTTCCATCGACAGCTCATGCTTGCCCTTCCCGCTGAGATACAGCACGACGATCGGCGCGGCCGGCGCCGGCCGCGCGTTTGCCGCTTGCGGGACGACAGCCTGCTGCGGCATCGATTGCTGGGCCGCCGGCTGATTCGGTTGGTTCGCCGTTATCGGAACGGCTTCGGCCGATCGCGGTTCGACCATTCGAATGCGAGCGGGCTTGCCATCGGCTTGGGCGACGGCCAACACGCCGCCGGAGAGCGACAGCGGAATTTCAGTCAGTTGGTCCGTATAGAGTTCGACGGTGAAGCGGCCTTGGAACGTCAGGTGCTCGTCCGTGCCGAGCGTGGCCCGATACTCTCCGCCGGCAAAGGCGTAGGGAAGCGGTGGTTTCTTCTCGGTCGCCCGTTGATTGGCCAGTACTTGGTTTCGCAAACGCTCGTACTCGGCATAGGGAACCAATACTTTGTCGCCCACCGCCGGTGCGGTATCGTCTTTGGGTTCGTAGGGTACGATGATCACATCGTCGGGCACGGCCACGGGCGGGGGCGGCGCGTGGTCGTCGGCCGCCCGGGCCTGCAACGCCCAGGCAACGACGACTGCCGTCATTACGGCCGAGACGGTCGAAGCCGCCGGCGTTGCTCCAACGGGCGCCGCCTCGCCGGCTTGCCGAAAGAGCTTTTGCCATAGGCCGATCAGCTTGCGTCCCAGCCATAACGCCGCGCCAATGGCGATATAAAGCAGGGCCAGCGTCCATGAGGCGTGAAACACAAAATTCGCCAGTTCCACGATCGCGACATCGCGCACCAGCACGGCCACGATCGTAGTGGCGACTGCCAAGCCGAAGACGAACATGGTTTTGCTGCGCGCTGGACGCTGAATGCGGCAGAGCCCCCACAGTACGGCAGCGCCGAAGAGGCCCCAGCCCAGGAAGGAGAAGCGTTCGCTGTTGCTCAGCACCAAGTCGAGTTGCGGGTTGCCGCCCAAGCTGCGGAACTCGATCTGCGACTGTTCGCCGCCGGCCTGTGCCAGTTGAATGCGCAGACTTCGAATGCCTTGCAGCGAATCCTTCCGTCGCCGATCGAGCGATTCGCCATTCATGCCGCTCTGGCGGGTCGCCGGTTTGGGTTCCTCCACGGCCTGCGACTTCGCATCCGCCATGGCCTTGTCGAGATCGTGATCGGATCGCAACGAATCCGCAGGTCGTGTGGGCCGCGGCGCCGGCGATGCCGTTGGCGTGCTCGCGTCGCGCAGTTCCTTGGCCTTCTCGGCAATCTCCAAATCGCTAACGATCATGCCGTTGGCCGGCTTCATCGCGGGCGGAGCCATCGGTTGGGCCGGCTCAGCAGCCGGAGTGTCGGCCATTGCTCCACCTTCGGCTTTCGTGTCGCCCATTTCGCGGCCGTCGGGCTCAAGGGCGCTTCGTGAATCGTCGAATCGGAAGGATTCCTCCAATTCTCGACTGGCCACCGGGGCATGCTTGCCCCAAGCGCCGCGCCGCGATGCGACGCTGGCAGATTCGCGGGCGGCCCGCGAGGCCGGGGCGTACAGACCCGATCCGACTCCGCCGCCCAAGAACCAGATGGCTTCGGCCAAACCGATGGCAGCGGGACGCGGCCGATCGATATCGAGCGCGGTTAGCGTGCCGTGATAGCCGCTCAGGCGGTACTGAGCGGGCAATCGCACTTGCCAAACGAGTTGATTGAGCGGAACCTCGCGTGCGCGCACCTGTTCTCCGGCGGGCGCCTTGTCGGCAGGGCCCGCCGCGGCGCGCGTCAGACCGCAGAATAGCCGCGGGGCGGGCAAGTCCACGGTGCCGCGCATCGCGACGGGGTTGACCCGAGCGGCGTAAACCACCCGAAGTTCGCGGGTCGGCCGACGCGCCCCGGGCAAATCGAGCAGAACCCTCGCGCCAAGCCGTTGCGGCTTGATCGGCTCGTCGTCGACCGTGGCCGCCCAAAAGTCGGCTTGCCCGGGCAGCTCGATCTCGACCGACAACACTTTGGCGTGCAGCGAAAAAACAGCTTCGTTCTGGGCTTCGCCCTCAGCCGAAAGCTGCGTGATCAGGAGGGCTTTGCCCACGAGCGCTTCGGGAATGGGCAAGGCCGGGTCGCGGGCCAGCGACAGTTGGAATTCGGGGGCTGCGCCGCTGAACCCGTACGCGCCCAGCAGCCGGCGGCCGGGTTGGTACTCGGCTTCGGACAACTCGCCCACATCGACCGTGCGGGCTTCGGTTTTCACAGCCACGCGGAGGAGAGGATCGGCCTCGATGGCCGTGAGGCCCGACTGGTACGCTACATCCAACGCCGACAACTTGGGAAGCGCCAGAGAATCCGCTTCTTCTGCGATCGGCCGGTCGAAGTCGATCGCCAATCGCACGACGCCGCGGCGCGGCTGCTTGAGGAGAACCGTCCACTCGCGGTTGTTCTCGCCGTCGCGGCTATAAAATTCTTCGATCTCCACGCCGTCCTGTCCGCTAACCGACAAGAGCGTGGGCGTGTCTTGGGGCAGCGCAAATCGCAATCGCCGTGTGCGGGCTTCTTCTATGGTGTAGATCAGTTCGCCGTGGAAGGTCAACACTCTCGGTTTGACGTTGTAGAAGGCGATGGTTCGAGCAACTGCGCGGGGCTGAGCTCGGGTGACCGCGAACTCCGCCTGATAAACAGCGTTGTCGTAGCGATAGGCGGGGCCTTCGCCCACCTCGCCCAGCCCGTATTGAGCTCGCTCGGCTTGGTCGAGCGGAAGCAGTTTGTCCAGTTTTTCGGGGCGAATCACCAAATCGCCTCGCGGCTCGACAGCGATGGCGCCGACATCGTCGATCGCCGCGGTTCGCTCGGCGGCGTGCGGCTCGACAATGGCAAAACGCGGAAAGGCCACTGTACGTTGGTCCCAAGGCTGGAGCCAGCCGGCGGGCACGCTCGTGGCTCGGAAGTGCAACGTGTAGGCCGTGTCGGGAGCGACGCCGGAGGGCAATCGCACATGAATCCGCCCCGCCCCCTCGGCCGCGTCATAGCGTTCGAAGGCCAGCGGCTGCTCGTCGGGGCCGGTGACCGATTCGACCGTCCAGCCCGAAGGCGATGAAAAATCGATGGCAAAGAGCCGCTCGTGCCGCGGAACCACGGTGAAGCCGCCGATAGCCTCCTGCCGCGATTCATCGAGGACCAAGAGGACATTCGTCTTCGCGGCGATCTTGCCGGCCGGTTTTTCGAATCGGCCGGCCAGGCGATAGGCTGCCGGGGCGGCATACCATGCCGCCACAGGCCGCAGCAGCGGCATGCCGGGGGCCGGGCGCAACAAGCTGGCCGGCAAGGCGACTTGCAAGGATTCGACATCGATCGGCGTGAGGCCGGCGGTTTCCAGGCGAACGGCGGCAACGCGGTCTTCCAACAGCAAGCCGACCACGGCGACGTGCGCCGCCACGTCGAGCGGTTCCCATCGCGATGCGGTCCATTCGTTAAACACCGCCGGGGTGCGCACGGCGGTCACATTCAGCACGATCGGTTCGGTGGTCTGCTCGCGCAGCCGCACAACCAGCATCGACCGGCCCCGATCCGCCACAACCTCCCATCGGGCCAACAACGGTGTTGACGCCTCTTGTACTTCAAAACCAGCGGGAACGACCAACCGGAGTTGATCGACCGCCCGATAGAGAACTTGGAACGAAACGGTGGCGTGAATCCGTTCGTAGCCCTGCGTCACTTCGTGCAGGTACACGCCGCTGGCCGTCAGCACCGATTCGGTCTGCTTCAGGTGGCTGTTGAGCGTGAACACCAGCGTGCAGTCGGCCGAGGCCGGAATGAGTTCGAACCGGGTTTGCCGCGGATCGGCTTGCACTTGGCGGCTGAGAACGGCCGCGCCGCTTTTCAACTCGACGTCGCCGGGCACGACCAACTGCATGCGGGCCGCCGGCGGCCGCGGCAGTCGAAGCTGCAACACCTGATGAGCCGAGGTGATCTCGAACGAGGAAACCAGCTCAAGCTCCAAGACGCGCCGCTTCGGTCCCTCGACTACGGCGGCGACGCGACCGTCGGGCAATCGCCCCAGTGCGGCCGGTCGGCCGTCGATGGTTGCCGAGACAACGCCGACTTCGCCCAGATCGAGCGGAACCACCTGCAATCCTTCGTGCAGAGCGTCGATCGTCAGCTTGGCGCGGATCGAAGCCCGCTGATCTTCGATCTTCCCATCGTATTCGGCGGCCAAGGGCAGAACGCTGTGCGGCGCTCGCGATTTGGCGGCTTGCTCGGCCTGTTGCAGCAGTTCGTCGAACTGCTTGCGGGGCAGCATGACGCGGCGCGGTTGGTTCTCGAGCAGAATGTGAAGATCGGCATAGGGAACGTACAACTCGCGGCGCGGCTTCTCCGCATTGACTGGCGGCGCTGGCGCCTGAGCAACGGCCGGCGCCTGGGCAGCGGCCGGTGTCAAGGGCGCCAACAGGGCGGCCGACAACGCGACAGCGCAACCGATCATGACCCTTGAGCGGAGGTGGGTGCGTTGACAAATCTTATTCATGGCTCTTGCCTCCGTCGGAGTCCGTTTTCGGCGTCGGCTCTTCGGCAGATTCGCCGGCGGGTTGTCTGGTCAAGTCGATTCCCGCCGGCGCCCCGCCCAATGGTTTGGCCGGGGCGGAGGCCGCCGTTGCCGGCGCGCCCACAGCGGCGATCACCGGGCGCCGCGGCATGCGGACGAAGTGCCATACCAGCCAAAGCACGGCAACCACCATGGCGGCCGAGAAGAACACCCCGTCGAGCACTTGCAGCGAGAACGTCGGCAGGAACACTCCGCCCAGCACAATCAGCACCACGGCTGCGCCTAGGGCCGCGGCGCGGCGGCTCCACGGCGCCGGCAGCAGCAGTACGCCGCAGCCGATGGCGATGAGAAACACGGCCGCCCGCAACAACTCGCGGCGAAGCATGCTCAGGTGGAGATCGCCTTCCGGCGAGGGCGCCGGCGCCAACGTGGAGAAGACGAACAGCGTGCCGTCGGTTTGGAAGTCGCCGATCGGTCCGGATTCCAGACCGTCGCTCACCCATTGGAGCAGCTTCTGATCGCTGTCGCCCACTGTGGTGTGAACCTGCGGCCGCCACACGCCGGCCGGGTCGAGCCACCAGCCGAACTCGCCCGACCATTTCCCGCGCGAGCCCAACAATGCCTGATCCGGCGGCAGATAAACGCATAAGAACACCTTCATCACGGCCGGTTCTTCGGGAAACTCCGGAATAGTCAGCCGTCGGCCGCCGTCGGGGGTGGTGTACCGCAGTTCGACAAGCATCGGCGTATCCGGTTCGGCGCCGGTGAGCGGCGCGAAGTATTGGCCCGGCACGCCTCGTTCCAGCACGACCGCCTTGCCGTTGATGCGCAACGGCGCGGCCGCAAAACCGGCGTTCTCTGGCAATTTGATCTCGAGCCGCTGGCGCGCGCTTCGAATGCGGTAGATCGCTTGCATTGAGACCTCTCCGGCCGGAGTGAGCACGGCCCGCACCACGCCGCGCTCGACACTGGTCCGTTTGATCTCTTCCAACTCGAACTGAGTGACCGTGACGTTGAGCGACCACGAATCATGGAACTCGAAGGCCCGGGCGGCCTGTGGCGCCGGCGGGTTCAAATCGACCTGCGGATCGATCGCGCGCAAACCCGGGGTGTCGGACGGGGCGCTGACATCGAGCGACTCGGCCTTGGAGAGGACGATTTGTCCCCAAGCGCGGTCCACGCCGCGGGGTTTCAGATGGGGGATCGAAAGCACAACGCTTTTGCCCACCTGCAACTTTTCCAACGGTTCGTCCCAAACCAATCGGACGGCGCCGCGGCCGAACAACTCGTTCTCGCCCGTCAGATTCCACGCGACATCGCCCTTGGCCACGTCGTCGGGCTGGGGATCGATCGGTTTTTCCGGGATCGTCGGCGTTTCGTTGCGCACTTTGGCGGCGATGGCGGCGGGCAGGTCCAGCCGCAGCGACTTCACGCCGCTGTACTGAACGTCGTAGTTCAATGAGCACTCGAATCGGGCGACGCCGCTTTCAATGCGCACGGCCAGCAGTTGCTGCACGGTAACTTTCGGTTGACGCCGTTCGGCCTGAATGGTCAGGCTGGCGGCCTCCTCGGCAAACGACCATGCCGAAAGCGGGCGGCTGTCGCCGGGTTTCACTTCGCGCGCAGTGGCGAAACCGTCGTACACCTCATCCAACCGCATTTCGCCCAAGCCCAGGGCCTTCTCGACATCGACCCGCAGGCTTTCCGGGGCGAAGATCACCAACCGACCCCGGTTGCGTTCGAGGGCGGCTCCGGCGGCGCGGGGCGCGGTTAAGGGCAAAGCAACCTTTTTGCCCGGCTGTGCGAGCAACTCGCGCTGCGCGAGGTCTTGCTGCAACTCGCAAAGCAGGGCGACCCGTCCGAGGGCCTTCTTGCTCAAATTGACCACCAAACGCGTCTTCTTTTCGCCTTCAAGGTGGTGGTTGTCGATTTGCGCCGGCGACGCGGCGGGCACTTCGCCGTCTTTTCCGGCGGGCAGCGATCGGCCGACGACGCGGCGCAACTGGTACCCCTCGGGTATGTCGAACTCCAATCGGAACACGCCGCTTCGTTCTACGGTGACCGCGGCGGTAATGTCGAGCGCGAGCCGTTCGGCGCTGAGATGGACTTCGGTCAGCGTGTCGGCCAGAAGACGCGGTTGGACTTTCTCGACGTCGAAGGTCAGCGAATATGGCACCGCCGCGTAGCGATAGGCCAACGCCGTTTGCGCCCCGCGAAGCGCCGCCGGCAATTCGGCTTGATCGATCTGCAACAGTCCGGTCGACTTCGCGGCGTCGGCCCGCAGGCCGGCCGCAACGCTGACGGCCACCACGCCTTGCTGCCGGCCGACTCCGACGGCGCGAATCATCGGAGTCTCGATCGTCGTGGCGGCCGCGTCGTCGAAGAACTTCTCCATCTCAATCGTCAATCGTTGTGAGCTTTTGGCCGGCTCGAACAACTGAACTGTGATTTTCTGTTTGCCCTCGGCCTCAACGGCCGTCCATTGCCGCACGTTGTCGTCGAAGACGCTGACGATCTTCTGATCGGCAGGCGCCTCGACCACCAATTCCGACATCTCGGCCCGGCTGATCGCATAGGTCAGAACGGCTCGCGTGCGGACCACTCCTTCGGCGACGGCCGAATGTTGCTCGGCCTGAACGCTGGCCAGGGCCGCCAAACCGGCGGCGCCCTCCGCCTTGGGCGTCCAATCGATTCGGACCGAGGGGGCCGCTCCCACGAAGGCCATGATCGTCGTCCGTTCGGCGTCGGCGCCGCCTGGGGCGGGGGCGGCCTTGGGCACTTCAGTTGCGGCCAGCAACGGTTGAACGTTGACGTTCACGCCGGCTTGCGGCACGGTGATCTGCCAGCGGCTGACGGGCGACTGCGGCGTTTGGAACGAAACGCTGTTCTGCCCGGGCGCTCGAGTGATCGTCTTGGCGTACTCCAGATCGAGGGTCACGGTCTTCGGCTTCTTCGTCGGGTTTTCGATCAGAAGGCGGTGGTCTTGGCCCGGCTCGCCCAGCAGACGAGCGGGTGTTCCGTCAACGACGGCCTTGGCGATCGCCGCGTCGGACAACCGCAGGGGAACCTCGACCCAGCCCTGCGAAAGAACCTCGATCTTCAGGCGGCACTTGACGCGAACCACATCCTTCTCGGCCACGGCCTCGTTTTCGCTTTCGACGATCAACGCGCCCACCGGCGGCTTGACCTCGGCCGTCGCCGGATCGCGCTGGCGGGCGGCCTTCCAAAGCGCCTCGAATTCCTCGTAGGGCAAAAACACCCCTCGTCCCTGCTTCTCAAACACGTGACGGAGCTTCTCGTAGGGAATATAGATGCTTTGCTCGCGAACCGGCTTGGCCGGATCGCCGGCCGCGGCGCCGGTCTCGCGGTCGGGAGCCGCCGCAGTGGGCTCGGCAACGGCCGGCAATGAAGGCTCGTCGGCCGATTTCGCTGCCGCGGGCCACAGCAACAGGGCCAGGCCGAGAAAAGCCGGCAGGCGCGACGAAGCCAGGCGCGAGCAAATCGTTGTCCGCCAACCAACGCAAGCTCCTCCCGTGTCGTGACGAGAGCCGGAACTCTGACCATTCATGGCAGCACCTTTCTCGAGATAGATTCCGCCGTTTCTGAGATCTGTTTGTGTCGCTCCGTGAACCCCACGACGCAGGGGCCCGCAGGCGTTGTGTTTCTATTGGTGCCTTGCGCGACAGACAACTGCCGGGAACTCGAAGACGAAGGCAACGGTTCCGTCACTTCTCGGCCCACACTACACGCTCGTTGCCCCGGCTCACCCATGCGGTGGGTGCTGGACAAGCTCAGTTGGGCGCAAAGCGGTCGCTACCCCACTTTACGACGCAAGGAATGCGAAAAAAGTTCTCCAGATTCCACATTCGGCAAGTTCGCCAAGATCATCGGCCCACGCTCTTGGATGCTTGGGAGGAATGTGTGGAATGGGGTGAATGCATCGCTTTTGCGGGCATTTCGCCCGATTGCAGAATAGCCCAGTTGGCCCCTCCGTGCCAGTGCGTCGCGGGATACGGCAGCCGGATTTCTTGCTCGCGTGGAGCGCGAGTGACCGAAAGGTGCTGGAACTGTCTCACGGAGGCGGGATGGGCGGGGGGGCCTTGCGGAACTCGAGCCAGGCATAGCGAAGTGTCAGGCCGACGAAGATCAGGCCGCCTCCGCCCATCGTCCACCAGCGAGGGGTTTCGCCCCACATCAGATACACCCAAAGGGGCAGTACGACCGGCTCGAGCAAAACGATCAATGTGGCCTCTTGGCTGCTGATCAGGCGCAGTCCGCGGACAAAACAGAGGTAGGGCAGGGCCATTTGCAGCACTCCGAACGCGGCCGTGGCGACCAGCTGTTGGCCCGAGGGCATGGGCGTGCAGCAAACAATCCACGGAAGCAGGAGCACTGCCACTACGCCCTGATTGAAGGCAACGATCCAGGCGTGGTCTTCGTCGGCCGTGCGCCGCATGAGTAGGGCGACCAAGGCGAAGGCCAAGCCCGAGGCAAGCCCGCATGCCACGCCGATAATCGCCTGCCCGCCCGCTTCGTGGAACAAGATCAGGCCGACGCCGGCCAGCGAGAACCCCAAGGGTACGAAGTTTCGCCGATCCACCGAATCGCCGAAGATGGTGATGCCGAGCAAAAAGACCCAGGCGGGAGCGATGTTCTGCAACCAAATCGCGTTGGCGGCCGTGGTCATCGCCATGCTGGTCATGTACAGCACGCTCATCGCCGCAAACGAAATTCCCAGCGGCGCCAGCATCGGTCGCCACCTCGGCCGTCGTACAAACGGAAGCAGAACGAGCGAAGCGAACAGTGCTCGCCAGAAGGCCAGCATCGGGCCGCGATCGGCGACGGGCCAATCGACAAACCAGGGCGACTTGGCGAACAGCCCGCTGGTGCTCCACAGCAATGCGGCGGCGACGACCCACAGACGCCCGGCGAACAGGCGCCGGCGTTCGTGCGGATCCAGCGGAACGCCGTGTGGAGAAGGACCGCTGCCCTGCCATGCCGCCATGTGATGTTCTTTCGCTAGGGATGGAAAATTCTCAACACTTGTTCAGGCAACGCGACTGCGGCGTTCTGTTCGGCCCGGCGAACGCGGCTCAGGCCGATCGGCCGCGACGGCCTGGAAATCAAAGGCGCACGATCCGCGTTTCGGCAATGGCCTGAAATGATCCGTCCGTATCCGCGCCCGCATGTCTTCACGTTTACCCCGACCGACGATTCTCGGCCTGCCTATCGGCCGGCAGGAGAAACGGCCAGCTTCGACCAGCGCGCCGATGCGACAATTCGGTCGTCGGGCTCTTCGACGGGAACGAGCAAGCCGGCTGCGTCGGGCACAGACTCGATCAATTTCAGGCCGCGCTCCTTGCCCAAAACCGAGACGGCCGTGGCCAAGGCGTCGGCAGTCGGCCCGTCGGGGTGGACGATGGTGCAATGCAATCGGTTGGTCAGCCCGACGCCGGTTCGCGGATCGACGATATGAGAGTAGCGTTTGCCGTCGATAACGACGAACTGCCACATGTCTCCCGAGGTGGCCACGGCCCGGCGCTCCGCCGAAAGAATCCAGCGGGGCGGGCCGTTGGGTCCGCGCGGGGCTACGCCCACCGACCAGCCTGCGGCGCCGGGCGGGGCGTCGCCCAAGCACAAGTCGCCGCCGGCGTCGATCATCGCCATGCCGATTCCGCGGCGTCGCAGCACCTCAAGGGCGGCCGCGGTCGCATATCCTTTGGCGATGCCGCCCAGGTCGAGCCTCATTCCCGGGCGCATCAATTCAGCCGTGCGTTGTCGGGGATCGAGCCGCAAGAGATCGCGGCCGGTGGTGCGCAGAGCTTCTTCGAGACGGTTTTCGGGCGGCCATTCGCGCTGCCGGCGCGCCCGGCGCCACAGGCGGACCACGTTGCCGCAGGTGATGTCGAAGGCGCCTTCAGAAAGCTCTGCGATGCGCTGAGCCTTTTCGAAGACGTTCCAAAGGTCGTCGCTGACAGCGACCGATTGCCCCTGTCCGGCTGTTTCGCACAGCTTCCGCAACTCGCTTTCCGCGTCGTAGTCGCTGAAGATGCCGTTAAGCCGCGCGATTCGCTCGAAAGCGGCATCGGCCGCCTGTTGCGCGGCGTCGTCCCGCTCGGCGTAGAGCACGATCCGAAAGTCCACAGCCATTTCGATGCGCGAGAACTCATAGCGCCGCAGGTTCCGCGCGCTTGTCCCCTCGGCGGCGCGGACCATCGTAGCGGCTGCTGTTGCAACAATCACTGCGGCAGCGGCGATCGCGCACATCCGCGCCCGCGGCCGGATCGGCGATGCGCCGGTTGCCACGCCCCCTGCGGCCGGCCGCTGCCCTTGACGATGTAAGCTCATTGGTGGAGAGAGTAGAGGAGGACGTTCAGGCCGATGCGCGCGGCGTCGTCGGGGAGATAGCCGCGGCATTCCATGGTTTGGCGTTTCTCCAACGCGCAACTGACGTCGAACTGCGAAAAGATGACGCCCCAACGATCGTCGAAGCGAATGCCTTCGAGTTCCGGCGGCCCTTCGCGCACGGTCGATGCCGTCCCGTCGGGCCGCTGCGGCTCTCGTCGCCGAACGGTTTTCAGTTGGTGGCCGCCGAAACGGTTGCTGAACATTTCGTCGTTGGCCGGGATTCGCTCGAGTTTCTGTTCCGGGAAGATCAGCGACATTTCGCGGCGAAAACTTTCGATGAACGCGCCGCTGGAGCAGATAGCGTCGGCGAACAGCATTCCGCCCCGTTCGATGTACTGGCGGAGCTGCTTTCGTTCGGCGTCGGTCAGTTGAAACGCGCTTCGGCCGTGCATGAACACCAAATGATGCTCGAACAGGCTGGGATCGGTGATGTCAATCAGCCGCGATTCGGCGGCGGTGTTCAGCGGCGCGTCGCCCGAGC
Source organism: Thermoguttaceae bacterium (assembly GCA_029975295.1). Taxonomy (GTDB): domain Bacteria; phylum Planctomycetota; class Planctomycetia; order Pirellulales; family Thermoguttaceae; genus JARKPK01. Next base: position 33,479 of record JARKPK010000127.1, on the reverse strand, counting down.
CGGCCAACTCAAGCAGGTTCACCACGGCCCGCGGCGCGGCGTTGCATCCGCCGGGATGGCGCAGCTTGGCCACGGTGATGGTGTTTCGACGGGAGGGGTCGGCCTTGGGACGCGGGGCCGCGATGCGGAAGTTCTCTTCTTTCCCTTTCAGCTCGCGATTGGTGGCATAGGCCAGGACATTGATGCCGATGGTCAGCGCCGCGTCGATCTGATCGCGCACGCTGCGCGAATAGGCGGCATCGCGGCCCGAACGCGACAACTCCCACAAACACGACATGCTGGGCCGAGCGCGGGCCGGGTCGGGCGCGCCGTAAACAACGCTGGTGCGGCATCCGTAGTCAATTCCCCACAGCGGTCTGAGGTGGTTCGGGGGCACGGGCCGCTCGGCGCGCCAGATCGGATGCTCGGGAGGTAGGAGAGCAAGTTGATACTCGGGCTCGGGAAACGCCAGGGTCATCAGTTCGCGGAACCCGCGGTCGAAATCGGGCGAATTGCAATCGGCCTCGGCGAAGACGAATCCGCCGCGGTCGAGATAGCCGCGGAGCTTGCCCGCAAGCTTTTCGCGTTCGACTTTCTCGGCGGGCAACGGACTGAGGCTGCCGCAGAGATAAAGCACCGGCGACTGGAGCAGATCTTCGATCGTCGCGCGCCGCAGTTCGACAACCTGCCAAGTCATGTCGCGGCGCCACTGGGTTTCGGCGTAGCGGGTAAGATTATCGACATCGCTGCGGTGATGGTTCCAATCTTCCGCCGGGCCGAATTGCAACTTGGCCATGAGGACCGGCCGTCGGCCTTTCGAGAGAAAGAGCAGAGCGAAGGCCGTGCTGATGTCGGGATCGCGCTCGCCGGCCCCGCTGCCGACCCAGGTGGTGTCGAGCGCGCCGCGCATTCTGATGAGTTGAGCCGCCCCCTCGCGATACCAATCGCGCGGCGTTCCGTCGCCGTCGTAGAAATAGCGGTGATTCGTCATGCGGCCGACGCGTTCGACGCCGTAGAGATAATAGAGCAACCACATGTTGCCCGGCGCGCCGGGGTTGCCCGTTACGCGGAAGTTGCGGCCCAGCCAGGCCAGTCCGCTTTCGATGCGGTTCTCGCCGTCGTCGGGCGCCTTCCGGCAACAGAGGACTTGGTCGCCTTGCACCTCGGCGTTGGGCTGGCGAAAGCGGTCGCTGGTGATGATCAGCGAGGCGATGCCGGCGCAGGTCATGCTGCCCGTCCCCAACGTGCGTTTGTGATATCCCCACGAGCCGTCGAGGTTTTGGCCGTCTTCCCAGTAGGCTTTGGCGTTCGTCCAAGTTTCGCGCTTTACGGTTGCGCCGGCGCGCTCGGCTTCGTGCAACGCCAGCAGCGCGAACTGCGAATTGGAATTGTCGCCGCCTTCGTTGCCGCCAGAGCGATACGACCAAGCGCCCTTGTTCGGGCCGGAGGCCAACTGGGCGCCTTCCAGCCAGTGAACGTTTGACTGGATGCGTGCCAGATATTGCCGCGGGTTCGCTTGGCAGAAGACGAGCGTTTGCAGCGAGATGACGTACGTGGTTTGCGGGCGGTAGCTTTCCAGCCGAGTCAGGGCGGCTTTCATCCGCGGGTCGTCGGCCGGCACACCGGCGCTGAGCATGGCCAGCGAGCACAAGGCCGTCGAGCCGCCGGGGAATACGATTCCTCCGCCGACCATGCCGCCGTAGTCGGGCCAGCTTCCGTCCGCTTTCTGGCGCTTGGTCAAATAGCTGATCCCAAAGTCGATTGCGCTGCGGACTTGTTCGGGCGCCAGGTCGGCCGGCGGCTCGCCGGCGAACGCCGCGGGCGCAGACACCCCGGCAAGTGCCGGCAAAACAACGAGGATAAGCAGGCCTCGGACCATCAGAGAGTACCGGGAACCGTCCATGGAATCGATTGCTTTCATCGTTCGTCGGCCGCGAACCCTATTCCAACCAACCGATCGGCGGGCAATTCCTCGGATTGCCCCGGCGTTCCCGGCGTTCCCGGCGTCAGTTCCGGACTGATGAGCCGTTCGATCGTGCGGCCGTGGGCGCGGCCGCGGGCGATGCGGTTATTTGTTTGTCGAAAAACGCGAACACATCATCAAGGGCCAACTGCACGATGCCCAGATGCTCGACGTTGGGATACTCGCGGAACTCCACCGGATCGGCGCCGGCCTGACGCAATGCAGCGGCCAGCGTTTTTGCCTGTTCGAGCAGGAAATCTTCGCTGCCGGCCGCGACAAACACGGCGACCGACCGCAAGCGTTCCGGCTGGCGCAGCCGGCTGCCGCCGCCCAGGGCAGCCACGGCCCGAGGCGGTGTTGTCAGCAGCTCGGCGGTGCGGACGGCGTGACCGGCGCCCATCGAATGCCCAACGACCAACACTTGAGTGCGATCGACCGGATAGAGCGAATCGATTTCGTCAATGATTTTCTGCGCGGACAAGCCCAGCCCGAAGAAGGTCGCAGCCGGCGCGACAACCAACCAGCCGCGGCGGCGGCATAGCTCCGTGATTTTGCCGTTGCCGTAAGCGTCGAAAAACATGTTCTCGCTTCCGCCGGCGCCGTGCAGGGCGATCACCAACGGCAGCGGCTGGCCGTTGCGGGCAGCCTCGGGCGCGAACAACCGGACGCGCGCGTTGCCCGTCGGTTGCGCAAGCGTCAGCCAGAAATCGCCGCTTCGGCCGCGGCCGAAATGCTGGGTATTCTTCTGTTCGGCCGAGAGCAGCTTCTCAGACTCTTCCAATAGTTGCACGGCTCGAACCGCAGTCTCCAACTGCCCGCCGTGCGCCAGCGTCGAGAGAGCGGCCACGTAATCTTCCAGCGTGGCGCGCTGAGTGTTGCGCGGTTTGTCGGGCAAGAGGCGCAAACCGTCGCGCAGCGCCTGGAGGCGGGGCTTGAGCTTTTGGGCAAGCGACAGCCGATGCTGGGCAATGACTACTCGTTGGGTTCCCACCACCGCTTCGGCAATCAGCGCATAGTCGCCTTCGCTACGGATGCCCAGCGGCAGAAGGTCGCGGTACGGAACGGCCTCGGGTTTGAACTCGACGCGGGCCACTGGCTTTTGCTCCCCGTCCCGCAAGACGACTTCGATCTTCAGTCCCTTGGGAATCTCGCCGGCTACGTTATAAAACGGCGTGATCGTCAGCCCGACTTCGTTCGATTCCAGATCAAGCAGAAAGGTGTTGGGCACCACGCTCAGCGATGCAGCCCAACGAAGCTCGCGCGACGGTCGCTCGGCCGCAATCAAACTGAAACGCGCCATGTCGAGCGCGGCGGCCGCTTCGTTCCAACGCATGCTGAAGAAGTCGCGAACGGCGTCGTTCAGGTAGGGCGTGGCCCGTTGCAGCGACTCGGCGGAGTGCTGGTCGGTCAGGGCGATCTCGAAGTTGCGCAGCCGTCGGCCCAATTCGTACCGGCCCTCTTGCGCCGCCACCACTCCTTCGTTGCTTTCGGGGGGAGCCCCGGCGCCGCCCAGGAAGACGGCCAAGAACACCACCGCAACGCACAGCGCCCGCCGCACCGGCCCGCGTCGGCTGCTGACGTGCTCAGAGGATGTCGGGCCGACGGCCGCGTTGCGCCTCGTCATTCGAGCGATCTCCCTCCGAGAATTCCCTGCGGCCTAGGACCCGAATCGGCAGACGCGGTTCCGTCTTGGGTCGAATTAGGCCGGTCCACGGTCCTGCTTAGTACGGTCCGCGGATCAACGGCGCCACTTCATCATCATAGAACCGCCGCAGTTGCGAGTGAAGCCCCGCGGGCAGTCGGGGCAGTTCGGAGGCGGCGGCGTTGTGCCTGGCCTGTTCGGGCCGCTTGGCGCCCGGGATGACCGTGGTGACCGCATCGTAGTCGAGGCACCATCGCAGCGCGAATTGCGCCATCGTCATGCCGCTGGGCGTCAGCGCCTTTAGCGCGTCGGCAAGCTCCACCCCGCGATCGAAGGGCAGCCCGGCGAACGTCTCGCCCACGTTGAAATACTGGCCGTCGCGGTTGAAGTGCCGATGATCCTTCTCGGAGAAGACGGCGTCGCGCGTCAGTTGCCCGCTGAGCAGCCCGCTGGCCAACGGCAGCCGAACGATGAGAGCCACGCGCCGCGCCCGCGCCTGCTCGAAAAGCACGTCGATCGGCTTTTGCCGAAAGATGTTGAAAATGATCTGGAGCGAGCTAATTTCCTCCTGTTCCAAGCACAGGAGGGCCTCGTCCATTGTCTCGACACTTGCGCCGAAACCCTTGATTTTCCCCTCGCGCTTCAACTCTCGCAAATACTCGAACACTTCGCCCGAAACCATCTGTTCGCGCGGGATGCAGTGGGTTTGAGTCAGATCGAGCGCCTCGACTTGCAAACGGCGGAGCGAGTCTTCGGTGTGCTGCCGGACCGCTTCGCGGGTGAAATTGGCCGGCCAGCCGGGACGCGGATGGCGGCCCAGCTTGGTGGCCACGAAGAAACGCTCGCGATCCGGCCGGCTCTTGAGAAACCGGCCGATCAACGTTTCGCTGCGTCCCATGCCGTAGATGTCGGCCGTGTCGAAAAAGGTGACGCCGGCATCGGCCGCCGCCGCAAGCGTGTTGAGCGCCTGATCGTCAGACACATCGCCCCATTCCGTTCCGCCGAGCTGCCAGGTGCCCAGCCCCACCTCAGAAACCTCAACTTCGGCCGGTCCGAATGGTCGTGTGCGCATGACCGATCACTCCATGCTGGCGGAATCGCTATTCTTGCTTCAATAAACCCGCGTGCGGGCTAGGGCGCTCAGCGGCAACCCGGCATCCGGATGGTCGGCCCGATTGCACCCGGCATGCCGCATGCGAACCGCGATGTTCGGCAGTCGACAACAGGCGATCGCGAGCGGGACGGGCTCCGCGGTGTTCTGCGCTGTGAAGGGATGTCGAGTCGATCCGGCGGACTGGGGCGCCCGACGGAGCCGACAACTCTTTCACAACGTCTGCGGGCGCTGCGCCGGTCTGTTCGACCAAGCTGCAAACGACGCTGCACGCAATCTTGCAGACGACAAGCCGATGGCGGACAAGATACCAGCTTGCCGCTCAGATGGAAAGCGATTCGAGGCGAAGGAACCGGCTGAGGACCGATTCAGCAGGCGTCGCCGAAGTCCTTCTTGAAGGCCGCCGCGAGCTTCCGGCCCCAATCGTTCAACGGACGCAACCGTCCGGTAAAGAACCGCAGCACGGGCGGCTCTTCGTAGAACTCCAGTCCGCCCACCAAATCGCGGTGTTCGAGCAGCCACTTAAGCCGGTCGGCCACGTATTCCATGTGCGCCGTCGAATACACGCGACGCGGGACCGCCAAGCGGCAGAGTTCCATGTCGGCATAGACATCGCGGCCTTTCTCATCGCGGTCCATCGAGATGGTTCCGCGCTCCATGCCGCGGGCGCCGGAAACAATGTACAACGCCGCGGCCAACGCCCCGGCGGGGTATTGAGATTGCGGCACATGGGGCAGGAACTTCATGGCATCGACATGGCCCGCCAAGCCGCCCGGCGGCGTGACTGCCGGGATGCCGCGATCGGTCATCGAGTTGACGAAAAACTCGATCAGGTCGGGCGAGCTGCTGGCAACGTCGTAATCGGTCATTTCACGCAAGCCCACGGCCATCGCCTCGATCTCTTTCGACGACATGCCGCCGTACGTGATGAAACCCTCGTACACCGGCAACCAGGCCTTGAGCTTCTCCCAGTATTTCGGATTGTTCGTGGCGATCAAGCCGCCGCGCACGCAGGTGCTTTTCCGGCCGGAAAGGTAGATCAGGTCGGCCTGTTTCATCATCTCGGCGACGATCTTCTCGATCGACCAATCCTTGCACGCCGCCTCGCGGCGCTTGATGAAATAGGCGTTTTCCGAAATCAGGCTGCAATCGATGATCACGGGGATGCCGTGCTCGGAGGCCATCTTGCGGACTTCCTTCAGGTTCGCCAGCGAAAACGGCTGCCCGCCGATAAGATTCGTCGTCGCCTCCATCCGCACGAAGGCCACATTGTCGGCTCCGTACTTCTCGATCACTTCGGCGAACTTGTGCAAGTCGAGATTGCCTTTGAACGGGCAACTGCTCGCCGTGTTCAGGGCTTCGTCGGTGTAGATCTCGAGAACTTTTCCGCCGGCCATTTCGAAGTGGGCCTTGGTCGTCGTGAAATGGTAGTTCATCGGCACGACCGAGCCGGGTTTGACGAATATCTTCGCCAGCAAGTGCTCGGCGGCGCGGCCTTGATGCGCGGGCACGCAGAAGTCGAACCCCAACACGTCTTTGACGGCCGACAACAGCTTGTAGTAGCTTTCGCCGCCGGCGTAGGCGTCGTCGGACACCATCATGGAAGCCAACTGATTGTCGCTCATCGCATTGGTGCCGCTGTCGGTCAGCATGTCGATGAAGATGTCGCGCGTGCGGAGCAGGAAGGTGTTGTACCCGCCCTCCTCGATGGCGCGGAGTCGCTCATCGACCGGCGCAAGACGGGTTTTCTGCACAACGCGCACTTTGTGCATCTCGATGGGAATGCGGCGACCGTCAGAAAGCAGAATGTCCACGCCGATTAGCTCCTTGTCTCGAACACGCGGAATCACAATTCGCTGCAATGGCAGCTTGGTTCATTCAATCAAACGAAGAAACAGTCGGGCCGCTGCAACCCGATGCCGCGGGCAAACGCGGGGCGATCATCTCGGCGGCACATCTCTCAGCGGCACAACTGGTTCTGGCGGCCATGCGGTTCCTTCCCCCGAGAACCAACGCGGTTTTCGCCCGGAAAAGCCGCCGCCCTTCTGTTGAACGGCCCGCCGGCCGCGAACAAAGAATCGGCAGTATGATCGACGCCCTTGGGGATGTCAAGGAACGCGAAAAACGGCGAAAGGACTGGTGTTTGTTTGCATCGAGAATCGGCGACCTTCGCGGAGCGTTTTGGCTGGCATGACAGTCGAGGGGGCCGCGGGGCTATTCTCGCACTTGCAGGCCCTGCGCGCCCTGAGCAGGGCCGAAGGCGCCGGCGGGCCGGCGGCACGGGGGCCATTGTCCGCTTCCGAAATCTCGCAAGGTCGCCTAAGATATCGGGATCGAGCTGCGGCACGGCGGCCTGCGCCGTAGGCGACTGCCGCGCCTGATGGGCGCGCTTTCGTCGGCCCCGTGCGCACGCCTCGATGACGCCCGAACCGGTGGGCCTTCTTGCTTGTTTGAGCCGGCAATCATTGGAGAGAGCGATGCAGCCAATCGCTGGAGAAACGCCGCCCGAATTGGGCGAGGCGCCTGTGATGACCGTCTGGCCGACGCTCGGCGCCCTGCGCCTCGGGCGTTGGATTGGCCGCTATGCGGCGATCGGCTGGGGATGGGGGCCGTTGACCGTCGGCGCCGTGTTCGCGCTGGCGACCATCCCGTTGAGTTTGGCGCTTTTCTGCTGGCTGTTTGCGCCCGTCGTCTGCCGCCGGTACGCGCTGACAACACGGCGGGTGATTGTTCGCCGCGGGCTCGCCGCCTTGGAAGACCATTGGATCAGCATGGAGGACTTCGACGAGATCGCCGTCGAAGTGCTGCCCGGCCAGCAGTGGTTTCGCTCGGGCGATCTCTCATTTCGTCGCGGCGGAGAAGAACTGTTGCGGCTTGCCGGAGTGCGCCGCCCGGAGGTTGTCCGTCGCGCCTGCTTGAAAATCCAGACGGCTCTGCTTGCGGTGGGAAAGGCCGTCGGAAAACAACTGGCGGTTGCCGCGGCCAACGGCGACTGAACGCCTCGGGCGAGAAACGGTTGGTCCATCGCCGTCCCACTTCGCGGTTCGCCCGCTCCCTGCGCGCCGCCGCGACGATCTGTTAGCATGGCGGCATGGCCGACACCCCCATGATGCGTCAGTACGAAGAGGCGAAGCGCGCCTGTCCCGACGCCCTGCTGCTGTTCCGCATGGGCGATTTCTACGAGTTGTTCCACGACGACGCAAAGACGGCGTCGGCCGTCCTGGGGTTAACGCTCACCAGCCGCGAGAAGGGCGAAAACGCCATCCCCATGGCCGGCTTTCCGCATCACCAGTTGGAAAGCTACTTAGGCAAACTGATCGCCGCCGGTTTCCGCGCGGCCGTCTGCGAACAGGTTGAAGACCCCAAGAAGGCCAAGGGGTTGGTGCGTCGCGAGGTGACGCGGGTTGTCACGCCCGGCACCGTGACGGACGACGCCCTGCTCGACCCGCGCGAAAGCAATTACCTTGCCGCTGTTGCGCCGCCGACGAGCGAGGCCTGGTGGGGGCTGGCCTGGATCGAGCTTTCGACCGGGCGTTTCTGGGCGACCGCCGTGGCCGCCGACGAGCTGGCCGAGCATTTGGCGCGGATCTGTCCGGCCGAGTGCCTGGCGCCCGAGGATGGTTCCCCCCCGCCGGCGCTGGTCGTGCGGCCGATGATGGTGACCAAGCGACCGCCATGGGCTTTTTCACGCGATGCCGCGCGGATGACTCTCCGCAAGCAGTTCGGCACGGCTGGTTTGGAGGGATTCGGATTTTCCGACGACGACCTCCGCGACGCTCAGGCCCTGCGCGCGGCCGGCGCCATTCTCGACTACTTGCGTGAAACCCAGCGTACGACGTTGGAACACATCGAGCGATTGGCCCCCTATCGCCGGGGCAAGACCCTGGAGATTGACCAAGCGGCCCGCCGCAGTCTGGAAATCACGCGGACGATGCGCGATGGCAAACGCGAGGGTTCGCTGTTGGCGGTGGTCGATCGCACAACCACCGCGATGGGCGCCCGATTGCTCGGCGAATGGCTGGCCGCGCCCTCGGCCGATCGGGAGACGATCAGCGCACGTCACGAGGCGGTGGGCGAACTGGTCGCCGATCCGAAGCTTTGTTCCGATTTGCGCGAGGCGCTGCGGGGCGTGTACGATTTGGAGCGGCTGTTGACGCGGATCGTCACCGGGCGAGCGACGCCGCGCGACCTGGCGGCGGTTGGTCGGTCGCTCCGCGCGCTGCCCGGCGTAAAGGCCAAGCTGGCCGCGAGGAAATCGCCGCTGTTGGCGCGGTTGGAATCGGCGATCGATCTGTGCGCCGCGCTTCGCGCCCGGCTTGATGCCGCGTTGGCCGACGATTGCCCGTTGAGCTGCCGCGACGGGGGATTTATTCGCGAGGGCTTTCATCCGCCGCTGGAAGAACTGCGCGAGCTGGCCCGCGGCGGCAAGCAATGGATTGCCCGCTACCAAGCGGAAGAAAGCCGGCGGACGGGCATTCCCAACTTGAAGGTCGGATACAACAAGGTGTTCGGCTACTACATCGAAATCACCAACGTCCATCAACAGAAGATCCCGGCTGAATACATCCGCAAGCAGACGATCAAGAACGCCGAGCGCTACATCACGCCGGAGCTGAAGGAGTACGAGGAGAAGGTGCTCTCGGCCGATGAGCGAGCCAAGGAGATGGAGTACGAACTGTTCTTGTCGCTTCGCGACGCCGCGGCCGAGCACCGTCGGCCCCTGCAATCGACGGCAGCGGCATTGGCCGAACTGGATGTTCTGGCGGGGCTGGCGGAACTGGCTCGCCAGCGCGGCTACTGCCGCCCGGAGATGGTGGACGAGCCGATTCTACGCGTTGACGAAGGGCGCCATCCGGTGCTCGACGCCTTGCTGGCCGCCGGCGAGTTTGTTCCCAACGATTGCCGATGCGGCGGCGAGGATGGCAAAGTTCTGTTGATTACCGGGCCGAACATGGCCGGAAAGAGCACGTACATTCGGCAGGCGGCGCTGATGGCCGTGATGGCCCAGATCGGCAGTTTCGTGCCCGCCCGAAAGGCCGTCTTCGGCACAGTCGATCGCCTTTTCGCCCGCGTCGGCGCCGGCGACGAAATTGCCCGGGGGCAAAGCACCTTCATGGTGGAGATGACCGAGACAGCGAGAATTCTCAACCTGGCTACCGAACGGAGCTTGGTGGTTCTTGACGAGATCGGCCGCGGCACAAGCACCTACGACGGCATCTCGCTGGCCTGGGCGGTGGTTGAACATTTGCATGATCGCATCGGCTGCCGCACGTTGTTCGCCACGCACTACCACGAATTGACCGACCTAGAAAAGTCGTTGTCCGGGGTGCGGAACTACAATGTGGCTGTGCGCGAATGGCAAGACAACGTGGTGTTTCTGCACAAGATCGTGCGGGGCGCAGCCGACAAGAGCTACGGCATCCACGTTGCCCGTTTGGCCGGGGTGCCCAAGTCGGTGATCGAGCGAAGCAAAGACATCCTCGTCAGGCTCGAACAAGAGCATCTCGATTCGGCCGGCCGGGCGAAGATCGCACGGTCGGCCGAGACCGAACGGCCGACAAGGATCCAATTGACTCTATTTGGCGCCGAGCATCCGATGGTCGATGAGCTTCGCTCTCTCGACGTCGATTCGCTGACTCCACTGGCGGCTTTGCAACGCCTGCATCAATGGAAAGAGCAGCTTCGCCGTCGCTGAGCGCTTGACGGATTGCGCAGCCCAACTCGCCTTTCGCCTCGTGCGGTTCTTCGCCGGCTCGTCAATATTCTCGATCGGTTACGATGCCCGGCTGCGGAACGGGGTAGCGGCCCTCGGCGTCGGGCGTCAACGGGGCGGGACTATCTTCCGTAAGCTTGTCCACGTCGGGCGCCAGTTCGAGCGAGTGGTTCAGATAGTGATCGAACTCGATGATCCTGCCAGTATGCGCGGCCATACGGCCCATGGCCGTTACCGCGCTGGCGATGGCGCCCGACTCGACCTCGTTGAACGGCCGATCGTTGCGGATGGCGTCGATCAAGCGATCCCATTCGGTTTGGTAGGGGTTGGGCGGGTCGGAGACCGCCTCCCAAACCGGTTTGCCCGATTCGTCGTGACCGGCGAGGATTCGGCAGCGGCCGGGAACGGCGCCGCAAGCGGTGATCGTCGCCAAACCGCGGCTGCCGTGCAGGAAGCTGGAGAACTGTTCGAAGCAGCCGGCGATCGTCCGCCCATAAAGCAATAGTTTGGTTCCGTCGTCGAAGGTGTGCTCGACCGCATAGGTGTCGAAGTTCTGATCGACGGCATCTTCGCGGAAGTGGCGGGCGCCGAGCCCCTGCGCCCGGATCGGCCAGGCGCCTTTCATCCAACAGCATTCGTCGATGTTGTGAACGTAGAAGTCGCTGTACACTCCGCCGCCCGACCAAAGAAAACTGTGAAAGCGTTGCACCTGATAGCGCAGCTCGCTGATGTTCGCCGGCCTGCGCTTCGAGGGAAATGCTCCGAGCGGACCGTGCATTCGATAGGTGCGCATCACCAGCAGCTCGCCCAGCGCTCCGTCGCGAATCCGTTCGACCAACTGCCGCCTTGCTTCGCAATGACGCGACATCAGGCCTACTCCGACCTTCAGCCCGGCCGCGATCGATTGCCGCGCCAATTCGATCATCCGCCGCGTGCTCGCGCCATCGACGGAGACGGGCTTCTCCATGAACACATGCAGCCGCTTCTCGATGGCGTAGCGGAAATGGGGCCAGCGAAAGGCCGGCGGAGTGGTCAAAATCACCACATCGCCAGGCCGCAGCGCGTCCATCACCTGTCGATAGGCGTCGAAGCCCACGAACTGCCGCTCCGCCGGCACATCGACCCGATCCGGAAATTGCCGCGTCAGATTCCGCACGCTGGCTTCGAGGCGATTGGGGAAGATGTCGCCCGCGGCCACGAGCTTGATTGGCCCATGGGGAACCGACAGGGCGTTGGCCGCCGCGCCGGTGCCTCGACCGCCGCAGCCGACGAGCCCCACGTGAATCGTGTGCCGTTCGCCGGCATGAACGGCGGGAATCGTTGCGGCCGTCGCTGACGCAACCGCAGCGCCGCCCCATACCCCGACCCTGCCGCCGATTTCGCGCGAACGCTTCACAAACGCCCATCTCGATGCGGAAAGCATGGCATATCCCTTTCTGGAAAGAGGCTATCTTCCACCTGTAACCCACGATGCAAACCGAGGGAAGAGTCTCTTGAAGACGGCATAGACGAGAACCAAAAGAGCGATCAACAGGGAAGGGATGACCAGGTAAAGGACGAGGACCAACCACGGGCTCGATGGCGACAACAGCTTGAATACGATCTTTCTGATCCCGGTCATCAGCGGTTCATGAGTGGCGAAAACGAAGAAACTGCTTCGGCCGAGCCAGAGCAGAATGCCTTTCAACCGCGGCCGGTCAACAACAAGGTGAGTCAGAAAAAGCGTGCAAGGGATCCCCAGCAGAATCCCCGACTTGTGAAGATAAGGATTCAATGGAGAGCCCTTCGTTAGGGCGTCGGACAAGAGGACCACGAGGTACGCGATCGTGATAGGAATCCCGAATCGGTCGAATGCGAAAAGGCTCTCTCCGGCCATGGCGCAGCCGGCGCCGATCAGGAAGAACGCTAACGCCTCGATCGTCGGGATTGTGAGAAACCATGCCCCCAAGAACCAAGCAATACCGATCGCCCCGAGAGTGATGCTGGGAAGCACGCGGAGGAAAACGTAGAAAAGCGGACTCAAGACGACCAGGACCATAAGATCCCGAATGAACCAGAATTGATACAGAATCGGCAATCGCGTAATGCCGATGGTTGCGTCAACGCGATCCCAAACGCTCAGCGATGGGAGATCCGGCGTCGAACCCGCGAAAAACGGTCGGGTTGCCGGCAGGGTTTGAGCCGCCAAAATCGCCAGGAATCCGCAAGTATTCCAGAACAAGTACGGGATTAGTAGTGTTCGGCCTCGAGAAGAAAGCTTCGCTTTGTATGCCGCGACCGACCACGAGAAATCCAGAAAGAAGAAGTAGCCCGACATCAGAAAGAAAGTCGGTACGGCAATTCGGGCAATGCCCTGCGAGAGGAGATTTCGAATGAGATCGAGAACAAAGGGCGTTTGTTCGATGCCGACCGTGCTGTGGGAGAGCCGCATCTCTGTCGAATAGGCATGAATAAACACAACCCCAACGATCAGAGGAAACCGAAGCGAAGCGAGCCGATCGGAAGAGTCGCTGTCCAACGGCATGTGCGGATCCCTTTCGGGTTCGCGTCGGTTCAAAGCGGTTGCGCCCCTCGAAATCGCCGCCCGCGTTTCCGGCGTGTTTCCGATCATCACACAAGCGCCGGCCGCGAGGCCGACCGCATGGCACATCCTCTTTGGTCGAGGAACCGATCATCCGGAAGGCGGGTTGATGAACGCGAATGCCTTTGCGAGGCCGCGGACCGGCCCTCACTTCCCGTCAACGACGACCTTGGTGAGCGCTTCGACGAAGAAGTATTCGCCCCACATCACCGATTCATCGACGCCCAGCCCCTTCTTCGTGTGATACACCCCGTGTTTGAGTATGCCTTCCCAGCCGGGCGTGTCGATGGCGAGATACTCGGGATCGCACAATGCGTCGAGCATTTCCAAGGCCGTGCGGCGATACAGAGCGGCCTTTTCGGGCACTTTGGTTTGTTGGGCCAAATCCAGCAGCCCGCTGGCCGCAATCGCCGCCGCCGAGCTTTCCTTCTGCGGCCCCCAGGGGAGCGGCTCGCTCAGATCGGCGTGGAAATCCCAGTAGGGCACTCTGTCTTCGGGCAAGTGGCTGATCCAGTAGGCCGCGTTGCGTTCCGAAACGGAAAGGAACTCCTCCATCTCGGAAAGGGCATATACCTTGCTGAATCCGTAGAGCGACCACGCCAGTCCGCGGGCCCAAGCGCTGTCGGCGCTTCGGCCCTGATGCGTGCTTTCGCGGAGGAACTCGCCCGTCTCGACATGGAACAGCCCTTCGTGGGCGGTCGAGCCGTCGGGCCGAACCAGCCGATCGCGCGTGGTTCGGCAATGGGCAACCGCTATTTGCCAAAGCTGCTGGTCGCCTGTTTGCTTGGCTGCGTAGAAGATGATGGGCACGTTCATCATGATGTCGATGAACAGCGAATCCACGCTGACGAACGATCGCAGATATTGTCCAGATTCGACGAATCGGCCCGCCAACGTTCGGCCCGCCGTAATGAGCACTTCGTTCAAGGCCGGATCGTGCGTCAGTTGGAACCAAGGCAAGTAGGTGTTCAGAAAGATGAAGCCCAGGTCGTGCACGTTGCGGTCGAGCTTGCGGTGTTCGAGCAGCTTCGAGTAATGCTCCGCGCGTTGCCGCCAAACCGGGTCTTTCGTGCGGCGATGGAACTGCCACATCATGCCTGCGAAGAATCCGCCGGTCCAGTCGGTCCACAACTCGCCTTCGTGTCGCCATTTGCCGCCGGTGGTGTAAATGGGGAAGTAGTCGGGGTCTCGCTCGGTTTCGGCGGCCACCTGCCGTTCGGCAAATTGAAGGGCCTGCTCGTAACGCGCTAAACGGGCATTTTCCATTCTCGTTTACTCCTTGCGACCGACCAACCGAGAAATCAATCCACCGAGCCAACGGGCTGCTGTGCGGCGCCCCGGAGGAACCTGCATCCAAACCGACCAATGTCCGGCGGCGCAGCACCGCCCGATTCCGCACCGCTTCCGACCAACGCCAGCGATCGCGGCCGAAATCTCATCGGCAAACGGAGCCCCCGGACCGAGCCAACGCGAACACGACTTGCCGACGCCTCGGCAAAGCCGGGCAGGCGTGGATTGAAGGCTAAAAAAGCAGTCTGTTTGCTCCTCGCACTGGCAATGCAACACAACCAACGGACGGACTGCCGAGAAACAACCCGAGCCAACTCTGGCGCTTTTCCGAGGTTACAGCTTACTCCGCGTTGCGGGGCGCGTAAACCCCCGAGCGCCGTCGCTCCAGCCGGCAGGCGAGACGGTTCGCACACGTCTTCAACGCAGACCGGCGCGTGCTTGTCGCCGGTGCATACGCGCGATGGGAGTCGCTGCGGGCAGTTCGTTCAAAGCATGGCGAGCCAAGCGATTGCCCTGTCGGCGGCTGTGCCGGCCGTTGCCCGCGCTTGCGGTTGTTGCCAAGGCGGACTATTCTGTTTGAAAGACGTTCGGCGTTGCCGGAAGCGATTGAGCCGTTGCCGACGCCGTAACGTTCGCCCGCCTCGATCGCCCGTCGGATCTGCCGCGCTGTCGGCAATCGCTTCCGTTTGCGGAGCATGTCTGCTTCGCGGAAGTTTTCGACGCGTGGCCGATTCGCTGATCGATTTCGGAATGCCCGCCTTGTGTACGGCGACCCACTCGCCGCGCGCCCTTGTTTCGTTTGCGACGTCCTGTTGGGCCGAAGTCACTTCTTGATTACGGAGAAGGCCATGCTGCGTCGAGACTGGTTGAAAGGGGCCGCCCTGACTTCAGCCGCCCCGCTCGTGTTGCCCTCGTCGCACGCTCTGGGTTATGCGGCCAATGAGCAGTTGCGGTTGGCTGTTGTGGGAATGGCCGGGTTTGGGGCATGGCACGGCTTTTGCGAGTTGCTGCACACGTTGGGCAATGTGGGCTATGCCGTTTCGTGCGATGTGGATTTGCGAAAAGTGCAGAAGGTTTACGACCTTTGGCGGCAGCGGGCGACGGAATGGGCGAATTCGGACAACGTCGATCAGCGACGGGCCGCGTCGGAGGTGTTCGGTCCGCTTGCTCAGAGGAAGCCGCCACTGTACGCCGATTTTCGCCGCATGTTCGACGAGGCGGGAAAGCAATTCGATGCCGTCGTCGTGGCAACGCCCGACCACACGCATGCGATCATCGCCGCGGCCGCGTTGCGCGCGGGCAAGCCGGTGTTGGCCGAAAAGCCGCTGACCATCGCCGCCTGCGACGCTCGGGCGCTGATGAAGCTGGTTAAGGAACGTCCGCACTTGGCCACGCAAATGAACAACGGCGGCGCCGCTCAGCCCGGTTTTCGCCGCGGTGTCGAGGTGGTTGAAGATGGCCTGCTCGGCGACGTGCGCGAGGTGCATATCTTCTTCAGCCGCGGCGGCCGCAACTTCCAAGACCCTCCGCAAGGCTCAGAGGAATGTCCCAAGGAATTGAACTGGGATTGCTGGCTCGCGCAGTTGAAGTGGCGGCCGTATCACTCGGGGTGGATCAACCGCATTGCCTGGCGCGAGTCGAGCATTGGCGAGTTGGGCAATTTCGGGCCTCATTCGTCCAACATGGCGTTCATGGGGCTTCGCGTGAAAGACTTGTGGGAAGGTTCGGAAGGCGGCGGGGTCCGTATCCGGGTGCAGGCCGAGTGTTCCGAGGCTAATCAGCTTTCTTATCCGCGCTGGGAGCGGATTCGCTGGGATGTCCCCGCCCGCGGCGCGCGGCCGCCGGTGGCATTTACTTGGCACCATGGTTGGCCCCCCGACTACGCGCCGGGCTCACGGCAAATGCTTGAGGGGTTGTTGCGCGACCGAGGCGCGACCGATGCCGATGTCGAGGCGTTGTTGAAATATGCCGGCTGCATCATCGTCGGCAGCAAGGGCTTGCTCGCTACGAACAGCCACAACACCGAGATTCGGTTGTTTCCTAAAGAGAAATTCGCCGGCATCGAGCAAAAGAAGCCGCTGCGGCTTCCTCTGTCGCTGGGGCACTACAAAGAATGGGTCGATGCTTGCCGTGGCCAGGGCTCGACGATTTCGACCTTCGCCTACGCGGCGCCGTTTGCCGAGTTTCTCAATGTCGGCAGCATCGCGACGCGGTTTCCCGGCGAAACGATCGAGTTCGATCCTGTGGGCGGGCAAATCACCAATCATCCTCGCGCGGCCGGTTTTCTTCAGTACGAGTATCGCAAGGGCTGGACGATATGAAACGGCACGACACGCGGCGGCGGTTTCTTTCGCAGGTCGGGCTGGCGCTGGGCGGGTTGACGATTCTGCCGTCGGCCCGCACGGCCTTCGGCTATGCGGCCAACGAGCGCTTGCGGCTGGCCGTATTCGGCAACATGTACAACGCCGCGCATTTCCTGGTGGCATCGCACACCTACAACGCTGAAATTTCCGCGATTTGCAACGCCGATCAGCGGAAGATTTCGTCCGTTCTGAAGATGTGGGAGGAGCAGGCCGGCAAGCTGTCGGGTTCGCAAAACCCCCAAGACCGCCGCGCGGCCCAGCGCTACGCCGAAATGGCCCAGCGGAAAGGCGTAATCATCGCTAGCGACGTTCGTCGGCTCTTCCGCGAATCGGCCGACCAGATCGATGCGTTGGTCGTTTCCGACTACGACCACTTCCACGGCGTTGCCTGCGGCGCGGCCCTCCGCGCCGGCAAACCCGTGTGCAGCGAGCGGCCCTTGGGATTCAACATCGGCGATGCCCGCGCTTTGCGCGCCTTGGCCGCCCAGACGAAACTGCCCACGACCTATCGCAGTCCCGGCACGGGCGTCGGCCAATTCCGCCGGGCGATGGAACTGGTGGAAGACGGCGTGATCGGGCCGATTAGCGAGGTTCATGTTTGGCTCGACCGGGGCGGCCCCGATCGCGATGCGATTCCCAGCGGCAGCCAACCGGTGCCCGAAGGGCTCGACTGGGATTTGTGGCTCGGGCCGCTCGCCTGGCGCGAGTATCACCCCGACTGGATGTCGTACTCGCATTGGCGCGAAACATGCAGCGGGGGGTTGGGCGTTTTTGGCATGCACGCTTCGATCTTCCCCTTTGTATTGCTCGGTTTGCGGGAATTATGGGACGCGACCGACGCCAAGATTCGCGTACAGGCCGAATGCGCCCGGCGGAACCCAGTCTCGTTTCCTCGGTGGGAGCGGGTGCGATGGGAACTGCCGGCGCGGAGAACGATGCCGCCGCTTACGATCGTTTGGCACCATGGCCCCGACTTCGGCCCCGGCTCGCGGGAAGCAATCCGCGGGCGGTTGCGACAGTTTGGGCTTAGCGACGCCAAGGCGGCCGACGCACTCATGGCCTCGGCCGGCTCGATGCTCATCGGCGCCGACGGCGCGTTGGTGGGCAACGACCACAGCACAGTGATCACCTGTCTGCCGAAAGAAAAGTTCGAGAAGATCGAAACCAACCGGCCGCAGCGAATTCCCGCGACTCATGGCATCTACAAGGATTGGATCGATGCCTGCCGCGGACAAAGTTCGCACATCATCGCCAGCTTTGACATAGGCGGACCGCTCAGCGAACTTCTCATGCTCGGCAATGTGGCGACACAGTTCGATCGCGCGTTGGTTTATGAGCCGGCGAAGGGACAGTTTGCCGGAGACGAGGCCGCCAACGCGCTGATCCGCTACAAATACCGCTACGGGTGGACGCTCTGACGGGTGCAAGGCGAAATGGCGCGGCCCGAGAGCTTGCATTTCCCTGCGGTTCGACCGATGCTGGAATGATGGGCGCAGCGGCTTCTGGCGATGCGGGAGTGAAGAATTTGACGGCGGCTTCTGCGGTGAGATCGGCTTTGCGGCTTCCGGCCGCGCCGCGGCCCGACGCTTTCGCTCGACCGGCCCGGCTTGCGTTGCCGTCGCGAGGCGGCCGTTGAACGACAAGAGAGAAAAGGACCGTTTCATGCGGATCGCGCGATCGTTGAAGCTTTCAGCCGCCTTGGCGTTTTTAGCCGTTCTTGGGGGAATTGCCTCGTTGTGCTTTTCGGCCGACGGCTCGAAAGTCGTCTGTCGGCGGACGTCGGAGTTCAACGAGATATTCGTTGTTGACGAACCGGGCGGGCTGCGCGAGTTGCGCTTCGAGCTTTACGGCGCGCGGCAAAGCGTAATCAAACTCGACGATCCCGATCACTTGGAGTTGGGTTATTTGAAGGCCATTCTCACCGCGTTGGTGTTGGTCGATCGGCCGCAGAGGGTATTGGTTGTGGGCTTGGGCGGCGGCACACTGCCGATGTACATCCACCGCCACTGGCCGCGGTGCCGAATCGATTGTGTGGAAATTGACCCGGAAGTGGTTCGCGTGGCGAAGGAGTATTTCGGCTTCAAGGAAGACGAGTTGCTCCGTGCGCACGTGGGCGACGGCCGCGAGTTCGTCGAGAAGGTCCGCGAACCGTACGATCTGATCTTCCTCGACGCGTACGGAGCGGACAGCATTCCATTTCATCTGGCCACGGTTGAGTTCCTGCAAGCGGCCCGAAAGGCGACCACGCCCGATGGTTTGGTGGTGGGCAACGTGTGGAGCCGCGATTCCAACCGCCTTTACGATCGCATGGTGCGAACCTATCAAGAGGTGTTCCCGGAACTGTATCGAGTGGACGTGCCTGCCGCGGGCAATCGGATTTTGTTGGCCCCGTTGGCCGAGCAGAGATGGACCGCGGTGGAAGTGGCCCGTCAGTCGGCCTTGTTGAACAAGCGGCTGGAGCTGCGGTTTTCGCTGCCGGAAATCGTGCTGAGGAACTTCGTCCGCGAAGGCCCGGCCGATTCGAAGCTCCGCCCCTTGCGCGACGCGGAACAGGAAAAACCCTCCGCCAGAGGATGATTGCTCGTTGCGAGACGGCATTGCCGACCTGCGACCTTGTCGGTCGGGAACAACTCTGCGTCGCACAACCAATTACGGCCAGTAAATCAATCAAGATCGGTGCCGAGAAGCCGCTCTACGAGCTGATTGCCCGACAAATGCCACAGCCACTGCTGCCGAAGCTTCTCGTCGCTGTTGCAGCAGCAAACCGATTCGCTTTCCTCAATCAACGGCTGTCGAACGATTCCACGGACTCGGCGGCGCGTGTACGGCAGCTCCCGTCTTGGATGTCCTCAGGGGCTCCTTGGGCAGCGAAAGGCAGCTTCCGCAGCAAGCGTCGTTCCAAGGGCCGTTTGAGCCGTGTGAACCAGGGTTCTTCCTCCGGCGCGATCGGCTCCACCAGGGCGGTTCGCACCCCGGCCCAGTTGCCCGCCAACACGTCGGCGAAAAGCTGGTCGCCGACCATCATCGCCCGAGCGCGCGCCACCCCCAGCAACCGAAGCGCGCGGCGGCAGCCGAAGGGCAAGGGCTTCATCGCCAACGCGACCAGCGGCAGGGCGATTTCATCGGCCAGCGGCCTCAGACGGCGCCCGCCGCCATTGGAAACCAAGCACATTTTCACGCCCGAGCCGCGGATGCGATCGCACCATTGGACGACCTCGGGCGCGAGTCGCGATTGGCGATAGCGCTTCAGGGTGCAGTCCACATCGAGCAACAGCGCGGCAATGCCTTCGCGCCGAACCCACTGCGGAGTGAGTTCGAAAACGTGTCGCAATCGGTAGGTGGGCGTCAGCAATCCCATCGGCGGCGAAGTGGGGCGATTAGCGGTCTTTCTGACGGGGCTCCGCCCCGACTACTTCGATATCTCGAGCATGCGCTGCAACGCGGCCAACGACCAACGCGCGGTTTCCTCGTCTACGCGAATCACGTTCACCGGCGCGCCGGTGGCCAGATGTTCGAGCGACCAGCACAGGTGCGCCAAATCGATCCGATACATCGTCGCGCACATGCACACCATTGGCGAAAGGAAGTGGATTTCCTGCTCCGGGTGGTTTTGCTTGAGCCGCTGCACCAAATGCAGCTCGGTGCCGATGGCCCAACGCGTGCCCGGCGGCGACTGACGCACGGCCTCGATGATCTTGCCGGTCGAGCCGACGACGTCGGCCAGATCGACCACTTCCATCATGCACTCGGGATGCACGAGAATCTTGATGTCGGGATATTTGGCTCGGAACTGCGCCACATGGTCGGGCAGGAACATCTGATGCACGCTGCAATGCCCGCGCCACAGAATTACACGGCTGCGGGCGATGGCGTCGTGCGAATTTCCGCCCAGCACAGGTTTGCGCGGATCCCAAAGCGGCATCTCGTCCAAAGGAACGCCCATTGCTTTCGCAGTGTTTCGGGCCAAGTGCTGGTCGGGAAAGAACAGCACTCGATCGGCCCGGGCGAACGCCCATTCCAGCGCCGCGCGGGCGTTGGCCGAGGTGCAAACCAATCCCCCATGTCGGCCGACGAACGCCTTCAGCGTGGCCGATGAGTTGACGTAGGTGATCGGCATCAGCCGCGAGGTGTCGATCGTCTCGCCCAACTGCTGCCAACACTCTTCCACTTGGTCGATGTCGGCCATGTCGGCCAGCGAGCAGCCGGCGGCCATGTCGGGCAACACCACGGTTACGCGCCGTCCGCCGCGCTCGGCGAGCCGTTCGGGCCGGTTGGCCAAGATGTCGGCCGTTTCGGCCATGAAGTGGACGCCGCAAAAGACGATTGCGTTGCAGTCGCGATCTTGGGCCGCCAATTTGGCCAGTTGGTAGCTGTCGCCTTGGAGGTCGGACAGGGCGATCACGTCGTCTTGCTGGTAATGGTGGCCGAGGATAAGCAGTTGCTCCCCCATCGCCGAACGAACCGCGCCGATGCGCTCGATCAATTCGGCGTCGCTCAACGAACGGTAGTGTTCGAAAGCCTCGGGCTTGGTTGCCGTCGCCATAGTAGTCCTGTTTTCGATTGCCGCGATCAACGCAATGATTCTCTGAGCTATTCTATCCATCCGATGCCGATAGGGCATCCCCGCCGCAGGCCCGGGGCCGTGGCCGTTTCGGCACGGCCCATGTTCCTTCCGTTGGTCCGCGGCGGGCGGTTCCGTTGTTTTGCGATTGTCGCCCCCTTGGGCAGATTCGGCTTCGCGTCGCAAGTCGGGGCGTTCTCAGCGAAATCGGCTTTTGGGGCGACGGCCGCGTAGGGGCGTTCAATCCTCTTGGGTGTCGCCGGCCCGTCTGCGAAGATAGAGCTTGATCGGCACCTCGCCGAAGGGAAGATGGTCGCGAAAGACGCCCAGCAGGTATCGACGATAGCTCGGCGAAATCGCTTCCGGATTGTTGCAGAACAACACGATGGTGGGCGGCTGCCCCGACACTTGGGTGGCGAAATAGATTTTCGGCGGCCGATTGCGGTAGAGCGGCGGGCTGTTGCGTTCCACCGCCACTTGCACCAGCTTGTTCAAAGTGGCGGTGGCCACGCGATGGCGCGCCTGCTTGAACAGCATTTGTGCGTGATTGAGCATCGCCTTGACGTTCTTGCCTGTCTGGCCCGTAATAAACGCGATCGGCACATAGGCCATCGAGCGGAAGGTGTCGCGCAAATAGGCCACCCATTTTTCCGTGGGCATCGCCTTGGCTTGCAAGTCCCATTTGTTGACTACGAAGATGCACGGCTTGTACTCTTGCGCGATATAGTCGCAGAGCTGTTTGTCAACTTTGCTGATGCGTTGCGTGGCGTCGAAGAAAAGCAGGACCACGTCGGCGCGGCGCACGCTGCGTTGGGCCCGATGCAGCCCGTAGAACTCGATGTCGCCGGCCAGCGACTTGGTGCGGCGCAACCCGGGAGTGTCGATCGCCAGAAAAGCCTTGCCGTCGAGGGTGAATCGCACGTCCACGCTGTCGCGGGTGGTGCCCGGCACTTCGCTGGTGATCATTCGCTCGGCTTGGGCGAGCGTGTTGATGAAGGTGCTCTTGCCGGTGTTTCGCCGGCCGACGATCGCCAGCTTCATCTCGGCCTCGGGCGGGGGGGCGTTTTCATCTTCGGCAGGCGGCAATTTCTGATAAATCGCCGTGAGCAGTTCCTCCTGGCCGCGGTTCTGCAACACGCTGGTGCGGACCAGCGGCCGGCCGAATTTGTAGAACGCCTCGGCCTCGACCGCCATCGCCTCGGTGTCGGCCTTGTTGGCCACGCAGATCACCGGCACGTTGGTGTAGCGCAGGCGGCGGGCCACCTCTTCATCAGCGAGCGTTAGGCCCGTGCGGGTATCGACCACGAACAGGATGATCGATGCCGAGTCGATCGCGGCCTGAATCTGCTGTTCGATTTGTGCGGAAAGGTTGTCGGGATCGTCGAAGCCCATCCCGCCGGTATCGACCAACTCGACAAATCGCCCGCGGAGTTCGACCAAATGCGTTACGCGATCGCGGGTAACGCCCGCGGTGGCGTCGACAATGGCGATTCGGCGTCCGGCCAGCCAATTGAAGAGGCTTGATTTGCCGACGTTCGGCCGACCGACGATGACGACTTGCGGGACTGCCATTTTGATCCTGGGCGAACCGTTGCAACCAAGAGTGCGGCTGGTTGCCTGCACGAACCGAAACCTGGGCGACCGGCGCCCTGGATTTTAGGGACCTATTGATTCTGGGAAGAACAAGGCAACACGGCCGACCAACACGAGACCGGATTCTGTAAACAGCGACACTGTTGCACTTGCACCGAATTCCGGAGGATCAATAGGCGAACAGCCGTCGCCACCTTCGCGGCATCGAGTTCGGCTCCGCGCTTGCAGGCCGGGCCGTCTCAGCCGCGGGCTGAATGATTCCATACTAACGACCAAACCGCCCGCTGACTAGCGGTTCCGCCGACCCTCGATTCGGGTGGGAAGTGCGACGAAACCGGCGGGTGGCAATTGGTCGGCTGTCGGCGGAATCGCCCTGTTTCTCGCGGCCGCAAGCCCTTGGCCCCACCGATGTTGCCGCTGCCGGCTTTCCGATCGCGTAGCAATTGAGGCTTGCAACGGCTTGGCAACGAAGTTCAATGTCGGGCAACGCAACGAGGCCAGCCGACGGGAAGCGGGCTTCTGCGGACAGCATCGCAGTCACACAACGGCAGAGATCGGCTGCGAATCAATGATCGCTCGAAGGGACGCTCATGGCTGACGCTGCCGACAACGGCTCCTTTCGGGGCGGTATGCCGCACCGTAGCGGCGCAAAAACAAAGTTCTCCGGAGTCCGCCGTTGCTGGGGCGTCGCAACCAACGTTTCGAGCGGCGCTACGCCGATTGTTCTTCTCCTTGAATGTAGGTTCGTTCGCGGTAGAATCGGGCGTAGGCGCAATAGAAGAGCGTGGCCAACACCATCGCGCCAGTGAAGAACCAGTAGTACGACGCGCCTGGCAGCTTGGTGGTGCCATCCTCGTTGCGAATGTAAAAGTTGACCTGCGAGGCGAAGAAGTTGCCCAGTGTGATCGATAGCAGATAAACGCCCATCACCAACGACTTCATGCGATTGGGCGCCTGTGTGTACGAGAACTCCAAGCTGGTGATCGACACCATGACCTCGGCCATGGTGATGATGACGAAGGCCAGCCATTGCCACCACACGCTTGGCGGCGGCAGGTCGGCGGCGGCATGCGAGGCGATGAGCGACTCGGCATGCGCCGAAATGGCGAATGCCACTCCGCAAAGCAGCATGCCTATGCCGATCTTCCGTAGCGGCGTCAGTCGAACAAACCGGTTGACCGCGGGGTAGAGCACCAATGTGAACAACGGAATCATAATCATTACCAGCAACGGATTGATTGCTTGCACTTGCGCCGCTTTCACTTCGTAGTTGAGAATGCCCGGCAGCAGTCGGCGGTCCATCTTTTCGGCTTGCAGCACCCAAGCGGCTCCCGTCTGATCGTAGAGCGCCCAGAACACGGAAATGAACAGATAGAGCCCGGCCAGTTTAGCCAGAACGCTCAAACCCTCTCGGCTCACCAAGTCGCGCACAAGTTGGCTTCCGCCGGGCGGGATGTGAACGAACTTGTTCCGCCCGAGGCGAAAGACCACCGTTGCCGTAACCATCAGCACGCCGGGCACGCCGAAGGCCACCATCGGCCCGAGGTGCTTGGCGTTTTCGCCGAACCGCTGGGGATCGCCGAAGTAGTCGAGCAGCACCGGGGTGAGCAAGGTCGAGAAAAACGACCCGAAATTAATAGAGAAATAGAACCAGCCGAAAACCTTTTCAAGCAGGTGCTTGTTCTTCGGGCCGAACTGGTCGCCCACGTTGGCCGAGACGCACGATTTGATGCCGCCCGACCCGACAGCGATCAGAACCAACCCGACCGCCAAGCCGACGCGGGTTTGGTCGGTCGCCAGGGCGAAGCTGCCCAAGCAATATACGATCGACAGGTACAGAATCGTGCGGTACTTGCCGAAGAAGGCGTCGGCAAGGATCGCCCCGGCCATCGGCAGGAAATAGACTCCGGCAACGAACAGATGGAACCAGCCCTTGGCTTCTTCTTCGCTCATCACCGCCAAATTGCCTTCGCGGTCGAGCAGCCATTTCGTCATGAAGATGATCAGGATCGTCCTCATGCCGTAGAACGAAAACCGTTCGGCTGCCTCGTTGCCGATAATGTACGGCACGCCGGGCGGCATCTTGTCGGTGGCCAAGGGAGCCGTCATCCGTTCCATTTCCAGTTCCTTATGCGTGGTTTTCGATCGTTCCGAACCCGAACGACAATCGGCCGGCCCGTCGCACCAAGGATCGCGGCAGAGCGCCAGCGGCGCCAACCGGCTGGCCCCGTCGCCAGGCGAGCAGCAACTGCCGGCCGCCGGGCACGGCCAGTTTGTTTGCCGCCAATCGCCTCCATTTTGCGATCGGCCCTACTCCTTGCCAGCGGAGATTTCACGGGCGAAGGCCTCGGGGCCCAGGGCTGAGCCAGTGGCGAATTTGCTCAGCTCTTGCCACGAGAGCGTTCGCCCCGGCGCGAACACGCGCTTGACGAGGAATTCGCCCGCCTTCGGATTGCCCACATAGATGGCCTTGCGCGGGTCGACCCCGCCGAGCGCCTCGCGGCAGAGCGCCTGATGCACCTGCGCGGCAAACAACTCGCCCATCAAGTAGTTGTGGTAATAGGCGGGTACTGTCACCACATGGATCTTGGCGGCAAAGTCGGGCTCGTCGCGTCCTTCCGGCCTGCGGACCATCTGGTACTTCTCGACCAAGTTCCACCACAGGGTATTGAGGTCTTGGTCTGGGTTCTCATACAGGGCTTTCTCGAAACGGAACATCACCTGCGCCCAACGCGAAAAGATCAGGAGCCGATTGCGGCGGACTTTCTCGGTCGCGGCGTCGAACGCCGCCGGGTCTTCGATCTCGACGCCCATCGCCTTGAGAAACGCCGCGTTGCCCACGAATCGCTCGAACATCATGGCGATGCCCTCGGTGCTCAACGCATGGGCATCGGTTCGCAGCACGTAGGGCAGCGAATCGGGGATGTTCTTGCTCGAATAGACGGCGTGGCCCAATTCGTGCAGCGTGGTGGAAAGCCATTCCTCGCCGGGAACCAAGTTGCACAATATCCGAACATCGCCGGCGCGGTCGATGTCGATGCAGAACGCATGAGGGTTCTTCCCCGGCCGTTCGTACAAGTCGCTTTTGGCCATCACGTCGTCCACCGGCAGCCCGATCCCGCCGAAGAAATCGGTGCAGAATTTGACGATGTCGATCTTCTTGAAGATTTCCTTCGGCGCGCCGGCGAAAACGGCGGGCGATTCCTGGAAGAACGGATCGTGATAGTGCCACGGCCGCAATGCCGCCACCTCGACGCCGCACCGGCGAGCCAGCTCGGCGTCGATCTCCGCTTTAGCTTTGATAAAGGCGTCGCGGGTCAGATCGTCCAATTGATCGAACAGGCGCAGAACCTCGTCCTGGTCTTGCTCGGCCAGCGCGAGCTGCATTACGTGATAATTCTTGAACCCCAATTGCACAGCCGCGCGGTTCCGCAAGGCCACCAGCTCTTTGAAGTCGGGCAGCAGCACCCGGGCCACGGCTTTGCCGGCCTTCCATACCGCCTCGCGTTCGGCTGAGTCGCGCGATTCGCGCAACACCTCGCGCACTTGGTTGTCGGTCAATTCCTTGCCGTTGAGTTTCGGGCGGTAATTGGTGAACGCCTTCTCCACGGCGTTGCTTCGAGCGAGCATGGCTTCGATCAACGCGGGATCAATCTGGCGGCCCAGATATTGCAGATAGAGCAGGTCGATTTGCCGGCGCAGAAGCGGGTCGGTCGGACCATCGGCGCGAATCGCCCGCAATCGCGAAAACGCGGCCCGATCGGCCAAGCGTTTTTCCAGTTGTTCTTCGGCCCGCTGTTTGGCCGCGAACGCTTCGTCTTTGCCGGTCGTGGCCGCCTCCCACCAGCGCCGCGCGACCTCGATTTCCATCGGGCGAATCTGGGCCTCGTGGAACTTGATGAACTCCACCGCCTCTTTGTCGCCTTTTGCGGCCGTTGTTTCAGCGCCGATGATCATTGTTGCTCCCGAAAAGAAACAAGCCCCAACGGCGATCGCCGCCGACATCACAAGCCCTGCCTTTGCGACGGGTTTCCCTCCGTCAGAGCCGTTCTGTTGGAGATTGTGCCGCGGCAAGGCCGAATAGGCCGACGACATGTCGCAACCATCCGCTTTGGTCATGCTTTAGGCTCCGTTGTAGCTGCGGCCGAACGAGCCGATCCGGCTTTCTGCGCGAGCCGCAAGTGTTCTTGGCGAAAAAAAACGAGAAGCGACGGGCGACCGATTGCCATCAGAAGTTTGCGGTCTTAGCCAACGGTCGCGCTGCCGCTCTTTTTCGCCCCGGATCGTTGTTTTGTCATTGGTGCGGTTCTCAATTGTGGCAGAACTGCTAGCGTCGTGCAATCGCGGTTGAGCTGCCGTCGATTTGCCGCTGGGCAAGGCGGCGGGCAACGCCGGCCCGGGCTCGGCACAAGGAACGGGCCAATCAGACGCGGGACAATGCGCGGCTTGGTTCTCATGGTTCAAATCGGCGCGGCAGGGCTTTTTCGCATGGGTTGGCTGCGGGCTTCCTTGCGGCCATCGGTTGGGGTAAACTCCGGCAGCGATCCGGTCGCCGCCGTTGGGGGGCTTGCCGGCGGCGCAGCCGAATCGAGCTGGAGCGAACCACGATGGAATTGCTCGGAATCCCGGAAATTGCGGCGCTCGACACCCGGCGCCAAATCGTGCGCATTCCGCCGGAAACGGACGTGCCTTTGACGGATCGGGTGCGGCTGCTCATCGATACGGCCGAGTTCCGCCGGCTCTCGCGGATCAGCCAATTGGGATTGGTTTCACTGGTCTATCCGGCCGCTCACCACAGCCGCTTCGAGCATAGCTTGGGCGTTTATCGGCTGGCATTGCTCTATTTGCGGCAATTGGCCGGCGATGCCCGATTTGCGGCTGCCGTGTCAGTCGAGGCGGCGGAAACGCTGATTGCCGCGGCACTGCTGCACGACATCGGGCATTGGCCATTTTGCCACGCAATCGAAGACATTCGGCTTCCGGGGGTGCCCCGGCACGAACTGTTCGCCAACAGTTTTCTGCTGGAAAGCGACTTGGCCGATGTGCTCCGCGAGCATTGGGGGATCAATCCGCGGCAGATCGTGGCCCTTCTTAGCGAAAGTCCCTCCGGCCCGACGCCGCGAATCCTCAAGAGCATCCTTTCCGGGCCGATTGACATCGACAAAATGGACTACCTCTTTCGCGACAGTCTGCACGCCGGCGTGCCCTACGGTCGGCACTTCGATCAGCAGCGGCTCTTGGGCAGCTTGTGCTTGAACTCGGCCGGAGATCGGCTCGCCGTTACCGACAAAGGAAAGACGGCCGCCGAACTGATGGTGTTCGCTCGCTACGTGATGTTCAGCGAGGTCTATTGGCATCATGGCGTGCGCGCCGCAACGGCCATGCTTCAGCGAGCCTTCTATCTGCTGCATGGACAGCTCGATCTCGACGCCCTGTTTCGCCTGACCGAGGGGCCGATGATCGACGAGCTGCTGCGGGCTGCCTGCGGAGGGCCCGCCGAGGGACTGCTGGTTGGGCTGTTCGGGCCCGTTCGCCAGTTGTACAAGCGGGTTGGTCAGTACAGCTTTGTGGAAGACGGCGAGGTGTACGGGTTGCTCTCACGGCGGCCCTATCCGTGGTTGGTGGCTTGCGCCGAACGGTTTGCCGCATTGGCGGCCAAAGAATTGGGCAAGATGATTGCGCCGGACGAAATCCTCTTCGACGCGCCGCCGCAGGCCCGTGAAGTGGAGTTCGACATCGAAATCTGCTTCACCAAGCAGAACCGTTTTCGGCCTTTGGGAGAGGTGTCGCCGGTGATCTGCACTTTAGCCCAGCGGCAGTTCGACGACTACGTGAAACGGGTGCGGATCTTCGCGCATCCGCGCGTCGCCTACGATTTGCGGCAGCTCGCTGAGATCAATGAGTTGGTTGCCGAGGCGGCTCGCCAAGTGGGATGACGCTCGCCGCCTGCGGCCTAATTGCCGCTGACGCACTGCAACGGGGAACGCAGGCGGAGCCGATTAGGGGCTGTTTCCCGCCAGCGCGGTCAGCGCCCGCAAGAGGTCTCGCCGCGTGGTCCGCGAAAACTCGATGTCGAACCAGACAACGTGGCCCGTTCCGTCAACCAAGTACACCCGGGGCAGTTGGCTCTTGGCGACCAAAGCAAAGTACGCGCCCGCCGGGTCGTCCAAGATCGCGTATTTGGCCTTCGACCGCAGAGCTTGAACCTCTTCGGAGGGGACTCCCACGCCGACGGCTACGACGGCCACTCCCTTGCCGCTCCACGGCGAGGCGACCTCGGCGGCCAGGTCTTCCAGCGCGCTGACGACTATCGCCCGGCCCTCGTTGGTTTTGGCCGGACCGAAGAAGAACACCACCGTAGCGTTCTTGCCCCGCAGCGACTCGATCGATACCGACTTGCCCGACGCATCGCTAAGCGGCCCATCGGGCATCCGATCGCCTACTCCGATCACGCAGTCGGCTTTCATCGGAGCTGTCAGCACCACTTTGGGCATTACCGCCGCATTGCCGATCCGCGAGGAGATCGGCGCCGCGGTGGGGGCCTCGATCGGCCGACTGGGCGTTTGGCTGCTGCCGGGCGCGGCGCGCACCGTCGTGCTTGGAGATGGCTCGGGCAACGACGGGGCCTCGGGAGAGGCCGCCGGACGCTCGTCCGTCGCCGAAGGCGATTTCAAGGGCAAGGCGGGCTTCGCGGGTTCCGCCGAGCTTGGCGCGGCGGCATCGGCCGGCGAATCGAGATCAACCACGACCGGCTTGGCCGGCGGCTTCTTCGCCGTAGCTTCCTGCCGCTGACAGCCGACGAAGCACACCGCACCAATCGCAACGAATACGATTGCCTTCACCAAGTCGTTCGCTCTCGACCACCGAAGCATCTTTGCCGTCTCCTGATTCTCATCCTGAGGATAACTGTCGAGTTTATTGCCGAAACGGCGGGCCGCATCGGCCGCCCTGGGCTTTACAAAACGCACTTCTGTCAAAGGAGCCGTGCCACCTCTTGCCGGTGCGGCCGGAAGACTCAAATCGTTTGTCGACCCACAGCTCAACTTGCCGGCGCATCGCCGATTATCGAATGTTTTCGCGGTCGGCTCAATCCCTGTTGGGGCGATGGAATCGCTTTTTTGTCGCCGTTCTTGCTCCGCCGCCCGTTCTTGATGAGGTTGGATCCGCCGATCGACATCAATAGATTTCGTTCGAAGGAAGTGAAATCGACTGGTGATTGCCCGTTGTGCGATTACTAGAGAGGGACTTCGGCCCAACAGCCTTCGACCTCGTGTGGGTTTTCCGTTTGGAGCAGTGGCACGCAACGCCGGACGCGGAGCCGGAGCGTTCGGCCTGGCGCAGCCTCGGCGGCAACCGCACTGAGATGATGCGGCCCCAGCCGCAGGCCGACAAAACGCCACCGATCGGGGTCGCCCGGCAGCCGAGGGTCAAAATGGATTCTGGGCGGCCCGGCTGCTTCCAGTTCGAAGGCAAATCGGTCGAGCGGCAGCGCAAGCCCGCTGCCGTGGGCCTTGATGAACGCCTCCTTCAGCGTCCAGAGGCGAAAGAACTCCCACTTCCGCTGGGGTTGGGGCAAGGCAGACAGAACCTTCGCTTCGCTCGGTGCAAAGAAGCGTTGCGCAATGGCATCGAGCGCATTGCGACGTTCCACGTGCTCGACGTCAACGCCGATGGCGTCAACCAGACCGACCGCGCAGACGACCAGCCCATCGGTGTGCGCGACGTTGAACACGACGGTTCCCTGCCGCTCGCCTGTTGTAAACGGCTTGCCGAATGGACCGCGCGAGAACTTCCAATCGGCCGGATCGCCGCCCTCATGATGCGACAAAGCGTGGCGGGCAAGCGCTCGACCAATCAGCGTGAGTTCACGCGATTGTCGACAACGGAACCGTTCGACCTCGGCCTGTTCCGCCGGGGGCAAGAGCTGGAGGTAGCGATCGAGCAAAGGCCCGTCAACGTGCTGGGGCTGAGTGGTCCAAAGGTCGATCCACGCCATGCCCGCCACCATCAATGGCCAATCAACTGCCATTTGTCCAAATGGGACTGTCGTTGCCGAATATCCTCGACGGTTCGAGCCTGCCGCAGCAAGCAATCACTGCCGGAATGACCGACGTCGCGCGGAAAGACCTTCGCTGACGCCAGGAGCAAGGTCTGCCGCCAGGAGCAATGTCTGCAAGCATCAACACGCCCCCAAAGCATCGTCGATGGTTGCGACGGCCCAGGACTGGCGGACTGCGAAAAACAAACTTCGCGCGCCACCGCAGCCGCCGCTGATCCAGCCGAAGCCCAGCGCCGTGGACAGGGTCGCCGTTCGAACACGGCTTGGGCAAAACTCGAATTACGCAAAACTCGAAAATGGGCGATGGCGGATTCGAACCACCGACATCCACGTTGTAAGCGTGGCGCTCTAACCGACTGAGCTAATCGCCCGTTCCGTTGTCTCGATGGCCGTGTGCTGGGCCATGCGGATGTGCACCATATCTCTTTCTTCAACTTCTCTGTGAAACCGAGGAAGAGCGGCAAGACGTGTTCTGTCTGTCCATAGCGGTCGGCGGACCACGACCGCCCGGG
The DNA here is from genome assembly GCA_029975295.1 of Thermoguttaceae bacterium. Classification (GTDB taxonomy): domain Bacteria; phylum Planctomycetota; class Planctomycetia; order Pirellulales; family Thermoguttaceae; genus JARKPK01. Next base: position 2,112 of record JARKPK010000127.1, on the reverse strand, counting down.
CAATTCTCGAAGCCATCGCCTTGGTGCCGTCGGACGGCGACTGGGGACCAAAAAAACGCCACCTCGCTTGTCGGTCGACAGAATCTACTTTGACTATTCGGCGATGTCAAAGTCAAACCAAGGACCGCGTTCGCACCGTCGGCACCGTCGGCCGCTAATCAGTGTCCGCCGCAGCCCGGGCAGCCGCCGCCTTTGGGGACGTTGGGGTTCTCGATGGCGAAACCGCTGCCCATTGGTCCAGAACGATAGTCGATCGTGGTGCCGTCGAGATGCAGGGCCATCTTCTTGGTTGTGGCCACCTTGACGCCGTGTTGCTCGTAGCAAACGTCGGTTTTCGGGTCGAACTCGGTCGAAAAACCCAGCGAATACGACAAACCAGAGCATCCACCGCCGTTGACCGTCATGCGCAGCAGGTGGTTGGCGTCGATCTTTTGGGCTTCCATGTAGCGGCGAACTTCGGCCGCGGCGATTTCAGTCAGAACAATAGCCATAATCTTCCTCGTCTATCGAAAACAAAGGGTCAGTCTTTGCAGGTACAAAAAAAGCAGATTGGCAGCAGAACAACGCATCCGCGTGATGGCCTGTCAACCGCCAGAACCGGCCCTTGGCTAGGCGCCGCCGCGGCACTGCTATTCTGGTATTCTGGGCATCAACAAAAGGCGATCGGATGTTCGGCGACACGCGGCCTTGAGTCGATCGGCTGTGCGATATTGCTTGTCGGAGCTGTCGCACCCGATGATCCATGGTATTCGCGTTGCGTGGACTTGGAAAGGGCCGTACGGACCTCCGAGGGATCTGGCCCGTGCGATACGACGCCGAATTGTTCGAATCCGTTGCTTGCAGTGGGCTTTGGGGCGGACCCGTTGGAAGGCGGCGCCGGCTTTGGATCGGCAGAGACAGATGGGGGGGGTGGTGATGGCCGCTCTTTCCATTCCGGCCTGGATCAACCAGCGAAACCTTTTCCGACCTTGCAGCCATTTTTCGCTGCACTCTGCCGCGCTTGGTCGGGCGGCCTACATGCGCAAATCGTTGTTTATAAAGCGGTTGCGTTCTGGAAGCGATACGCCACTTTCGCGTTCCGAAGGGAATGGCTATAATCGGAGCCGTTTCGCCAGCGTTTCCAGGAAACCCGAGGGGCCGATTCGTCAACGAGTCGGCCTTTTTCGATGAGCGATTGCCCTAGCGGATTCGAGCCGCTTCCCAATCCGTCGGACCTCAATAATCGATCGAAGAACGTTGACGAAGGCCGGCGACGCCAGGCCGACCGCGAAGCGGCCGAGGCGGGAGGCGCGGTTGACGCCCTTGGCTCGGCGGGCATCGCTCCATCGGACAGCGTACCGCCAGCGACCAACTCTGAGACGTTGGCCGATCAGCCATCCGAGAGTCCGGTCGTGGCCGGCGTGGGCGAAATCCCGGGGCGTCCGGTGGGCGACGATTCGCCCAGTTTGCTGGACCAAGTCAAGCATGTCGTGATCGGCAAGCCGCGCGACTTGGCCGATCGCACGCTCTTCAGTCACGTTACGTTGATCGCATTCTTGGCCTGGGTGGGTTTGGGCGCCGACGGATTGTCGTCGTCGTGCTACGGCCCGGAAGAAGCCTTCCATCATCTCGAAGGCCATCATCACTTGGCGGTTTTCTTGGCTGCCGCGATTATCGGCACGGTGCTGATTATTTCGTCGTGCTACAGCCACCTGATCGAAGAGTTCCCCAGCGGAGGCGGCGGCTATTTGGTGGCGTCGAAGCTGCTTGGCCCGAAATTCGGGTTGGTTTCGGGTTGCGCGCTGCTGATCGACTACGTGCTTACCATCGCCACGTCGATTGCCGCGGCGGGCAACGCCTTGTTCGGGCTGCTCGGGCCGAGGTGGACCGCCGCCAAATTGCCCACGGAGTTCTTCCTAATCGTTCTGTTGATTGTGCTGAATCTGCGGGGAGTTCGTGAGTCGGTCCAGGTGCTCATGCCGATCTTCCTCGTCTTCTTGATTTCGCATGCGTTGCTGATCTTCGGCGTCTTGGGCATGCACTTGCCCGAGGCCGGCGGGGTGGTGACGGGCGTGACCGACGAGATTCGCACGAGTTTGGCCGATCCAGCCATCGGCTTTTTGGGAATGCTTG
>JARKPK010000113.1 GCA_029975295.1 Thermoguttaceae bacterium | reverse complement strand
AACTGCTCCAGGAGCTCCAACGACTGCAATCGAGTCGAACACGGAAGAAGACTCCTCATCAAGATTTTTTCGAAACGACAATACGAAACACCGCACGGCCGATGGAAGACCGCCTGAACCCAACCGATGCTCGACGGAAATCGCCCGGAGACGGATACAAAACGACCATTATTGCCTCTAGAGGGGCATACCTCAAGCCGCCCTCGGACGGCGAATCGCGCACCATCCCCCTCCAGAATTGGGGGGGGTGGTACGCCGCAGGGCTAATTGGTTGACGTCGGCCGACCATTCGAATCCATCGAGTTATCGGCTGGCCCCCTGCCCTTCCCTGACAAGCCTGCCTTTTCTCTTCATTCCCCTGCCCTGCCCCGTTTCAGCACGGCTCCGACGCTGTCTAATCAATGATCGGGCTGACAAGGTGTAATGAGGCCAACCAACGGGAGGCCGCCGTCGATCCTCGGCCATCGCAGTTATCCTTCGCCCGCCTCGGCCCGGTCTGCGGGAACATACGGGATCAGCCCCTTCTCAAAAGCGATTTCTTGGGCTTCTCGTGGGGCCTGCCGGATGTCCATCAGGAAGCCGTTGACCTCCAACATCCACACCATCGGATTCTCGTCCATCATGCTCGGCAATGTCCACCGGTGGTCGAACTGGCGAATCTTGAGCATCTTCCGAATCAGTTGCGACTTGCCCTGGCCAGTGCTTTCCGCCACGCCGAAGGCTTTGTCGATCTGCGGCAGTTTCATGTACGGCTTCTTGCTTCGGTCGTCGAGGTAGTTGACCCGGCCTACCGTCCGAATAATTCCACACGCCCAAGTTTCCAATTTCCCTTGTAGAAACGGCGACGGGCGTTTTCGAGCCAGGGCCGTTGCCAATTTGCGGCACATTTCGGCGTATTCGTCGTTGAGATGATCCTTGCAGAAAGCATCGGTCATTTGGACGATTGCATCGAGAGCCACCTTGGCGTCGTCCGAACGACTCTTGACAAGCCGAACAAGTGGCTTCGGTTGCGTTTTAGGTTTCCTTGGCGGCAATTCACCTTCCGGCAGCGACGTGATGATCCCAAACGCCTCCTTTGCCTCTCTGTATTCCTCGTTGAGCCGTCGCTTGACGCCGCCGCCGAAGGTGATGTTGTGGCCCGACAGGAGACCGTCGTAAATGATCTTGTCCTTGAACGGCAGCAATACGGTCTGAATCAACCTTGGCAGATAAGGCCCAACCAGTTCCTCAAACAGGTCGGCGAGAGCCAAGACGCCGTAGGCTTTTTTCGGCGAGTCGGTGTTCAGGAAGATGGCGTACTTCGACAAATAGCGGAAGATGAAGAACTGCCCGATGACGGCGTGCTTCCAGTTGCCGACGATTTCCAACTGGTCAGATGACAACTTGGCCGGGTTCTCCTTGACGAACTCGTCGAGCAGTTCTCGGTGGGCGTACAAAGCGTCCCGAACAGCAAGTCGTTTTCCGGGTGGCAGCGAGGTATAGCCCTTGGAATCCGAGAATTGCTCTGGAATGACCTTCAACTTGCCGTTCACGAAGGACAGAAGGGCAGAATACAGGTCGTAGAACAGTTTGCCATCGTCGAAGGTAACTTGCATGGTGATTCATCCAGTATCGTCGTCATTTGTAGTCGAGCAAGTAGGACACCAGCCGCTTTTCGTCATTGTCACGAACGAACACGACCAACTTGTCCTCGGCGATGGCTTGCTCATATTGTTCCGTCAGGGAAACCTGCGTCTTTGGGGACATCTCGCTCTTGAAGCTCTCATAGGGGCAGGCGTAAATCCGTCGTTCCTGAATGTCGTAGAGAATGACCGGCCTTTTGTCCTCGAACTGACGATAGATGCGGACGACATGCTCCCAGTATTCCGCCATTGCATCGAACAGGTAATCGCCCTCATCGTCGAGCGATGATGGGTCGTCAGCATGAACGTGTTTCGTCTTCTTCGCCATTTGCCAAACAGTCGCAACCGTCCTCCTACTTCGCCATCGCCACAACTGCCATCGCCAAGACACCAACTCCAATTACAGCCACGATCAAACATCCTCCCGGTCTCGGCAGTCCATTCCGAATCAGCCGTCCCGTCTTGCGATGGCCCAGGACTGGCGGACTCCGAAAAACGTCGTTTTTACGCCACTGCGGCCGGGGCGTATTCGGCTTCGTATTCGTCCGGGGAAAGGCACTCCAACGCCTCGTGAAGGCGGCGGGGATTGTAGAACGTCTCAATGTATCGGATATCGGACATCGGATATCGGAACACGCTCGATCGCGCCTCGTCCAGATTAGCAAACCGCTGATGGTTCGTCCATTCGTGCTTCAACGACCAGAGCCGGCTGCGTTGCGGCGTGCGGCCTGCCACCTGTTGCGACAGCACTCCAACGGTCGCTTCAAGAGGCTGTGGTCGAGGGCCCACAACGCAACCGCCTCGAACGACCGGATGAAGCGTTCCATCGCCGCGTTGTCGTAGCAGCAGCCGCTGCGGCTCATCGAGCAGGTGATGCCCAACGTCTGCAAGATGCGTTGATAGGCCTCGCTGGTGTATTGGCTGCCCCGATCCGAATGGTGCAACAGCCGCTTCCCTTCCGGCCGACGACGCTCGATCGCCTGCCGCAACGCCGCGCCGACCAACTCCACCGCCAGCGAATCGCCGATCGACCAGCCGACCACCTTTCGGCTGAACAGATCGACGCCCACCGCGAGGCGCATCGGAACGAAACCGCGGATAAGCAACGGCGGTGATTACTGGGCCGACACGCAATCGGCCGCCTGCCTGTGCCAGCGGTCAGCGTTCCTCAACACGCGAATGGATGTCACCGGGCGGACGGCAGCGATTCGCAGGCACGTGATGCCAGACACCGATTTGTTGCAGCGGAAATCCGTTGAATTCAACGGCACCGGCCGTCATAATAGACGGCGATGGCCGTTCTATATGATAGGCGAAGCGGCCGAATCGCCTCGGACGCCGGAGGGGGCAACGATGCCGCAGAGAACAAAGCTTCTGTTGGACGTCTGGCGTCAGTTGGCCCGTCCGATCGACATCGCCGAGGCAGCCGAGCGGATTCTCGACCTAGTTGGCGGTTGGGTCCCGGTGGCCGGTCTGAAGCTCTGGTTGTTCGATCCGTCGGCCGACGCCTTTGAACTGCTCGCCCAGGCCGGGGCGACGACGCGCGACGAGCCCGGGGGCGGACGAACCGGCATGAGCAACATTGCGACGGGTGGCGGGCTGCTCGACTGGCTCCAAGCGGGCCGTCTCGGCGACGCGGCAACGGGCGAAACGCCCGACTGCTTGGCCGCCCTTGCTGCGCCCGTGGCCCGTTGTCTGTTCGGGCCGTTGAGTCTCGACGGCGGCTGCTGGGGCGTGGTCCGATTTGATTTGGCCGGCGACGTGGCGGCGGCTCCCACCGATGCTCACTCTGCCGATCGTGCCGCGACTCCCGCCGATGTACATACTGCCAGCCGTACTGCCGCTCACACCGATGCTCACGCTGCCGATACCGATGGGCACCCTGCCGCGCACACGGAAGGCCTCGCGCCCCCCCACCGCGAGTTGTTGGCCGCCTTGCTCGAACCGCTGGCGGCCGCGGTCGATCAGCATCGCCGGCTCCGCGAGATCGACTCGCTCCGCAAAGCGGCCGAGGCCGAACGGCAATCGCTGCTGGCCAAACTCGGCCGCCGCCAGTTGGCCGACCGGATTGTGGGCGTCGAAACCGGTCTGCGGGCCGTGATGGAGCGCGTGGAACTGGTCGCCCGAAGCGACGTGCCCGTGTTGATCTTCGGCGAAACCGGCTCGGGCAAAGAGCTGATTGCCCGGGCGATCCATCAGCGGTCGCGCTGTGCGGCGGGGCCGTTCTTGCGGGTCAATTGCGGCGCGATTCCGCCGGAGTTGATCGATTCGCAACTGTTCGGGCACGAGCGCGGGGCGTTTACCGGGGCCACCGAAGCCCGACAAGGCTGGTTCGAGCGCGCCGACGGCGGCACGTTGTTGCTCGACGAAATCGGCGAGCTTTCGCTGGCCGCTCAAGTGCGATTGCTGCGCATTTTGCAAGACGGCTGGTTCGAGCGGGTCGGCGGGCATCGGCCCATCCATGTCAAGGTGCGGATCATTGCCGCCACGCACCGCGACTTGGCGGCCATGGCGGCCGAAGGGCGGTTTCGAGAAGATCTCTGGTATCGGTTAGCGGTCTTCCCGATCGTGTTGCCCCCGTTGCGCGAGCGGCCGGGCGACATCGCCGCGTTCGCTCGACATTTCGCCCAGCGGGCCGCCTTGCGGTTCGGCTTGGCCGAGGTGATGCCCACGGCCGACGACATCCGCCTGCTAAGCGAGTATTCTTGGCCGGGCAATGTCCGCGAGTTGGCGGCGGTGATCGATCGGGCGGCGATCTTGGGCGACGGCAAGCGATTGGAGATTGCCGCCGCGCTGGGCGGCGCATTGCGTCCGCGGGCCGGAGAGCCGGCCGGCGCCGACACCCTCGACAACGCGGCCGAGCGGGCGGCGTCTGACTCCGAAAACCGGCGCGGCGGCGGTTTGGCCGGCAGCGAGCGGCTCTGCTCGCTCGATGAGGCGATGCGGCGCCACATCCAGGCGGCCTTGCGCGCGTGTTTGGGACGAATCGAAGGCCCCGGCGGGGCTGCGCGATTGTTGGGCGTCAACCCGCACACGCTCCGCGGCAAGATGCGCCGGCTGGGCATCGAATGGAACGTCTTCCGTCCGACCGGCCCGATCCGATGACGAGCGGCCCGCCAAGATCAAATATATGCGTTCGTTCTCTAAGCTATTACGAAACCGATTCCGCGTCGGCTGCTGCGGCACGGCAGAAGCACGTTGCGCCGTCCACCCGTTCTGAGAAATTCCATCCGTGAGGCGCGCTGGAAGAAACTCCCAATCTTTCCATCGATCGAACGCCGCCGATTCTCACCCGCTGGCATTTCATTCAATCCAGCCGCCGCCGAGCAGTCGATCGCCGTCGTAGCACACGGCCGCCTGCCCGGGCGCCACGCCGAACACCGGCTGCTCGAATCGGGCCTCGAAGGAGCCGTCTGCCCGCGGCCGCACCACCGCCGGCACAGCCGGCGAACGATAGCGGATCTTCACCCGGCAGCGCAGCGCTTCGGCCGGCGGCTCGATCAGCCAGTTGGCCTCGCGGGCGACAAGCTCGTTGCGGGCCAGTTCT
>JARKPK010000106.1 GCA_029975295.1 Thermoguttaceae bacterium | reverse complement strand
GCAATTCGTGGGCACGTCGGCGGCGAGCGAAGCCCGCTATCGTCTGGGCGATCAATCGCTCTCCAGCGGTCGTTTTCACGAGGCGATGGGCCACTATCGCTTGGCGTTGCGCGACACGTCCGACGCAAAACAGCTTCGGGCCATTGCGGCCCGAATGCGTCTGACCGCGGCGATGATGGGCGCGGAGTACGGCTCGCCGGTGCGAGAAACGGTTCGACTGGGCAACGTGGAGATCGAGCCCGAGGAGTTCGAACGCATTGTCGATCGGATGCGGCGGCGCCAGGGGCGGCAATTGGGCGGAGAGATCGGCCCTTCGGCCGCCGTCGTGCTGAAGCCGCCCGCCGGCCCCTTGGCGGCCCGTGCCTGGGGGCCGGTCGAGGATCGTTCGTCGGGACCGGCCGGCGCGTTGCCTCGGGAGTTGGATTGGTCGGCGCGGCAGATGGGGTTGTTCCCCGGCGCAAGCCTGTTGGCCGTTTCGCGTGGAGAATTGAGTTCGTGGAAGCTCGGCGAAGGCCGGCGCGAATGGTCGCACTCGCTGGAGACGGCCGCCGGGAAATCGCCGTGGCCGATGATCTTTCCGCGGCCCGTTCGGGTGGAAAATTCGATCTTCGTGCGGCGCCCGGCAAAGGAACAACCCGATTTGGCCTGCATCGACGCCGGCGGAGGCGGCTTGAAATGGACGGTGGCGTTGCACGACGCCGTTGCCGCCGACCCGATCGCCGTGGGCCGGGAGCTGCTGGTGTTCAGTGTGCAGAAGGTTTTCCCGCAGAAGGTGCAGTTGATCTTCTCGCGAATCGACATTGCTACCGGCCAGACCATCGCTTCCAGTCCGCTGGCCGAATTCCTCGATGTTTGGGAAGGCGAGTTGCCGTGCCAGGCCGTTCAAGTGGACGACAAAATCGTGGCTACTGCCGGCGGGGCGGTGATCTGTTGCCGTTTGGACGGCCGCCTGCAATGGGTGCGGCAGCAAGTGTGGATCCCGCCGCGCAACTCGGAGGAACAGCCGCGCCCGTGGTGCCTTCAAGAGCATGCTCCGCCGGCAGTTCGCGAGGCGATTGTGGCGGCGTTTCAGCCGGGCATGCGCGCGGTGGAGTTTCTCGACCTGGTCAGCGGCCGATTGGTGGGAGTGGCGATTGCGCCCGAAATCGATCAGGTGGTTGGATTCGCGGGCGAACGCCTTGTGATTCGCGCCGGATCGGAGCTTTGGGCGATCGAGCGGACGGATGAACCGGCTGATCTCCCCGGTTTGCAGGCCGGACCGACAAAGCAGTCACAGGTCGATCCCGCTGATCGAGTGGTTCGGACTTCTGGAGCAAGTACGGGCTTTCGCACCGCGTGGCGCCATACGATGCCGCAGCCTACCGAAGCAATCATGGCGACCAGCGCCGGCGACTTGATCTATGTGGCCGCGCGTCTACCCGCGGATGAAAATGCCCCGATTGCTGCCGAGGCCACGTGGCTCGATTCAACCAACGGGCGGGTTCTCGTTCGGAAGACAATCGAGGGTGTGACGCTGCCTAAAGCCTTGTTAGGGCCGCTCAGCGGCGCCGACCGTTCGCTGTGGCTGCTCGTCGGCACGCAAGAGAAGCCGCAGGAGCGAACCCTCTGGGAGATCGGCGAGAAGCGATAGAATTGATGGGCTCGGCCTGACCGGAATGGGATGGGGGCGCGGGGCTGGAGTGCGGCGGCCGAGGCGGCGTTTATGTCTGGCGAAATCGGATATTCAGCCGTCTCGTGAGTGTGCTTCGGTGATGCGATCGACGAAGCCACGGGAACAGAATCAGGCCGCCTCGGCGCTGGGAGCGACATCGTTCCACGAGCGGCGGAGTTGCAAGGCGTCGAGCAATTGCTCGAGACTTAACGTCTGATGATCGAGTTCCAAGGGAATCTCCGCTCCCGGATCGCACACAAGATCCACCGAACCGTCTTCAGCGATGAGGTGGTCTAATTGGCGGATGAGCCCATCTTGGACCGCTTGGCGAACCAGATGGCCACGGGTGGCCGATATGCCCGCCGCCTGGGGGCCCAAGCAATCAGCGGCACGTTTGGCCAGGGCCGGGATGTAAGCGTCGGGGATTTCGACCATTTGGGGGATGTACACTTTGATTTCCATGGCGCTGGCTCCTTCGCGACGTCGCGGCCTGTCGGGCACTGTGCTACAACCTGTTTTCAAATAGACGGTTGCGTTCTTGGTTCCGCCGTCGGTTCACCGTGCTTGGCGCGTGGGCCGAAATGTGGCCGCGACGGGCCGATTCGTCATTGGTTCTCTATCGGCTGGCTGAATGGGCGGATTGCACAAAAAATGCCGGTTGTGCCGGTTTTGTCGGGGCGTATTGGGCGAATAACAGTCTGTGCGGCTGCTCAGCAGATCGCTGCCGCCGATGGGCGGCTATTGCGACGAGTGTTGCGGCTTAGCGCGCGAAAAGGCGAAACGACTCCGTCAGCCGTGCCGCTGCCGGCGAACTGAAAAGGCGCGCCACCGTAGGAATTATGAATTGGCACGATAACGAATGAAAAGCCCGTGATCCGTTGAGGCCGATAGGCGTGAGACGGCTCGTTCGAGAAGGCGGACAATTTCATTCGGGAACTTCGCGCCGGGGAGAATGAAACGCCTATAACGGCAAGCGGGCGTTTTCGCTTTTCGTTGGTTTTGTTAAGCTGGCTCGTGGGGAGTTGGCACCATGGATCAAAACGAAATCGATCGCTGGCACATGAGCCGGGCGCTGGCGCTGGCTGCGCGCGGGCAGGGCTGGGTCGAGCCGAATCCGATGGTCGGCTGCGTCATTGCCCGCGGGGCCGAGATCATCGGCGAGGGATGGCACCGCCGCTTCGGGGGAGATCATGCCGAGGTCGAGGCGTTGGCCATTGCCGGATCGGGTGCTCGGTCGGCGACGGTTTACGTCACGCTCGAACCGTGTTGCCACTTTGGAAAGACGCCGCCATGCACCCAATCGCTGATTCGTGCCGGCGTCGCCCGGGTCGTGGCGGCCATGGCCGACCCGTTTGCCGAAGTCGCCGGTCGCGGATTGGCCGAGCTGCAAGCGGCAGGCATCGCCGTTGAGACGGGGGTGCTTGAGGCGGAAGCGGCCGAATTGAATGCACCCTATCTGAAGCTCTTGCAGACCGGTCGGCCTTGGGTGATTGCCAAATGGGCGATGACGCTTGACGGAAAGCTGGCGACACGAGCCGGATCGAGCCAGTGGATTTCGTGCGACGAGTCGCGCAGCGTGGTGCATCAGTTGCGGGGGCGTGTTGACGCAATCATCGTGGGCCGCCACACGGCCGCCGTTGATGATCCGCTGCTGACCGCCCGACCGCCCGGGCCGCGAACGCCGCTGCGCGTGGTGCTCGATTCCTGGGGCTCGCTGCGCGACGAAAGCCGTTTGGCCGCCTCGGCCCGCGACGTGCCGGTGCTCGTGGCCGTTCGTCCGGAATGCAGCCCAGAGGAGCAGTCGAGGCTGCGGGCGACGGGATGTGAGGTGTATCCTTGTCCGGGCGAAGCGCCGGCCGACCGGTTTGCCGCGTTGTTGGCCGAACTGGGGCGTCGGCGGATGACCAATGTTCTCGTCGAGGGTGGCGCGGAGGTGTTCGGCATGATGCTCGACAGCGGGCAGATTGATGAGGTGCATGCGTTTATCGCCCCGAAGCTCTTCGGCGGTCGGACTGCTCCTTCGCCCATTGGCGGATGGGGCGCGGAACGGGCCGAAACGGCGATGACGCTCCGCGGGGTTGCCCAGCGTGCGGTGGGAAGCGATTTGTACATCAGCGGACGAATCGGCTTTGGGCCGCGGCGCGAGGCAGGGCCGTGTTCGGCCGCGGGCAGCTCACGCGCCGACGCAGAACAAATCAAGCCGGAGGTTCTGCGATGAGCCGGTTGGGCGAAAAGGCCGCATGGCGGCAGCTTTATCCATTCGCTTCGCGCGAGCTTGTCATCGATGGCTTGCGATGCCACTATGTGGACGAGGGTTGCGGCCGGCCCCTGTTGTTGGTTCACGGCAATCCCACCTGGTCGTTCTATTGGCGTTCGTTGCTCAATGGGCTGAGCGACGCTCATCGGCTGGTGGCGCCCGACCAGATCGGCTGCGGGCTGTCGGAAAAGCCGTCGCGGTCGCGCTATCCCTACACGTTGCGCCGGCGCATCAACGACTTGTGCCGGTTGATCGAGCGGCTGGATTTGCGGTCGATCACTTTGGTGGCGCATGATTGGGGCGGAGCGGTCGGGATGGGCGCGGCCGTTGAGATGCCCGAGCGGTTCGAGCGGTTCGTTTTGATGAACACGGCGGCTTTTCCCGCCCCGCACTGCCCTTGGCGGATTCGGGTTTGTCGGGCGCCGTTGCTTGGGCCGTTGGCCGTGCAGGGCCTGAATTTGTTTGCCCGCGCGGCCTTGGTGATGGCCACGGCGCGACAAGCGGGCTTGCCGCCCGAGGTCCGCGACGGTTTGTTGGCTCCCTACGATTCGTGGCGGCATCGTGCGGCGATCTACCATTTTGTGCGCGACATACCGCTTTCGCCCCGGCACGAAAGCTACGCCACTTTGGCCCGCATCGCTTCGCGCCTGGGTCGATTCGAAAATCATCCGTTCTGCTTTTTCTGGGGAATGCGCGATTGGTGTTTTACGCCCTGGTTCCTTGATCAATGGCTCGCACGATTTCCGCGCGCCGAGGTTCACCGTTTTGCCGACGCGGGGCATTACGTTCTGGAAGACGCCGCCGACCGGATTATTCCGGCGATGAGGAACTTCTTGCAGGCCGAACGGCCCGCCGCCGCAACCACGCCGGCGAAGCCAGCGGCCAGCGGGCCGTGATTGCCGTTGGGCAATTGCCGCGAGACGTGGGGCAAGTCTTCTTGGGGGAAGGATCATTAGTGGGGGAGTTTTGGTTGCCGATTGGCGATCGCCGCGGCGCTGCCGAACAATGGCCGATTGCCGCTTTGCGCGGCGCTTTCAACGACGCGAGTGGTTTTGCTCGATAGCGACTCAGGTATTCATTGATGACGCCTTGGATTCGGATCAGTTGTTCGGACTTGTCGTTCAGCGCTTCGCATTTCATCACCTTCGACGCGGACCATTGCGAAGCGGTGCATGGCCACGACTATCGCGTTGCCGTGCGGATTGAGGCGGCGATGAATGCCGAGGGATATCTGGTGGATTTCCAGTTGGTGCGCGGCATCGTTCGGGAACTGATCGCCGCCTGGGACCATCGCTTGCTTTTGCCGCTGATGCATCCGCGAATGCGCGTTGCCCGCGAGGGTTCGTCGGTCCATGTTTCGTTGGGCGACCGCCGTTGGGTCTTTCCGGAAGGCGATTGTGTTTTGCTTCCCTTGGCCAACACCACGGCCGAACACCTTTCGCAACTGCTGGCCGAACAGTTCCGCCGACAATTGGCAGCGAGGAACATTCGAATTCGCGCCGGCGAGTTGGAGTTGAACGAGGCCCCGGGCTATGCGGCGGGCTGGTCGTGGACTGAGTAGGCCCGGCGGAGAAGAACGCCGAGCGACTGCGGCCATCGGACCGGGCGAAAGCGGCCGAGTTTCGCTGTTGCACGCGGGCCGCATTGCACGCGGACCGACCTCACGCGCGGGCCGCCATTGAACGCGGGCAGCCATCATGTGCGGGGCAGCGTTGGGCGCTGGCCAAGTTTAGCGACCGTGCCGTCTCCCACGGCCGCAAGCACCCTGCCGCGTTGGTTGGCGAACTGCGGCCGAAGAAGCCGAAGCCAAGGGCCGCCGGCCTCGCCTCGCCGCTGGCGAATCGACGGCCGTGCGCATGTTCGCCTTATGCGTTGTTCTCGGCCCAGTTGGGACAAAACGCATAGACGGAACAATCGTCGCGGCAGACTGCGGAAAAGCCGCGGTTGCCGCCGCTGGCCGGGGCGCTTTCGTCGCAGGAAAACCTAGGCTTTTCTGAATGGTTCCGCTTCGATTTCGTTCGGGCGAGCCGGGGCGGCAACCGGTTGGCGATTGGCCCGCGACCGTGCGGCAGCGGTGGGTCGATGGCCGACAGAGCGAGGTGCGTTTTTTCGGGCGGGGAAGTCGATCTTTGGATTCGTACTTCAGATTCGTATTGCAGGAAAGGATCGCTGCCGATGCGCGCCGAGTGGATCAATCCCTTCATTGCCTCGCTGGGCAACGCTTTTCAGACCATGCTCTCGTGCCCGGTGCAGCGTGGGGCCGTTGCGCTGAAGAACGGGCACACTCCGAAGTATGAAATCAGCGGAGTGATCGGGCTTTCGGGCAAGGCGGTCGGCACGGTTGTGCTCAGTCTTTCGCGGTCGGTGGCGCTGAAGGCCGCTTCGACCATGCTGCTTTACGAAGCCGAGACGATCGATGCCGACGTGGTGGACGCCGTCGGCGAACTGACCAACATGGTGGCCGGCAGCGCAAAGGCCCAGCTTGAAGAATACGAACTGATGGTCAGCTTGCCGAACGTGATCACGGGCAAAGACCACGAGGTGCGTTTTCCTTCGAACGTAACGCCCTTGTCCGTGCCGTTCGACACGCCCTGGGGGCCGTTGGTGCTGGAAGTAGGACTGGTGCCGACGGCAGCGGCCGTAGGGATCTGAACGGCGCGGTTGAAGAGGCGGCAACTGGGCAGTCGATAAGGCGCACGGTGGAAGTGCGCGCAAGGACGGCGATGGCGGCTGGGTTGCTTCTTTGCGGCTCGGCCGGTTCTCGGCCGTCGGGCGTTTTCGGCTGCGGTGGGCGATCTGCCCGTGCCGTTGGCGTTGCGTCGCTTTCCGCAAATCTGTCGGCGACGATCCCGGAGCGTGGTGCATGGCCCTTTCCGACTTGCGCAAAGCGGCGATCTTGCTGATGAGCCTGCCCGACGATCAGGCGGCCGCCTTGCTGTCGAAGCTCGCGCCGAAGCAGGTCGAGGCCGTTTCCATCGAAATCGCCAAGACCACCGGCGTTACCGGCGAAGAGCAGGAGCAGGTGATTCAAGAGTTCGCTCATGCCAACCCCAACGCGCTGACGGCGCGGGCCGGCGGTTTGGAGGTGGCCAAGCAATTGGTCGAGCGGGCTTTGGGCAAGGGCGCCGGCGCCACGCTGGAGAACGTGCGGCAGTCGATCGAGGCGCTGCCCTTCGGGTTCTTGCAGAAGGTGGACAGCCAGAACCTGCTGACGTTCATCATCGATGAGCATCCGCAGACGATTGCATTGATCCTTTCGCACCTCACGCCGCAACAGGCGGCCGACGTGATGCGCGGGATTCCGGCCGAACGGCAGATCTCGGTCATTCGTCGCGTGGCCACGATGGGCCAAACCAGCCCCGAGATCATCAAGGAAGTGGAACGCGGGCTGGAACACCGCATGTCGAGCATCATGAGCCAGCAGTTCGAGAACGCCGGCGGCGTGGCGACCGTTGCGGAGATTCTCAACGTGATTGACCGGGCCACCGGCCGAAGTCTGCTGGAGAACCTTGCCCAAGAGGATCCCGAGCTGGTCGATGAGATTCGCCGCTTGATGTTCGTCTTCGAAGACATCACGAAGTTCGCCGATCGCGACATCCAAACGCTGTTGAAGAACGTCGAGAGTTCTCAATGGGCCATGGCCCTGAAAGGGGCAAGCGAAGAACTCAAAGAAAAAATCCTCCGCAACATGTCGAAACGGGCCGCCGATTTGCTCCGAGAAGAAATGGAGTATCTCGGGCCGGTCCGTCTCTCGAACGTCGAGCAGACTCAGCAGCAAATCGTCGATATCGTGCGGCGATTGGAAGACGCCGGCGAGATCACCATCAACAACGACGAAAAGGAAGAACAGTTCGTACAGTGATGGAGCGGTTGCCCGACGGATTCGGACGGCCATGCGGCCGGCGCGTTGCGGCGACCGTGACCCCATATTCCTTGAATCGGCGGCGGGGGTCGGCCAGTTCGGGCCCGTTCCGCCGACAAGACTGTTGTCTCGGCGGCGTGGCGCATGAGGCGGTTGCAGTGGTGTCGGCGGCACGGCAGCTCCGGCGGACTGGGCGGGCGGCCGTGCTGGGCGGCGCGAAGCTGCCCGGGGAGCGTTGGCGGTGTCGGGGGCGTTGGCGAATCGACCCGCGGCCGTCAGAATAGGGGCTTCCGGCTGCGTTCGATTGTTCTCGCTTCTGTGCCGAGCCCGCCATGGACCGACCGTTGTGGAAGATCATTTGGTACGAGCTTTTGCGCCGCGTTGTGCAACTGGCTGCCGTTCTCTTTTATCGCGTTCGGCATTATGGCGTGCGGCGGATTCCGGCCTCGGGCGGGGTTCTTGTCGTATCGAATCATCAAAGCCACTTCGATCCGCCGTTGGTAGGCATGGCGTCGCCGCGGCGCATGAATTATCTGGCGCGCGAAACGCTCTTCCGGTTCGGGCCGTTCCGATGGTTGATTCAGTCGCTCGATGCGATTGCGATCGATCGCGAGGGCCTTGGGCTCAACGGCATCAAGGAGTCGTTGCGGCGGCTGAAACGCGGCGAGATGGTGCTGATCTTCCCCGAGGGCACGCGCACGCCCGATGGCCGCATTCAACCCTTTCGCCCAGGGTTCACCACGTTGGCGGTCCGCTCGGGGGCGGCCATCTTGCCGGTGGCGATCGACGGCGCATTCGAAGCGTGGCCCCGTCGGCGTCGGCTGCCTCGGTTGGGCGGCGACATCCGCGTGCTCTTTGGCGAACCGATTCAACCGCGTCAGGCGGCTGCCATGGATGAACGGGCGCTGCTGGCCGAGGTTGAACGCCGCGTGCGTCAGTGCCACGAGGAACTGCGCCGATTGAAACGCTGACGGCCCTCTGAGCAGATGGCTCGAAATAAGAGCTGGCTGCCCCTGAAAAAACTGGCGTGGCTTCGCCGGCGATTGTTGGGCTACAATCGCCGGCCTGAAAATCAACAGGATCGCCCCCCGGGCTCGGCGATGGCGCGCGACGTTTGGATTGATGTGCTATCGCCCAAACGCGCCGGGACGACTGAGGATGAATCGATGGCATGGATGCTTTTGGCGTTGGTGTTGTCGGCCGAGCCCGTTGAGGGAAGTGATGTCGTGGTCGTTTGCCCTGCGTCGCTCCGCCCGGCGTTGACCCCGTGGGTCGAGTATCGCCAGGGGCAGGGACGCCGTTTGCGGTTGATTGAACCGCGCGGCACGGCCGACGATATTGTTCGGCAGGTTCGTGCGGCCGCTTCGCCGGCAACGCGATTCGTAGTGTTGGTGGGCGATGCCGATGGACGCTCGGCTGCCGCTCCGAGTGCTGATGGATCGGCGTTTTTGCCAACACACTACCGCAAGGCGGAGGTGAATACCCGCTTCGGCTCCGAGCCGATGTTGGCGACCGACGGGCCGTACGGCGACCTCGACGGCGACGGCGCGCCCGACGCGGCGGTCGGCCGGCTGTCGGCCGATACGGCCGACCAGTTGCGAACGATCGTCGAAAAAACGCTGGCCTACGAGCGGTCGGCCGATTTGGGCCCCTGGCGGCGCAAGATTCATTGCGTGGCCGGGGTGGGCGGATTCGGTCCGCTTCTCGATGGGGTGCTCGAGTCGTCGGTGCGCTACTTCCTCACGGAGACCATTCCACCAGCGTATCGCGTAACGATGACCTACGCCGGGCCGGGCAGCCCTTACTGCCCGCCGCTCGACACTTTTTCGCAGGCGGTTACCGCGCGGTTCAACGAAGGAGGCTGGTTCTGGGTGTATATGGGCCACGGGCGGCCCGAGGGGCTCGACTGGGTGCGCACCCCATCGGGCGCAAGACCGATTCTCGACCGCGCCCAGGTCGGACAACTTCGGGCAACCGGCAACGCCCCGCTGGCCGTCTTTCTGGCCTGTTACAGCGGCGCGTTCGATGCCGACGACTGCCTGGGAGAGGAGATGCTTCGCGCCCCCGGAGGTCCGGCCGGGGTTATCGGGGCCACGCGCGTTGCCATGCCTTACGGGATGGCGTCACTAGCCGTTGGATTGCTGGATGAGGTGTTTGTGCGCCAGACCCCAACGGTGGGAGAGTCGCTGCTTCATGCCCGCCAAACGCTGCTGCAACACGACCAAGCCGACGATCATCGCCGTAAACTGTTGGACGCGATCGCTGCCGGCTTGAGTCCGGCACGCGACTCACTTCGCGCTGAACGCGAGGAACACGCCGCCATGTTCCATCTGTTGGGCGATCCGTTGCTGCGCCTGCGGCATCCTCTGACGTTTCCGTTGCACGCGGCGGTCGATGAGAACACTGCGGACGGGCGAATGGTCATCCGCGGCCGGGCCCCCTGCGCCGGACGCCTTTGCCTGGAAGCCTCGCCGATGCGGGGCAAGTTGCCTCGCGAACTGTCGCGGCGAGCTCCCTCGGCCTCGGGATCATCGAACTCTGTTTCGCAACAGGCCGTCTATGAGCAGGCCAATGCGACGGGCCGCGTGGTGTTCGATTCTTCGGTGGTTGCCGGCGAGTTCGAGCTGACGGTTCCCTATCGGGCCGGCGACGACCAATGGATCGTCGGTTTCCTCCAAGGCGACGATTGCTTCGCCGTTGGCGCAGTTCGCATCGGCGAAGAGCCGCGAACGGTCGCCGAGCTTCGCTGGGCGCGTTGACGCGACAGCGACGGCGCTTCGCCGCCTGGATGATGCTGCGGAGAGCGGCCAGCGACCCGAGCGGGCGCCCGGCAACGTTGGGCCAGCCGACTGCGCAATCGGCCGCTTCGTTCAAAACGCGGACCTATTCAATTGCGATGGCATCAGCGTTTCGCGCGGCGTCCTTTGCGCGCGGCGGCGAACGGCCGATTCAGGCCCGGCGCGCCGGACGGCGGCGAATCTTGCCAGGGCAGCGCCCCGCCGTTCGCTTCTCCCACTTCGGTGGTTCCCGGCCCCTGGCAGAAGCCGAGTGCCGCTTGACCTTCCGTCGGCCTTCAGTCGGTCGGCCGTTGGTCTTCGAGGGGCAACGCGGTGTCGAGGAACTTCCCGCCACTCTCGTACCAGCCCTGCCGAGTGAATCGGCACCAGCTCAGGTCGATCAGGAAGGCCATCGGACGGCCGGCAACGGCCTCGAACGAGGCGATCATGCGGCGATAGGGCAACGGCTGAGGATGATAGAAGCCCAACCCCTTCTCCGAGAGGTGCTTTCCGACCACCACCATGCCCGAACCACTCGGGGTGCGGCCGTCGTCGCCCACGGGTGTCAGATGAATCAGATAAGGAAAGGGGTAGCGGGTGTGCTCGCGCCGTTCGATAAGTTGACGTCGCGGGTAGAGCGTTGTGAGAACGCCCCAAACCTGCATGCGGATTTCCGCGGCGGCCGATTCGTCGGCTCCTTCAGGCATGAGGTCGATTTCCGGTGCGAGCACTGGGGCAGAATCTTCAAACATTGCGAACGAACCCTCCAAAAGATAACCGCCGCTGACCGAAAAGCCGTTGCGGCCGGCGCTTCGCTCTGTTGTTGCCGTCGCTTGCCGGCGGCAGTGATGAGCTGATTGGCACGTGTGTCAGCCGAAAACGTATCGGTAGTTGTCTCGCGGAGACCCGCGCAAAAAGCTCCGACCGATTTCGTGCGGCCCCGGATTGTGTCCTCGTTTGCTCAGCCTGCAACGGAAGTGAGCATGCGAAGTGCGATGATCCCTCCGGACGGCAATCGGGCTGCTCTCGAATGCGGTTGCTGCCAAAAAACGGTTGCCGCCGAAAACGAAACGAAAGAAAACGGTATTTGCTTCACGATCCGGCCAGGCCCAACCATCGGACAGCCGGACGAGAACCAAACGTCGGAAACAGGTCTTTGATCTTGAACGAAACGGCGGCGGAGCGTCGGTTCCGCCCAGTGCCGACGAGATCGGCCGGAGACGAGAGGGGGCCGTCTGGGACCGCTGCAGCGGAACAGCCCGCGCAGCGGCTGATCGCTATGGGCGACAAGTGTCGATCAAGTGAAGCCTAGGTCGCGCTTGCCGGGCTGTCAAATGTCTCTGCGGGGAAAAACACTTTTCTTGCGAAGGAAAAGCCTACGGCGAGAGCGAAACCGGAGAGATGCCCCCGAGCAGCCCTTCGCCCGGCGGCGGTTCGACCTCGGTCCGTCGGTATCGGCCGATATAATGGTCGAAGTCGCGCGACAGCCGGGCGGCCGATGGCAGTCGGGCCAAGCCCTTCTGATAAACCGCTGTGGCCGCTGCGGTTTGCTGCGCCGACGAGAGTTCGCGGCCCCAAGCGGCGATCTCGTCTTCTTCGACGGCGAGCAGATCGGCCGAGGCGCCCAAAGCGGTGCGTGCTTCGTCGAAACGGGCGAACGCGCCGTCGATGTCGTGTGCGTCGAACTTCGATCGGGCCCAGCGCCGATAGATGTCGCATGTCATTCGGCGCCATTGGGGCAACTGCGGCAACTCGGCCGACGCCTGTTGCAGCAGTGCAACCGCCGCGGCAAAGTCGCCGCCATAGCACTGTGCGAGGCTCCATTGATGATGCACATGCACGAAGTTCTGCTGGAGCGTTTCGAAGCTCGGGTCGATGGCCATTCCCTGTTTGAGCAACGTTGCCGCTTCGGGATATCGTTGCGATGCGCCCTCGATGATGGCCCAGTTGTTCAACGTGGCCACCAAGTTGCCTTTTGCGGTTTTGCTTGCCGGATCGAGCCGCAGGGCCTTGGCGTTGGCCGAGGCGGCTTGGCGAAACTGTTTGGCCGCCAAGTGATCGACCCCGCGGTTGTAGTAGATCATGCCCGCCAACTCGATGGCCGAAACCTCTCGAAACGGTCCGGCCCGATGGCTTGTGCCGCCCAGGGCCGATTGCACGGCCTCGCGCTGCTTTTGGGGGTCGTGTTTCAGCCGGAACCACGAGGGACATGTGGTTTCGACATCGATCACGCGATCTTGCCAAAAGACACGGCTGAGCGCGTGTCCGGTAGTTTCCAGCCCGATGGCGCGGAGGCCGCTTTGCCGGGCCAAATAATTGAACAGCACGGTTGCGCTGACGCAATTGAACTGCCCGCGATCGATGGCGATTCGAACGTCCGTAGCTTCGAGCCGATATCCGCCGCGCAGCATCTGCTCGTGAAGAAAGTTGAACACGGTCTCGATACGATCGGGTGAATCGCCCGACGCTTCGAGAAGGCGCGCCATTTCCTTTACGCGATCGTCGAGTTTTCGGCGGTAGAGGGCGATCTGATCCAGATCTTCGGCGCCGGCGGCAACCATTGCGGCGGCAAGCAAGTCGAAGTGATCGAGTTGTCCGTCGGCGGCATCGTCGAAGAACTGCTGTTCCAGCGGACCAAGCGGCTCGGACAGCGTGCAGATCACCGCCTCGGCGTCGTCGGCGCGCACCGGCGGCAGCCAGGGCCAAGCCGGGCAGCCGGCCGACATCCACACAACAATCGCCGCAACGATTCTGGTTCGGATTGCTGCCATCGATTCGCTGCCCGTGCCCCTAGCCGGCATGAACGTCGAACGGAGGACAAAACACCGCTCAGGGAGGCGAAACCATTTGGGCGACGGTCCGAAATGGCCGGCCGTGTCCTCCAAACGCAACAACTCTACGATGCAAAAAGGGAACATGCGGCAACTTGATTGGGAAAGCGGCGGAGAATTTGCCGGTTGGGCAGCCTGATACGACGGTTTTTCCGAAGATAAGCCCGGCCGAGCGTTTGCTCCAAGAATGCCAGCAGCACGAAGCGACAGCGACACTGATGCGACTTGGCCGTTGCACCCCGTCGTTGGCTGGCACGAAAAACTTTCGTGATGAGGTTCGCTGTAGGTGTTTCGGACGCTCGTGACCCGCCGATCGGGTAGTGTTGCGGCCGAGGATGTACTTTCGGCAAACCGACGAACTCGAATCGCGTTGGCCGAGCGAGCACAGGGCGACAAGGGAAGCCCGAGCAGTTCGGATCGTAACGGTCGGGCAAGACGGGCAGTTCGCTGCGGGATTGAGGAATGTATCGAGGGTATCGTTCCGCTCTTGGCGGGAATCATGATTCAATTCCGGACGTACCGGTTTGTTCGCATTTAGGCGTCGTAAGCAGACGATGGAAAAGTACGAGAACGCCGTTTTTCGCTTTGTTGCCGATGTTGCCGATAAGGAGTCTCGATTTATGCGACGCCTTTGGATAGTTGCGCCCGTCGTACTGATCGCGGTGGGACAGGCTGTTGCGGTGCAGGCCCAGTACGGGCTGTATGGAGCCCCCGACCCGATTCGGCCGCCCACTGCGCCGGCCGTGCGGACCGTTCAGCCCGCGGTTCAACCGCAGGCGCCGACCCAACCGGTCGCCCAGCCCGTGCTGGTTTATCAAGCGTATCCAGTGGCGGGCGCCGGCCAGCAGGCGGGCTACCCGGTGGCCGGCCAAGCTTCGGCCCCGAAGCCGACGGTTATCCCTTCGCCGGCTCCGTCGCCAACCTACGTTGCGCCGAGCTACCCCACGACGACCCGGCCCGTTCAAGTGCCGATGGTGGCGATGTATCCGTCGCAGCCGGCATCGGCGATGCCGATGTACGCGGTTCCGGTTGCCCCGCCGCAATACGTGGCGGCCGAGCCGGCCGCAGCGCCGGCGAAGGTTGCCGCGCCTTCGGCCCCGATTGAAGAACCTCCGCTTGCGCCCACTCCCGCGCCGGTTCCGGCGGCTCAGCCTGCTCCGGCCACCGCTAGCCCGTCGCCCAGCGACGTGTTGCGGCCTGCGCCGCAGCCGGCGGACAATCTGATCAACAGCATGTTGGCGCCCTCGGCGGTCGCTTATCCGGCCACGGCGTGCGACACCGGCTGCCAGACCGGCAGCTACTACGCCGGCGGTTGCAGCCAGTTCGATCAAGCGGCGTGCGGCCGGACGCCCGCGGCGGCGGGCTGCTGGTATGCCTCGGCGATGATGCTGGTGATGGGCCGCGACAAGCCCAACGGTTTCTGGTCGAGCTACGAGACCGGCAACGCCCCCAACCAGTTGTTCAAGACCGACGAGCTGGAGAACGCTTGGCAATGGGGCGGCGAAATCACCTTCGGCCGCAAGTTCTGCTGCGGCTGCAACTGGTTCGGCCTTCAGGCCACCTATTGGACCCTTTCGCCGAACACCAGCGAAGCTATGGTGACGCACGCCTCGGGCGTTAGCACTCCGCTAAGCCTTTACCCCTGCCGCATCGCCGGCGCCGATGCCCGCGACTGGTTCGATGGCGCGGCCGCCCATCGCTTGCGGCGGCGCGACGAATACCACAATGTCGAGGTTTCCCTCGTCGGCTTCCGCGGGCAGGCCTGCGAGTATCAATCGGTGTGGGGCCTCGACTGGCTGATTGGGTTCCGTTACTTCCGCTTTGAAGAGGAACTCCAGTTCGCTTCGCTGCGGGCCGGCGGATCGTGGCACACGCCCACCCATTGGGCCGCGATCGACGACCACATCACCAATGATCTGTACGGGTTCCAGATCGGCGCCCAGGCCGACCTTCGCATGACCCAGAGCATCAAGCTGTTCTGCACGCCCAAATTCGGCATCTACAACAACCACATTGAAAACACCTTCGCCTTCTACCGCGGCGACGGTGTGGCGGCCGACACCAACGGCACCTATCCGGGCGGCTATCCGGTGCGGTCGTCGAAAGACCAACTCGCCTTCCTTACGGAGATCAACCTCGGGGTCGATTGGCAGTTCGCCAGCAACTGGAACGTGCGGGTCGGCTATCGCGTGTTGGCCGCCACCGGCATCGGCTTGGCGGACAATCAGGTGCCTCCGTACATCGTCGATATTCCGGAAATTGCCGACATCGACACCAATGGACACTTGATTCTGCACGGCGCGTTCGTCGGGGTGACCTACAACTACTAAACAGGACCGCGGAGAAAGGAAGGCCGCCCGGGCGAGTCGTGAGCGTCTATCGGACGATTCGCCCAACTCAAAGCGGCTTCCTCTTCTGAGCGGATGTTTGTCGAAAACCGACCTAGGAGAAACGGACACCCTGCTGCGTGCGCGAAGCCGTCGCTGCTGATCGGCGGCGCGGACATGCAGGCCGGTCTGCATGGGGGCAGACCTGTTCCGAGAAGGGAAGGAGAAAACAACCCGCCCAGACAAAGCTGGGTCGGCCACTGGAATCGCCCTCAAAAGGCGTCGAGCCCCGACACAGCCCCGCCCCAACCAACCCGCCGCCGGCGCTCTTTTTGAACGCCGGCAACGAATACCCTCGTGCCAACCCCATCCGACGGGGCGACGGCTGCCACTGAGCTGTCGCCCCGTTCTTCATTCTTCGCCGACTTTTCGCCCAAAAAGGCGCAGTCGATTGTGAATGACATTGTTGATGCTGTGGGCCGAGCAAATATGCGGCCGAGGACTCAGTCGCATGGCCGATTCTCAGGCGTGCGGAAACCGCAGAGCCGGCCCCGGGGCGGCGAATCGGGAGAACCGGCGCGCCAGCGGGACGATCAGAGAGTGCCCGCGAAAAGACTACTTAGCCAGCGTTTCGCCCCGGCAGATCGCCTGGAACTCGGGATCGTTCCGCAGCGAGTCGAAGTCGGTTTCGGCGGCAATCATCTCTCGCATTTCCGGCTTCAGCGCCAACGCCCGCGAAAGATGCCGCAACGAATTTTCTTTTTGCCCGGCCAAGCTGCAATAGCACGACAAATTGTAATGCAGCAGCGGTTCGTCGGGATCGGCAGGCAGGGCGTGTTCCAGGGCGTCAATGGCGGCCTCGATTCGGCCGGTGCGCTTGTAGCACCAACCCAATGCGAGCCAAACGCGGATGTCGTCGGGATTCTGTTGCGATGCTTGCAGCAGAGGCACCAACGCTTCGTCAAAACGCGCCAAGCAACGCAAGGCCTCGCCCCAGAGGAACAAGGCATGGGGATCGAGCGCCGTCGGGTCTCCTAAGCGAGCCAGCACGGCCAGGGCCGAATGGGGCAGGCCCAACTCGAGGTATCCTTCTGCCTCGCGTCGCAGTTTCTTTCGCCGAGTTGCCTGACGAGTGGTCACAGCCGAAACTCTCCCGTTGCGACTTCGCTTCGAATCGCCCGATCAAACCTGTCCGTCTGCCGAGCTAGTCGCACCGACTTCAACTCCGTCGCCCCTGCGGAAAAGCCCATGAGTGTTGATGAAGCCGATCGCTCCCAAATTATTTTTGCGTGGTCTTGTTAGCAGGCAATGTCCGATTTCCGATTTTTTTGTCATTCCGAACGGCAGGATGGTTTGGTTCCCCCTGCCATGAGGGTCGGGGTTGTTCGCGTGCCGTGCGTCTGGCTGATCTGTTTGGCATGGGGTGGCCCCGGAACGGCCATCGGCTCGCACCGGACCGCCAGGGATAAGCGACGCCGACTGACCCCATTAAAAGTGCATCGGCATTTTCTTGACGCGCGAGCGATAAATGGCCGATTTCCGGTGCGAAACACCACCGCCTTCACCGGCCCGATGAACGCCGCCCGCTCTGATGCACGCCCGTTCGTCGCAGGCCGGTTTAGGGAATCAGAGGCGGCTGGTACACCGTCACGTCGGTCTGGCCGGAGAGGGCTTCGACCCGGCCGTCGGCAAAGCCGCACACAACGACGCCGGGATGATGCGATGAGATCCCGGTGCTAATCGGCAGGGCATCAATCGTTCCCGAATTGGGCCAGACGAAGGTGATTCGCGTGATCGGATCCGCCGTGGTCCAGGCCGATTGCCACGGGGCCCACGGTCCGGGGCCTTGTCCGAAAACGCTCCGCCGCTCCGAGATGACCATGGTGACTGCTGGGGCCTTCAGATCAGCCAGCGAAATGGTCTTGTTGGTGGGCACGTTGCCGAACTGGCGCTTGCGAAACAGATTGGCGTTGACCACGTAGCTCAATGCGGCCGGCTCATTCAAAGCGTCGGTGTCGACCGGGCAGACGAACTCGTTGATGCGAACAACCGGCCCCTGTTTGGTTCGCCAGCCGTTGGCGCCTTCCCAGAGATCGTTGCGGCCGATAAAGGGCAGCAGTTCCACCACCCACACACGCGTGCTGTTGCCGGGGCAGGCTTCGGTGATCGATCCGGGCAGGCGTTTTTTGGCGGCGTCGTAGGCCACCAGCGCCTTGAGCAATTCGCCTTGGAAGTTGACGCAACGCGTTTGCAGTGCGGTGCGCCTGGCCCCGAGCACTGCCGGCATCAACAACGCCACCAACATGCCGATGATGACTACGACGGTGAGCAGTTCGACCAGCGTGAAGCCTGCTGCGCCCCGCATTGAGCGATTCATTGCCACGTCCCTTGAAAGCCGCCAAATGCCCTCGATTCCTATTCTCGCATACTGCCGCCGGGAAAGCTAGGGGTTTGCCGAGTTGCCGCGGGCGGCTGTTGCCGGCAAAAGGCCGAACCGCCGAGCTTTGTTAGGGCTTGCGCCGAAAATGTTTCCGCCCTGGCCCATGGGCGGCCGTCGGCATTTGGGAAGGACGAAGAACGGCCAGCGCCGTTGGGGAATTCTGGCGATGGTTCCTAATCGCTAATCAAAGGCTAGCGATTGGAGGATCCGTGGGGCTTGCCGGCGGAACGGACCGTGGAACCGCCGGCTGCCGATCGGCCCGGTCGTTTCGCTATTGTTTTGGGGAGTGGTTTTGCACGAGTCTCGGGGATTAAACGCCACAAGGCTGCCGAAGCAGCCTTGTGACCCAATCGCTCACGGATGCCGTTCGCGAGGCCTTGCACGCTATTGTGGCTGCCGGCACAGGGGCCGGAGCTGCCATGAATCGTCGTTACAGTGCGCGGCGTTGATCGCCGGGGTGTGGGGCGGCCGGGTTTCAACAATGCCGGCCTTTCGGGCCTGCGGCCGTGCCGCGGGAGTTGATTATCGGCTGCCCCGCGACGTAACCATGAAGGTGGAATTGTCGGCCACCGAGAGCAGCGGGCGATAGCAGTTCTGGCTTTCGCAGGCTGCGTGACGGCCCGGGTACCACACCAGTTGGATGGCCACGCCCCACGACTCTTGCCGCTGGGCGTTGACGCCGTGCCCTTCTTTGGGAATCAGGTAGTTGATGCGGTTCTCGATCGCCCAACTGTTGCCCAAGGGCACGCGAAGCTCGGCGCCGAAGACGCCGTCGCCCCATCCGCTGATGCCGCCCCAAATCCGGCCTTCGCCGCCGAGCTCGAACTGGCGGCGGAGGAACACAGCATACATGTCGGTGGGATCGAACCAGATGGCGTTTTCGGCCGAAGCCCAGTAGGTGTCGCCGTCGAGCCCGTAAATGCCCATGTAGCCGATTTCGTTGCCGTTGGGGAACACGAGGCTCGTCTCTTGCCGAATCTGTTGGAGGTCGAGCCGGCTGTAGTAGCGATCGTGTTGAATGTCGAACACCACGCCCCATTGCAGACCGCCGCAGGGGCTTCGCTTGAACAAGCCTCCGGTGAAGAAGAACTGATCGCGGTCTTCGCGACCGCTTCGCGAAAGCTGATCGCCCGAGAAATTGCTTTGCACGGCCATGAAGCCGAGTTGGTAACCGATGTCGAAGCCGCTGCCGACCGCGGCGCCCATGTTGACGCCCGCATGCAGACCGAAGTTGCCGTTGCGGCCCATATCGACCGGACCTTTGAATCCATGCACGCCGGCGAACAGCGAAGCGTTGCGCAAAACGTAGCCGGCCGCACCGACGCCCAGGCCCGGGTAGCAGCCGCCGCGGCACTCCCAACCGTCGTCGCAATAGTTGCAACCACCCCCCGACCCGCAATCATGGCAGGCAGGGCCGGACTGGTAGTCGCCCGAGTAGTCGTCGATCGGGCTCAACGGTTCGCCCGCCGGTATCGGCTCTACATCGCCGGCGGGCGCGCGGCTGCGGGGATCGGCCGAATACTCTTCGGCCGCCACGCGGCGGTAGCCCGAGCCGTAGGCCGGCGCATAGCCGGCGTGCCGGCCGTAACCGTTGGCCGGAGAGCGGCTGGGCGCCACGGTCGAACGTTGGGCTGCGGCGCGGGGGGGGGCAACGGGTTCGTCTTCGAACACGTTCTCCGCCGTAATCACCGCCGCGGATCGCCCGGCGGGCGGCCGGGTCATGCGGCCTTCCCATTGGGCTCGCGATGCCTGAAAGCTTTGCCCGTTGTCGAGCGACCATTGGGCATTGGCGTTTACGCCGGCAAGGGCGACGAAAAGCCCAAACACCCAGCCACCGTGGACGAAGATTTGGCGCAACATATCGATCGACCTCAACATGGGGGGTTGCCCGAATGCGCGTCGAGAGCACTCGGGGACGCTGAGATTATCGGACCGGCAAAATCAGAACTTTCGACAAAGTTGAAATAATCGGCAAGCCTTGCCAAAAATGCCCATATTCACTCGTGTTAGAACTTCACGTGTTCTTGTCGAGCATCGCGGACGGCATGCCGAGGGCCGCACGTGTCGGCCGTGGGCAGCCGGCGGAGAAGAACAGCGTCACCCGGCAAGAATTCACAACGCGAGGCAGGGTTTCGGGATACGATTGGCCGATCGGGGCGGATTCCCCGGTGCCAGTGGGCTGGGTCACTGAGGCCAAATGCTACGGAGGAAGTCTCGGGCGCGTCGAGCGACGGAGGGGCCCTCGTGGCTGTGGCGGCTTAGCTCGACATAGACCCCGGCCTGATAGCCGGCGCGGTCGAGTGCGCGCAGTGCGCTGGGGAAGTCGATTTCACCCTCGCCGAACATGAGGTGTTCGTGTCGCCCGCGGCGCATGTCTTCGATATGCACATTGGCAATCTGACCGGCATGCGCGGCGATCACGTCAGCAATCGGAGTCTCGTCTTGGCACCAGAGATGTCCGATATCGATCGTGCAACGCAGTAGAGGGTGCGGCAGTCGGAGGCGCAACCGATCGTAGTCGGCCACGGTGGCGACGAACATGCCCGGCTCGGGCTCGAAGGCCAGAACCACGCCGAACCGCTCGGCCTCGGCCAGAACCTCGTTCAGGCCATCGCATAACACCGCCATAAGGTCGTGGCCCGATTCTTCCTGCGGGGGAGCGACACCCGACCAAATCGAGACGCAGTCGGCGCGCAACTCGGCCGCGCACCGCACCGCATGGCGATAGAACTCGATTCGGCGATGTCGCTCGTGGGCGTGCCGCGCAAGCAGTGTCGGTTCGTGCTTATGGAGCGGATCGAGGAGGAATCGGGCGCCTGTCTCGATGACGCATCGCATGGAGTGCTTCTCAAGCCGGCGAGCGATTTCGGCCAGTTGGCTCGGCCCGTTCGCGTCGAACGGCGAGAGGGCGTGATGGTCAATCGTGATCGCCACGGCCTGGTAGCCGATGTCGGCCAGCAAGTCGATGGCCGCGATCAGCGGATGATGGGCCAGTCCATTCGTGTTGTATCCGAGGAACATGGCCTTTCCGCTCCTTTCGATCTTCGTTCGCCGATCCTATTGGTTGCAAAAGAGCGATGCAACCGCGGAATCCAGGGCTGGCGGCAGACGGCCGCCTCGCGTTAGTCGGCCTCGGTGCATCGGCATTACTGAGCGGTTCCTATTTCACCTTGACCGGCCGCAACGGGCTGTTGTGAATCGTGATTCGTTGGCGGCCCACCTGCGGCGAAAACTCGACCGTTGCCGTTCGTGCCAGTCCCGAGCCGCTCAGGGCGACGATTGTGCCCAGGCCGAATTCGGGATGCCGCACCACCATTCCTTGGCGAAAGACCTCGGGCGACGGCGGCGGGGCGGCGCGCCCCTGAAGAAGCTCGGCCGCGGTAGTTATTCCGGCGAGCATCGGGGACTTTGTTGCCGCGGACGGGGGCGAAAAAAGCGGCTCGATTTCGGGCGGCGCCACCGGCGCGTCGTAGGCGATTTCCAGCTCGTCGTCTGTAGTTGGCGGGGCGTCGGGCTGCTCATCGGGGGACGCCAGCGAGTACTCGCCGGGGATGTCGCATTGCATTTCGTCGCGCGGCAACTCCATGAGGAAGTGGCTGGGAATCGTGAACCGGCGTTGCCCGCGGAAATCGCGGCAGCGCGACCAACTGATGTGCAATTCCTCCTGGGCGCGGGTCAAGCCGACAAACATCAGCCGCCGCTCCTCTTCGAGTTCCAGCGGATCGCGACGGCCACGTTCGTGCGGCAAGATGCCTTCTTCAACGGCAATGAGAAAGACCACGGGGAACTCGAGTCCTTTCGAGGCGTGCAGCGTCATTAGGGTAACGCGGTCGGCCGACTGCTCCCAGGCGTCGGTATCGTTGACCAGGCAGGTTTCTTCGAGGAAATCGCCCAGGGAACCGGTTGTTCCGCGCCGTTCATCGAATTGCCTTGCCACGGTGAGCAGCTCGTCGATGTTGTCCAGCCGGTCTTGCGCGGTCGGATCCGTCGAATCTTCGAGCATCGTGCGATAGCCCGATTCGCTGAGGACTAGCCCGAGCGTTTCTTCCAGCGGGCCGACCGCGGCGTTGGCCAGGCGATCGACCAAAGCGACGAAGCCGGCGAGCGTGGCCGCGGCGCGCTTGCCCAGGCCCTCGACGCGATGGGCTTGGCGGGCCGCCTCGAACAAGGTCGTTCCGCGGCGCAGGGCGAAGTGAGAGAGCTTTGCGATCGTCGCTTTGCCGATTCCGCGGGCCGGGGTGTTCAATACGCGGAGCATCGCGATGTCGTCGCTTGGGTTTTCGACCAATTGCAGGTACGACAGAACGTCGCGGATCTCCTTGCGTTGGTAGAAAGCCAGTCCGTTGACCATTTGATAGGGGATGGCCGCCTCGTGCAACGCCGTTTCGATGGCTCGGCTGAGCGCGTTGACTCGGTAGAAGACGGCGAAATCGGAATACCGGCGTTTTCCGCTTCGGACGGCTTCGTCGATGACGCGGGCAACGGCCTCGGCCTCGTCGCGTTCGGTCGGGTGCATCACCAATCGCACGGGCGCTCCTTCGCCGTTTTCGGTGTAGAGCTCTTTCTCTTTGCGATGCACATTATGCCGGATCAGTTCCGAGGCCGCGCGGAGGATCCGCTGCGTGCTTCGATAGTTCTGCTCGAGTCGAATCACGCGGACGCCGGGGAAGTCGCGTTCGAAGTCGAGAATGTTCCGAAGATTCGCTCCCCGCCAGCCGTAGATCGATTGATCGGGATCGCCGGTCACGGCCAGATTCGGGTGGTCGAGCGAAAGCGCGCGGGCAATGGCGTATTGTGCGAAATTGGTGTCTTGGTATTCGTCGACCATTACGTACGCGTAGCGCTGGTCGAGCCGGCTGCGCAGCTCGGGATGGTCGCGGAGCAACGTGGCCGTGTACCAGAGCAAGTCGTCGAAATCAACGGCATTGCAGCGGAGCAGTCGCCGCACGTAGTTGCAGTAAACGCGCTCGAACAGGGGATCGCAGCGCCCGGCGAACTGCCCGCGGTCGTCGGGGCCGATCAGGTTGTTCTTCCACCGGCTGATCTGCTCGGCCAGCGACTCGGGCGCGAGCGAGGCGGGCGTTTCGCCCGCTTCGTCAATCGCCGCGCGAAGGGCCGCCAGCGCGGCGTCGGAATCGTAAATCGTGAAGTTCTCTTTCAGTCCGACCAGCGGCGCATACTGCCGCAGCACTCGGGCGCAGAATCGGTGGAAGGTGCCGAGCCAAACCTGGTGGTCGGGGGCCAATCGAGCGACGCGGGCCCGCATTTCGTCGGCGGCCTTGTTTGTAAAGGTCAAAGCCAGGATCTGCCGCCCCGAGACGCCCTGTTCGAGAAGCCAGGCGATGCGGTGCGTGATCACGCGGGTTTTGCCGCTGCCCGGCCCGGCCAGGATGAGCAACGGGCCGTCGATCGTTTCGACGGCAAGCCGTTGCGACGGAGTGAGTCCTGCTAGCAGTGGATGCATGGACGAAGTCGTACCGAATTGGTTGAAGCAGGGCGGCCGATGGCCAGCCGCCGTTCGATGAGGATCGGTCGCAGCCGGAAGGCTGCCTGAAGCCGAACCCGAACGCCGCCCGTTGCCCCGGCGGCGACGTCCGCCGCCTTTCCCGGGGCTTCCCGCAGTCGGAAAGCAGGGAATTTTGATACTACCCCGATTTCCGCGAAACCGCTATACTATCCCCGAAACAACAGGCTTTCTGCGCGCCGAATTGCCGACCGTCGCTTTGCGGCGGCGTTGGGGCGGGTGGCATCGCTTCTTGAAAACGGAGCGGCCGGCGGAAGGCGGAGCGGGTGTGCGCTTGTTCAACCCGAGCATCTTCACGGAGGGAGCTGATGGGTACGCGAATTCGTTTGAGTACGGCCGACCGGATGGCGAAGGAGATGGCGGCAAAGCTCGAAATGAGCACTGCCGAAATCGGACTGTCGGTGCGGACGACGAACTGTTTGGAAGACCGCGGCATCTTCACGGTGCGCGAATTGCTGTATTGCAAGCCTGAGGATCTTCTGGCCATTTCCAATTTCGGCGAGAAGACCTTGGAAGAAGTCTATTTGGCCCTGGAGAAGATCGGCTTTTATCGCCCTTGGAAGGAAATGGACATTCAAGCGACTCGTCCCGGCCAGCCGCGGTAGGTCGGCGTTGGGCCCGGGGCGGCGCCGGTCGGGGCGGGGGCGGGGCGAAGCGCCGGCGGGCGAGGCGGAGGGAGCGGCGTGGCACGCGCGTTGCGTTTTTACGGCAAGAAGCGGGGAAACCGTCGCACCGACTCGCGCCAGTTGGGCCGCTGGGGCGAACTGCTTTTCTTCTGTGCGCTGTTGCTGGTGGGAATGCTGGGCGCTGCGGCGACGTTGTTGACCGTCGTGGTGCCCGAGTGGCGGGTGAATCACGATTTCGTGGCGCACCAGTGCCGCGTTCTCGATGCCCGTCTGGCCGAGAAGGAGTCGGACGACGGACTTGTCTATCGTCCGGAAGTGCTGATCGAATACTCGGTCGGGGGCCAGTCGTATCGAGCTTGGGCGTTCGACATCGCCGGCGCGTACACCGCCGATCGCGCCGTTCAAGAGGCGCGGCTGGCCCCGTTCGTTGTCGATCGGGGGGAACCGCGCGAATACCCCTGTTGGTACGACCCGATCGACCCTTCGGTGGTGGTCGTGGTTCGAGGATACAGTTGGTGGCTTTGGCCGCTCTCGGTGGTGTGGGCCGCATTTCTTCTAACCGGTTTGGGCGGTTTGGTTTATACGGGTTTGCATTGGGGCCGTTCGGTCGAACATCGCGCCGTGCTCTCGCAGCGGGTGTCGCCGGGCACGTTGTTGGGC
The DNA here is from genome assembly GCA_029975295.1 of Thermoguttaceae bacterium. GTDB lineage: Bacteria > Planctomycetota > Planctomycetia > Pirellulales > Thermoguttaceae > JARKPK01. The sequence continues at coordinate 553 of JARKPK010000106.1, read as the reverse complement.
AACGGCCGCTCCGGGGGCGAGTTTCCGTTCGTCCCGTCCGACTCGGACATCACCAACAGTCCGGGAACCCACCTGAAGTATCGGTTGCCCATTGGCAATTCGCCGGGCTGGCTGCTGATGGCCGCCCTGGTGACCAGCGTTGTATGGAACGCCGTGGTCGCGGTGATGGCGGTGGTGGCGGTTCGGGGGATGCTTGCCGGAAGCCCGGATTGGCCGCTGGTCGTGTTCTTGATTCCCTCGGCGGCGATTGGGCTGGGGCTTCTGGCTTGGTTTGTGCGCGAGTTGCTGGTGACCGGCGGGATTGGTCCGACGCTGGTGGAAATTTCGGACCATCCGCTTCGCCCGGGAGGCTGCTACGACTTGTTCGTATTGCAGCCGGGGCGGTTGACCTTCCAGCAGATCGCCGTCAGTCTGGTTTGTCAGGAAGAAGCCACTTACCGCCAGGGCACGAACACTCGCACGGAAAGCTGCGAAGTGGTGCGGCAAGAGCTGTTGCGCCGCGAACAGGTGGCGATTCAGTCGGGGGCGCCGTTGCAGGCGGAATGTCAGTTCG
>JARKPK010000100.1 GCA_029975295.1 Thermoguttaceae bacterium | reverse complement strand
CGTCGGAGCGATTCGCCGACGGTCAGTTGCCGCCAAGTGATCTTCTGCCGCGATCGGCCCCGATCCAAGTCGATCCACACCGGCGAGAACAGCGCGCTGCCGCGTCCCTTGAACGACCACGCTACGGTGCGGCCCGCAGCGCAAAGCTCACCCGCAGCCGCCGCTCCGCGCCACTCGGGCAAAGCCAACGGGAACAACCGCGCCAGTGCGGGCGAACGATGCGATGCGGCGTTCTTCGTGCCGCGTCGCAAGACGGCCTCGGTGTTCGCGCGTGTTGTTTCGAACGCGATTCCATCGGCCAGTTCCATCCGATTCTCGACTTCGATCATCGCCGGCGAATCCAGGAGAACGGCATCGTAGAGCAGGGCGAATCGATCGGCACGCCCCAACATCACCCCCCGTTCGACCCGGCCGCCCCAGGGCAACGCGGAACACAGTTCGAGGTAGTCGGCCTCGGCGTTCGATGTCCAAATCGACGACGACCATGCCGGCGTATCGACCGGCTCGCCGTTGATCTGCAAACGCGTTGTCCAGTTGCCCGAAATCAGACTTCGGTTCTCGCAAAGAATCGCCACCGACGGGTCTTCAGCCCGATAATCGATCGCCAACAAGGGCGAGTGCGGCTGTGAATCGCACATCACGGCAGCGAGTCGCTTGGCGCGGTGCGACGAACGCTTGGGGCGCGCGGCCTTGCCCGAGACGATGGCTGCAACCAGTTCCGCCGCTGCCGTCGGCCGGTTCTTGCCGCCGGCCGGTTTGGGGGCCGCGCCGGCCCGGTTTGCTCGGCTGATCGCGTTCTGGGCGCCGTGCCGACCAATCGCTTGCCCGTACCGACCGTTCGCTTCCCCGGGCCTATCGTTCGCCTTGCGCCGGGCCGTCGCACAGCCCGTTCCGTTTTGTCGGGCGGATGAACCAACGGCCTTGCGCGCCGACCGACGCGCCCCCTTGCGTTGCTGTGTGCTCATCGTCGTGATGCTTGTCTCTGGTTCCGGCACGACTGACTCGCCCGAAGCGACGGGCCGGCTATTGCCTGCCGGTGGGAAAAAGGGTATCTTACACAGTGATCTCTATTTTCGCCATTGCCCAACCGACCGCCGGTTGCACGCTCCGCTTGATGGAAGGCGCGACCCGTCGGCTGCTGTTTTCCGCACTTCAGAATACGGAGAGAATCTCATGTCGGAACGAACCCGTTGCC
>JARKPK010000097.1 GCA_029975295.1 Thermoguttaceae bacterium | reverse complement strand
CTGTACAGCGGGGGGCCGTCCACCGCGTTCACGGTTTGCACGGTGTGGCGGGCAAACTGGACCGCTTTGCGCAACAGGTGGTTGTCGGCCCATTACGGGCGATTTAGATGAGGGCTTTGCCTCTGGCTGGGGGGGAGGTGCGCGCACCGGCCTGTCTCCGCCCAATTAGCCGTTGGGGTTCAAGCGGGAAAGCGGCAAACGGGTTGCCGGACGTGTCGGCAATGCCGCAGCGCCTTTGGCCGTGGGGATCATATCGATGCAGCTACCGAGGACGGAAGATTTTGTCGGCCTAACGTCGCGACGGGCGTTCTTGGGCAAATGTACGACCGCGGCAGCGGTTGGGGCGGCGACCGGGTGGGGCTTCTTCTCGGAATGGACCGCCGGGGCGTCGGCCGCCCAACCGGCGGTCAACCCGCATTCGGTCATTCCCGATACGCCGCTGACCCTTTACGAGTTCACCTCGCAAATCTGGATTCGCTGGCGGAACATCAACATCCTTTCGTACCGCGTGCATCCGACACAGAAGTACCCTTACTTTTATCCCGTGGCCGGGCCGGTTTCGGGCCTGTCGCTGACCACCGAAAGTTCGCTCCCTTGGCCGCACCAGCGATCGCTCTTCTTTGCATGCGATCGGGTGAACGGTTGCAACTTCTGGCAAACCGAGCTGCAAAACGGGCAGATCGTTTCCGATGGGCCGAAGGCGACCGTTCGGGGCGACGACACCGTCGAACTGACCGACGCCTGCCGCTGGCTGCGTCCCGGGGCCGAGCCGATCGCCCGCGACGAGCGCCGCTTCACCCTGCGGATCGTCCATCCCCGGTTGCGGTTGATCGACGCATGGATCAAGTGGTCGGCCGTGGTCGATCTGAAGGTCGAAAAGACGAATCACTCGCTGTTTTCGGTGCGGGCCGCGCCCGATATCACCCCGTTGCAGGGCGGCGCGCTGTTGAACGATTTGGGCGATGAGGGCGAAAAGGGCACGTTTGGCAAGAAGGCGGCCTGGTGCTGCTTCTTCGGACGCCGGGCCGGATTGCCCGAGGAGTTCGTCGAAGGCATCGCCCTGTTCGATCACCCGAAGAACCCCTGGTCGCCGTCGCCTTGGTTCACGCGCGATTACGGGTTCATCTCGCCCACGCCGCTGAACTTCATCGAGCGGCCGTGGACGCTCTCGGCCGGGCAATCGGTCGAGTTCCGCTACCGCGTGGCGTTGTTCGGCGGCGACGCCAAGGCGGCGGGCTTGGCCGAGCTGTATCGCACCTGGGTCGAAGGGTGAGTCCGAAGAGGGCGGGCGTTCGGTTTTAGAAAGCGCGCGGCGTTGTCGCAATCGCGCGATCGGAACGGAGTGTTGTCTTTCACAAGAACGTGTGAACGCTTGAACGAGGAGGGAAGGGTGTCGATGCGCACGAGTTGGATGGGAACGATCGGCGTTGTGTGGTTTCTTTCGGGGGCGATCGCCTCGGCCGCCGAGCCGACGGTCAACATGGCGAAGATTCGCGCCGACGAGGGCAAGCAGCGGATCGATCGGAACATTTACGGCCACTTCGCCGAGCACTTGGGCCGTTGCATCTACGAAGGTTTTTGGGTGGGCGAAGACAGCCCGATCCCCAACACCCGCGGGATTCGCAACGACACGGTGGCGGCCTTGAAGAAGATCAAGATTCCCGTGTTGCGTTGGCCGGGCGGGTGCTTTGCCGACGAATATCATTGGCGCGATGGCATCGGCCCGAAGGATAAACGCCCGAGCATGATCAATACCCATTGGGGCGGGGTGGTGGAAAACAACCATTTCGGCACGCACGAGTTTTTCGACCTGTGCGAGCAACTCGGCTGCGAACCGTACATCTGCGGCAACGTGGGCAGCGGCACGGTGCGCGAGATGCAGGAGTGGGTCGAATACATCACTTTCGATGGCCGGAGCCCGATGGCCGACCTGCGCCGCGCCCATGGCCGCGAACAACCGTGGAAGATCAAGTACTGGGGCGTGGGCAACGAGAACTGGGGCTGCGGCGGCAACATGCGGCCCGAATACTACGCCGACGAGTACCGCCGCTACGCCACCTATTTGCGAAACTTCGGCGGCAACCGGTTGTACAAGATCGCCTGCGGGCCCAACGGCGGCGACGTGCGCTGGACGGAGGTGCTGATGCGCGAGGTCGGCCCGCGGATGCAAGGATTGGCGCTGCATTATTACTGCGGGTCGGGAAAGAAGAGCCGCTCGGCCACGGTGTTCGAGGAGGTCGATTGGGCGCACCTGCTCTCCCGAGCGCTGCACATCGACGAGCTGATCGCGCGGCACACGGAGATCATGGATCGTTTCGATCCGCAGAACCGCGTGGCGCTGATCGTCGATGAATGGGGAGCGTGGCACGCGGTCGAGCCGGGCACGAACCCCGGCTTCCTCTATCAGCAGAACACCCTTCGCGACGCGCTGGTGGCGGCCGTGAGCCTCAATGTGTTCAACAATCATTGCCGGCGGGTGAAGATGGCCAACATCGCGCAAACGATCAACGTGCTTCAGGCGATGATCCTCACCGACAAAGAGAGGATGATCGTTACGCCCACCTATCACGTGTTCGAGATGTACACCGTGCACCACGACGCGACGATGCTGCCGCTGGAGCTGACCGCGGCCGAGTACGAATGCGAGGGCATCAAGCTGCCGGCCGTTCATGCCACGGCCTCGCGGAACGAGGCGGGCGAGGTTCACGTCAGCCTGTGCAATCTTGATCCGAACCGCCCGGCCAAGGTGTCGGCCGAGTTGGTTGGGGCCAAGGCGGGCAAGATCACCGGACGGGTGCTCACGGCCGAAACCATGCAG
>JARKPK010000087.1 GCA_029975295.1 Thermoguttaceae bacterium | reverse complement strand
GCCGACGAGTTGGCCAAGCGGTTCGGGCTTCCGTTCGCCGAGGCGGAAACGATCGTGCCGGCGCTGCTCGTCTATCAGGCGCTGCTTCATCGCGGAAAGGCGGAGCGGATTGTCGTTTCGCATGTGTCGATGCGCGATGGGCTGCTGTTGGAGTTGGCCCGTCGGGTGACCGGCAGCGAAGACGAAGCCCTGCTGGCCGGCGTGATTCATTCCGCCATGACCATGGCGGAGAAATACCGTGTGGACCTCGACCACGGCATGAACGTGGCCGAGCTGTGCGTGAAGCTTTTCGACTTTTTGCAGCGCGATCATGGATTGAATGCGCGCCATCGGCTGCTGCTTCGCGTTGCCGGGCTGCTGCACGAGGTGGGCGGGTTCGTCAGCAATCGCTCGCATCACAAACATAGCGAGTATTTGATCGCCAATTCCGAAATCTTCGGACTGAGCCGGTCGGAAATTGCCATCGTCTCGCAGATTGCGCGGTATCATCGGCGCAGCCTTCCCCGCACTTCGCACGCGGCCTACATGGCCCTGAATCGCGACGATCGAGTCGTGGTCAACAAGTTGGCGGCGCTGCTCCGTGTGGCCGACGCGCTGGCCCGCGGCCATTCCCGAAAGATGCGGCACATGGCGATGGAACGCGACGGGGACGACTTGGTGCTGACCGTGCCGGGCGAATACGATCTGGCGCTCGAACAGCACTCGCTGGCGGCCAAAAGCGATCTGTTTGACGAGGTGTTCGGCATGCACATCCGCTTGGAAACCGGGTAAGGCCTCCCGTCGCCTTGCGGTCGGGCGGCGGGCTTTGTTGGGGGGCGCGGTGAGGGCCGATTGCTCGTCAGAAGACCAAATGCAATCAGTGTCTCTTGGGGCGGTCTCTGTTCGTCGGCCTTTCGTTGGCAGGCCTTGGCGCATTACGGTACTGAGCGTCGACAATGGGAAGCATACGCGGTTAAGTCATGGCCAAAGATCCTCTGAAAGACCCGAAGCTGTACATCAATCGAGAACTCAGTTGGCTCGAGTTCAACGACCGTGTGCTCCGTGAAGGATTGAATTCCGAACTGCCGCTGATGGAGCGGCTGAAGTTTCTCGGGATCGTCAGCTCGAACTTAGACGAGTTCTTTTTGGTGCGCGTGGCTGGCTTGCGCCGCGCGCGCGATTCGGGCGTCCGCCGCCGCGACCCGTCGGGCATGACCCCCGCCCAGCAGATTTCGGCCATCCATGCCCGCGTGCGCCGGATGATCCAAGAGCAGTCGGACGGCATCATCAACTGTTGCTCCGGACTGCGCCGGCATGGGCTGCGTTTGCTCGAACCGCACGAATGGAACGAGGAGCATCAGCGCTTTCTGCGCGGGTACTTCCAGAAGGAACTGCTGCCCGTGTTGACGCCGCTGGCCGTTGAAGAGCTTCGGCCCGCGCCGGTGCTGCCCAACCTGCAATTGCACGTGGCGGCGGTGCTGGCCGCTCCGGAGGAAGACGGCGCGGGCGACGGCAAGATCGTGGTTGTTCCCGTGCCCACCCAGTTTCGCCGTTTGGTGGAATTGCCGTGCGAGGACGGGACGGAATTGGCTCGTCTGGAAGACGTGATTACGGTGTTCCTGCCCAAACTTTTTGTTGAGCGGGCGGTGCTGGCGGCGGCGGTTTTTCGGATTGCGCGCGATGCCGATGTGATCATCAGCGACGACGAGTCTCCCGATCTGCTGGGCAAGGTGGAACAAGCAGTTCGGTCGCGGAGGCGGCGGGTTGCCGTGCGTTTGACGATTTCGGCCGGGGCCGACCAGCGCATCTTGCGATTCTTGGCCGGATGGCTGAAGCTGCGCAGCGAAGAGGTTTACGAATTGCCGGTGGCCAACGACGCCGGCTTGCTGATGGAACTGGCGCATTGGCCGGGTTTCGATCAGTTGCGCGGCGACGATTGGCCGCCGCAAACGCCGCGCGATCTGTTGGGCGCCGAAGACCTTTGGGCCGCCATCAAGGATCGCGATGTCTTGCTCTTTCATCCGTACGAGAGCTTCGAGCCGGTCGTCAAGCTTCTGGAACAGGCGGCCGAAGACCCCTGCGTGCTGGCCATCAAGCAAACCCTCTATCGCACCAGCGGCAACTCGCCGATTGTCCGCGCGCTGCAGCGGGCCGGCGAGAACGGGAAAGAGGTGACGGTTCTCGTGGAGCTGCGCGCCCGATTCGACGAAGCGCGCAATGTGACCTGGGCGCGGCGGCTAGAGGACGCCGGTTGCCATGTGATTTACGGCGTGGCCGGGTTGAAGACGCATGCCAAAGCGCTGCTGATCGTCCGCCGCGAGGGTTCGCGGATTCAACGCTACGTTCACTTGGCGACGGGCAACTACAACGACCGAACCGCGCGGCTCTATTCCGATCTCGGCTTATTGACCGCCGACCGCGACATTGCCAACGACACGTCGGCCTTCTTCAACCTCCTGACCGGTTATTCCGAGGCCGTCGGCTGGGCGAAATTGGTCATCGCTCCCACGGGTTTGCATCGGCGGATCATCGAGTTGATCGAGCGGGAAATCAAGGTTTCCACCCCCGATCGTCCCGGTTTGATCATGGCCAAGGCCAATTCGCTGCAAGAGCCCGAGGTGATTCGGGCGATGTATCGGGCGTCGCAGGCGGGCGTTCGCGTGTTGCTGAATATTCGCGGGGTGTGTTGCCTTCGTCCCGGAGTCAAAGGCGTTTCGGAAACGATTGAGGTGCGATCAATCGTCGATCGATTCCTGGAACACGCTCGCATCTACTATTTCGGCAATGGAGGCCATGAAGAGGTTTATCTGAGCAGCGCCGATTTGATGACGCGCAACCTGCACAAGCGGTTGGAAACGATGTTTCCGTTGGTCGATCCTGTCCTTCGGCGCCGCGCGATCAACATCCTGGAGACCTTCTTCGCCGACAACGTGAAGGCTCGCGTTCTCGGGCCCGATGGCCAGTATCGCCCGGTCGAACGGCAGGGGCCGAAGGTTCGTGCTCAAGAGAAGTTCTACCGCGAATCGCTGGCCGCGGCGCGGGCGGCCGAGCACGCCGAGCGGCAGTTTCAACCGCTGGAACGCCCCCGCGATTCGCAGTGAGTCGGGTTCGCGGCAAGGCGAAAGTTGTTGCATCGGTTGCGTGCTGCCGCCGTCGGGGTTACGCTAACAATCGCGCTTCCGGCGGCCTGCGCGATCAGTCCTTCGAGAAACAATGCAACGAGGGCGGTCTGCGAACGGCCGCCCTTTCGGAACGAACGCGAATCCGCTTGTGCCTGCCCCGTTTGAGGCCCAACCGCTTCCGATGATCGACAACCAGTGGCGAGCTGCGGGCCGAGCCTGCCGCCGAGCTTTCTTCCGGTTCACACACCACTCCCCACCCCAAGGACTGCCCCGCCATGACCCTTGCCCCGATCTTTCTCGCCCTGACGGTCGCTGCCGCGTCGCCGGCGAACTTCCCGACGCCCGAGACCTCGTTGAAAACTCTGCGCCGCGAGCACCCGCGGCTGTTGGCCACCAACGCCGACTTGGCTCGTCTCAAACAACAGATTCAATCCGATCCGGCCACGGCGCGCTACTACGGCGCGGTGAAGCAGCATGCCGAGCGGTGCCTGCGCGATCGGCAGGTGGAGTATAAGATCATCGGCCCACGGCTTCTGAACGAAAGCCGGAAATGCCTCGATCACGTATTTACGCTGGCCACGGTGTATCGGATCGACGGCGACAAACGCTGCCGCGATCGGGCCATTGCCGAGATGCTGACGGCCGCCGGATTCAAGGATTGGAACCCGTCGCACTTCCTCGATACAGCCGAAATGACGAATGCTTTGGCCATCGGCTATGATTGGCTGTTCCACGAGTTGACGCCCGAGCAGCGGAAAACAATTCGGGAGGCGATTGTCGTTAAGGGATTGCGCGAGGGCGAAAAGGTTTACCTGCGCGACGGTTGGTGGGCCAAGTGCAGCCATAATTGGAACCAGGTTTGCAACGGCGGCATGACGATGGGCGCGCTGGCCGTGGGCGACGAAGAGCCCGCGTTGGCCGGATATATCGTGTCGGCTGCGCTGCGGAGCTTGCCGCGGGCCATGGCGTCGTTTGCGCCCGACGGAGCTTGGGACGAAGGACCGGGCTACTGGAATTACGCCACCAGCTACAACTGCTACATGCTCGCCGCGTTGGAAAGCGCCCTGGGCAACGATTTCGGCTTGGCCGGCGCGCCCGGCTTCTCGATTACCGGCGACTTTCGCATACAGATGATCGGCTCCTCGGGTTTGTCGTTCAACTACGCCGATGGCGGCGACCGCACCGGCGGCGCCTGGCAAATGTACTGGCTGGCACGGAAGTTCAACAACCCTCTGTACAGTTGGCACGAACGCGAGGTGGTGCACAGCACCTCGCCGCAGGGCTTGTGGTGGTTCGACTCTCGCAGCGCTCCGCCGGCCGATGCGCCGCTCGATCGTCATTTTCGCCACGCCGATGTGGCCATGCTTCGCGGCAACTGGACTCCATCGGCCGTGTACGTGGGATTCAAGGGTGGAGACAACAAGGCGAACCACAGTCATTTGGAACTGGGGATGTTCGTGCTCGATGCCGACGGTCAACGGTGGGCGGTTGATCTGGGAGCCGACGATTACAACCTGCCGGGCTATTTCGGCAAACAGCGGTGGACGTACTACCGCTTGTCAACGGAAGGGCAGAACACGCTCTTGATCGGAGGTCGGAACCAGGAGCCGCGGGCGGTGGCCCCCATCGTCGCGTTCCAGAGCAAACCGGAATGGGCCTTTGCGGTGGCCGATCTTTCGGCCGCCTATCAGGGGCAGGCGAAGGCTGTGGGGCGCGGAGTGGCGTTGCGCGAACGGCGGCAGGTGCTTGTGCAGGATGAAATCGTCGATCCGGTCGATTCGGTCGTTTGGCAGATGCATACCCTTGCCCAAGTGACCTTGGAAGACAGTGTTGCACAGTTGAAGATCAAAGACGCCCGGCTTCGCGCCGAGATTGTTGCGCCGGCGGGGGCCAAGTTCGAAACGGCGTCGGCCAAGGCCCCCGCGCCGCAAAAAACGAACGACGGCGTTACTAAACTCGTTGTGCGGCTGCCGCGCCGGCCGGGCAAGACTACGCTGGCTATTGCGTTCACTCCCGGCAGCGCCGGCCAGATCGCACCGCCTGCCCTCAGTGAACTGAGCAAATGGCCGCAAGCGACCAAGCCGAGCCAGCCGTCGAAACGCTGAATGGCGAACGGCCGCCTTCGGTCGAGAAAACGAAGAAAGCATTGCCGGTGCCCGAGTATTGCAGACGGAGTAGTTCGATGGTCTCGCAAAGAATGTTCGTGTTGTTTTTCGTTGCCTTGTGCGGTGTGGAATGGAGTTTGGGCGTTGCGACAGCCCGAGGCGAAAGTCTATTGCCTTTGGCCAAGACGGGCTGGGGCGGCCAGTGTGAGGCGGCTCGCGCGGACGCTTGCGTGTCGGGGCCGAGTTCTTACAAGGCGGCATTTGCAGTCGATCATCATGATGCGATCGGGCAGTGCGTTGTCATGGCCGACGCGGCGGCGGCAACACCGGCCGAGCGATTGACCGCCCGAGGAGCGGTGCTCAAGCCTTCGGCCGAGAAGCCTTCGGCGCTGGAGGCAGTTGACGGCAAGCTGAACGACGATGACATGGCCCTAGTCGCGGAATTAAGAGGGCTGAAAAGCGTCAAGTTGACCGGTTGCGCTGTTTCGGCGGCCGGGGTCAAACGGCTGGTCGGGCTCGAATCGCTCAAAGTGCTCGGACTCGACAACACCGCGGCGGACGATGCGGTGCTGGAAGTCGTCGGAACGATGGCCAACCTAGAAGAATTGCTGCTCACCGGCACGAAGATCACCGATTCGGGGCTGAAGCAGCTGGCCGGCCTGAAGAAGCTGAAACGCCTGCGGATTAGCGACACCCAAGTGGGAAACGAAGGTCTGAAAGCCCTTGCGCAGCTTCCCGCCCTTGCTGACTTGGACATCAGCAAGACGCAAGTGACATCGGCGGGCGTTGCCGAACTGGCCGCGTTGCCGGCATTGGTGAAGTTGAATCTGTACACCACGCAAGTCGGCGACCCGGCGGCAACCCAACTGGCCAAGTTGGCGAAGTTGAAGTGGCTGAACCTCGACGCCACGGCAATCACCGACGCGGCGATCCCACCGTTGGCGGCCTTGAGCGACCTGGAGTTTCTCCACTTGGGGCGTACGGTCGTAACCGATGCGAGTGTGGAATCGTTGGCCAAGCTGTCGAAGCTCAAAGAAGTCCATGTCACTCGCACGAAGGTGACGCCCGCAGGGGCCGCGAGGCTGCGCACCCTGTTGCCCGCCTGTACGGTCCGCGACGTGGTCGAAACGCCCTGATGCAGTGCGGGCTGGAAAGTCGGCCAAATGGGGTCTCGTCGCGGGCGCAGCGCGCTCCGTGCGGAAACCGTCCTCGGCCGCAGCCAATGCGAAAAGCGCGCGCTGCGATCGGACGGGCGTTTTGTTCGGATCTGCGGTCCGGTAAGGGAATGGTGCGGTTTTCCTGATCGTGCCGGCCGCCGAAGAATGCGCGAGCGCGCCGAGATGTCGGAGCGGCTAAGCAGACAATTGCTCCGTTGCGGCGATTTGGGGACAGCCTAAGTTGAAAAGGCCCAGGCCGTCCAGAAAACGGCCGGCGGACCGGCGAAGCAGCCGAAGGGCATGTTTTGCTCGCCTGAGCAATTCCGGGTTTCTTACGATGTTCGTGAAATGGCGAGATTCGCCGATTGGTGAAGCTGAGAAGGTGGAATAACCGTCTGCTTGCCCATCGGGCAGGGTGATGCTACGATGGGCCCGGAGGAAGAGCGTATGACCCGATATCGCGTTGCCTTGGTGGCGCGTCCGGAAGGATGGCAGCCCGAATCGCTCGACGATGCACCGCCGCGGCCGGGCCCTTTGGGTGAGGTGCTGTGCGAATCCCTCGACCTTTTCGAGGCCCTGCGTCGGGCGATCGAGCATAACCAGTCGTCGCAGGCCGGCGGGCAGTGGGCCGTCGTGGTCGATGCCGATCAGACGGGGCGGATTTGGCCTGACGCGCGTTTATGCACTCCGGTCGTGTATAAGATCACCTCGATCTGGTGGCCTGAAGGGTGGGAGCCGGCCTCGGCGCGCGATGTGCCCAATTGCGTGTGGAAATCGCAGGGTGCTCCGGCCGAACCCGCCGAGAACTACCAACAGGCTGAGAACACGGTGATCGCGTTGAACAACCAGTGCATGGCCCAGCCGGGGTTGAACTGGTATGTGATGGTGGCGGTGGAGAACGAACCGGTCGCCCAGACGGTTGCGTACGACTCATCGGGCACCGAAACGACTTCGCTGGTGCGGCGGCTGCACGTCTTGCGTCCCGATCAGGGAACCCACGGCAACTGCGACCATTGCCCGGCCCATGCGTTCCCGTGCGCGCAGGCCGATTGGAGCAGTCGAGTGCATGACGTTTCGGCCACTCAAAGCAGGTTGCTGCGCGGAATCGGCCGATGACGGTTACAGCGGCCTAATCGCGCACGCAACGGCTGTTTGGTCGCGGACGTGGTGGAATTGGCAGACACGCAAGACTTAGGATCTTGTCCCGAAAGGGGTCCGGGTTCAACTCCCGGCGTCCGCATTTCGTTGCATCGCAATCACTTTCGTGGTCTTGGATTACGCATTGCGACGGTCTCATCATGGCGGTGCAGGAAACGTTTGATCCGGCCCCGGTTCGTTTTGTTGATTCCATCGATCCCATCCGGGCCGCAGTTGGCACCGCGATTGTCGAACCCATCGCCAGTGATCTCGGCTGCGTCTTTGTGTTGAATGGCGTGGTTGGGTAAGTGGCGTTGTCTGTGCTGGTGGCGGAAAATAGCGTGTTTCCCAGAGACTTCGGGCTATTTCTGTCGCCCCGTTTCGGCCGAACCGAAGGCAATTCCTCAGCGACAACACTTTCTCAGCGCCAACACTGCTTCATCCCGCGGTGGGTCGGAATCGCGGTAAAACACTTAAGTTGTTGGAGTTAAAGCGATTGCGTTTTGCGGCATGCCCGGACTTTTGATCGAGCCGGAATCCAGAGCTTCGCTTGATGGGCGTGGCCCGCTCGTGGGGCCATAGCGTTGGCTGCGGCTGGTTTCGCTTTGCGTTGGTAGGCGCGCCAAACGGTTTTGGGGCCGACGAATCGGGCTGGCCCGACCTTGCCGCTTATGCCGATAAGACAGATAAGCCCGGTCGTATCGGTGCGGCGGGCTCGGCATCGTCCCGGTTCTGGTGGCCCACGGCATGAACGGCGTGTCGCGATTGGTTTTCGTGTTCTTGTTGGCGCTTCTGCCGGGCGGTTGTCGCAGCGGCATGACGGTGAACACCAATGCGCGGCTCACGCTGGCCAAACCGGTGCAAGGCCGGATATCCACCGATCTTCCGCCTCGCCGCGACTCGGGCCCGCTGCAAACAGTGGCGGTCGATGGGCCGACCGGATGTGCGCCGGCCGCGACGAAGATCGCGCTGATCGACGTTGACGGTGTTTTGGTCAACGGCAATCAAGTGGGGCCGTATTCCGAAGGTGAGAACCCCTTGGCCCTGTTTCGCGAGAAGCTCGACGCGGCGGCGGCTGATCGCCAGGTTGTCGGCGTGGTGATCCGGATCAATTCGCCGGGCGGCGGGGTAACCGTCTGCGACATGATGCACCACGAACTGCGGCGGTTCAAAGAACGAACGCAATTGCCCGTTACGGCCTACATCATGGAAGTGGGCGCCGGCGGCGGATATTATCTGGCCACGGCGGCCGATTCGATTCATGCTCACCCAACGGCCTTGGTGGGCGGCATCGGCGTGGTGCTCAATCTCTACAACCTGCAAGATGCGATGGGATTCGTCAACGTGGCCGGGCAGCAGATCAAGGCTGGGCAGAATATCGACATGGGCACCGCGCTCCGGCCGCTCACGCCCGAAACTGCGGCCATGCTCCAACAAATGGCCGACGATTTCCACAAGCGATTCCAGCGAGTGGTTGCGGCCAATCGTCCCGCTGCGCCGCGAGACAACCCCGCCCTGTTCGACGGTCGAGTGTTCACGGCCGAGCAAGCTCGGGCCCTCGGCCTGATCGATCAACTCGGCTATCTGGAAGACGCGATCAGCGACGTTCAGAGCCGTTCGGGGGGCGGGCCGAGCCAAGTGGTGATGCTGCGCCGCGAAACCGACCCGGCGCGCACCCCCTATGCCGTGACGGCGAATCGTCCGCCGCTCGACAAACTCATGCCGCTGAGCATTCCAGGGCTCGATCGTCCCGACCTTCCCACCTTTATGTACCTTTGGGGCATCGAGCCGACGGGCGACCGCGGTGGGGCCAAGTGAATCGCCTGATCGGATGGTGCATAGCCCACTTGGGCGGACTATAATGACGCCGATTCGCCGGAAACGGCGCGGTCGTTTGGGCGAACCAGTCAGGCTTCTCCGACAGATGACGCGCGGAACGTCGCCATTTCGTCGGGGACTTGATATGATATAGGCGTTCTCGCCATATCCGGTCTTTTGCCGAGCGATGCCGCCAGCCGGCCAACGGGCGGCCGGCTTATGGCGAAGAACGATCGTCTGTCTCGCTGCCTGCCCGAAGATCACCCCCCCGCTCACCTTCCCTGATTGCGTCGAGCAATGTCGATCGCTTGGTCGCCTGAATCGTGGCAACACAAACCGCTCTCGCAGCGCGTTGACTATCCCGACGGTGAAGCGTTGCGCCGGGCGGTCGATTCGTTGTCGCAATTGCCGCCGTTGGTTACCAGCGGCGAGATCGAGAAGCTCAAGCTCCTTCTGGCCGATGCCGCCGCCGGCGAGCGTTTTGTTTTGCAGGGCGGCGATTGCAACGAGTCGTTTGCCGATTGCTCGGCCGATCCGATTACGGCGAAGCTGAAGATTCTTCTGAAAATGAGTCTGATTCTGGCCTTCGGCGCTCAGCAGCCGGTGGTGCGCATCGGCCGCTTGGCGGGCCAATACTCCAAACCGCGTTCGAGCGACGTTGAAACCCGCGGGGAGACGACACTGCCGGTTTATCGAGGCGACTTGGTGAACCGGCCGGGGTTCACCGCCGACGAGCGTCGGCCCGATCCGCAACTGCTGTTGCGCGGCTACGAGCGCGCGGCGCTGACGTTGAACTTCGTCCGTGCGCTGATTCAGGGCGGTTTGGCCGATTTCCGGCATCCGGAATTCTGGGAACTGGGGTTTGTCGATCTCTCGCGCCAGTCGGCGGAGTTCCGCGAAATGATGCGCGGCATCGCCGAGTCGGTGCGTTTTGTCGAAACGATTGCGGGCCGATCGCTTGCCGAGTGGCTCAGCCGCGGCGAGTTCTATGTCAGTCACGAAGGGCTGCACCTTTGGTACGAGCAGGCCCATACGCGGCAAGTTCCCCGCCGCACTGGTTGGTATAATCTGAGCACGCACCTGCCCTGGATCGGCGAACGAACGCGTTCGGTCGACGGGGCGCACGTCGAGTACTTCCGCGGCATTGCCAACCCGATCGGGGTGAAAGTCGGCTGCGGCTGCACTCCGGAAGAACTGCTCGCGCTGTGCGATACGTTAAATCCCGACAATCAGCCGGGGCGGCTGATGTTGATTCATCGTTTCGGCGCGGCGCGGATTCCCGCGGCCTTGCCGCGATTGGTCGAGGCCGTTCTGCGCAAGGGCCGCCGCGTCGTTTGGTGTTGCGATCCGATGCACGGCAATACGCTGACGACGGCCTCCGGCGTGAAAACGCGCGATTTCGACGCGATTTTGCGCGAACTCGAAACGGCGATCGACATCCATCAGGCCCTCGGTTCGGTGCTGGCCGGCGTACACTTCGAAATGACCGGCGAGAACGTTACCGAATGCATCGGCGGCGCACGCGGCCTGACAGAGGCTGATCTGACGCGGAACTACCGCAGCGACGTCGACCCGCGCTTGAACTACGAGCAAGCCATGGAAATGGCCCTGCTGCTGGCGCGAAAATTGAGCCGCGGCCGAGCGGCTGCGCGCTGACGGCCGCCTCGAGAATGCGCGGAAGGGTCAGGCATAAGCCGGTTCGGCGGCCTTGAACACCGTCCGTACGACCGAGAAGCCAAAGCGACGATAGAGCCGAATGGCGCCCTCGTTTTGCGCCGTCACTTCGAGCTGAACGCAGGTCAGGCCCGCCCGGCGAAAACCGTCGAGCGCCCAGGTGAGCAGCAGCGATCCCAGACCGGCGTTGCGATGATTCGGGGCGACCCCGAGGTTCTGAATCGCCCCGTGGCCCTCGCGGTCGCGAATGCCTTGGATCGTGCCCACATATTCAAGCCCGCCGGTTGCTGTGGGGCAGGCGATCAGCCACGTCGTCTCGGGAAGGAAACCGGGCTTCCTGGCGATCTCGTGCATCAGACGCCGGCAGCCGGTCAAATCGCCCAGGCAGGGGAAGACATGGGCGTCGAGTTCGTAACGAAAACTGACGAATTTCGCAACGGCGAATCCTTCGATCAGAACGGGATCCCATGCCAGCAGCCGATAGGGCGGGAGAGGCGCAACTGGAGCGAGAACGCGGTCCCGCAGGTCGATCTCCATTCGGTATCGCTTGAAATAGGCCAGATCCATGCGGAACGCCGTGAGCCGTTTGCGCCATGGGGGAATCGATGCGAGGCAATCTTCGGCGGTTGCCCCGAATCTCGATTTGATCTTCTCGCTCAACTGCCGGGCCGAACTCGGTGGGCAATGCCGAACGGTTTCCGAAGGATCACATGCTGCTTACGAAGGTCACTATCTTTCGCTGATCCTCGGGAAACCCATGCAACTCATGCGCCAACCCGCTCTTCGTGGCCGCTGCGGTCTGCCGCCTGCCGGCCTTGCGGCCTATCTGATCTGAGCCCCAACAATCTGCACGTTTACGAAACCGGCTGGCCGCCTATCGGCCGTGCCGGACTTGTTGTACAGAGGTCGCATCCGCGCACGTTCGGCCGAATCGTTTGATCGCCGGTGTCGCAGACGCACTCCCTGAAAATCTACCCCCATCGGGGCGTGGCGTCAACTCATTTCCACGTTTGCCGTCGCGGCCTGTTCGCCCGATCGGCTCGGGAGCCCCGCGGGCCTGGATCCGGCCGCAACCGTTGATTTTCGCTGCTGGCGCGCCGTATAGTGGGCGTCGGGGCCGAGAGTCGATGTTCGCCCGACTGGCTCGATCTCGGCCTGGGCGAGTGTTCGCGGCGGGGCGTTGCCTATCGCCGATTACCAACATTGTTTGAGCAACGGGGAACCGAACCATGACGCGGTTGGTCTTGACGGTCGCATGTTTCTGGGGGCTGGTTGGCGCCGCGGGGGTTGCGTCGGAGCCGGGGAAGCCGATTCGCGTGCTCTTCACCTACGGTGGACACGGCTTCCAAGAAAAGGAACTCTACGCGATGCTCGACGCCCTGCCGGGCATCAAATACGAAAAAGCTCAAATGCCTCAGCAGGCCGACTTGCTCGCGCCGGGGCTTGAAGCAAAATTCGACGTGATCGTGATGTACGACATGTCGCCCGACATCGCGCCGCAGCAGCGCGAAGCGTTCTTATCGCTGCTGGAAAAAGGGATCGGCGTCGTTTCGCTGCATCACAATCTTGGCGCGCACCGCAACTGGGACCGCTGGAAGGACGTGATCGGCGGCAAGTACAATTTCGCCAAAGAGACGATCGGCGAAAAGGAATACGGCCCATCGTCGGTGAAGCACGACCAAACCATCCGCGTGCAGATTGCCGACGCGGATCATCCAATCACGAAGGGTCTGAGCGAATTCGAGATCATCGACGAAGTGTATAAAGACTACTACGTCAGCCCCGATGCGCGGCTGCTTTTAACCACGAACGACCCGCGGAACAACCGGTCGGTCGCCTGGGTTTATCAGTTCAAGAACAGCCGTGTTTTCTATCTCCAACTCGGGCACGACAACAAGACTTGGTCGCACCCGGCCTATCCGAAACTGATCGAGCGCGGAATCCGCTGGGCGGCGGCGCGCTGAGCAACTGCGCCTTTGTGCGGCGGCGGAAACGGCCTGCCAGCGGGCGTCAGCGGCCGACGAGTCGATCCATTCAATAGGGATAGAGCCCTTTGAGCTTGCGGTCGCCGGCTTTCGGCACGGTGTACTTGATCGTCACCGGTTCTTTCTTCACTTCGATGCCGCCGAGCTTCGGCTCCCAAAGCCAGGTCCATTGACGCATTTCGCTGACTTGCATCAACACGCGGTCGAAAACCTTTGTGCGCCGTTCTTTCTGCCAGCCGCCATAGTTCCAAGAGTATTGCCACATCTCGTGGCGCATTGTACCGGCTCCGGGCGTGTAGCTCGTGGGTTTGTCGCGAATCAACATAACCAGCACCCGCACAACCTTGTCGTCGCCGGCCAAGTAAAGCGGCTCGACCTTGTTTTCGTAGTGCTTCGACGCTTTGATGTCTTCGAAGATCCACTCGGCGGCTTCTTCGTCGGGCTGCGCGTCGGACTTGATGAACGGGTCGAATTCGCGCACAGGCACATAGGTGAACCCGTCGATCCGCAGCTTGTCGCCCAGCAACACCACGTCGTATCGCCCCGGCTTGAGCTTTTCAAAAACCCATTTGCCGTTGCCGGCGTCGCGGGCGCGGGCGTCCAGCGCCGGGGCGTCGATTTTCGCGTCTTTGTCCGGCGGGGTTCGATGATTGCCGTCCTGATCCCAACGGTCGATCACACCGACCGTCTTGACCGCCTGTCCGTCGGTCAACTGGATCGTCAGCGTCGTTTCCGCCCGAGCGGTCGCTGTGACGGCGGCGGCCAACAAGCCGCCAACAAGCACGTTGATCGTCGCACGCATGATTGGCCTCCCCACGGGACATCGAACGCATGTTTGCACAAGCGGCGCGCCGAGCATGCCATTTCGCGGCAGCGCGAACCGCCGTTTGCCGCATTGCAATAGACGCTTGCCGCAGCGTAAGTCGTCGCATTGCCCTCGACGTTGAACGCCGTTGCAGCCGCCATCGGATCATCGCCAACAAACGCCAGACTCATCCGGCGCGACGGGTTGTGCCTATTGGGCCGTTCGCGCCGAACAAATTGGCGGCAAAACGCGGCCGCTCGAGCGGTTCGCCAACAATGCCATTCTATGGCAAACGCAAGCGAGGCAAAAGCATCGGCGGTCTTCCGCCCTTGGCGGCAAAGCGGGACGCCGGCCGACTTCAACGGACGGCCGATGGGCGATTCGTTGATTGTTTTGCGAGAATCGGTTCGGCTTGCGCCGCGCAATGACGAGGTCTTCGCGGGCAACGCCGAACGTCGCGGGAAACAGAGGCAGACACGGTTGTTTACGGGCTGTTCGTGAAGATCACTCGGCCGTCATCGGCAACTTCACAGCGGAAGGTCTTTCCGTTCGCCGAAACCTCCAGTCTTCCTTCGCTCCAGCGCGACTCGATCAGAGGGGGCCGGCCCCTCGATTCGGTGCGGTAGAGGTACTGGGCGTGGCGCGTCCAGTCGTGTTGGCGGCCGTTGCGCCAAACGCCGAGTTGCCGCGGGTCGTCGTGCCAATGGAAACCGAGCCATCGGCCGTCCGCGGTTTTGAATTGAATGATGCCTTCATCGAGTTTAGAAGCGTCGATCGTGGCAGCCATCGCTTTGCGGGTGAACTCAGTCAGATTGCCGTGCGAGTGCCGGTCGCCTGCCTCAATCGCGAACCCACAGAAGGCCGACGCCGTACCTCGCGTTCGAAGGACTTGATGATCTGGAAAGCGAGCCGATTCGCCCCGGCTGATCTCGGCCGTGAGGCTGTCGTCGCGCGACAGCGGTTCCGTTCCCAGCGGGTGAATGGCCACATAGGAACGATCGCACTCGAGAATTGTCACTTGGCCGTGTGCGTGGATTCGCACCGATTGCGGAACGACCCAACACCAGGGGGCCCTGCCGTTGCGGACGAGCCACACGGCGCAGTTCTCGAATTGCGCCACACGATTCGGGCCGGCCAACTTGCCCTTCTGGTACATCGGCGAACCGACGAAAAGCGGGTCGGGCCCCGGTACGCATTGAAGCGACTCGGCCCCGCGTCGCTCGCTCTCGACGAGTATCTTGAATCCATTGACATCGCCGCCGTCCTCGCTGGTGCCCCCGGCCAACGACCCGAGTTGGTAGGTTCGACCGAAGAACATTGTCTCGTAGTGCTCGGGCGGCGACCGAGTGTCGCCCGTGGTTGTCGCCGCGTAGTGCGGTTTGACGGAGAAAAGCTCCACGGGGCGATCGAACCGCTTTCTTGCCAAGGCGATCACGGCCTGAGGCGGGCGATAGGCGCTGGTGATGACGTGGACCTCGTCCGACTCCCAACGATCGGTCTTTGCGATCGGGGAGTCGCCGAAATGAAGCCAGAGCATGTTCGCCGCGCTGCCGCCGAACGGCTGCGGATGGTTGTAGTCGCGCTTGGTGGGACCGCCGAACGCCCCCCGATAGTATTTCACCGCACCGGCCGCATAGAACCAGTCGAGGCAGGCCTTGGCCCATAGCCGCACCTGTTCGTCTTTGGCGAAATCGAACAGGTTGCACAACGGAGCCAGCGAGTGGCCGTGGTAGTTCTCTGAATCCCATTCGCCGATTCCGGCGCGAAACAGCGTGTGCGCATAGCGACGAATCTGCTGTTTGTATTTGTCGGCCGTCGCGCGATTTCCCGTTTCTTCCGCAAAAAGATAGACCGAACTGATTCGCATGAGGTGCAGATTTTCCGTCGTGCGAACGTCCACCCAACTGTTGCGCTGATCAGGGCCCCATCCTTCGCCGGGCTTGTCGAACGCATAGTGCGGGCGCAGCAGCGGGTCTTGTGCTGTCCAGGCTCGTGCGCCTTCGAACATCCGCTTGCGATAGTCGGGCTCCAGCAAGTCGCCAAACAAGAAATACTTGCGTGTTTGATGCTTGAGCGTGAAACAGGCGTAGAAGTCGATTCCTCGGGTTTCGCGGTGCCATTGGTTCGCCTGAGCGTCGTCCACCTGAAGGTCGGCGATCGCCCCATCGCGTCCGGCCAAAACCTGCGCCATCAGATAACCGTAGATGCGTTTCTCGTTCTCGAAGTAGGTGTTGCCGGCCGGAACCTTGAGTCTCGACTGCGCCGCAATCACACGGGCAGCCCGTTGCTGGAACTCTGCCTCATATTGCGGGTCGGAAGGATTGTTGAACCGGGCATCAACCGGCTTCGAGCGATAGATGGTGCGGCCTTGATCGTCGCGTCCGACGAATTGTTCCGGCGGACTGTCGCCGCGCGCCTGCGAAAATGCCAGGGCCGCGAAGATGAGTGTCAGGGTTGCCCACAAAGTGCATGATGCCCGTAAAGACCGGCGTCGGGCAACTCCGGAGGGAGCACGGGCGGCAGATGGCGCAAACTTGGGGCTCGGCAGCATTGGGTTGGCCTTGGTTTTTTGGGCGAGAAGCTTGTAAAAGCACGGCGCTCGGTCGCAGAAGGGGCCGATCAACGGTCGATGCCACGCGCGGCAACGCGACGCCGCGACCGATTGCCCCGTCATTCTCACGGCCCCCGAAGCAAGGGTCAACGGACTCGCGTTCAACGGCCGATTGAGTCTCGGACCTTCAGTCCGCAACACAGAACAGCGAAGACGTAGTTGCGGTTGCTGGCACAGGGGTGCGCAATCGCCCGGCAGCGCATCGGCCCAGCCCATTGCATTAAAGCCCATGCAGGGCGATACTTTGGGTTTTCCAAGGGATTCCCGGGTTTTGGACGACGCTTGGGGCTGTATTTGTCGCGAGACTTGCGGCCATAAGGCGTTTTCTAAGTTCAAGTTAGGGGCAGCCCGGGCACGGGCTCGCATTAGGCGTTCGGACGATGTTCACGCAAGTTGAAGGCTCTGTTTCGTTCCCGCGTTTGGAAGAGGAGATCATTCGCCTGTGGCGGCGACGGCGTATCTACGAGAAATCGTTGGCCGCGCGGCGAAACGCTCCTCCGTTTGTCTTCTACGAAGGGCCCCCAACCGCCAACGGCTTGCCGCATCCGGGGCATTGCCTCACCCGGGCGATCAAAGACCTTTTCCCCCGCTACCGCACCATGCGCGGCTATCGCTGCGAGCGAAAGGCGGGCTGGGATACGCACGGGCTGCCCGTCGAGGTCGAAGTCTGCAAAGAGCTGGGCATCCACTCGAAGGAGGAGATCGAGGCGTACGGCGTCGAGGCATTCATCGGCCGCTGTGTGGAAAGCGTTTTTCGCTATACGAAACAATGGGAGCACCTCACCGAACGGCTGGGCTTCTGGATCCACCTTGATGAAGCCTATGTCACCTTTCATCGGAGTTACGTAGAGAGCGTTTGGTGGGCGCTTAAGCAATTCTTCGATCGCGGACTGCTCTATCAGGGGCACAAGATCGTGTGGTGGTGGGCTCAAGGCGGCACGGCGTTAAGCAGCGGCGAAGTTGGCCAGGGCTACCGGCAGGTGGCCGACCCCAGTGTGTACGTCCGCTTTCCGCTGGTTGGCGCCGACGGCAGCCCTGCCGAGGCCGATTTGCTGGTGTGGACCACCACGCCCTGGACCCTGCCGAGCAATCAGTTCGCCGCGGTCCATCCCGACCTGGAATATGCGCTCGTGTCTTCGCCGCAATGGCCGCGGCCGCTGATTGTAGCAGCGGCTTTGGTCGATGCCGTGATGGCCAAGTTGCGATGCGAGGCCTATGAGATTGCAAAGACGGTGCCCGGGCGCGCATTGATCGGTCGTCGTTACCTGCCGCCCTTCGACTTCTATTACCGGACATGCGGCGGGCGAACAGGTCGCCTGCGCAGCGGCGGGCGCGAGGCAGTCGCCTGGCGGGTCGTCGCCGCAGAGTTCGTAACGATCGACAGCGGGACCGGCGTGGTTCATCAGGCTCCGGCGTTCGGCGAAGTCGATTACGACGTGCTGATCGCCGAACAGGCTCGTTTTGTCGAGGGCGACGGGCCGGAACTGATCTGCGCCGTCGCACCCGACGGCAAGTTCACGGCCGAAGCGACTCCTTGGTCGGGCCGATGGGTGAAGGATTGCGATCGCGAGATCATCCGCGATCTCAAAGCCCGCGGTTTGCTGCTTCATCAGGAGCAATACTTGCACGACTACCCGTTTTGCTGGCGGGCGGAAGAAGACCCTCTGATCCAGTATCCGCGTAAGAGCTGGTTCATTCGCACCACCAAGTTCCGCGAAGAAATGCTGCGAAACAACTCGCAAGTGCAGTGGTTGCCCGAGCACATTCGCGACGGGCGCTTCGGCAACTTTCTCGAGTCGAACGTCGATTGGGCCCTTTCGCGCGAGCGTTTTTGGGGAACGCCGCTGCCGATTTGGGTTTGCGAGCGGACCGGACGCATGGAGGCCGTGGCCGGCTACGAGGAACTCAAGTCCAAGCCCGGCGCGGAGGGGTTCGAGGTGTGGGCCGAGGCGAAGCGTCGGAAGCCGGAATTGCCCGACGATCTCTGCGTGCATAAGCCCTACATCGACGCGGTGACCTACGATTCGCCCTTCGCGGCAGGCGCGAAGATGCGGCGGGTGCCCGATGTGATCGACTGCTGGTTCGACAGCGGGGCGATGCCGTTCGCGCAATGGGGGTTTCCGCACCAGCCGGGTTCGGCCGAGCGTTTTGCGGGCCAGTTTCCCGCCGACTTCATCAGCGAGGCGATCGATCAAACGCGGGGTTGGTTTTACAGCCTCTTGGCCATCAGCACCTTGCTCTTTTCCGATCGCCATCGGAGCGAGGCGAAGGGTGCGGCCGTGAATGGCGGCAAGTTAGCGAGCGGGGACGGGTTGGCGGATCACGGTGGTGTGGCGGACGAGAGTTGGGAGGCGGGGCGGGGCGCGCCCACCGCTGAGTTGGCACGGGAATACCCGCATCCGTTTCGCAACTGCATCGTGCTCGGATTGATGTTGGGCGAAGACGGCCAGAAGATGTCGAAGAGCAAGAGGAACTACCGGGAGCCGAACGAGATTTTCGATCGGTACGGCGCGGACGCGTTGCGGTGGTACTTCTTTGCGAATCAACCGCCGTGGACGTCGATTCGCTACAGCGAGCAAGCCATCAAGGACTGCATTCCGGAGTTTTTGTTGCGGCTGTGGAATTGCTACAGCTTCTTTGTGATCTACGCGAACATCGATGGCTTTGATCCGGGCGCCCGCATTTCCGGCGAAGCAGGCCAACTGGGGCCCGAGGTGCTCCGTCGCGGTCAGGGGTATCGCCGACTCGCGGAACGGAGCGAGTTGGATCGATGGATACTCGGCGAGTTGCATCGCACCGCCTTGGCCGCGGCCGAGCGGATGGACGCATACGACAACTTCGGCGCGTGCGCTCGGCTGAGTGAGTTTGTCGACGCATTGAGCAACTGGTACGTCCGCCGCAGCCGCAGCCGTTTTTGGGGGAGCTCGCTCGACCAAGACAAACTCGATGCCTATTGGACGTTGTATGAGTGCCTGCTGACCCTTTGCAAACTGATTGCGCCGTTCACCCCGTTTGTGGCCGAGTCCATGTGGCGCAACTTGGCCGTTACCGCTTTCGCCGGGCCCGACGCCTTGGCGGAAGACGAATCCGCCGTTGGCAGCGCGGTCGCCGATCGTGCTGCGACGGGATTGCCCCGCGGTGTTGTCGAAAGCGTGCATCTGTGCGACTACCCGGTGGGAGAACCGGCGGCGATCGATCCGCAACTGGCCGAGCAAATGGCCCTGGTTCGCGAGATCGTTTCGTTGGGGCGCAGTGCGCGGATGGCGGCAGAGCTGAAGGTGCGGCAGCCGCTTTCGCGGGTGGAGATCGTTCTGGCCGATCCCTCGCAGCAGCCGTGGCTTGAACAACATGCGGGCTTGATTTGCGACGAACTGAACATCGAGCGAGTGGAGTTCATTCGGCAGGCCGACCAGTACATCGATTACACTGTGCTTCCCGACTTGAAACGCCTGGGGGCTCGGCTGAAGAGCCGTTTGCCCGCGGTGAAGAAGGCCTTGGCTGAAAGCGACGGCGCCCGGCTTTACGCGGCACTGCAATCGCAGGGGAAGATCGTATTGGAGTTGCCCGATGGAGCCGTGACGCTCGAATCGGAGGACGTGCAAATCCGACTTCAGGCGAAGCCGGGCTGGACCGCGGCCCAGGGGAAGTCGTGTGTGGTGGTGCTCAATACGGAACTGACCCCGGCATTGGTGGCCAAGGGGCTTTCTCGCGACTTGGTTCGTGCCATTCAAGACTTGCGCAAGGAGTCGGGCTGCCAGTTCACCGACCGTATCCGCGTGGCCGTAGTTACCGAGTCGGAGGAACTCAAGTCGGCCATCAAGCAGTTCGGCGACTACGTTTGCGGCGAGACGCTGGCCGTCGAGCTTGCCGCAGCGGCGATCGATGGCGCCGTGTCGCGCGAAGTCAAAGTGGACGAATACCCGGCAACGGTTTATTTGCAGATCGCGGCCCGTGATTGACCGCAGCTCGCCGACGCCGGCTCCGGAAGATCGAGCGACCGAAAGGCAACAGGGATCGCCTGAGAACGGGCGGGTGCCCGGGAACGGGCTTCTGTCGGCACAGTTGCTGCCGGTTTTGCTCGGAAAGCGAATCGCCGGGCGGCATGGTGGCGTGCGCGTTGCTCTGCGTGCGGTAAGATCGGACTTCTTGGGAAAGGGTGATGAGCGATGATGGACGACGCAGCCGGTATGCCGTCGCGCAAGTTCCGATTGGCCGTGTTGATCTCGGGTGGTGGAACGACGCTGAAGAACCTGATTGATAAAATCAATCGCCGACAGCTCGACGTGGAGATCGGCGTGGTCGTCGCCAGCACGCCAAAGGCGGGCGGTTTGGCCTTTGCGTCGGAGGCGGGCATCGATCACCGAGTTGTCGATCATGGGCAATACGAGACTGCCGATGAGTTCAGCCGGGCGATCTTCGACGTGTGCCGCCATGCCCAGGTAAACTTGGTGGTGATGGGCGGTTTCCTCAAGCAGGTGGTCATTCCCGACGACTTTGTTCATCGCGTAGTCAATATCCATCCGGCCCTAATTCCCGCGTTCTGCGGCAAAGGGTTCTACGGCCGGCGCGTGCATGCGGCCGCACTGGAATACGGCGTAAAGATCAGCGGATGTACCATCCATTTTGTCGATAACCAGTACGATCACGGGCCCGTGATCATGCAGCGAGCGGTTCCCGTGCTCGAAGACGACACGCCGGAAACCCTGGCGGCGCGGGTTTTTGCAGCCGAGTGCGATGCCTATCCCGAGGCGATTGCGCTGATTGCGGCCGGGCGGGTGGTGGTCGAGGGCCGGTTGGTCCGCGTGCTTCCGGCGTCGTATGAGCCACAGTCCGATGCTGATCAAGCCGAGGTTTGAGACCTTTTTTCCGAGGGAGAGTTCGGCCGTCGGTGACGGCGCCTGTGCGACTGTCGGCGGTGGGATGCCCACTTCAGAAATCGCAGTCTGAGATTGGGGTGCGCTCGACAAATAGCGAGTTCGTTCGCAGCACCGGCAGTTGGTTTGGTCGGCCTTGGCGAAGTTGTCATAAGTGTGGTTCCGGCAGAGTGTTGCGGAAGTCGGCGTGCGTCGGCCGGACGCTCGGTGGGCGCGTGGAGCGGGCAGACTGGCTGACGCTAATGCCACGAAGCAAGTCGGCTGATGAAATGGCGTCGCGCCCGGGGTTGCAGGGAAGATAGAAGTGGCTAAAATATGGGGTTTACCAAGTTGCCAGCGAGCTGTCGCTAGCCGTCTGAATATCAGCGGCCCGGGCGAGGTGTCGGCCTCATTCTTTCAAACCTGTTAGGATCGGTATGGCGCGGAAAATTCAGATCAACAAGGTCAGCAAACGTCGCACGAAAAGCAAGACGCGGGCGAAGAAGAAGGATCCGCTGTTTGTCGACGGTCAGCGACCGCGCCCGATGTATGTGGACTACAAGGATATCGAGCTTCTCAAGAAGCTGACCAACCGGCAAGGCAAGATCATCGGCCGTCGCAAAAGCGGCTGCACCGCCGTCAGTCAGCATGCCGTAGCGCGCGCCATCAAACGGGCGCGGTTCATGGCCATGTTGCCGTACGTCGGAGAATAACGCGCCGACGGCCGTTGGGGCGATAGGGCCTCGGCGGCTGAGCTGAATGGTTCGGTCGGACGGAATCCGTCTCGGCATCGTCGCAACTGCGTACGATGCCGTTTTTGTTGCGCTTCGTCGGGTGAATTGCACGGCGATCGGGGTGCGCCGTTTGCCGCGGCTGAGTTGTTCCTTCCGACGGCACGATCGGTCGCCAACGTTCGCATCGCTTCTATTCGATGCGAACGCGGGATATACTTTCGTTTGGGGTTGGGCGGAACAGGCGGCCGCTGGTCGTCGGCGTCGTCTGAGGGGTCATACCCTTGGGCGGCTGTTGGCGGCGGGAGGAAAGTCCGGGCACCACAAGACACGATGGTGGGTAACACCCACCGGCCGAAAGGCCAGGGAAAGTGCAACAGAAAGCAAACCGCCTCGTCGTGGGCTTGTCTCTCGGCGCGGTAAGGGTGAAACGGTAGGGTAAGAGCCTACCAGCAGGTCGGGTGACCGATCTGGCTCGGCAAACCCCATCGGGTGCAAGGTCAAACAGGAAGCATTTCGCCGGCTTCGAGTCGGCGGAGCGGTTGGTTCTTGGCCGCTATCGACTTCCGGGTAGACCGCTGGAGGCGGCGAGCAATCGCCGTCCTAGATAAATGGTCGCCGTCCTTCTCCAGTGATGATCAGCGACGCTGTTTTTCGATGATAGCGGTACGCATCCGTCGAAAGGCAGCGGGGGTGTTGATCGTCAGAAGAACAATGCAACTGCGGAGCATTCTTCTATCCGCGGGAGCCGACCGACCGTCGGTCGGCTTCGCTGCATTGTTACTCTGAAAATCAACAGGTCGCCCTCGAAGGCTCAATGGCCCGCCGGCTTCCGGCAGAAGTCGAGGGTCGCTGATTCGTCGGCGTGGCCGACGGGTATAGCACTGGTATTCACGAAGGAAACAGAACCCGGCTTACCGTTCCGCCCACCCCATTTCTTTGCTTGTCTTCGCGGGCCACGCGCCGTGAGGCGCTCATTGCTCCGTCGGCTTCGCACTGCCATCATCCATCTCCAACGCCTGCATCAGTTTGGCGATGCAAAGCTGATTGATGCTGGTCTCGGTGGCGAAGGCCTCCAAGCGGAGGCTTTCGTGCAGGCTTTTCGGCAGCCGGACGGTAATCACGCGGGTCGGTTCGCCCGACTTTTCGCCCTTTCGCCCGCGACGCATGAGCTCGCGCAGCATGCGTTGGATTTCGCGGTACTCGTTGGTGTTGCAGAAGGCGGCCCACTGCTCTCCGGTAGGATACATCTTGCGCACAATGCCCTGTTCGCCCAGAATCTCCCGGTAGAAGCCAACCCAGTTCTGCGATTGCTGAAAGACCTTTTCGGCGACGGCGAGGGCTTGTTCAAGGGAATTGACAGCGGGCGATTCGGACTTCATCTTCCTTCCTCCATGTTTGTTGCTGGTAGAACGATCCCATTCACCAGCGATCATGGCGCAGGAAGTCAAGTTCCAATGTAAAGTGATATCATGATAGCATTTGCGCCCGAAATCGATCGTGCGCATGCTGTGGGCGTGCGATGCCCGGGAAATAGGCGGCCTCGGATGCCTAAGAAATAGGCAGAGGAAAAAGTCTTATTTACGAAAGTGTCCAGTGGGGATTTGCCGATAATGGATGATTTTTCCTTGTTTTTCTCACCGCATTGCCGATCTGGGCCGCCTGCGATGGGTCTCGTTCGATAATCTGGCGAAACGGCGGTTGGCGCGCATTCTGCGGTTTGTGGGGGGACCTCTGCCGGTAACCAGCGGAAGCAGTGCAAGTTCGCAATCGCCACCGTACGCCTTCCCGCGCGGGTTCTTCAACGCGATGCCCAAGAAACGAGTCAGGGGCCGATTGCGCGGAGCAAAGTCGGCCCCCGATGGTTTCGTATTGTTCTGTCACATCGACGAACCGACCGCCGACCTGCCACTGTGCAGACGGCAGTGGCAGGAACTGGCCGCGAACCGGTCTCGGAACGCGTCTTCGCGCCCGCCGTCATTTCGGCTCGTCAGCGCGGCTTGCTCGCCCACCGGTCGAGCGAACGCGGAGGCCGGCTGACTACTTAGCCAACTCGGCAGCCACTTTGTCGAAGAATGCAACACACTGAGCGATCTCGGGCACCGAGTTGTCCCAATTGTGCTCGTATTCGATCGAGAACACGCCCTTGAACTGCTGCGAGTGGATTTCTTTGAGCAAGGCCGGAACATCGGCCACACCGGTTCCCCACGGTACGTCGTGCGCGCCGCCGCCCTTCTTGTTCAGATCCTTGAAGTGGAACGACACAATCCGCCCCTTCAGGGCCTTGATGCCGTCCAGCGGGTTCAGTTCCGATCGGAGCCAGTGGCCCGTGTCGGCGCAGGCGCCGATTCGCGGGCTGCAATCTTTGAGCACTTCGAGCACGTACTCGTAGTTCCAATAGCGCGACGGCTTCGGGTGATTGTGCAGAGCAACGCGAATCCCGAACTCCTCGCAAAGCTTGTCGATAGCAGGTAATTCCTTCGGATCGGGCTCGGAAACGATCGTTTCAATTCCCATTTCCTTGGCGAATTCGAATGCCGGCCGGTTGGCTCCCGTTACGCCGAAGTTGATCACGGTTACGCCCGATTGCGACAACTTCTCTTTGACGGCCTTCTTCGCCTCGGCCGACATTCCCGGGCCGATATTGCCCTGGATGTCTTTATTGATGCGTTGGCCCGGGTAAGCCTCGATCCACTTCAACCCCAGCGAAGCGGTCTTCTCGACGGCCTCGAAGAAGCTGAAACGGTTGAAACTATAGGCTTGGCAACCCAAACGCCAACCCAGCTTCTCGGCGTTCGGTGCGCCGGCAGCGGCCGGAGCGGCCCAAGAGGCGGTGGGGAGCATTTGTCCGACGGCGAGACATGCACCGGCAGCGCCGGCAGTCTTCAGCATTTCACGACGATTCAGGGGGGTTCTCATCTTGGTTGGTCCTCGTGCTAAGAAACGGCAGAACTCTGTACACAATACGCGGGGGAAGGCCGAGCGGTTCGAGCCGCCAAACTGGTCGGGTGATGGCCGATTACCAAAGCCGACCTGGACGATCGGCAAAGCGGTCGTTGACGCAGCGAATCGGCCAATTTCATTTCTCGCTCGCCCGGGCCGCTTTCCGATTTTCGCGGCTCCCTCTAAGCTGCCCATTTTCTGTCGTCGCCGCAGGAGGCTCTTCGCCACAGGGCGATCGCGCCTTTGCCCGGCGACCGGCGAGCTTTGAACACGCAGACATGATTATAATTCGTTCCTTAGCCGGCACGCAACGTTTCGGGCGGGCTCGAATCGCAACCGCGGACAGCCCGAAAGCGAACGGCAGTGCGGCTTCGCTCGTTCGGGGGGGCGGGCCTGTCGATGCTTTGGACGCGGTGACGTGTGCCGGACTCGTCGGAGGTTTCTGCCGCATTGACGCCTTGCGGAGGGTCTCCGAGATGGATTCGGCCCGCGGTTGAAGCGGCGTATTTAGGCGGTTGGCTAACTCGGGGGTGAGAACCGTTGCCGTTGGTGCTCGCGGAGATGTGTTTGCGTCCTCTTTCGGCGTGTCGGGCCAATAGGCGAGGGCATCTGCGATGATCGGAAGCGACGCAACCAGCGGAACGGAGTTGCAAACGGCGATGTTGCTTGTTGGTCCGACGGGTGCCGGCAAAACCCCGCTGGGCGAAATGCTGTCGTATCGCGGCCTGGGGGGGCGAAGGTGTTTCCACTTCGACTTCGGAGGGCAGTTGCGGGCGTTGGTCGATCGCAATCAGCCTGACCAGCGATTCTCGCCCTCTGAATTAACGTTCCTCCGCGATGTGCTTCGGTCGGGTGTATTGCTCGAAGATCAGCACTTTCCGCTGGCGGCTCGCGTGTTTTCCGGATTCTTGGTTGAGCGTTCCGTGCAGCCGGCTGATTTGGTGGTTCTCAACGGCTTGCCGCGTCATGTCGGGCAAGCGAAGGCCATGGAATCGCTCGCTCGGGTGGAACTGCTGGCAGTGCTTGAGTGCGACGCGGAGGTGGTTTGGGCGCGGATCGAATCGGACATCGGCGGCGACCGGCGCGACCGCAGCGACGACAGCCTGGACGAGGTTTCTCGAAAGCTTGCGTGGTACGAGCAGCGCACGCGTCCACTGATCGATTTCTACCGCGATCGAGGGCGCAAGGTTGTTGCTTTGGCGGTAGGCCCCCACACGACGGCCGACGCTCTCTGGAGGTCGTTGCACGGCGCGTTGGGGTTGCCCGTGCAGGGGTAAATGCCCAGTCGGCCGAGCACAGCCCGGCACGAGTCTGCTGCGGCTGGCCGGCCTTGTCGGCAGTTTGCCCGGGGCGAACGGCTGTTCGAATCGAGCTGTAGGGGGCATGGTGCCGATTTGATAAATAGGCAAGCCTGGAGGATTAGGAAGGCTTGGGGGCTGTTGTTTGCCGTTCAGCCCGCAGCGGAGGGCGGGCGTTGTGAATCTGCTGAGCGGACAACGCCCTCATGGGGATCAGAAAAGAGCAATGTCAACTGCTGTTGGCGGGTTGGGCAATCTCGGTTAGGCTATTGAGCGGAACGTAGAAACCCTGCCGCCATCGACCAAGGTTTCTGTTGGCAATGGCTTCTGATTGCTTCCGGCCGAAATGGGTTGGTTGCCGAGCCACGCGGTGCAAAGGATTGCGGGATGCGAGTGGTTCTGTGGGATACATGGAGGATCGAGTCGTCGAAGGATTTCGCCGGCGGTTTGGGCGTGGGGCTTTATCCGCGTCGGGCCGGCTTGCGAAATCGGCTGATCCGTTGGTTCTTCACCCGCGACCGCCGACCGACGGCCTTGGTGTTCGCCCATTTGGCCGGCGCGTTGCGTCGTTTGGGGCACGAAGTTCGTTATGTGGTCGATCGTCCGCCGGACGGGGCCGACGTTTACGTTTTCTGCCCTTCGCTGCAAACGCATGACCACGAGCGGTCGGTGGTGGAGGAACTGGTGCGGCGTCGGCCGGAGGCGACTGTGCTGGTGGTGGGCGCTGCGGCCCGGGCACTGGCCGATCACTGGGAGTCGCTGCCCGTAACGCTAATTGACGGCGAACCGGAGCAGCTCTACCACCACTTAGATCGCGCGATCGCGCAACGCGGGCAGTGTGTTGAGTTGGGCGATGTAGAAGACCTCGACGCTCTGCCGCTGCCTGATTGGTCGCCGTTCGAGCCGCGGCGATTTCGTATCGGCTATGATTTCACGCGATTTCCCACGGCGCTGATTCAGGCTAGCCGCGGCTGTTCGTTCCGTTGCAACTATTGTCCCTACGTGATGTTCGGCAATAAGGTGCGGCTCCGCAGCCCGGAGGCCGTAGTCGATGAGATTCAGCACGATGTCTTTCACTGGGGGTTTCGTTCGTTCAAGTTCCGCGATCCGCTGTGGGGCCGCGATCGCGACCAGGTTTACCGCCTTGCAGACTTGATCGGTCGTTTGCCGCAGCCGATCGAGTTTTCGGTCGAGTCGCGGATCGAACACCTGCCGCCGGAGGTGCTGCGGGTGCTCCGCCGCGTGGGGCTAACGAGTGTGACCGTCGGTCTGGAGACGCCCAGTGCGGAAACACTGCGCCGTTATCGGCGCGCGGGCGTTGCCGACGATCGCCAAGTGGAGTTCATCGCCACCTGCCGCCGGTTGGGCATTCGCACGGTGGCCGGTTTCATGATCGGGTTCCCGGAAGATACCGATGAGAGCATCCGCGCGGTGCTCGACTACGCCCTGCGCGTCAACCCGACGTTCGCCAACTTCAATATTGTCACTCCCTATCCGGGCACACCGTTCTTCGCTGAGATTCGCGACCGCATCGACGACTTCGATTACGGCAAATACAACGTCTATACCCCGGTGTTGCGCTACGAGCATCTCTCGCGCGAACAGATGGAGAAGTGGCATGCGACGTGTTTCCGCCGCTTCTATTTCCGTTGGGCGTGGCTCCGCGACAATGCCGGATCGCTTTGGCCGCGTTGGTTCGCCGACCGTGAGGCGGCATTGAGTCAGGCCGATGGGCCGGGCGGGCACGAGGGCGTTCCTCAACCCATGGGCCGGGCAGCGCTCGGCCGTCGCGGCTTGCGGCGCGACGAACCGCATCTGCCGCGTTCGCAGTAGGCCGGCTTTCCGAAATGTTGTTCGGAATTGGCCCGGCATATCACTAGTGCCGTACTTCCGAACAATCGCGCCGCGGCACGCGCTTGAAAGCCTATCCGCTTGCCAACGGTGGCACATCCAGCCAACTGCCGGGCCCCGGGTCGGCAAATGGACCCCACGCAATACTGCCTCGTTCGGCCGGCAAACGCAGCTGCCGAGTTCGCTGACGCACGTGGGCACGGCCGCATCGAACCTGTAGTGTATTCACACTATGAAGGCCGATCTCGCTTCGCCTTATCGAAGAATTCGAGCAACTGCCGCATATTGCAGTGCGTGTAGGGTTCGTCGCAGGCGGGCGTGTGTTTGCCGGCGTCGGCGAACCACATGTCGAGCCTTTGCGGCGCGAAGACGGCGTTGTGCAGGTTCGACGCCATGGCCACCGGGCGTTTGATGATTTCGATCATCGTCGCTGCGTCGATCCGGCCATAGTGCTGCTTCAACCGCCGGCTGAGATGCTCGGCGCGATCCGGTCCTGAAACGAGCACGGTGTCTTCCAAGGCGGGCGGCAATAGGGGGTGGTTCTCGCCGGCGCGGAGCACGTCGAAGCGATCCGGCTCGGCATGAATGGCCGCGATCTCGCCCGAGCGGTCGCTCAGCACGTAATAATACTCGCAGGTTCGAGGGGTAGTGCGCAGCAGTTCCAACGCTTCAGCCACGTTGGCGGCCCGCTCGGCCACATCGCGCAGCAGGAAGCTCATCGGCATGCCGTCCCATCGGCCTTCGCCACGCCCGCCCATCTCGCCGATGGCCAAACCTTTTTCATTCATGGCCGTTACTGTGCCGACGAAGCCCGAATAACCCAAGCTCATCCACGCGTAGCAATCCTTCGGCCGAAAGACCATCACGGCCGCGCATGTTTGCAGGCTGATGTCGCGCATGTAGTCGAGCACGCGCGCGTGGAGAACTTGGCCGTCTTTGGTTGCCTTGCCGCGCACGGCCACGCCGCTGCAATGGAACCGCTCGGGGAAGAGATTGCCGTATCGGGCATCGCGACGGGATACGCCGGCAGCTTCGGCCAGGGCGTCGCATTCGTCAAGGAACCGTTGCGGAATGTGCGGCAGCGTGCGGTGTTCGATCTCGGCCATGTGCTCGATGAACCATCGGCCCGACTGCACGGAGTCGGCCGCTCCCACGAAATAGACCACGCGCTCGATCAACTTTCGCACCTGGGGCGCGAGAAGCTCGCCGTGCGCTGCGCCCATCTGCCGAGCGTCGCCCTCAAGCAGCACAACGGTTTTGCCCGCCAGCCGGCAAAGCAGACCGCTCCCGTTTTTGGCCCAGCGGACGATCTCGGGAGCACCGGTGCGAATCGGATGCGCGGCCGGCGCCTCGGGCGATGCTGCGGGCTGCGCGTCGGACACGGTGGCCGCAAACGATGGCCCAACGAGCGCTGTGGCGCCGATTGCGGCCGACCAATGCCCGGCCCAGCGCAGCATTTCGCGCCGGGAGAGCCGGTTGTTTCCAAAATCCTTGCTGTTCACCGGCGATTCAAACTCGTTCATTGGGCTTGCTCCAACAAGAAGTGAATAACCGCGGCGAACATGCGGTGCAGGTCTGCCGAGTCAACCATTTCCTGTTTGATGTTCTTGGGCGGGACGAACAGCTCGGGCCGCGACGGCCCGTCGAGCTGCCACACGCGAATTTCAGCGCGCCCCTTCGTTCGTTCGACATCGAATTCGATTTGGTTCGGCGATCGGCTGCCCGCCGACCACCGCACCGTCACGGGCCCAACTTGCTTGCGGAAGGGAAGAATGCGGACGATGGTCGAGCCGTCGTCGGGCCGCTCGATTTCGAATTTCGCGAGTGAATCGAGCACCGCCGGCACGGCCAGCGCGCCATCGATTGCCCCGGCGACCGACTTGATCTTGGTTTGCGCCTCGGCGTCGATCAGCGCGAGCAGCGTCGGCGGCTTTTCGACCGCATCGCGGCCGACGAACACGGCCCGGTCGCCCGCGCGAAGCCAGGGCCGATCGTCTTGTCCTAGTTCGATCGCACCGAACTGGGGCACATCGGCCGAAAGACGGAATCGGCCGCGATCACCGTGGATCCATCGAACAGGAATGCGCAGTGCGCCTTTCGGCTGGTTGATCGTCACGGTTGCATCGGCGAAGTGGCAGCGACCTTCGGCGGGCGGGCGGACGATCATCGCAATGGCGTCGCGGACCACTTGTGCGGCGAGTCGGGCCGGGCCGTTCTCGGCGGGCGCCGGGGCGGAAACGCCCATGGGCAAATCACCGGCGAAAAACGCGTTGACCTCGCGGAGAATGCCCGGCAGGGCGGCCAACGCCGTGTAATGTCCTAAGCCTTCCAGCCAGCGCACACGATCGGCCATGCCGTAGGCCTCGGCCAGCTTCCGCGCGCAACGCGGCGGAATCACCTCATCGTCAACGGCATTGATCATCAGCACAAGTCCTTTTTCCGCGCGGGCCCGAGCCTGGGCCGCAGTCCGCAGCGGATCGGCTTGGGCAATCGCCTTTTTCGCTCGGGCTTGATCTTCGGGAGAGAGTTGGGCGATCGCCTCGCGCAGTCGGCGCGTTTCGTTGGCATGGGCGATAATTTCCGCCAGGTCGCCGCCGCCGAGGATCAACGCCGCGCGATGCAGACGCGGGTCTTCGGCGTAGGCCGAGGCCGCGATCAGCGCACCGAGACTGATGCCGCAAACGCCAATCTGCTGCGGATCGACCTCGGGGCGAGCTTGCAGCACATCGACGGTTCGCCGCACGTCAGCCGAGGCTTGCCGCACGGCCTCGGCCAGCAGCTCCGTGTTGCTCAACAGCCCGCGGTGGCCCGAACCGTCGCCGCGCTCGCCGTAATAGGGCAGCAGGAAAAGAACGGCGGGTACCCCGCGCGAAGCCAGCGAACTGCAACAGATGCGCACCAGTTCAAGATTGCCGTCGAGGATGTGCAGGCAGATGACCGCAGGCCGCGGCGCGCCATCGGTTGCCCCGTGCGGCAGATAGTATTCGGCGGGAATCGTGTTGTTTTGCGGTAAAGTAGTTTCAATCGGCGACGGATAGGTGAGTCGGATGACGTTGTACACGTCCTTGCGTTCGATGCCGACCACACGGTAGTCGAACGCATTGCCGTCGTGGCTTTGTTCGACCCGAACCACTCGGCCGGCCTCCACCGCGGGCGCCGGCTCGCCTGCTGCGGCCCAAGACGAAGCCGATTCGCTCCCAGGTATTGCCGGCACGAAGCAAACCACAACCGCGGCTGCAACGACCGGGCAACGGAAGACCGATGGAACAATCATAGCGGCATTCCCGAACAAGCTGTTTTCTCGAACAGGGCGTTGCGTTTCACGCACTCGCATCAGCCGAGCGGCCGACAGCGATTATCATTAGCATAAATCGCAGCGGCACACAACGATTGGAGTGTGCGTTGGCGTGTGTTAATCGGATGGAGCAACGGTCGGCAGTGTATCATGCTTCGACGTCGGCGGTGCGATGCGAGGCAACGGTCTGCGCGCAAAAGCGAGCCGCCCTGGGATCGCAATATCCGCAGGGCGGCTCGAAAGCAGGGGAGATGTGAACGAGCGTCGGCCGCGAGTTGCGATTCCGGCTTCTGCGGCAGGTTGCTGCTTTCTTCTTGACGGCCGATCAGAAAGTGATAACCAGATCGCAGGCAAAGAGGAACTGCGAGCTGCTGTTGCCGTCGTTGAATGGAAGCTGGCCCGCCGAGTTGAGCGTGCCCTCATACCAATCCCAGCGGCATTCGGGGCGGACGAGCACGTTGGGGTGCGGTCGCCAGTTCAGGCCGAGGGTCAGTTCGTAGAAGTCGCCGGCAAAGCCCGGGGCGCCGGGCCAGGCGCGAATGCCGGCGCCCGGCGGAGGACCGTACACGCGGGCGCCATCGTCGTCGCGAAACCATTCCGCCCGAACGATTGCGCGCCAACGCGGATTGATGGAGTAGTTCAGGTACTGGCAGACGCCGTACCAGTCGGCCGTGCCGCCGCCCGGGGCGGCATAGAGTTCGGAGCCGTAGTCCGTTTGGAAGATGTACTCCCATTTGCGTCCTAGCGGCTGCCGAACCAGGGCCACCTGCGAGAACCGTTGTTGGCGTCCGTCGGGGTCTTGCGGACCGCAGTTGGCCGCGTAGCTGATCTTGGTTTTCCACGGCCGAAAGGTGTAATGGAATCCGCCCGTCCAATCGAGGGCGCCGTTGTTATCCTCCCATTGCATCCAGCCGCGGGTGAAACCGAAGAACGGCGTGAAATTCTCCGTCAATTTGTAGTCGGCAACCACGCCGGTCACCAAAATCACCTCGGAGAAGGCCATGGCATACGAATGCGAATAGAGCGGCGTGGCGACGGTAGGCACGGTTTCATAAACCAGCATCGGACTGGCGAAATGGCCCATCTTTACCGAAAGATCGTTGTAGCCCACGGTGACATAGGCCTGCGGAATGACCATGCCGTAGGTTTGTCCGTGCAGCCCGTTGATGCGATCTTCCAGGCCGTTGTTGATCGCAAAGCGCCAGTCGGTGCCGTACACCAGATCGAGATGCGCGCCCAGTCCCCAGCCTTCGCCGTTGTTGCGCAACGGGCGATCGAAATAGAGCCAAAGCTGATTCATCTGCCATTCGCGGTCGAGATCGTTCAGCCCGACCGGGCCATTGAATCCGTTGCTCGGCTGACGATCGTTCAAGGTGATGCCTTGCTGAATCCAGCCGCCCATTTGAAAGCCCATCGACTCTAACAGCGCAGGCTGCGGCATGGTCCACGGTCGTTCGGAGGCGCCGGGGACGGCCCAGGCTGTTCCGCACGCGGCCGAAAGAAAGAGACACGCCAACAGGGCATACGAAGCGAAAGTGAGGCGATAGGAAGTCACGTTGACGCTCCTAAGGTCGAGGCGATAGTCGCAGCGAACCGGTGAGGGGCTCGGACGATTTGTACAATTGCTGATGTGAGTGTTCGGCGAGACGACGAAACCGAGCGGCGAAAGCGAGGGTCTTTCGGCGGCATCCCGCCGAACTCGACGTGTGGATTGTTTCGGTTGGGGGCAAAAGGCCACGGGCCGCCGAGGAACAGTGGTCGTCGGCGGCCCGTGGGGTGCTTCTCAACTTACGAGTGCGCCCGTGCGGCGGGGAGCCGCGCGGGGTTCGTCGGCGCTAGAAGGTGAAGATCATGTCGAAGCCGCCCGACCACTGGCTGCTGGAGTTGCCGCGGTTGAACGGCCGATCGTTGACGATCGGGCCGTCATACGTGTCGTAGC
>JARKPK010000084.1 GCA_029975295.1 Thermoguttaceae bacterium | reverse complement strand
GTCGGAGGCGATGTCGAACACCGCCCCGGCGGTCGAGGCGAACGCCAGCGAATTGTTGATCGTCAGCGTGCCAGTGGTCGCGCCGTCGCCGGCATCGAGCGTACCGCCGGCGTTGATGCTCACCGGCCCGGCGATCGAACCTAGGCCGCCGAGGGTTGCGCCGGTATCGACATTGACAACCGACGATAGCGTTACCGCACCATTGACAACCAAGACGCCGGCGGTGACCGTCGTAACGCCGCTATGAGCGGCCGTGCCGCTGAGCTTGAATACGTCGGCGCCCGTCTTCGCCAAGCTGCCGGCGCCGGCAAGGACTCCGGCGAAGTCGCTGGGTGCCGCGGAATTGATTGTCAGCACGCTTCCGGGTCCGAGGTCGACAGCGCCGTCGCCGTTCAGGCCGCCGATGGTATCGCTCGTGTTGAACGTTTCGAGATCGAGCAGGCCGGAACTGGCGATGGTGACGTTGTTGCCATCCGCGATTTGATTGCTGTTGCGAAGGATGACAATGTCGGCCTTGGGGCCGCCGACTCCGTCGCCGATGGTCAGATCGCCGCCGGGGATGGCGTTGGTGCCGGCGTTACGAGCCAGGACGAGCGTGCCCTCGTTGACCGTGGTCGTGCCAGTGTAGCTGTTGGCAGCCGTTGCATGACCTTGCAGCTGCATCACGCCGGGGCCGGCCTTGATGAAACCGCCGACGGCCGACGGCGCCGTGCTGTTGCGGATGACGGTCGAAACGATCAGATCGATTCCGGCCGGGCCGTCCGCGACGGTGAACGTGCGGATGCCGTTGAGTTCGAGGAAGGTGTCGGAGTCGGTCGAACTGCCGAGGTTCGACGGGACGGAGGCGGCCAGCGTCGTCACGTCGCTGCTCAGCCGAACGATATTGGCCCCGGAGCCGCTGCTTTGGCTCAGCAGGCCGCCGATCATTTGCAGTCCGCCGTTGATGTTCAAGGTGGCGAACGTTTGACCTTCGGTCAGATGAATTCGCCCGTAGGTGCCGATGGTCGTCAGGCCGTTGACCGTGACGGTGCTCTTGTTGCCGACGGTGAAGCCGGTGGCAATGCCGCCGGTCAGATCGTCGAGCCCCAGCACGGTCAGTGCGCCGGTGATGGTCAGCGTGCCGGCGGGGGCTGTGCCGGTTGTCGGGGCGGTGAGCACGTTGCCGCCGTTCATGGTGATGGAGGCCACAGTTTCGCTGAAGCTGTTCAAGTGATACTGGCCCTGGTTGATGACAATATTGGACGAGTCGGCAATTTGGTCGTTGGCCATGTTGCGGACCACGCCGCCGTTGATCTCCAGATCGCCAGTAATGGCGTTGTAGCCGTCGGCTTTGTTGAGTTCGACGCGGAGGTCTTCGCTAAAGCTGCCCGTGCTGCCCACGCCCAAGAGCACTGTGACCTTGCCGTTGTAGGTATTCGAAGCGGTGTCGGTCGCGCCGCCGCCAATTTGCAGGACGGAGGTCGTGTTGTCGGTGGCGCCGGAAGAGCCCACATTGAACCCGGAGCCGGCGATCGTGCCGCTGATGGTGAACACGCCAGTTTGGTTGCCTCCGGACGCGGCTTGGGCCATGTCGAGAGTAGGCGTGCCGAAGAACGAGTGGAAGCCGGTAAACGAGGCGTCCATGCTGTCGAAACTGCGGAGGCCGAGGGTATAGGGTCCGTTGATCGTCAGCGCACCGAGGGAGATGTCGTTATCCGTGCCCGCGCCCGTGCCATTGTCGAGCACAATGAGCGAACTGGCGTTGACATAAACGGGATGATCGGGCACGCCGAGATCGATGGCGGTGCTGCCGCTGGCGATGTTGAACGTCAGGGTGCCGCCGGCCAGATAGATCGGGTTGGGGGTCGATCCGTTGAAGTTGGCGCTGGT
Source organism: Thermoguttaceae bacterium (assembly GCA_029975295.1). Lineage (GTDB taxonomy): Bacteria > Planctomycetota > Planctomycetia > Pirellulales > Thermoguttaceae > JARKPK01. The sequence goes on along the minus strand of JARKPK010000084.1, from coordinate 36,221 downwards.
GGTGTTGAGCGTGCCCGCGTTGATATAAAGCCCGCCGGTGAAGGTGTTATTCCCGTTGAGATGAACCGTGCCGGAGCCGACTTTCACCACGGCCACGGGCTGGGTGGAATTGTCCTTCACGGGGGCGGCGACGGTAATCGTTCCCGTTCCGCCAAGGACAAGCTCGGCCGTGGAGGAACCGGGTGTCGCGGTGCCGGCAGTCAGCCCGCCGGTGCCGTTGATGTTCAGCACATGTCCAGTGGCAGCCACATCGAGGATGCCTCCGCCTTCAATGCGCAAGGTGTTCGCGGCAACGTCGATGGTTCGAATGCGGTTTGTGCCGCCCGTTTCAACCTTGATGGCGTCCAAGGCGCGATTCGCGGTGAGGGTGGTGGTAACCGTCGTACTATCGGTTCCGTTGGTCAGCCGGGCGATGACGGTGTCATTCCAGGCCGTTTCGGCGGGATCGTTCGTGTAATTGGTTGCGAACGCGGCGCCCGAACCGGGATTGCGCATATCCTGGAATCCTAGCGGCACGCCGCCATCCAGGGCGGTCGAGTATTGCACGAAATCAATCGCGTTGTTCCCGACGAAACCGGGGATGGTCTGCCCGCTGTCGGCCAACGCCGGCGCCGTCGGCAAGAGAATGCGCGATGAGATTCGCGGCTGGCCGATTGTGCCCGCGCCCACAACCGCAGTGCCGAGATCGGGCGCCTGCAATTGGACAATGGCGCCGGTGTTTCGCGTGAAGCCGGTGAGCACCAGCGGCACGGGGGTTGTTTCGCTGATGGGATTGCTGATGACTTGCGTAACGCCGGACACAGCTGTGACGGTGCCGAGGGTTTCCGGCCCGGTAATGCGAAGCACGCCGCCGCCGAGATTGATCGCCGCCAAATCGTTGACGCGATCGGGCACGGCGCCGTTGCTATTGTCGATGCGAAGTTCGCCGCCGCGAAGTTCAATCGTCGACGTGTTGGGCAGCGTGCCGCCGTCTTGGAGGACGAAGAGGCTTTGCTGAAGCAGAAGCGTGCCGGTATGGTTGCTCACCGGCCCGCGCAAGATCACGGAAAACGCGCCGCGTTTGTCGATCGTGCTCAACGAGTTGCTCACGTTCAGGCCGTTCTCGAGGATCAGGTCGGAGGCCGTTACGTTGAGCACCGTGCTGGTGACGCCGTTCAGCGTTGCTAAGCCGCTTACTCGGGTGTAGTAGTTGTTGGCGCCGCCGACGGTGAGGATGGTGTTGTCGCCGTTGACCGTGAGGTTGCGAATGCTGAGGAACTGCTGAGCGCCGCCGGCGAATCCGGTCAGCCGATCGGAGTTGATCTCCGCGTGGCCGTTGACCACAACATCGGCGTGGTAGTCGGCATTTTGCCAGTGACGGAGCAACAGCCGGGCGTTGGTCGACAGGTTTACGGTCACGTCGCCGTCGGCTATGCCGAGCGATCCCGGGCTGCGAACTTCGAGCACGGCATTGGGGTTCAGATTGATCGTGCCCGTCAGGGCGTTGGCCCCGCTCGTCAGGTAGAATGGATTGCCGTTGTTCGCGCCGAACACGTTAAGAGTGACGCCCGAGCCGGAGACACGACCGTTGAAATAGAGCTGGCGTTCCGTTTGCAGGGCGTCGCGTTCGAACAGGGCGATGGTGTTCGTTCCGTAAAGTTGGATGTCGCCGCCGTAAACGCGATTTCCGCCAACGGCGAAGAACTCGACACCGCCTTCGGCAATGATGTCGTTGGGCAACCCATTTAGCCCGAGGCCGAAACCCGTTTGGTTGACAATCGCGCTGCCCGACTTGAGCGTGATGGTCTGTTCCTTTCGCCCGCCGAGCGCGTTGCTGTGGCCAACCAGCAACAGACCGCCATCGACGGTCACCTTGCCCGTAAATCCGATGAATTGCGGAGTGCCCCCTTCCATACGGTAGCGTCCGCCGCCGGCGAAGGTCAGGTCGCCGCTGCCGCGGAGTTGGGTGGGAGTCAGGCCGGTTGTGTTCCCGTCGTTGATGGAGATTTGCGCGCCGAGAATCGAGCGGATTGTGCCGCCCGCCGGACCGATGACGAACTGAAGGGTGTTGGCGCCCGGGTCGTAATCGGGGCCCATCACGGCGAACGTGCCGCCGTTGAGGATCATGTCGCGATTAGCGGCCCCCAGCCCCACGGTGGCCCCCGTTCCGCCGCTGCCGACGACGGCCAGCGTGCCGCCGTTGACGTTGATCGTCCCGGAGAAGTCGTTTGCGGCGCTGAGAACCAGCGTGCCCGCGCCCGTCTTGGTGAGCCCGCCCCAGCCGAACGAGCCGATGATCGGGGCGGCGATGTCGAGTGTGCCGCTCGCGGTGTGAATAATGAACTCGTCGAACAGGCTCAACCCCGAAACATATCCGGTGCCGGTGATAGCGGCGTTGCCGGCGCCCGTGTAGAGCAAACCGCCTGAGCCGAGCTGAAGGTTGTTGGCCCCCAGGTCCAGGTTGGCGTTCGATGCGGCAATCTTCAGCGAATGGACCGTGCTGCTCGCGGCCAACGCGAAGGGAGCGGAAACTACGGCATTATCGGTTGAGGTGGCAGTGGCCAGCGGAGTGTAGGAGGTCAGGGCGACGATGTTCGCCCCGGAGAGAGAAGCCCAATCTTGACCGCCCACGGTAGCCCAACCGCCGAGAATGCCGTTCGAAACCGACGATGTGGTTGTGATTGCGCCGGAGGACGGAAGAACGAAGTCCACCGTGGCGCCGCTCGTGGAACCGCGACTGATGTTGCCCAAATCGAGCGTGGCGCTTTGGCCGACGCCACTTGCGACCTGAATTGCGGCGCCGCCCTCGGCGAGGGCGAGGCTTCCGACAGATTGCGCCGTGGCGGCGCTGCTGCTGCCGATGATCGAGAGAGTGCCGCCGTGCATCGTCAGCGCGCCGGTCGAATTGAGTTTGTTGCCGTTGTTGGCTGAGTAATTCAGCAAGAGCGTGCCGCCATAAATGTCGGTTCCGCCGCTCAGGGTGTTGGCCCCGGCCAATGTCCAGACGCCGCTGCCGCGCTTGGTCAGTGCGCCGGCCGTAATGTTGCCGTTAACGCTGCCGCCCGCTGCGCCGGCAAGGGTCAGTTCGTTGACGCCGCCGTTGATGGCGCCGGTTACGGTCAACGAGCCGGCATCGGATCGCAGAGTCGCGCCGAACATCGTGATTGGGCCGGCCAGCGTATTGGCGCCACCAAGGTTCACTATTGCGCCGCTCTGAGAGCTGATTCCGCTGCCGGCGAGGGTCAACGGTTCGGCCAGCGAAATGCCGCCGAGCAATTCGAGCGTGGCGCCGCCATAAACGGTCGTGCCCGCACTGGTCGAACCCAGCGCGGCGGCGTGCGTTACGCGGAGCGAGCCGGCCGCGACCGCCGTGGTCCCGACATACGAGCTTGCGCCAGCGAGGGTCCAGCGGCCTGCGCCGTCTTTGGTCAGGCCGCCCGAGGTTGTGTTGACGCCTCCCGTAACAACGCCATCGCCATGGCCGGAGAGGGTCAGATGGCCGGCGCCCGTGATGCCGCCGGCCGATTCGATTCGCAGGGTGCCGATGCGGAAGGCCAAACCGCCGACCCCCGGCGCCACTGAAGGATCGAGAAATGTGTCGCCGGCCAGGGTGGCGTCGCCGGCCAGCGATACCGCACCGGTAAGCCGGCTGAAGCCGCCGAGGGCCACCAAGGCGCCCACCTCGCGAACCCCCAAGCCGCCGGGCGCCAACGCGCCGGGGCCGGTGACGACGAAATCATCGCCGAAAGTCCAACCGCTGTCGAGTTTCACCGTGCCGCCGTTGTTGATCGTCACGCCGCCGGCGCTTGTGCCGAACGCGCCGTCGCCCTTGGCTTGCAGCACGCCCGCGTTCACCGTGATCGCCCCGGCGAAGTTGCTGGCCTGATAAGGTTCGAGCACCAGCGCGCCGCCGCCGCTCTTGGTCAGTCCGCCGTTGGTGATCGGCGCGGTGATCGTATAGATTGCGTCGGTGGCAATATTGAAATCGCGCGTTCCGCCCATCAAGTCAACACGGCTGTTTCCGAGTTGCCGGAAGCTGTTGCCGAGCTGAACGAAGATGCCTTTGCGACCGTACGAACCGGCCACCAGATCGGAGCCGGTGAACGTGAGATTGCCGCCGAGCTTGAGCGCGCCGCCCGAGCCCATCACGTTGACGCTGCTGCCGGTGCCGAGGTTGATGTTTTGATTACTCAGCGAGATGCCGCCTGCGCCGACCTGAAGAGTCGTTTGCGGCCCGGCCGCGATCCCCGTAGTGATGTTCAGGTCGGGCGAGCCGGGCGTCATGGTGATCGTGTCCGCGGTGAACGATCCGCTGCGGTCGATCGTGAAGGCGCCTCCCGAAACCGTGTAGGTTTCGACCGCGATCGACCCGAGCCCGACGTTGAACGTGCCGTTCTTTTGGATCAACGTGCCGAAGGTCTCGTTGTTGATGCGGTCGGCCTGGCCGAGCGTGCCGTAGAGCAACGTGATCGTCGCCGTGTCGGCGATCTGCTCTTGGCCGGCGGCGAGCACTGCGGCCGGAGAAGTCGGCGCGATGCCTTGCAAACCATTGTTGGTGAGACTGATGTTGTTGGTCGTGGTCAGATCGCCGTGATGGCCCGGCCCCCAGTAAAGCGCGCCACCATTGATAACAACGTCTTCGGCGGCCGTGCCGTCGGTAATGGCCAGCGTGCCGTTGGCCTTGTTCATACGGAGATCGCCAGTGAAGATGGTGATCGTTCCATCATAGGTGTTTGCGCTTGAGTCGGGCGATCCGCCGCCGAGCACCACCGAGGCATTGCCCAGGGTGGCGGTCATGTTGAATCCGCTGCCCGCCAGAGCGCCGTTGATGATTGTGCATGAGTTGACGTTGCCGGAACGCACGGCGGTCAATGTCGGGGTGCCGTAGAAGTTGGCGCCGCCCATGTAGGCGATGTCGATCTCGCTAAACGAACCGTGGCCCATGATCGCGCCATTGTTGATCGTCAGCGAACCGAGCTTGACCAGCGCCCGATCGCCGGTGTTGGCGTCGGCCGATTCGCCATTGTCGTCGGCGGCCACCGAGGCGTTGGCGTTGATCGTAATGTCGTTGCCCCAGCCGGTGATGATCGAGTCGGCGTTGGCGTTGGAGACGGGTTGGTTGATTTCAAGATGGCCCCCGTTGAGGATTACCAGCCGACCGCCGAGAAACTGCCCACGATGCACGTTCAGTCGGCCATCGTTGATGATCCAACTTCCGGTGAGCGTGCTTGTCCAAGTCGGGGTGGTGTAGGGATCGATGGCTGATACGCCGGCGCCGACGCCAAGCGAGTGATGGGTGAGCCGCAACTCGGCCGGGCCGCTCTTGACGAAAGAAACGCTGCCGCCATCGGCATTGTCGGCAATGGGAACTTTGATGTCGGTGAGAGCATTGGCGTAGAACACCAGTTCGGCCGGCCCAGGCCCGACTCCGGCTGTGAGCACCCCGCCTGCGCCCGGGAAACTGGGGTTGTTGTCAACGAAGCCGATGTTCGCCACGGAGGTGATTACGCCTCCCTCCTCGAACGTCAGATTGAATCCGTTCAAATTGATGGAACCTGCGACAGCCATGTTGAACCGGTCAACACTGCGATTTCCGGTGAGGAATGTTCCGCCCGCCGTGTACTTCACCTTCTGCCCGCTCGCCCACGTTGATTCGGCGGTGTTCAGAGCATAGTCGGTGTTGACGAAGGGCGTGACGCCCAGTTCGAAGCCGCTGTCGATCGTGCTGTCGTATTTCGCCCATTCGTTGCCCGAATGGTAGTAGCTTGAAAGGATTCCGGTGGACGTGCCGGGCAGGATGATCCGCGACGTGTTGTTGCCGGCAATGCCGAGGCTGGCGCCCGTGAAATTGGCCGTCGCACTCGTTCCGAGGTTGAGCGTGGTGAGGGTGAGCGCCACGGGCGAAGCCGCGGTTCCGGTCTTCACGATGTCGAAAGTGCCGTGACCGCCGACGTTGACCGTGCCGAGCGTTTCGGTCGTGCCTACGTTGTTGGCCGACGTGAGACGCAAAGTGGAATTGGCCCGAAGGTTGACGATGGCGCTATCGATCACGCGGTCGTTGTTGTTGGCGGCGGCGAAAACCGTGGTGGAGCCGACAACGTGGCCGGTGTTGCTATCCAAATGCAGCAAGCCTTGGGTGGGCAGCGTGTTCGTTATGGCGGTATTTCCGCCGCCGTTGACCGTGATTGTCGGGGCCGCGCCGCCGAACCCGGCGCCGATGGCCCCCAGCTCACCGCGAAGATGCAGCGTGCCCGTCGTGACTTCGAGATTGGAAATACCGATCACCCCTCCGCTGATCACATCGCGAGCCGCGGTATTGCCTTGCCCGGTCTTGAAGATCGTGAGCTTGCGGCCGGCGGCGTCTTCCGTCACGGCGGCGGCGTTGGTCAACACGAGCGGAATGCCGTCGGATCGCATTTCGATGATCGCGTTGCCGGTGATGGTGGCGGTGCCGCTCAGTCCGGCCTGATAGCTGTTGTTGCCCTCGATGGCGAGCCGCTGATTGCCCATGGTCAACGTTCCGAAATGGAACAAATGACCCGTGCCCGCGGCCGTAGTAGCCCGCTGCACGACCAAACGCGCAATGCTGCCGGCCTGCGTGCTGGTCAGCAGCAGGTCGTTGGCGTTGTAATCGAACACCGAGGCCGCCGCGCTGTTCGAGTCGCGAACATCGAGGATGTTGCCCCAACCGGCGAACTCGATGTCGCCGCTGGCAAGCACCTTGCCGGTATCTGCGGTGGGATTGAATCGCGGGTTGGCCTCGATCACCGCGTTCTCGTAAAGGCGGAAGAGGCCCGAGAAGGTAGAGTCGGACCCGCGTTCAATGACCAAACGCGTATTGCTCGCGTTTTCGGTGCTGCCGATCAATTCGAGCGTCCCGTTGCCAGTCAGCGCGGTGCGAACGCGCGGCAAACGCGCCTGTTGCGGGTTGAACAGGTCGCGCAGAAGGATTCGGGCTGTGCCCGAGACGTTGAGCGTCGTGCCGCCGCCGTCGAGGCCGATGATGTGCGCGTTGTTGCCCTGGGTAGCCAAAGTTCCGCCGTCGTTGAGGTTGATCGTGGGCACGTCGATGCGGCCTTGCGTGCCGCTGTTGATCAAGAGCGTTCCGCCGCTGTTGATGTTGACGACGGTGCCCGTGGCCGCAATTCCGGCGAACCGCGTGCCGGCAGTGGTGCTTCCGCCTTGCAGGCGGTTCAGTTCGAGAATGCCGCCGTCAACGTTCACCGTGCCGCCCAACGGGTTGCCGTCGGCCATGCCGCCGGCGATCAAAAGGCGACCTTTGCCGGCTTTCGTGAAGGCTTCGGTCGTCGCGGTGATCTGGCCCACGTCGTCGAGCTGTTGCACCAAATAGCCGGCGGCAAGGTTCAGCGTGCCACCGCCGGAGCCAATCACGATGTTCTTAAAGTTGTTTTCGGCGTTGTTTCCCGTGCCGATGATCCGATAGACACCGCCGTTTTGCAACGTGATCGTCTTCACCGCGGTGCTCAAGCCGAGCGAAAGCTGATCAAATCGCGAAAACTCTTGCGAGCTGTTCATTCCGTTATATTGAGGCGTCAGCCCTTCTTGCCGGTGGAGCAACGTCGTGCCTGCGCCATCGACCACAATGTTGCCGGTGAACGCCGGCGACGGGTGGTTCATGAACAACGTACCGCCGCCGGAGATGTTCAACGCCCAACTGTTGTAGGCGGCATTCATCGTGGCCAGTGTGCCCGAGCCAACCGATACGCTGGCGGAGGAAACGGTCAGCACGTTGCTCGTGCCGTAAGCCCCCAGCGCGGCGTTGGCCGAGAAGGAAAGCGAATTGGCCGTTTGGCCGCCGTTCAGCCAGATCGTGCCGGCCGAGGTGTTGAACTGCAGATCGTCGCCGGGCACGTAGGTCGTGGGCAACACATCGTTGGTGGAATTGGTCACGTCATACCAGTTGGCCGCGTTGGTCCAAAGACTGTCGCCGCCTTCGCCGTCCCAAAGGATGATTGCGGCGCCGGCCGGCCCGGCCATCAACACCGCCAAAGCGAGTGAGAAAGCAATCGCGCAACGAGCCCGATTCAACATGGGACGGAAAGGAATGAGGCAACGAAACATGGAACACCTCCCGTGATCAGGGACGTTGCGGACAAACGACAACACCCGGCGCCGCATGGCGAGAAACCCAGAATGATGGCAAATTGCGACGGCCGACCAACGGTCGCCGAAAACAGTCGCTATTGATAGAAAGAGAATCCAACGCCGCGATTTGCAGCGCGAAGTGCCATCCCTACGAAGGGGATCGCCGACAAGCGGCACCCTCTGTTCCCGCACACGGTCTCGATTGTAATTGATTGAGAACAGGTGTCAACAAAAAACGAGGCCTCGGCGAGCCTATTCGGTCGAGGGCTTTGCACCCCGAGTTGGGCTTGGGCGATAACGACTTGCGTTTCCACGCAACGGCGGTCTGTCGCTGTGAAACCCGAGTGCTGTGCCACAGCGCGATGCTGCCGAAGTCCCTCGGAGTTGGTTGATCGTGCAGACCAGCCAACAGTGGCGCCAGGGAAAGCAAGGGGGCCGACAGCCAGGCTGGGCGGATTCCCGCAGCGAGCCTCTGGGATTCGGGCGCGTTCTAGGTCGCTACGGCCTCGCTTGCCCAGGGTTCAAGGCCTCGATCGCAGCTTCCAAGCTGAACCGGATGAACATATTGCCTTGCTTGAGGGCTTCTTGCATTGCGGGCAGGGCCGCGCGGGCTTTCTCACCCAAGAGCTGCAGTGTTCGGGCGGCATGCAGCCGGGCATGCTCATCGCCCGATCGCAGAACCGTTGCCAAGTGGGAGACAGCCTGGCTCTGTCCCCAGCGGGCGAGGATGCCCGCTGCCTCAACCTGCACTGGCAGCGACGGATCGGCCATGGCCCGCTCGATAGCCGTTTTTTCCGCGATCGCCTCGTCTCCTGCCGCGCGAAGCCCAACAATCGCCCAGTATCGCACCGTTGGATTCGCGTCGGCCAAGCGCCGGGCAAACTCAGGGACTTCGCCTGAAAGCCCAACGCGTTGGGCCGTGTCGAGCACACGGGCAAGCGGATAAACGCCTTCGTCGCGAGCGACCTCGATCAACGGCCGACCATCGGCAACGAGCCGAGCGGCCTCGGCCTCGTGCATCAGCCCCAAGTCGCGTGATTCCAACTGCCATTTTCGCAACGCTTTGCGCATTCGTTCGAGCACTGGTCGGTAGGCGGGATCATCGGCAACATTGTGGATTTGCCATGGGTCTTTTTCCGAATCGTAAAGCGCTTCGCGCGGCTTGTTCGGACCGGCGTAGGTGAGCTGCGCCGCATTGAGCTTGCCCGCGGCAGCCAATCGGCCGATTTCGCGGCGCAACTCAAGCTGGTCGGAAAATCGCTCGGGCTGATTCCATGAAAGATCGGGCATGAAATTGCGGATATAGAGGTATCGCGCGTCGCGCACCGAACGGCTCAGATCAAGTGCCTCGTCCACCCGGTCGCGAGCCCCGAAGACGTACTCGCGCCGACTGCTGTCGGCCTTGCCCAGAAAGGCTTGCCCGTCGAGGCCCGCCGGAACCGGTATGCCTGCGAGGCTAAGCACCGTGGGCCCGAGGTCCATTAGGCTGACCAACCGATCGCACATTTCGCCCGCAGCGACAGGGGAAAGACGGCGGTATTTCTCGGGGAACCAGACGACGAGCGGAACCTTCAACCCGGTGTCCCACAGGGTGCGCTTGCCGCGAGGGATTCCCTGGCCGTGGTCGCCCCAAAAGAAGACGATGGTTTCTTCTCGGAGCCCTGCCTGATCGAGCTCGGCCAATATTTCGCCCACGCGAGCATCCATGGCCGAGATGCAGTCGTAAACCCGGGCCATGGTGCGCCGCGCCGCCGCAGTTTCGGGGTAGAACGGCGGCAACGGCGCTTCGGCCGGTTCGTGCCGCAGCGAAGGCGGAAGCGACGGCGCCGCCGCGCTCTCGAAGACGCGGCTCTGATGAGTTTCCATCAAGTTGAAAACGGCGAAGAACGGTTGACCGGGCTTGCGATTGCGCCAGTGCGCCCGATCACTGCATGCGTCCCACGATTCGACAATTAGGCGACCCTCGGCGGCCGTGTTGTAGTCGGTCTTGGCGTTGTTTGTGCAGTAGTAGCCCGCTTTGCGCAAGTACGACGGCAACCCTCGCACTGAATCGGGCATGGGGAAGGTTGATCGCAGCCGCTGCGTGCCGTGCGAGGTGGCATAGCAGCCCGTGATGATGGCGAATCGGGCGGGCGAGCAAACCGGCGCCGTGGCATAGGCCTGCGTGTAGTGAACTCCGCGGGCGGCCAAGGCATCGAGGTTGGGCGTGCGGGCAAACGTGTCGCCGCAGAACCCCAACCACGGCGAAGTGTCTTCGCACGAGATCCACACGATATTCGGCCGCGTCGAGTCGGCGTTTGCTTGTGGCGGGTCGGCGGCAGCCACGGTGGGCGGTGCGGCCCCGATCAAGACCAATGCTGCGACCACCCATCCCACGTTAGCAGCATGACCCATTATTCGACACCCTTCTCCAGAGACACTGAGACCGAGCCCCAACGGACCCCCAACCGAGCTTCCATAGAGATCGAGCCGAGATCGAGCGAAGTCGCAACCACACCGGGAAAACCCGAGCCGGTCGGAGCGCGCGGCCCGGACAAATCTCGCGGCGATGAAAACCTCGCCCCTTGCCGCTCGATTATTGCCGGCGGATTCATGCCCTTTGGTGCTCGGCGTATTGTCGCCGCGATCGTTCGGTCCGTCCGTCGAGACTTTGACCAGACGCGGGGTCCATTCTACGCCTGGGCAGGTTCGCTGCAACTGTCGTCTGCCGACAAACGGCCGCAGCCGACTTCACACCTCGGGCAGCTTTGGCATAAAGAACTGGTGTTTTTTTCTGACTGACACTAGAGTATTGTTGGCAATTCGTGAGCGTGCCGTTAGGGCTGTTGGCCAAAGCGCTCTCGCTCACGTTGAGCAACGGTTGGGGACCCCGTCAATCGAGGGGAGCTAAGGCCGTGAAGCTTCGAGCGGGATGCCAACCGCGAGAAGCCCGGCAGCGGGCGGGACATCGCTTCTCGCGCACTGGCTCCGAAGCAGGAGTGGACGATGTTGTACACGTGGCGCGACGCATTGAGTTCCTTGCCAGCGAAAAGCGCTCCCCAACCGAAGCGGCGGCCTCGTGGAACGGGTGGAAGGCGATTAGTCTTCGAATCGCTCGAACCTCGCTGCTTGCTGGCTGCGATGCCGATCATCAGCGAGTTGCTGGCCAGCAACAAAAGCGGCCTTCAAGACGCGTTTGGGCAGTATTCCGATTGGCTCGAAATCCACAATCCCGATACCGAAGAGTCGGTCGATCTGAGCAACTGGCGGCTGGTTTATAAGAACACCACCTGGGTCTTTCCGAGCATGAGCTTAGGCCCGGGCGAGTTCCGCGTGCTCTTTGCCACAGGGCGAGATCTTAGGGATCCCAACGGCGAGTTGCATACGAGTTTCAACCTCGACAAAGACGGCGCGAACTTGCGATTGCAGGACCCGTTGGGAACGACGGTCTTCTCCTACCTTCCCTATCCGTCGCAACAGACGGACGTTTCCTACGGCGTTGGTCAAGTGTACTCCGAAACAACGCTGGTTGACTTGGGGGCGATTGCCCGATGGTACGTGCCGGTGGACGGGTCGCTCGGCGCCACATGGACCCAACCAGGGTTCTCCGACATCTCGTGGCAGCAGGGGCCAACGGGGCTGGGATATGGCGAACTCGTGCCCGGCTTTGCCGTTTGGGGCTACAAATCGAGCATTTCGGGCAGCATCGGCAACTTGGCGATGGCCGATGCGATTCTGTCCGACCCCGCTATGCAAAGCTGGTGCAGCACCGAAACCGCAGCGACGATCAACTACTTCAACACGGGCGGTCGCGGGCGTTTCATTTACGACGTCACGTTCCCAGGCGCAACCATCGGCGCGGTTGAGAGCAACTACGTGCTGAAGGCGAACGGAAGGGTTTCGATTCCGACGGCCGGCTATTGGATGTTCGGCGTCAACAGCGACGACGGCTTTCGCCTGAGCATCAACGGCGCTTCGTTCGTGGCTGCCAGCGGAACCGGCACGGCAATCGTCGGCGGGGCGTTGCAGTTCGATGGCACGCGGGGTACGGCCGACTCGATCGGCGTGGCCTATTTCGCCGCGCCGGGCGAATACGAATTGAACTTGGTCTATTTCCAGGGTGCGAGCTCTGCAGCGGTCGAACTGTTTGCTGCGCCGGCAGCGACGAACACGCCGCGCTCGATCAGCAGCATCACCCGTTCGGGCAGCACGGTCACAGTAACCAGCAACAATCACGGCTATGCCAACGGCAACATCATCCAAATCGCCGGCGCCAATCAGCCGGAATACAACGGTTTCTTCGTCATTTCTGGGGTGACGACCAACACCTACACCTACACGATCAGCGGCGCGCCGAGTTCGCCGGCCACGGGCACGATTACCTCGTTGCGGTACGATCTGGCGTTCAACACGAACACGTTTCGGCTTGTCGGCGATACGGCCAACGGCGGTCTGGCGGTGAGAAGTTCTCCTTTCACCGGACCGGCCCATAGCGTGGCAAGCCTCGTCCGAACCGACGTCCGCAACGCCATTGAGCAGGCGGGCGGCAGCTCGCTATACACCCGGATCACCTTTGACGCGCCCGACTTGTCGCCGGAGGAATCGCTTGTCCTGATGATGGCCTACGACGACGGCTACGTCGCCTATCTCAACGGAGTGGAGATCGCCCGTCGCAACGCCCCCGCCAGCGTTGCGTGGGACAGCCGGGCGCTGGCGCCGCGCACCAGCGAGGTTCAATCGTCAACCTACGAGACGATCGACCTCAGCGCGTTTCTTGACGACAGCAACCCGAATCGCCTGCAAGCGAGCGGGAACGTTCTGGCGATCCAGGCTCTGCTCGCCCCGGGCAGCGACGGCGATCTGTTGATCGCGCCGAAGATCGCGCGAATCGCTTCGACTTCGCTCGGGCGACATTTCTTCACAACGCCGACCCCCGGAACGGCCAACACTTCGGACACATGGCAGAAGGCCGACGCGCCCACCTTCAGCGCGCCGCACGGGTTCTACGACCAATCCGTCGCTCTTGTTCTGACATCGAGCACGCCGGGCGCGACCATTTACTTCACGCTCGACGGCTCCGATCCGTCGATGCCCTACATCACCCGTTCGATCAGCAGCATCACATCGAGCGGCACGACGGCGACGGTGACCTCGACGGGCCACGGCTATACCGAAGGCTCGCTCGTATGCATTTCGGGGGCGACCCAGGCAGCGTACAACGGCGTGTACGCCATCAGCAATGTGACGGCAAACACGTTCACCTATACGATGGCGACGGCGCCCGGCGTCGCAGCCTCCGGCGCGTTGAGCGTGGTCAAGGTTGATCGGTCGGTCAGCGGCATCGTCCGCTCCGGCACGACGGCAACCGTGACCTCGACGGGCCACGGGTTTTCCGAGGGCGACCGCATTCGAATCTCGGGCGCGGTGCAAACCGAGTACAACGGCGATTTCGTCATCACCAACGTCACCGCCAACACCTTCGCGTACACGATCACCGGCACGCCGTCGTCGCCGGCGACGGGATCGATCGGAGCCACCCGGTTGGGCCAACGCTACACCGTGCCGTTGACGCTCAATACGACGACGGTGGTTCGCGCCGTTTCCGTCAAAGACGGCTTCGAGAAAAGCGATACGGTTTCCTCGACGTACATCTTTTTGGCCGACATCATCGGACAGTCGGCAACGCCCGATGGGTTTCCGTCGAATTGGGCTTCGTGGCCGGCCGACTACGCCATGGATCCGCGGATTACCGAAGACCCGGCGTACAAGAATCTGCTTAATGACGCTTTGTTGTCGCTCCCGTCGATGTCGTTGTCGCTGCACCGCGATCACCTTTTCGATCCGCAGTACGGCATCTATGCCAACGAGGCCATCAGCCTGAATCCTGACTACAACGGCGATCCGATGCGCGTGCCCGGGTCGTTGGAATACTTTGGACCGGGCGCCGGCGACGATTTCCAGATCAACGCCGGGGTGAACATTTACGGCGGCGTGGGACGGCGGCCGCAGTACAAAAAACATTCGTTCCGCATTGTCTTCAGCGGCGACTACGGGCCGACGAAGCTGCAAACGTCGCTGTTCGGCGCTGGGGCAGTTGAGCAGTTCGATTCCATCATCCTCCGGTCGCAGTTCAACGATTCCTGGCCCGGCAACGGAGCGATCGTGCAGTACATCCGCGACACTTTCGCCTCCGATACGCATTTGGCCATGGGGCAACCCGACCATCACTCGCGTTGGGTCCATCTGTTTGTCGATGGATTGTATTGGGGCATCTATCAGGCGACAGAGCGACCGGACGAGTCGTTCGCCGCCGATTACATGGGCGGCGACAAAGACGATTGGGAGTCGAACAACGCCGGCTACTCCGATGGCGTCACCAGCGAGTTGCCCGCATGGAACGATTTGCTGGCGAAAACGAATTGGGGCGTCGCCAATCGGATCTACCAGGCGGGCGCGCCCGGGTTCAACGTGACCTATTATGCCGCGGCAGCTTCGAGTACGCCGGGTTTCACGTCGATTTATTACAAGTCGAACACCACGGTGGGCAACTTGGCCGAGGCCGAAAGCGTGATCAGCACGGCTTCGAAGCAGGTGCTGGTCAGCCAACACAACACCGCCACGGTGAACTATTTGAATAACGGAGCGGACGGCCGTTTCACCACCGGCAACGCCGGTTTTCCCGGCGCCGGTACGACGGCGACCAATGATTTCGTCGTCGAAATCATCAGCAGCATCACCATTGGCGCAGCCGGGTACTGGTCGTTCGGCGTCAACAGCGACGATGGATTTCGGCTGACCTTGACCAACGGCACCGACACGTACACGCTTGCCAACGACACGACGATGAGTTCGCCTGCCGACAAAATCCAGGCGTTCAACATCACCCAGGCAGGCGATTATCGATTGCGGCTCGTGTATTTTCAGCGCAGCGGCGGGTCCGAATTGGAACTCTTCGCCGCGCAGGGGAACTACAGCTCGTGGAGCCAAACAAGCAACTGGCGATTGGTCGGCGACACGGCCGGAGGTGGAATCGCTTCGTATCTGGTGCTGCCCCTGACGACTCTGGCCGCTGCCGAAGACATCCTCAAGTCGTCGGCGAAGCAAGCGTGGTCGTATTCGAGCGTGTTCAGCACGATCAACTTTCTGAACGTGGGCGCCGACGGCCGCTACACCAGCAACAACAGCCAATTTCCCGGAACGGCCGCCGGCACGCCCGGGCAAGGCTTCGTGATCGAGGCGAACAGTTCGATTTTCATCCCCACGACGGGCGCTTGGACGTTCGGCGTCAATAGCGACGACGGCTTCCGGCTGCAACTGATTCGCAACGACACGACCGTGCTCGATTCGTCCTACAGCGGCTTGCGCACCCCGGGCGACACCCTGCAAACGGTCAACATCACCGAGGCCGGCCTGTACACGTTGCGGCTGGTGTATTTTCAGGGGACGACCGCCGGTGCCGAGTTGGAGCTTTATGCTGCGAAGGGAAGCTTCAGCTCTTGGTCGGCCACGACGGCGTGGCAATTGGTCAACAGCAATGTTACGGCGACAACGAACCCGGGGCTGGCGGCCTTGGCGTCGGTGATCAATGTTGCGAGCATCGCCGATGCGGAAAACATCATCACGCAACCTTCGCTCTCGCCCGCCGGCGCAGCGCCGAGGTTGGCTGTCGCAAGCATCACCAGCGCAGGCACGACGGCTACCGTGACCCTGGCCGGACACGGTTTCGTCAACGGTCAACGGGTGCAGATCAGCGGCGCCGGCGAGTCGGCCTACAACGGCACGTTTGTCATCAGCGGCGTCACCGCCGACACGTTCAACTACAGCATGTCCAGCGCCCCGAGCGCGCCGGCACGGGGCGCGCTTTTCGCCCAAGCGATGACTCTGCCCGTGGCCGGCATCACCCGCGTGGGCACGACGGCGACGGTCACGCTGGCGGGGCATGGGTTCGTCAACGGCGAAACGATACTGATCAGCGGCGCGAACGAGTCGGCCTACAACGGCTCGTTTGTGATCAGCAATGTTACGCCCAACACGTTCAGCTACACCGTCTCCGGCACGCCGTCAACGCCGGCCAGCGGCGCGATCTTCGCGCAACCTTACGGAATCACCCGCAGCGGGGCTGTGGCGATCGTTCATTTGCCCGGCCACGGTTTCAGTGACGGCGACGTGGTGAACATTTCGGGCGCTTCTCAGGGGCAATACAACGGCACATTCGTGATAACTGCGGCAACGGCGAACACGTTTTCGTACAAGGTGCTTGGCGCGCCGGCGACGATCGCCACCGGCGCCATCACCGTCCGCCGCAATGTGCAGGCGTGGACGAGCACGCAGAATACGGCGACTGTGAACTTTTTGAGCACAGGCAGCGACGGTCGGTTCGGCAGCAGCGTTGTATTTCCCGGCACAAGCGGTTTCGGCAGCAGCGGCGTGGCGGTGCAGAACGTAGTGATGGAATCGCGAACAACCGTTTCCATTCCTGCGGCTGGGTGGTGGACGTTCGGCGTGAGCAGCGACGAGGACTTTCGGCTGACTTTGACTCGCGACGACGAAACCGTGCTCGACGTTTCCTACGCCGGCACTCGCACCCCTGGCGACACGTTGCAGTCCGTCTTTATCGACACGCCCGGCGCCTACCGGCTGCGCCTCGTTTATTTTCAGAGAACGGGCGGGGCCGAAATCGAAGTCTTCGCTGCGCCCGGCCAGTGGTCGTCGTGGAGCGAAACCACAGCATGGCGGCTGGTGGGCGACCACGCCAAGCTCGGCTTGGGCGCATCGCTCGCCGATCTGGCCGCGGTCACGGTCTATCAGGCGAACATTCCGATTACGAACCTGGCTGCTGCGCAGAGCGTGATCGACGACCCCTCCAAGCACATTTCCGCGGCGCGGGAATACCGCAACGTCGTCAACTTCCTCGATACCGGCAATCAAGGGCACTTTGCGGCCGATACGCTGTTTCCGGGCGTCGGCAGCGATGGGCGGAACGCCGTTGAAGACTTTGTTGTTGCCGTGGAGGCGGCGGTGACCGTTGCAACCGCCGGAACGTGGACGTTTGGCGTCTTCTGCGACGACGGATTTCTTTTCCGGCTGCGCGACGGAGTCAACGTGCTGGGAGAAATGCGTTACGACGGCCTGCGCGGCATGACCGATACGTTGACGACGGTGGTCATTCCGCGCGCGGGCGTTTACACCGTCGAACTGGTGTATTACCAACACGACGGCGACGCCGGCGTGGAACTGTTTGCCGCTTCGGGCGCGAAAACGGCGTTCAACCCGGCCGATTTTCGCCTTTTGGGCGACACGGTCAACGGCGGTCTGGCCTTTGGATCGGGCGTTTACAATGCCGAGATGTTCTACGCGCTTATGGGGCAGAACCCCGACGGATCGCGCAACACGAACTACCCGGTGTTGCTCGACATGCACAATTACATCGACTACATGCTGTTGAACTTCTACTTGGGCAACAGCGATTGGCCGAGCCACAACTTCTATGCCGCGCGCCCCAATGGTCCCGACAGCACCGGCTACAAGTCGTTCAGTTGGGACGCGGAATGGTCCGTCGGGCTCAATTCGGATCTGTACAAGAACCAGTTGGGCGTGAACGTGATGATTGCGCGGCCCTACTACTACCTTGTTGCGGTTCCCGAGTTTCGCATGATGTTTGCCGACCACGTGCAGCGGCACATGTTCAACGGCGGCGCCCTGACGCCCGAGGCCTCGATCGCCCGTTACGCCGAGTTGGCCCGGACAATTGAGCTGGCCGTCATTGCCGAGTCGGCCCGCTGGGGCGACGTGAATCAAACGACGCCCGACACGCCGGCGATGTGGACCGCCCAGCGCGATTGGACGCTGACCACCTATCTGCCGCAACGAACTGCCGTCGTCTTGCAGCAGCTCCGCGACGCAGGGCTCTACCCGCAAATCGACGCCCCGGCCTTCGCGCTCAACGGCCGGGCGCAGCATGGCGGCGCGTTCGACCCGGGCGATGTGTTGTCGATCACGGCCCCGAGCGGCACGGTTTACTATACGCTTGATGGAACAGATCCGCGGCTTCCGGGCGGCGGACTGAATCCGGCGGCCATCGCCTATGTTGGGCCGATCGTTCCGAGCCAAAGTGCAACACTTGCCGCCCGAGCCTTCGACGGCGGCCAGTGGAGCGCGTTGTCGGTCGCGGCGTTCTACGCCAACCTCGCGCCGTCGATCCGACTGACGGAGCTGATGTACACTCCCGCCGCGCCGAGTGCCGCGGAGATCGCCGCCGGGTTTTTCGACGCAAACCTTTTCGAGTACCTGGAAATCACCAATATCGGAACGCAGCCGTTGCCGCTTGGCGGCCTGCGACTTACCAAAGGGGTCTCGTTTGAGTTCCCCAATGTGATCATCGAGCCGGGGCAGTTCAAGCTCGTCGTGGCCAATGCTGCGGCGTTTCGGTTTCGTTACGGCGACGCCTTGCGCGCCCGGTTTGGCGATGCTTGGGAAAGCTTGTTGGTGGTCGGCCAATACAGCGGCCGGCTCGACGGCGTCGGCGAGAAGATCATCCTCGAGTCGCCGATGGGCGGCGTGATCCACGAGTTCACCTACAGCGACGATTGGTATAAACACACCGATGGCGACGGATTTTCGCTGACGGTGCGCAGCCCGGGTCAGTCGCTGTCGTTGTGGGACGAAAGCGGAGGGTGGCGCTCCAGCGCGGCGCCGGGCGGCACGCCGGGGTACGACGACGTTCTGGTTGCGCCCGGCGCGATCATCATCAACGAGGTGCTCTCGCACACGTCCCCGACGCAGGGCGACATGATTGAACTGCACAACACGACCGACCAGCCGATCGACATTGGCGGTTGGTTCCTCAGCGATCGTCGGAGTGATCTGCAAATGTATCAGATCGCCGCCGGCACGATCATAGCGCCCAAAGGCTACTTGGTGCTTACCGAGCTAAGTCACTTCGGCAACACGGCCGACCCCGGCTGCCGTGCGCCTTTCGCGCTGAGCGAGCACGGCGACGAGGTTTACCTGTCGTCAAACGCCAACGGCGCTGCGGGGGGCTATCGCGAACGGGTCGATTTCGGCGCCGCGCCCGAGGGCGTTTCCACCGGGCTGCACACGCGTTCGACGGGCGGCACGGACTTTACACTCTTGCAAACGCCCACATTCGGGACCGGGCCGGATTACTCCGGCGGGGCCAACAGCGTGCCGTATATTGCGCCGTTGGTTCTCAGTGAAATCATGTATCACCCGGCCGCTCCCACCTCCGCGGAAATCGCGGCCGGATTCACTGACGCCGACGCATTCGAATTCATCGAGCTTTACAACCGCTCCGAATCAGTCCTCTCGCTTGCCGAGTTCCACATCGGCGCCGGCGTCGGCTTCAGTTTCGGGTGGTACTCCAACGGCATGGGCAGCGAGCTGTGGACGTTGGAGTCGGGAGCGACGGCCACTTGGAACTGTCCGGAATTGCTCAACGGGGAGTACGAAGTTCTCGTCCATTTCACCTTGATCGATGGCGACGGCAAACGCCGCGACTTGGACGACTCGGCCCGGTACACAATCAACGCAGTCGGCGGGCCGATCACTGTAACGGTCGATCAGAATCAGCCGGCGATTTCGGCCGCCGACGTTTGGGTCAGTCTGGGCAGTTTCGCGTTTGCCGGCGCGGGCAGCGTGCAACTCGCCCGAGGGCTTACGGCCGTCGGCGGTTGGACAATCGCTGACACCGTCAAGTTCGTCAGGCCGGGCCACGAGGTGGTTGCCGCTTCGCCCTTGCTCGACTCGTTCGCGACCAGAAGCGGCCGCACGACGCTGGCGCCGGGCGAGCGGCTGGTGCTTGTTCGAGACTACGCCGCGTTCGACGCCCGCTATGGCATCGCTGCCAACAATATTCCCGTCGCCGGGGTGTATAGCGGCGGATTGAACAACGACGGCGAGATGCTAAGGCTTTATCAGGCAGGCAATCCCGATCCGGGCGTCATTCCCCGCTATGAAATCGACCGAGTCAATTACAGCGATCGGAACAACTGGCCGAGCAAGCCCGACGGCAACGGTCCGGCACTGATGCGCATTCGACCCGCTGGGTACGGCAACGACTCGATCAACTGGCGCGCAACCCAGTTGGGAGGGACTCCCGGCGGGGAAAATGTGCCGATCGACAAAACTCCGCCCAGCGTGCCGGACGGGCTCGTTGCAACAGCCCAATTCGCTCCCGGCGCTCAGGTGTCGTTGAGTTGGGCTCCTTCAGTCGACGTTGACAGCCCGGTCGGCCATTACGTGATTTATCGCGACGGCATCGCGATCGGCGTCTCGTCCGTCCCCGCGTACACAGACTCGGGCGTGCAGCCCGCTGTCTCTTACGTCTATCAGGTCGCTGCCGTCAATCGCGACGGCTACGAGAGCAACCGCGCTGCGATCGTTGCTTCGGTTCCCGGCGTGGTGTCGTACCTGTTGATCGACATCACGCACATTGAGGTCCGGTTTAGCGAGCCGCTGAATCCTGCGACGGCGGCAAGCCTCGACCGTTACGTGTTTTCCGGAGGCGAGTTGGCCGGCGTTTCATTGGCCGGCAACGACACGCGAATCATTCTCACCACTGCGTCGCCGATGACGCCGGGCGCCAGCTATGCCCTGACCATCAACGGCCTGACCACGCGCGCCGGCAGCCAACTGCCTGCCGCGCTCCCGCTGAGTTTCACCTTTGTGCCGCAGGGCGTCGGCTATCTCTTGCGCGAGTACTGGACGGGACTCAACACGGGCGGGGCGGTTGCGGATTTGACGAGCAATCCCAACTTCCCGAACAACCCCAGCGGATCGAACTACATCGCATCGTTCGAAGCGCCGGTGAGCTTCGGCGACTACTACGGTACGCGGATTCGCGGCTACATCGTTCCGCCGGTGAGCGGGGGCTACACCTTCTGGATCGCCAGCGACGACAGCAGTGAATTGTGGCTCTCGACGGACGAGAATCCGAATAACAAGGTGAAGATCGCCTATGTTTCCGGATGGACGAATTCGCGCGAGTGGACGAAGTTCACAACGCAATACAATGCCGTGCCCATTCAGCTCGAAGCCGGACGCCGTTATTACATCGAGGCGCTGCACAAGGAGGGAAGCGGCGGCGACAACTTGGCTGTTCGCTGGCAGTTGCCCGGCGGCGTTTGGGAAAACAACGATCCGGCATTGCCGATTCCGGGCATTCGGCTTTCTCCGTTTGGTCCGGATATCGACGCGACCTCGCCGGCGGCGGTTGAGGGACTGCGCGCCCGCGTAGGGGCCGACAACGCCTCGGTCGTGCTTTCGTGGAATCCCGCAGTCGAAGTCGACGGAGTGGTGGCCGACTACGTCATTTATCGCAATGGCGCGGTCTATGCCTATTCGACCGAACCCACGTTTGCCGACGTCAATGTCTCGACCGCGACGCGCCACACTTACCAGGTTTCGGCGCGCAACGCCAGTCGAATCGAAGGCGCCCGTTCGGCAAGCTTGGTGATCGGGCCGGCGGGCATTGCATCGGCCATTGCGACCGATCCGACGACCGTTTACTTGACCTTCACCGAGCCGCTCGATCGTGCTGCCGCTGAGCAAGCGGCCAACTATGCGATATCTTCCGGCGGCGCTCCGTTTGCTCCGTTGGCGGCGGCGTTGGCCGGCGATGGCAGAACCGTGATCCTCACTGTGCCGACCATGGGGTTGGGAAGCGTTTGGCAGGTGGTTGCGGCCGGCGTTCTCGGGCGCGATGGTCCGCTTCCCGCTGCCGGCCTGCAAGCGTCGTTCAAATACGGCGGCGGCATCCTCCGCGAGTACTGGCTGAACATCGGCTCGGGCACGGCAGTGAGCAATTTGACGGGGCTGTCGGCGTTTCCCGGCGGCTTTTCGCAGCAAGAGGTGCGATCGCTCTTCGAATCACCGGTCAATCAGTTCACCAATTCGGGCGAACGCATGCGCGGTTACATCGTGCCTGAAACCACCGGCGATTACTGCTTCTACATCGCCAGCGACGACAGCAGCGAGTTGTGGCTTTCCAGCGACGACGACCCGGCCAATCGGACGCTGATCGCGTCGGTCTCCGGCTCGACAGGCTCTCGAGAATGGACGAAATTCGCTTCGCAAAAATCCGTCTTCGTCCACCTCGTCGCCGGACATCGCTACTACATCGAGGCGATTCAAAAACAGGGCGGCGGAGGCGGAAACCTGGCCGTGGCCTGGCAACGCAATGGAACGACGTTCGATGGTTTGCCGATCGACGGTCGGTTTCTCGTGCCCGCCGCCCCGTACGTCGTCGCCCAACCGATGTCGATAACCGTCGGCAATTACAATGGCTCCGACCCGACGCCGTCGGTCGGCGGGGCGGTATCGGATGTTGTCGGAGCGGTGACCGTTCGTGTGGGAGATGTGTACTACGCTGCGACCAACAACGGCAATTTTACGTGGCGCCTGGCCGACAACGTTGTGCAGCCCCTGCTCGACGGGAGCTATCCGTTGACGGTCTGTGTGAACAATGGCTACGGTCGAGTCAGTTACGCGACAAGCCTCGGTGCCGTGAATATCGATACGGTCGCACCGACGGTGGCAATCGGCTCGCTGCCCCCCGGACCGCACCAAGCCGGCGTCGATCAAGTGACCATCACCTTCAGCGAACCGATCGAAGACTTCGATTTGGGCGACCTGGTGCTGACTCGAAACGGCGGATCGAATTTGCTCACCGGCGCCGAAACGCTCACCACCGTAGACAATCGCGTTTGGATACTGGGCAATCTCGCTCCGCTGACATCTCGATCGGGCAACTATCTGCTGGCATTGCCGTCCAGCGGTTCAGGCATCGAAGACGGGGGCGGCAATCATTTGTTGTCGGGCGCAACCGCCTCGTGGCTGATCGACGCCACGCCGCCGCAGGTGGTCAATGTGTTGCTCGGCAGCACGGCGTGGTCGGGGCGTTTTCTCGACTCGCTGGCCTCGCTTGGGCCCATGCACGTCGGCGGCTGGTCGATTGGCGTCGGAAGCGGCGCAAGCCAATGGCAAGCGGCGCCTTGGACGAACATCAATCAGATTAGAATCGTGTTTAGCGAAGACGTGAGCGTTGATCGCGACGATTTGTCGCTGTTCGGCGTTTCTCGGTCCGCTTACGACTTGTCCGACGCCGTTTTCGGCTACGACTCGGCCACGTTCACCGCCACTTGGACCCTGCCCACCGCGATCGCCGCCGATGTGCTCGAACTTGTTCTCAACGCCGACTCCAGCAGCCCGATCACTGATTGGGCCGGCAACCGTCTTGACGGCGAATGGACGAATCCGGCAGGACCTTCCGACCCGAACGGCGCGAGCTACCCGTCGGGCGACGGAACGGCCGGCGGCGATTTTCGATTCCGCTTCGCTGTGTTGCCCGGCGATGTTGACGGCGACCTCGCAGTAACGCAAGCGGACGTTGACCATGTGGCCGCATCCGTTCGGCCTTTCGCCGCCGTGGGCGCCGACGCGATGTGCGATCTCAATGGCAGTGGCTTGGTCAATGCCACCGACGTGCTGTTGGCTCGGCGGCAGCTGGGGCAAACGCTCGTTGTTCCGCCCCCTGTGTTGCCCGCAACCGGTTCTGTTGGTTTGGGCGACTCGGCCGAAATTGCGGGCGCGCCGCAGGTCATCTCGGAGACAACGGTGTTGTTGTCTGCCGTGCCGGAAAGCGGCGTCGCCGCACAGCCTGCCGCAGCGCCCGTGGTGGAAGAATTGGCTTCCGGCTCAATCGCGGACGTGGTCGTCGATCCCGTCGCCAATGCCCCCGACGTCGCCCGACGCGCTGAGGCCGCGGGCACGCGCTGGCGCGCCGCGCTGCTATACGCCGACTGGTTGCTCGAACCCCGATTTGGTTCGTTGGCCGACGAATTGACAGACTCTCTGACAACGCCCGGCCGACGCCGGCTTGCCGTGGGCCTTCGTGATCCGAGAGTAGCTGCGTTTGCTGAAGGCGGCAGTTCTGCGATGCGCCCGACAACTGCTTTCAGTCGGAGCCGCCCCGTTCGCAACTTCTGGGCAACGGGATTGTCCGATTGAAATGGGCCGCGCGTGGCACTGCGGCATCGGCCGCGGCTGCGGCGGACGCCAGAAGCACTAGAGCAACCGATGCCGTAGCATGCCGTATGGCTACTTGTCCTCCTCGATAGTCATCGCATGTCCGCCGTTGGGCTCCATGTCGATGGCGACAACGCTCTCGGCGTCAACCCGTTGCCGGACATGCGTGGTCGTTTGTTTGCCCGGCGTGTCTGTGTAGATGCTCGCGAGGTAGGCGACGCGCGGTTTGAGGAAGTCGAGCTTGAGTTGGAAAGACCGCGGGCTGCCATCGGCCATGCTGGCGACAAACCACGTTTCGCCTTGCCGCCGGGCGACCGTGACCCATTTGCCCAGGTCGGTGTACACCCGTTTCTCATCAAACAGCCCCGGCAGCTTCTCGACGAACTCGATCTCGCCGCCGCCTTCTCCGCCGCCCGCCGCGGTCGTTTTTCGACCGCGCTCAACACGGTTGCCCTGACTCTCTCCCGCCGCCGCCATTTTCAATCGCCCTCAACATTTCCCGAGAAACGCAAGAGCTATTGACCAAGACAATGCAGAATCGACCCCCTCCGCCGTCAAGGGGTTGGACAGAATCTGGGCGCCGCCTGGAGTAAGATTGCGGCTCTGCCGTGGCGGCATTCATCAGCGTGGCAGCAGATGCGAGCGACGATCGCGGCCGGAAACCGCCCGCAATCCTGATTGTTGACAACGGCGGTGTTTGGCCATTGGGTCGCGCCGGTTGACGTTGCTCGCCGCGATTGGTCAACGGGCAATCAATTGTCGACGGCGAGTTGACCCGCACAATGCCGTACCCATTCAGGGCGCAGGTCGTCTCGATGCAAGAAATCATCCGATTCGAACCAGTTCCACTGTATTTGCGATTGGAACCTGCAAGGCCGCGCAGAAGAGAACTTGGCCGCCACAGCGACGAATCTGCCGAATGGGATGTAACGCGTACAATAGCCAAAATGTCGTAGCCCGTAGTTCTAGTGAGCTGCGACAGCCGACGAACTCGTGCGTCTTCGATGAACGATGAGCCAGGATTACGCAACGTCGGTAGATCGCGTTCCATGTTCTGGCGACTGGTTGCTGAGCAGACATCACGCGGCTCGACGATAATCCAGCTGCGCGCTTGAAGTTTGAACGAGAATCGGTAAGCTACGGGCAACATGTCCCGACAGTATAGGTACTTCGCTTGCGGCATGCCCGTCGATGCGGGATTGTCTTCTGTTCCGGATTTACAGCACCAAATGCCAGATTCTCGATCGAATGTCACCTCGGAGAAACCTCGATGGATAATGTTCCCTCCTACACGGATTGGTTCATTCGTTCGACTGAGCACTCGACCGGCCCTCGCCCATGGCAGGCATCCTTGGGCGGCGAAGCGACGTGTCGTAATCGCTTGATACGAATACCCACCGGCTTAGGCAAGACGGAAGGGGTGTTGGCCGCTTGGGCGTATCATCGCATTGCGCGCGCCGCCGACGATTGGCCCCGTCGGCTGGTGTGGTGTTTGCCCATGCGGGTTTTGGTGGAGCAAACCGAACAAGTGGCGCGGCGCCTCGCCTCTCGGATTCCGGAAGACCGACGCCCGTTGATCGCGCTTGCGATGGGCGGCGAAGATGCCGGCGAATGGTTCCTCTATCCGGAGCGACCGGCCATCATCATCGGCACGCAAGACATGTTGCTGTCGCGCGCGTTGAATCGCGGGTTCGGCAGCGGCCGGGCGCGGTGGCCCGTCGAGTTCGGGCTTCTCAATCAAGACGCCCTCTGGGTGATGGACGAAACTCAATTGATGGATGTGGGCTTGGCGACCTCGGCCCAATTGCAGGCGTTTCGTGATCGAGATCGGGCGAAGCACCTTCGGCCGTGCTTCACGTGGTGGATGAGTGCGACGTTGCAATCGCAGTGGCTGGAAAGCGTCGATACGCGAGAGTTCCATAAGCAATGGGTGGAGTCACCGTGCGTCGTTCCGGCAAAGCAGCGTTCCGATGAGCTTTGGCGGATCAAAAAAGCGATCAATGCAATTGAGATTGCCGAGAAAGATGATCGCGCGTTCGCCAAGTTGATTGTCGAACAGCACAATTCGTTGAAACCGGGGCGTTTCGGCAAGATCACGCTTGCCGTGTGCAACACGGTCGATCGGGCGTGTCGCACCTTCGAGGAACTGAAGAAGGCCGGTCGGAAAGAGGGAGTGGAACTTGCCCACAGCCGGTTTCGCCCCGCCGAACGCGAGCGATGGCGCGAGCAGTTTCTCAATCGGGATGCCTGCTGCGAGGGTGCAGACCGGATCATCGTGGCGACACAAGTTGTTGAAGCGGGGGTGGATATCTCGGCAGGTTGCTTGATTACCGAATTGGCGCCGTGGCCCAGTTTGGTGCAACGCTTCGGCCGTTGCTCGCGGTACGGCGGCGAAGGGCGGGGCGTGGTTGTCGATCGTGGGCGAGGTGAGAAGCAGGCCGCCCCGTATCAACCGGAAGAGTTGTTAGCCGCTTGGGATGCGGTTGGGCAGCTCAACGACGCGGGCATTGCCGCCTTAGAGGCGTTCGAGGAAGGCTTATCGGAAACGGTGCGGCGACGGCTGTATCCGTATGAGCCTTTGCACTTGCTGATGCGGAAGGAGTTCGACGAGTTGTTCGATACGACTCCCGACCTGACCGGCGCCGACCTCGACATCAGCCGGTTTATTCGTTCCGGAGATGAACGTGATCTCCAGGTGTTTTGGGTCGAGGTGGGCAAGGACGAAACTCCTTCGTCAGAACGTCGTCCGCATCGGCGCGAACTCTGCGCGATTCCCTT
Source organism: Thermoguttaceae bacterium (assembly GCA_029975295.1). GTDB lineage: Bacteria > Planctomycetota > Planctomycetia > Pirellulales > Thermoguttaceae > JARKPK01. Next base: position 9,335 of record JARKPK010000084.1, on the reverse strand, counting down.
CTTGAAGGCCCGAGATTGGCTGTGCGGCGAGGAGACGACAACGAAAAAGAAGCCGACGTTGCGGGGTGGAATGAGGGCGTGGGTGTGGGATTGGATCGACGGCGATTGGGTTGAAGCGAATCGGGCATCGCTGCTGCCAGGGCGCATCGTGTGCGTGGCGGCCGACTGCGGCGGCTATCGACCGGATCGCGGCTTCGATCCCGAATCCAATGATCCGGTAGAGCCTGTGGATGAGCCGTCGGTCGATCCGATGGCAGAATTGCTCGAACAGGCCGACGACCGGCAAGACGGTGAACCGTTGAGCATTTGCCCGTGGAAGACGATCGCCTTCCATCATCAGGAGGTTGCGGACGAGGCTAAGAAGATTGCGCAAGAACTGAAGCTCGGAGGTGGACTCAACAGCGTGCTCGAGATGGCCGGATTGTGGCACGATTGGGGGAAATCGCATCCTGCATTTCAAGGGTCGATTCGATCTGGTGGCGAATTCCATCGGCCGGAGCGAGCGGATTTGGCCAAGGCCCCGAACGAGTGTTGGCCGAGGGGTTGTCTCTATCGTTTTCCCGACAACACGGATGCTCGGCCCGGCTTTCGGCATGAATTGGCCAGCGCGTTGGGGCTTCTGGCGTTGCTGCGTCAGTATGCCCCAATGCACCAAGCGCTGTTCGGCCCATGGCGCGAGATCTTCGGCGAGCTCGGGTACGAAATCGCTGACCAATCGTCGAAGCCGTCGCCGAGCCGAGTGGTGGAACGATTGATTCAGACGTCGGCCGACGAATTCAACCTGATTGCCTATTTGGTGGCTTGTCATCACGGAAAAGTGCGTGTGGCGCTGCACGCATCGCCGAAGGATCAGGATTATGTCGCTCGCGATGATCGCGGGCTGCCCATCCGCGGTGTCCGCGAGGGCGACCGCTTGCCCTCGGTGCGGGTGGCGCCAGACGACGCGCCGACCCCAGAGGCTACGTTGACGCTGTCGCCGGCGGCGATCGGGCTTTCGGCGGCGACAGGCATTAGTTGGCGCGAGCGCTGTATCGGACTGTTCGATCGATTCGGACCCGGTGCGTTGGCTTACTTGGAGGCACTTGTGCGAGCGGCCGACGTTCGCGCGTCGCGACGGAATACGAACGATCCCACTTTGGCTTCGGAGGTGGCTCGATGAAGATGCATTTACACGTGCTGAATGGTTGCGCCCCGGTGCCGTTGGCTAACTATCTGAAGGCGTTGGGGGTTCTGCGCCTGGTAGCGGAACAGGCCGACCCGAATGCCCGCGGCTGGTGGGAGAATGATCGCTTTCACTTGCTAAGTACTCTCTCGCGCGAGGAGTTGGAAACTTTCTTCCTAGAGCGCTATGAGCCGACACCGATCATCGCTCCTTGGAACGGTGGAAGCGGCTTTTTTGCGAAAGACAATCGCGAGGCAATAAAAGCAATCCAGCGGTCTTCCGCACCACGGTTCGCTTCGTTCCGACGGGCGATTGAAATGGGCGAACTCGCCACGAAGGATTTGAAGTCGAAGCCCGAGAAGGACGAGAAACTTCGCGTCTTTCGCTTCTGTCTGAGGTATTGGCGAGAAAGGCATCGCGATTGGCTTGATGCAGCCGTGAGCTTCGATCCATCGGGCAAGCCGATTTATCCCTCTTTGTTAGGGACGGGCGGCAACGACGGCCGCCTTGAGTTCACTAACAACTACATGCAGCAGATTGCCTCGCTGTTCGACCTGCAATCGGAGACTGCTGGGCCGCGTCCCAACGCTCGAAGACTTCTCTGCGACTCGCTGTGGGCGGAGCTGGCCGACGATCTGGTAAATGCTGCGATCGGACAGTTCCAGCCCGGCTCGGCCGGCGGTGCGAATAGTGGGACGGGGTTCGATAGCAAGAGCCTCGTAAATCCGTGGGACTTCGTATTGATGCTGGAAGGCTCGATTCTTTTCGCAACGCGAGCCACGCGCCGATTCGATCCGAATGCTTTCACCCAGGCCAGCGCACCGTTTGCCGTTCGTTCCCATGCGGCCGGTTTTGCTTCGGCCGGATCGGAGAACGCACAACGCGGCGAGCAGTGGATGCCGCTTTGGAGGCAGCCGGCGATGTTGGCCGACTTGGTGGCCCTATTGGGCGAGGCTCGGGCTCAGATCGGACGACAGTTGGTCAGTCGGCCTGTGGATATGGTTCGAGCCGTCAGCCGGCTGGGAGTCGCTCGGGGTATTGATTCCTTTGTGCGATACGGCTATTTGGAGCGAAACGGCCTCTCGACGCTTGCCGTTCCGTTAGGCCGGATTCCGGTTCGTTATCATCCGCAAGGATATCTGATCGATGATCTGGCAGGCTGGATGGACAGAATTAACCGCGCCGCGCGCGACGAACCGCCCGCGCGTTTGATTCATGCCGAACGTCGGCTGGCCGATGCCGTGTTTGCTGCGCTCACACACGATCCGTCGCCGGATCGTTGGCAGGCGATACTGCTGGCAGCCGCAGACATCGAGGTAATACAGGCCTCGGGCACGGCGTTCGAGGCCGGCCCTATTCCACCGCTTCGGCCCGAGTGGATTCAGGCGATCGACGACGGGAGCACTGAGCTCCGGCTCGCGCTTGCGTTGGCCAGTGCTGCCGCTGATTACAGGCGCAACGGTTCTCCCGACGATCCGGTGCGTCACCATTTTCTCCCCTTGGCTGCCGGGGGCCGACGGTTCCAAACGGCTGAAAAAAGATTGGTTAATGATCCGCGTGTTGTTGTTTCCGGCCGCGGTGGGCTCAGCAACCTGGCGGCCATTGTCGAGCGCCGCTTGATTGAGGCAGAGCAGGCCGGCCAGCGACGGCTTCGTTTGGTGGCCGCAGCGGGCTGCGGAGCCTCTCTCGGCGATTTGGCACGGTTCATCAGCGGAGCCGTCGATCTCGATCGGCTCCTGGGGCTGGCTCGAGCGTTGATGGCTCTTCGTTGGAATCGTTGGTTGCGCGAAATGGCCCCGATTCTCCCACCCGACCAAGATGTCCCCGATGAATCGTGGCTCGCGCTGCGGCTTTGTGTGCTTCCCTGGCCGCTCGACGAAACGCACGACATTCCCGCCGACGAACGCGTCGTGCGGCTGATTGCCTCGGGCGATGCCGCCCGTGCGGTCGAGGCGGCGTGCCGACGTTTGCGATCTGTGGGGATTCGACTGCCGATTCGAACTGGTTTCACCGACCAGCGGACTGCTCGTCGCTGGGCGGCCGCCTTGGCGTTTCCGATCACAGTTGGCACGGCCCGTCGTGCCGCATCGATTTCCGATCCCTCTCTGAAGAAAGGACTTGTTCATGCTTGACCTTCGCCCGCTTACCGATGTCAGCCGATTGCTGCTCACCGTGCCGCTTCGCCCGGTGCAGGGCGATCGTTTCCAGCCGACGGGGTTTCCCAGCCTCGGGGCTGCGACCTATCAAACGAAAGACGGGCTGGAATTGCTCGTCGAAAGCGCGCAAAGCATGGCCAATCGGCTGGAAGCTGCCTGCTGGGACTTCGCCAAGAATACGCCCGTGGATGCTCTCGGCGGCATCAGCCATGTGACCGTCACCCGCAAGGGTGCGTTCCTCACCGACTCGATGCTCGAAGCCCATCGCATCAACAGCCCGTATCTGTTGGAAGGAAAAGATCGCGGATTCTTCGACAACCTCAAGAAGGAGCTGGGCGGGCTGGAAGAGGGGCCGATCGATCGCAAAAAGCTCGCCGAGGTGTTGCTCAAGTACGATGTCGGCAGCTTGATTCACGGGGTGTTCCTTGCCAAAAAGGACTTGGCGGGCGGCAGGTTGCGCGTCGCTCGCGCGTTATCCTCCTTCATCGATGCCTCGGGCGTGAATGTGGCTGCCTCGGGCGGCGTGAAAAACGATCACGTCAACCCGTCGGGTGACACGAAGAGCGGCTTCGGCAACGTTCCCTTTGCACGCGACGAGTACGTCGCTGAGCGGATCGACTGTCATTTCAATCTCGATCTCGCTCAGATTCGCGGCTACGGACTCGGCGAGAAGGTGGAACGGCTGTTGATCGTCTTGGCCTTGTACAAGATGCGCAAACTGCTCGACGGCGACCTGCGGCTCCGCACTGCCTGTGATCTCGAACCGATCGATCGGACTCGGCTCGTCGCCACGCGGCCGGCGGGTTACGAACTGCCTGCGCTCAACGAGTTGGAAACGGCGGTCAAATCTTCCATCGCCGAATGCAAGGGTGTGATGGTGCACACCACGGTAACATTCGAAGATGAATTGAAGAAGGCGAAGGACGCGAAAAAGGCCGCTGACGCCGGCCAATCGGCCGGCGGTGAGGATGACGAAACCGCCGATGAAGACAACTGAGGTGCACCCATGCCCACCGTCAGATTCCGCTTCCCGGGCGGGCGCTATCACGCCACGCCCTGGGGGCACCATGTCAACGAAGGGCTGATCGAGTGGCCCCCCAGTCCGTGGCGAGTGCTGCGCGCGCTGATTGCCGTCGGCTTCGCCCACCTTGGTTGGAAGCAGATTCCGCCGACGGCCGTTCGGCTGATCGAAGAACTGGCCGGCGTTCTGCCATTCTATCGCCTGCCTTTCGCAACCGCCGCACACAGCCGCCACTACATGCCGTACCTCGAAGGGAAGGCTCAGAAAACGACACTGGTTTTCGACACCTGGGCCAACGTCGGCGACGGCGAGTTGCTGGTGCACTGGCCCTGCGCGCTCGATGCGGACGAAGCCGAATTGTTTGCCGCACTTACGTCTTCGCTCGATTATCTCGGCCGCAGCGAAAGCTGGGTGGAAGGCGAGCTGGTTGCCGATCAATCAGTCGATTGGGATTGCCTTCCCTGCGAACAACACCGGCCCCGCGGCTCAGACTGGGAGCAGGTATCACTGATCGCCCCTGTTCCGCCCGAGGCCTACCTGCAATGGCGTAGCCTGCATATTGAGCAGCCTGCGGCGGCCGCTGCCCCCGTCAAACGCCGCGGCCCGAAGAAGGTCAAGTCTGACGATAACGGGCCCTGTCCGCCAAATCTGGTCTCCTGTCTTACGAAAGACACCGCTTGGTGGAAGAGTCGCGGTTGGTCGCAGCCGCCCGGCTCGCAGCGTGTTTTGTATTGGAGAAGCAGCGACCGTATGCAAACGGCTCCGCCCGCTTGCCCCACGCCAGTCAACCACGAACCGGTCGCCATCGCATTGCTCGCATGGACGACCCCCAGCGGGAATCGGGCCGCCTTGCCGATGGTTGAACGAACCCTTCCGCAGGCCGAGCGATTCCATCGCCAACTGGTTGCCGCTGTCGGCAACGGCCGCCGAACGGATTGCCCCGAGATCACGGGCCGGAACGAGTTCGGCTTGCCCTTGAAACGGCAGCACGATCACAGTCATGTTGTTCCTGTTGACCTCGACAATGACGGCCGACTCGATCACCTGATCGTCTTCGCCAAGTCGGGCTTGGGCGATGCCGCTCAACGGGCCATCCGAAGAGTCAAGCGAACCTGGGCCAAAGGAGGTGTTGGCGATATCCAGGTCGCCGTGGCGGGTATGTGGAGCAGCTTCACTCAATCCGTCTCGAGCGTTCAGACTCTTGCTTTGCCGAACCTCATCAAAAACAGTCTTGTCGCAGTGCTCGGCCCGCCGGGCGGCGCTAGAGTTTGGAAAAGCTCGACCCCCTTTGTCCCACCGCGGTTTCTCAAGCGCAGCGGCAAGAACTCCCTGGTCGGTCAAGTTCAGGCCGAGCTTCGGTCCCGCGGCTTTCCCGAGGACGTTGAGGTCGGTGTCGATCCGGTCTTGACTCGCAACTTGCGGCATTTCGTTCGCGTTCGCGGACGCACTGCGGTCCCTCCTCCGGTCGATGTCGGATTTGGACTGCGATTGACCTTTTCCGAACCGATCAATGGTCCGCTTTTGCTCGGCTACGCGTCGCATTTCGGGCTGGGTTTGTTCGTCGCCGAAAAATCCTAGCCCCCTAGTTCGCTCTTTGACAACTCGACCCAAAACAATCAGTGGCCAATTGTGGCGCAGCGGCAACGCCGCGCGCACGATGCGTCAACGCTTCGGCGTCGCATCCTGCGCGCCGGCTGCGCTGCATCGCCGTGCTCCAGCGGCCGGTTTCCGTTGGGCTGTGCGCTCCGGCCGCGTCGGCGTTGCGCCTTTGCGCGCCGACGCGGCCCGGAGCCGCTTTCGTCGATGCTCGCACTCGCGATGCCGCACGGTCAACCCATGTTGCTCTGGCTTCTGCCGACAGAAGAATGCCGCGCGGCGGAATTGCGGTTCCGACGACCGCTCTTGCATTGCGAAATTCTCTGTTCAAAGGCCGGCCGACACTAGGGCGGGTTCCGCGGGAACGAACGTGAGCCGGACTCGAAATTGCCGGTCTAACGATCACTCCCTCCTATTCCGCACGGAGGTTTGTTGGTTTTTGCATCACAGGTTCTCAGCTTCGAAAGGCCTCCCGATGAGCACGCTCGACCCCGATTTCCTCGCGCAGCAGGACGTGCCCGAACTGATTCCCGCTCGGATGCTCAACGAGTTCGCCTATTGCCCGCGGCTTGCCTACCTCGAATGGGTCCAAGGCGAGTTCGCCGACAATCTTGACACCATCGAAGGCCGTTTCGCCCATCGCCGGGTCGATCGTCCTTCCAACGCTCCCGTACCCGACCCGCCTGTTCCCGACGCAACCGACGCCCTCGCCCCCAATGCCGCCGATGATTCCGTTCTCCATTCCCGCTCGGTCATGCTCTCTGCGCCCGGCGAAGGTCTAATCGCCAAGATCGATCTGATGGAGTTCTCCTCGGCTTCCGTTCTTCCCGTCGATTACAAGCGAGGCAAAGTGCCTTCGGTTCCCGGCAACGCCTACGAACCCGAACAAGTGCAGCTTTGCGCCCAAGGGCTGATCCTCCGCGAAAACGGCTACCACTGCGAGGGCGGCATCATCTACTTCGTCGAGTCGCGACGCCGCGTTTCCATCCCCTTCGACGACGCCCTTGTGCAACGCACGCGCGAACTGGTCGAACAGCTTCGAACGGTCGCGGCAGCGGGCAAACTGCCCCCGCCGCTGGTCGATAGCCCCAAGTGCCCCCGTTGCTCGCTGGTGGGCATCTGCCTGCCCGACGAGGTCGCTTTTCTCAACGGCCCCCGCGAGTCCGTCGCCGTGCGGCATCTCGTCCCGCGGCGCGACGACGCGCTTCCGCTCTACGTCGCCGAACAGGGCGCCGCGGTCGGAAAAAGCGGCGACGAGATCACCGTCCGCAACCGCGACGGTCAAACCCGTTCGATTCGCATGATCGACGTTTCCCACGTCTGCCTTCTCGGCAACGTTCAGGTCAGCGCGCAAGCCGTGCGCGAGCTCGCCGCCGCTTCAATTCCCATCTGCCACTTCTCCTACGGCGGGTGGTTCCATGCCGTCACTGCCGGCATGACGCACAAAAATGTCGAGCTCCGTATCGCCCAGTTTGCCGCCGCTGCCAATCCGCGCCGCTCACTCAGCTTCGCCCGACGCTTCGTCGTCGGAAAAATCAAGAACGCCCGCACGATCCTTCGTCGCCACCTGCCCAAACCCGAGGCCGCCGATACGCTCCGCAGACTTGCCATTCTCGCTCGCCGCGCGCTCGAAGCCGCCAGCGCTGCAACCCTGCTCGGCATCGAGGGCATAGCGGCCAAAACCTACTTCGAAGGCTTCTCCTTGCTGCTCAAACCCGATTCCGGATTCAACATCGAGGGCCGCAACCGCCGGCCCCCGCGCGACCCGGTCAATGCTCTCTTGTCGTTCGTTTACGCCTTGCTTGTCAAAGATGCCGCCTTGGCCGTCCTCGCTGCCGGGTTCGACCCCATGCTCGGCTTCTTTCACCGACCCCGATACGGCCGCCCCTCGCTCGCCCTCGACCTCGCCGAAGAGTTCCGGCCCATTGTCGCCGATTCCACCGTCCTTACCCTCATCAACAACGGCGAAGTGAACCCCGACAGTTTCATCCGCCGCGCCGGCGCCGTCGCCCTGACCGATGCCGGACGACGCGCTGTCTTGGCCGCCTATCAGCGACGCATGGAATCGCTTGTCACGCATCCTATCTTCGGCTATCGCATCAGCTACCAACGCATCATGCAGGTGCAGGCCAGGCTCCTCGCACGCGCCTTGCTCGGCGATATCCCTCGCTACCCGGCCTTTTGCACCCGCTGAAAGGAACCCGCCTCATGCGCTCCGTCTACCTCGTTTGTTACGACGTGGCCGACCCAAAGCGGCTTCGTCGCACCTACAAAAAAATGCGCGGCTTCGGCCTGCCGCTCCAGTTCTCCGTCTTCCGTTGCGAGCTTTCGCCCGTCGAACGGCAACGGATGAAGGAAGCCCTCTGGGAAATCCTCAATTGGGCGGAAGACCGCGTCATCCTGGTCAACCTCGGCCCCGTCGGTGCGCGCGGCGATCATTGCCTCCAGTACTGGGGCCCCCCGCGCAACGAACCGCCCAAACGCACTGCCTGGATTTTCTGACCACCTCTCAGCGAAACGATGCCTCGCAAATCGCCAACCCTGGCCTCGCTCGATCATCCGATAATCGCTCGTCCTCCAGTTCGTTCGCCGTTGAGTGCGGCCGCCTTATGCGGTATGATCTTCCTGATGCCCCGCCGGTGCCGCTGCCGCGCGCCCAAGGCGTCGGCGCGTTGGCATCTCCGGCCGCCATCGTCGCCAAGGCATTGCGAAATCCGGGCGGTCGGCCCGACGGCCATAGTCGGTGCTCTAGGTAGTCGTCCGCGGTAAACCGCTCGGCTGCCGGGCGAAGGGCCTGTTTCCAAGAGAGATGCTGAAGCAACTTCACAAACGACCGAGATGAACCCGAACTCGAACCCGTTCGAACACACGCGCAGCCCCCGCGAGCGACTGCGATCCTTCAGGGGAGGCTTGGTCTCGCGTTCGCGTTCAGCGGTGTCAGTTTTTGGACTATCTGGTTTCTCTAGTTGAGCCGAACTGTATTCGGCAAGGAGGTGGCACGCCCCCTGTTTTTTTGAACCGACGACGGTTTCCGTTTCAATCCTTGGGTATTCGAGCGGTACAGTGACGACGAAACCCCTGGGAGCGTTCGAATGAGTCTAACTCCTTTATTTCGTAGCCGTTTGCAACCCGAGTCCGTTCCCGTGGCCGCCCCTCTGGGCATTGGTCGGTGCGACCTCTCGAAACGCTCTTTGCAAATAGCTAGAAATCAAGGACTTGCGAAGTGTGAACTATCCGCGGCTGAAAGGCCGCGGCTCCATTGAAGCGCGCGGAGACGCCGAGCGATTTTGCGATTGCGGGAATCTATCCGCGGCTGAAAGGCCGCGGCTCCATTGAAGCGTTAGGCATCGACCCGCTTGACGGCGAGACGTTCGTGCTATCCGCGGCTGAAAGGCCGCGG
>JARKPK010000069.1 GCA_029975295.1 Thermoguttaceae bacterium | reverse complement strand
AACATGCACTGCCGGACAAGCCGGCAGTGGCACAGGCGATCTGATCGCGGCACGGCCGGTTGATCCGTCGCCGAAGGGAAGACATGCCCAGCACCGCCCGTCGCGGCCCGCAAACAAGGCTGCGGCGGGCGAGTCGCTTTTCTTGCCGGCCGGGACGCCCGACCAACTCCCGATTAACGCGGACGAAAACGGGGCAGGTCGCCCCTCGGTCCGATTTCGCCTAGGCCTTGGCCTTCGCGTAACACTGAGCGACGAATTCCCAGTTGACCTTGGTCCAGAAGTTCTCGACGAATCGGGCACGCTCGTTGCGATAGTCGATGTAGTAGGCGTGTTCCCAAACATCGACGGTCAGCAGCGGCTCTTTGCCCAGCCGGAGAGGATTGTCGGCGTTGCCGGCCGGAATGATTTCCAGCTTGCCCTGTTTGTCGGACGCCAGCCATCCCCAGCCCGACCCGAACACCTTCACCGACGCATCGGTGAAGAGCTTTCGGAACTCGGTCATGCCGCCGAAGTCGCGGACGATCGCGGCCAGCAATTCGCCGTTCGGCTCGCGCCCGCCGTTGGGCGAAAGGCAATTCCAGAAGAAGGTGTGGTTCCATGCTTGGGCGGCGTTGTTGAACACCGCGCCGGCGCCTTTCACCACCAGTTCGTCGAGCGAAAGCTGCGCCTCGGGCTTGCCTTCGACAAGGCCATTGAGGTTCTTGTAGTACGCGGCATGGTGCTTGCCGTAGTGGAAGGAAACCTGTTCTTCGGAGAAGAGCGGTTTCAGACCGTCCATCGGGTAGGGCAACGGCGGTTGTTCAAAGGGCATCTTTGCGACTCCTGTGTGTGTGTTCGGCTGCGACTCGCCGGCCGAAAGATTGTTGCCAAGATAAGCCCCGGCCGACGCGGCGGCCAGAGACCCCACTACGAACTCACGGCGTTGCATGGTTTCACTCCCCTAATACCACCTGTGTTTTTTCGAACCGCTGCCCTATCAGCCGCCATCCAAGCGATGCGATCATCGCCAGGGCTGCGGGCAATCTTATGACTCCCCCGATGAGCCGCGGGCGATCCCGTTTTCGCCGGCCAGAGCGACTCGCCGCGGCCGACTGGTTCCCGATCGATTTTATGCCCTTAGTCAAGTTTGTGGCGCAGAGACGGGCCTGACGCAGGCGCAAGAGCGACTTCGGGAGGGCAACCGCCGAGGGACGCCGTGCGAGCGATCGGGGGTCGCAGCGCAAGATTGAAGGCGCAAAGCCCGAACTGGCATCGTGTTACAAAATGCCGACCTGAGGGCGTGGCCGTGAAGGACGAGGGCGAAGCGAGCCCCAACCATCGTCCGACGGCCAGGGCCCGCTGCGGTTTCTCTGGCCGTACGGCCGTCTTTAGCTTCGTCGCCGTTTGTAAAACCACAACCCCATCGCCCCGGCCAAGAGCAGCACGGCCGTCCCCGGCTCGGGAACGACAGACGGGTCGGAAACGAGGTAGCCGCCGAGGTAATTGCCTTGCGTATCGCCGAACACCCAGTTGAAGCCGTAGGCTGTGTAGGTCGGAGCGTTCAGATCGTCGGGCGCGCCGGCGCCGCCCCAGTGAGTCGTCGGCGGGCTGATGATGTAGTCGGCGAAATCGCCGAAGGAGAATTTGGGACTGAGTGTGCCCGCCGGCAGACTGGCATACGTCGTGTTGCCGTTGGGGAGCTTGAAGCCGACGGAGTTGCTCACCTCGTAAACCCAGACGGTCGCGTCTTTGAGGATGTCCCAGGTCGTGTTGTACGGGGTGCCGGGCAGCCATTCACTCGTATGGCTTGGTTCGTTCGACAGCACGGCGTAGCCGCCCAGGCCGTCCGTCACCCAGAAGTTCATATAAGGTCCCCAGCCGGTCGCCGACGGATCGCGGACGATGCTGATCGACTCGATGTCTCCGATGCGCTTCCCGTCCATGAGGCTGGTGCCCCAGGCCGCTTTCTGGCCGCCCTGCGTGATGCCGAACAGCTTGCCGCCGCCCTCGTGGTCGGTAATCGTCGGCGGATCGCCGCTGCTGGTAGCGTTGCGAATGACAAACGCTTGCCAGCCGGGCATGTCGTCGGCCGCGGCCGAACTCGCCCAAAAACCGATCGTCCAAAGAACCACTGCCGTCCATTGTGCCGTTCTCATCGTCACTACCCCCTTTTTTTCTCTTGTTCCGATGCGCGAGAACCTGGGACAGGCTCGATCGGCCTGCCCGCCGCAGCCACCAGTATTCGCTTGCTGCGGTGGAGGCTCTACCGGCGCGCTGCCGATGCTCTGGCGAGGCACGATCCGATTCGGCAACTGGCGGCCCGAGATAAGAACCGGCGGGGCATCGTCGCACGGCAAGCAGCGCATCGGCGCGACGCCGCAACGGATGAACGACGGCCAACCATGCCGGCGGGTTTAGCCGCGGAACGAAGAACGCCGGCCGTGAAGCGGCGGCCCGGCGGAATCGCAGGTTGTTGCCGCTGCGCGCGGAATCGCCCGGCGAATGCGAAACGAACCAGTGGGCCAACCGCTGGAAGAAGCGGGTTCAGGCGGCTTTGCGCAGCCGCGGGCCGAGGTCGATGGGTTGCTCGGCTGCTTGCGTCCATTCCCAGACGATGCCTTCGCCCGTGCCGTCGCCTCCGAACCGGAGGAACGCCGCCCGTTGGTTGAGATTGAGCGAGCGAACGGCATCGTGCAAACGCCGTTTCGGATCCTGTTCGGCCCGACGGGGCAAGGGGTCGGCGATTCGGTGCGGCCAGCCCTCTTCTTCGAAGGCCGTCAGAATCAATTCCTGCAACGGCGACGGCTGGCGGAACCGCTTCACCACCGTATTGCCGACACGGAGCTCGCGACGCTCCGCGTCCCAGTGCGGCAGAATCTCGCCGGTGGGTTGAACGAGCCCGGTGGGCCCGATGACAGCGACGACCGTTTGCACGTCGGCCTCAGCGGCTGTGTCGTGCCCTTCGGCCCAGAATGCTACGCCGCGCGCGGTGGCAATGAACCGATCGGCGGCATCGAATTCCCTTCGCGTGTGCCGCCCGCCAGTCCGATTCGTCGAGCCAGACTTCGCCTGAACTGGAATGGCGTAGCCCTTTTTGAGAAGCCAACGGAGGTCGCGCGGTTGGATGCCGGCAGCTTGCAGTTCGGATAGATCGAGGGCGAACTGCCGCGGATCGCAGCCGGCATCGGCGGCATAGGCGAGGGCCTCGACCAGACAGCGGAAACCAACGCGGCAGCGTTGGACGGCCGTGTCGAGAACGTCGGCGGGACAATCCGGCTGGTGTTGCAACATGACTCGATTCATCAACGCGGCACCGGCTGACTTGGCGGCCAGCTCCGTGTTGATGCTGCCCTCACAATAGCGCGATTCGTGTTGCCACGGTCGCGCTTGCCTCTGTTACGACCGCTGGGTCGTATTTGCCCTGTTCCACACTATCCTCAGACTGTAGTTGGTCGATGGGGCGATGTCAACCATTTTTACTTCTTTCGGTGGGGTGTGGTCCGCGACCTTCTTAGGCCGCCAGGACGGAATGCGGTGCCCATCAGCTTTGCTGAAACTGGAAAAATATGCGGATTGTAGCGATCGTGCGGCCGATAAGAAGAAGCGGCAGCGTCCACTAGCCCGGCGTTGTGCCGAGGAGAATCGGCCCTGGTGCGATGGTGCAATCCGACCGATAGCGAGAGTCGTAAAGCATTATAATCTTTAGAGTTGTGGTGGATCGACAGGGCTGGGCCGCCAGCGGCGTCGGCGGGCGGATCGCTGCCGTCGGCTAACGAGTCTGGTTCGACGAGACTCGATTCGGGCGGATCACGACTCGACGGGCAGAGGACATGGGTTGGCCGACGGGGGCCACAGTTGCTTTCTTACAGCTATTATCAGGTGCAGGACATGGTACGACACGCACTCATCGTGGGGCTGTTGGCGTCGGTTCTGGCGACGTTGGGGTGCGCCATGTGCGCCAGTCCGTACGACTATTGCGGGCCGACCCACACCGGCGGCGAATGCGGCGATTGCGGCGGGATATGCGATCCGATGGCACGGGCGGGCTCCGTGCTCTCGCCCACGCTGGGCCAAGACTACGGCCAACTCCAGCCGATGCCCCCACGTGTCCGAACCGAAGAAGTTCGCCACGAGCCGACGCCCGCGGTTCCGCCGGCCCCGGCCGCCGCGGCCGCTCGAACTCCACGCCGCTAAACGAAACCACGGAAAGAGGAGAAGCCGCCCCAGCGCGGGCAACGTGCCTTGGGCTGTTCCATTACGCAGGCGGCCGCTTTCCTAATTGAGCCCGTTCAATGGGCCTGTTTTGTCCGCGGCAGACATCTTCCGCCGCCCGAATCGCGGTCGACCTTGTCCGGCCCGGGCGGCCTTGCCCGTTGGCCCGCACCGACATCCGAGCCTACATCGTGAAGCCGTCGGGCAAGATCGTATCTTTGGGAATGACGGCAATGCCGTCGCGAATCATTCCCACCGGGGTTTCGTCGCTGTTCTCGAGCCGCTGCGCGTTGACGATCTTTACGGCTCGCCCGACGCGGCAGTTCTTGTCGATAATCGCCCGTTCGATCAGCGAATCGTCGCCGATCCCCAGCGGAGGCCGTCCTTCGGCCAGATCGGAGGAGAGCTGGTGGTCGGTTTCGTAGAAGTCGTTGCCCATCAAGATCGAATCGCGGACCTGCACGTTGCGCCCGATGCGGCAGCGCAGTCCGATAATGCTGTTCTCGATTACTGCGCCCTCTTCGATCATGCAGCCGTCGGCCACGAGGCTGTTTCGGATGGTCGCTCCGTTGATGTGCGACGGGGGCAGGAATCGGGCCCGCGAAAAAATCGGGGTTTCGGGCACGGCCAAGCGGAAAGGCGAATCGCTGCGGCCCAGGGCGATGTTGGCGTCGAAGAACGACTTGATCGTGCCGATGTCTTCCCAGTAGCCGTCGAACAGATGCACTTGCACATGGCGCGAGCGGATCGAGGCCGGAAAAACCTCTTTGCCGAAGTCGCGGTATTCCGTCTTGCGTAGGGCGTCGACGAGCGTGTCGCGGTTGAACAAATAGATGCCCATGCTGGCCAGGCAATCGCGGCCGCGGCTCTGCAACCCGTGGGCGTCGATCCAGGCGGGCTCGGTGCGAACCAGTTTCAGTTCTTCCTCGGTTTTGGGTTTTTCCAGAAAGCCGGTCACCCGTCCCGTGTCGTCAAGCCGCATAATGCCGAAGGCGTGCGCCTGGTTGCTGGCCACGGGCACGGTGGCGATCGTTACATCGGCTTTGGCCTTGCGATGGGTTTCGATCATCTCGCGGTAGTTCATCCGATAGAGTTGATCGCCCGAGAGAATCAGCACCAGATCGACCCCGGGTTGTTCGACATAGCGGAGGTTCTGCCGGACGGCGTCGGCCGTGCCCTGATACCAGTTGGCGTTGTCGGTGGTTTGCTGGGCGGCCAGAATTTCGACGAAACCCCCGTTGAACGGATCGAACTGATACGTGCTGCGGATGTGCCGGTGCAGGCTCACCGAATTGAATTGCGTGAGCACGTAAATGCGGTTCAGCCCGCTGTTGATGCAGTTCGACAACGGGATGTCGATCAGCCGGTACTTGCCTGCCACCGGCACGGCCGGCTTCGACCGATACTTCGTCAAGGGGTACAAACGCGTTCCCTGACCGCCGCCGAGCACTAGTGTATGGACGTTTCTCATAAAGCTCGCATTCGTTCCCAGAGTGCCTGCCGCCACGGCGGCCAATTCGCTCCGGCGCAAAGCGGCGTTTCCCAGCTCGCCGCGCGCCTTGCCGGCCCGCCCCGCAGCGTCGGCCGGCGGACCCTCTATTGTATCGGCCTGCCGAACGACAATGCAACGAGCCGGAAAACTGCCTGCGCAGAATAGCCAATCGCCCCGGCCCAGAGCAATTCGCGGCCCGGCTTCCGCCCTCGGGGACGCCTGCGTGCCGCGAGCGGATTTGCGCTTTCTCGGCGAGCTCATGCCCACACTTGTCGGCCCGATATGCCCGGAACAAGGCGGCCGGAGCGGGCGGCGGCGCGTTGCGTGCTGGGCCGGGAGCCGGCATCTTGACGCCGTCGGTCCGGCCGGGCCAGAATGGCCCGCGCTGCGCCGGAGCCGCGGCGCGGACGGCGCCCTGCCAGTGGTGACTCATGCTGTTCGGCGCGCTGCGGCACCCACCGGCCATTGCTTGAATTACATGCGCTGTTATACGCCGGTTCGGCCGAGCACGGTCTGCTCGGGCATTGCGCTATTTCCCGCTTCGCGTTCTCTGTAGTGGCAAGGGGATTTTGCCGTGGCTGCGGTTATTCGTCGCTCCAATCGCGTGGGAAGCCCGGTTGTGTTCACCGACCACCGCAGCCTGCTGTGCCGCGGGCAGCATCGTTGCACCTTCGTTCCGCGCGACGCCCGTTGTTGCGTTGGCAGGCTCGCGTCCGTCGTCGCGGTGGTGTGGGCATTGTCGGCCGGGATGAGTTCCGCAACCGATGCTGAAGACGCGGGAATGCGGCGACCGTCGCCGCAGAGCGCCGGCAGCGGCTTCTCGCCGCCGCAGCTCGACACCGTTGGTGTGCCGTTGCCGCGGAACGGCGATGGCGTTCTGTCGGACGGCTTCGGCAATCAGCGACGGGCGCGGTCCGCGGAATCGGCGGCCCGGGGTCATTACACCTTTGCTTTGCAGCCAACCCCCGGATCGCACGCGGCGGATGCGGCTTTCGACGATCTTCCGCGCAACGCGCACTACTTGGCCGGTCCGCGTCCAGCACAAGATTGGCGGCAGTGGCTTGCCGCGATGCGCGACTATCGCCAGTCGGTTCGAACCGGGCGCTCCGCGGCTCAACCGGCACAAGGCGAAAGGGCGGGCATCGACGATGCGATCTACCGCCGGCCCGACTTGCAGTGGATGATCCGCAATTTCGTGTGCGGCTTTGTGATGATCTACGATCGGTCGTTTTGGGATCCCGAC
>JARKPK010000068.1 GCA_029975295.1 Thermoguttaceae bacterium | reverse complement strand
TTGCCATCGCCGAGACAGCCGAGCCGTAATGGGGTTCCCGCGGCATGGGGCGCGTGCGGCAGCGCAAAGCTTCGCCGCGATGGGAACCAGATCGAGCGCTTATGCCGCTGGAAGAAGCGAGGCGCCCTCGGGATTCGGGGCCGCCCCGCAACGGCCGCCCGCCGTTGGTCAGCCGTTGAACATTGCTTTTCCGAGAGACAACGGCGGCATCGCTCTGACGAGCCGTTCACGCCGTTCTTGAACATTCGCCCGCGGGCAGCCGCCGGCGCATCCGCTCGGCCTTCGCCCGATGACGGAGCTACTCGACGAGCACGGCCACCAGGCGGGTGAGTTCGCGGAGCAGGTCGTAGCCGTCCCAGCGCGGACTGAAGCTGAGCGCTTGTCCGATGGGCACCACGCGCGACAGCCCGCGGCCCGCGGTCGCCTGCACGAACCGGCGAACGTCGTCTTGCGAGAACCCGAAGCAGGTGAGCGTTTGATCGTTGCCGCGCACCAGTTCGGCCAACTCATCGAGCGAGGCGACAAAGGCCTCGATGAACATCCCCCCGCCGCACATTTCCGGGCGATAGCCCGGGTCGGTCAGTCGAACGTACTTGGGGCCCCCGGGCCGATTCGGGCCGCGGAACGACAGTTGCCCTTCGGCCATCTGCTCGTAGAGGAAGACGAGGTGATTCATTTCCTCGGCGGGCGAGGCCATTCGCCCTTTCGCCAGCACGACGGAGGTCAACTCCTCCCAAAACGCGGGTGCGGCCGCGCGGCAGCGATCGGTCGGTCCGACAAAATACACCACCTGCGGAGAGGAGCAGGCTTTCTGATCGAACCAATAGGCGTCGTTGTAGAACTGTTCGGCGAGCGAACGGCGGCGCTCGGCGTCGGCCGCAAGGTAAGCGTCGGCTTCAATGGCGCAATACGAGAACCGATCGGGAAAGACCAAGTCGTGAACATCGACCTTGGCGGGCAGCGCGCGGAAGGCTCCGACCGTGGCGTCGCCGCCCCACAGCACGCGGACATGCGCCCTTTCGGAAAGATAGCGATTGATCTCTTTGTTGTGCGCATAGGTGAGCACGCAGTTGCGGCAGGCCAGCTCTTCCCAGGCGGGTTGTTGCAACAGCAACCGCAGCTCGTCGAGCAGCCGGGCCAGCGGCGCGGTGGGGCGCTGCGAAACACGCACCACGTTCAGATTGCCGGCCAACAGCGACAGCGCAAAGGAGTACATGAACAGCGTGTCGACGTTGGCCGGGGCGATGTGCAGGGCCACGCCGCGCGGAACCCGCGCCGCGCCGCGCTCGGTGGATTCCACGTCCCACACGAACCGCCGCACGTTGGCCGGGCGGAGCCAGTAGGCCAAGGCCACGATTTCAGGGAACCCGCGCGTCGCCGGCGAGGCCAGCAACTGGTTCGAAAGCGCTGCGAGAAACTCGACGCCCAACACGTCGAACGCCCCCAACGGCTTCTGGGTGAAGAAGCCTTCGTCGAGCATCTCCGCGATGTCGTCGTAGGCGCGGCGTTCGGGGGCTAGTTCATGAACGGTCATCGGATCACCAACCAACGCCGACGGCGGATCGGGCGTGCGTGTCGCTGCAACCGCGCAGCTCGGCATGAGGAATGCGGCCGCTGACGGTGAACCGCGCGCCCTTGCGCCCGCACGGGCAATCATCGACGCCGTGGACCACGGCCAAATCCTCGGTCAGCAGCGAATGGCCAGGGTAGCTGCGCGGCAGCACGCTGATGGTCTGCAACACGCCTTCGATCCCCTGCGGGCAGGGCTGCCAAGTGCGGTAGTCGCGGACGATCACTTCCGAGAAGTTCGAGGGGTGCAAGTAGCCGTGCGTGCACTCCATGTAGATGCTGCCGGTTTGCTCCACCATGCCGTAGTAGTTGAACACGCCGGCCACGCCCAGCGTTTCGCAGGCCACGTGACGGTAGGTGGCCGCGTCGATCGCTTGCTCTTGCAGCGTTTTCCAGCCGCCGCCGTGAATCAACAGCCCGCCGTGCGGCTCGATGCGGCGTTGGGCCTCGAGCAGGCGCTGGATGACATACTGCCACACCATGAAGGTGAAGCCGAAGATGAAGATCGCCTCGCCGCGGCGGGCCGCCAACCATTGATCGAGCTCGTCGGAGCGGAGTTCCATCCGGTCGTCGAGGGCGTAGAAGTGGTCGCGGCCGAAGGTGGACATGCCCAAGATGCCCGCCCCGCGGGCGGAATAGGCCGTGCGGTCTTTCAACACGTTGGCCGCATCGCAGATCAGCATGGGCATGCGGCGACGTTGCAGCACGGTGTTCATAATGGCGGCCAGGGCGTGCGTTTGGGCCTGCGCCGTGGCGCGGTCGAGGACGATGCGCGACGGAGTTTGCGACGTCGTCCCGCTGGAGGCCAGCACCTTGAACACCGCTTCGTCGGGAATGCTTTGCAAGCGGCGGTTCTTGAAAAGCCGCACGGGAATATAGGGCAGGTCTTCCAACCGCTCCAAGGGCAGCCGCACCCCCGAGGCGCGGAGAATGTTCGCATAGGCTGGGCACCGCTCTTCGTGCCAGCAGGTCAGCTCGTTCACTTCGGCAAGCAGCAAGCTTCGCCGCGCCTCGGTGGGCAGCGAAAACTGCTCGGCCGCGAACAACTGTTCCAATGCGCTCATTCGGCTTCGAGCCCCGACGGAGGCAGCCACTCGGCCTCCATCGACGGGTAGTCTTTCTTGCCCGAGGAAGTATGCGGAATCGTGCCAACTTGCCGAACGCAGATCGCCTCGGGATGCAGTTGCAGCGTCCGGCAGAGGTAATCGCGCATTTCGGCGGCAACCGGCGGCGGCGAACCCTCGTCAGCC
Source organism: Thermoguttaceae bacterium (assembly GCA_029975295.1). Classification (GTDB taxonomy): domain Bacteria; phylum Planctomycetota; class Planctomycetia; order Pirellulales; family Thermoguttaceae; genus JARKPK01. The sequence continues at coordinate 19,548 of JARKPK010000068.1, read as the reverse complement.
GCCGTGTAACCGACCCACAACCTATTATCGCGTCCCAAACAGGCCGCGCGAACCGGCATGTTGCGTTCGATCAATCGTTCGAGTTCATCGAGATTGATCCGGTGCCCGAACGCCTTGATGAACCGCTTTTTTCGGCCGACGATGGAAAAATACCCTTCCGCGTCGCGGACGGCAAGGTCGCCGGTGCGGAGGACGCCTTGCAGATCGTCGCCCCGCGACAAACAATCGCGCCGCTCGGCATAGCCGAGCATCACGTTCGGTCCGCGATAAACGATTTCGCCCGCCTCGCCGGTCGCGGTGATTTCCCGATCGCCGTCGAAAAGCCGCATTTCGCCTAGCGGAATGGGTATTCCGATCGAATCGAGTTTGTCGGGAAGCCGCTCGGGGGGAACGTAGGAAATGCGCGCCGTGGCCTCGGTCTGACCGTACATCACGAAGAACCGGCGCCCCCGCCGAAGGCATTCGGCCAAGACGTACTCTTTCGTCGGGCGATCCAAGTGCCCGCCCGCTTGCGTCAGAACCGACAGGCTGGGCAACTCCATCCGCTCCCAGCGCAACCGGCGGAGCATCGCGTACATATACGGCACGCCCGCCATCGACGTGCAGTGGTGCGTCCGGAAGGCGTTCCAGAACGCCTTGCTCATCAGCCCTTCCGCCGTGCAGACGATCGCGGCCCCGACCAGCAGGTGCGAGTTGATCACCGACAGGCCGTACGAATAGTGCAACGGCAAGCTGGTGATCGGGCGTTGGCGGTCGTCGAGGCCGAGGTACTCGGCGATCGACGCCGCGTTGGCTTGCAGATTCTCTTTCGACAGGCGAACCATTTGCGGACTGCCGGTCGAGCCGGAGGTGCCCAGCAACAGGTCCACTCGGGGATGGATCGGCTGCCAGGCTTCGTCGCGTCGGCGGCCGATCCACGCGCCCGGCCGGTGCAACGAATAGTCGTAGTGATCGGCTAATCTCGGGTCCGACGGCGGCCCGCCCGTGCCGATCAGCCACTCGGGCCGATACGCATCGACCTGCGCAGCCAGCAGCTCCACCGCGCCGTGCGGGGGCACAAGAGCCGCGGCCACCCCGGCTTCGAGCAGCGCCAAGTAAGCAACTACTGAGTCGCAGGAGTTGTCCATCAGAAGAAAGGCCAACTCCTTCCGGCCGCCCGGCGCGGCGGAACGAAGCAAATCGGCTAGCCGTGCGATTGCCTCGCGAAGTTCGTCGCCGGTCAGCCCTCGGCCCGACGCCGCGTCAATCAGCAGCGGCGCACGGCCCGGCGGAATGTTCCAGAAGTTCATGGCGTTTCGCCCGGGCGAACTCATCAGATCATCGAATCGCGATCGTGCAAACGCCCGAAAGAATGCTGCTTGAGGGACCGATTCGGCCGCTGCTGAACTCCGGTGCGATCAGTTTGCTTGCATGCGCCGCGCACGCACAGCCGCGATGAGTGATCGTGCCATCGGCACGGCTGCCGGCAATCGTCGGCCTACGGCAGCGGACGCCCCGGCTCACGACGATTCGCCGTTGCACTCGATGCCGTGCGAACCGAGAATGCGTTTCGCTTCGGCAAAGCTGGAAAGCCCCAGAATTTCGTCGGTGCTGAGCACGACGGCGAACCGCGATTCGATCTCGGCCACCAGCGCCATGTGCCCGACGGAATCCCATTGGCGAATGGAATTGTACTGCAATCCGTCGGTGATCTGCTCCGCCGGGATTTGCAATGCCGTTTGAAAAGCGTCGCGCAAGGAAGACTCGCTCATGTTCAACCCTAGCTTACACCGCCCGAAGAACGATCACTTCGTCCACCGAGGATTGTTCTTCGAGCATGCCGCCCCTTCCATCGGCCCGGGGGCGTCGCCGCACCGCCGGATTGATGGCATTGAATCGATCATTCCGAATATCCGGTCTATTTCGTTGGTTCCGGGCAGAAGGGGCGGGCCGGAACGCCCACCACATGCCGCCCGTCGGCAACGTCGCCCACCACCAACGAATTGGCCCCGATCACGGCCCATTGCCCCACGCTGCGGCGTTGGACGATCGTGGCGTTCGAACCGAACAGCGTTCCGTCGCCCACGCGGCAAGCGCCGTTGATCTGCACTCCCGGGCAAAGCTGGGCGAAATCGCCGATATGGGCGTGATGCCCGATCCCCACCCGAACATTGATCAACACATGCCGCCCGATCTTCACGTAAGGATGCAACACGGCCAGGGCCCCGATATAGGTTCCCTCGCCGATCTCCACGTACTTCGCCCGAACCACGCTCGGATGAATCAGCGTGGCGGCCCGAAGGCCCAAGGCGTCGCAGCGGGCGGCCGTCCGCTGCCGAACGGCGTTGTCGCCCAATGCGCAATGATACCAAAGCTCTTCGCCGCGGAAGCGTTCCACCACGTGCTCGACCGCGCCCAGGCAACGGTAGCCGTACTGTTCCGAACCGTGAATCGACGAATCATCATCGGCAAAACCGACGACCTCGTAGCCTTCCTCCGGCCGGGCGGCGGCCAAATCGTCGGCCACCCAAGCCACTTCTGCGCCGAACCCGCCGGCGCCGACAATCACCAATTTCTTCATAAACTCGCTTCTGTCGAAGAATTGTCGTCACCGAGGCGCGAAGCGTCGCCGCGCCGCTCGCCGACTCGCGCCGCAGAATCATCATGCGCCGCGCTCGAGTGTCTCGATCCGAGGAACTCCGGCATAGTGGCGTGGCCGGCCGCGCTAATGCCCTCGCGCCGCAGCGTCTTCCACACGGTCATGGCCAAAATCTTCAAATCGAGCGACAAGCTGGCGTGGTCCACATACCAAACGTCGAGTTCGAATTTCTCTTCCCAACTAATCGCGTTTCGCCCGTTCACCTGGGCCCAACCAGTGATGCCCGGCCGAACCTCATGCCGCCGCGCCTGCTCGGGCGTGTAACGATCAAGGTAGCTCATCAGCAGCGGTCGCGGCCCAACCAAGCTCATCTCGCCTTTGATCACATTGATCAGTTCGGGCAGTTCGTCGATGCTGGTTCGTCGGAGGAATCGGCCCAAGCGGGTCAAGCGTTGCTCGTCAGGCAGCAATCGGCCTTGAGCGTCGCAAGCGTCGGTCATCGTGCGAAATTTATAGAGCCAGAACGGCTTCCCACCCAAACCCGGGCGCTGTTGTCGGAAGAGAACCGGACGGCCGAGAAACACGGCGACCAACAGGGCGACCAACAGCAGCGGCAGCGCCAAGACAGCCAGCGCCGCCAGCGCAACGACCAAATCGAACGCCCTTTTCAGCCCGCCAACCCCCGCTGGCGTTGCCGTTCCTTGAGTACGTCCCACGTCTGATTATCCTACAATTCTTCAGCGGCCGCCACAAGCGGCAACCCGTTCGAGCAGTTCCACCACCCGAGCAGTAACTTTCGGCAGGGCATAATGTTCGCATGCGGCACGCCGCCCGTTTTCGCCCATCTGGTCGCGGAGTTTGTCGGGCATTTCGACCAGGCCTCGAATCGCCGCGACGATCGCCGCCGAATCGCACGGCCGACAAACCACACCCGCGTTGTGCCGGCGCACCAACTCGGCCGTGTCGCCCTCCACCGCCGCCAAGATCGGCCTGCCGGCACTGAGGTAGGCGTAAACCTTGTGCGGAATCGTGATCCGCGAAAGCGGTGTGTCGCGCAACTGGACGAACATCACATCGGCCCAAGCGAATGTGTCGGCCAGTTCTTCGAAAGGAATGAACCCCAGAAAGCGGCAATTGGTCAGGCCCCGCGATCGAGCCAAAGCCTCCAGCCGATCGCGTTCCACCCCGCGACCGCCGCTGAAAACGAACTGCACGTCGGGCCGTTCGCGCAGCAGCACCTCGGCCGCATCGAGCAGCGTTTCCAACTGCTGCGACAGTCCGACCGTGCCCGCGTGCCACACATTGAACCGCCCGAGCAGCCCGAGCCGGCGACCCAACTCGAAATCGCGCGATCGGGGGCGATACAACGACGTATCGACCCAGTCGGGCACAAAGTGTATCTTCCCGGCCGGCACACCCTTGGCGATCAAGTTCTCGCGGAAGCCCGGCGTATCTACACGGATACCCGTCGCCTTGCGATACACCCATCGACAATAGCGACCGATGGCCGAGATCAGCCGTGGGCGATGGAGCAACTCGGTGTCGGCGAGCACTTCGGGCCACATGTCGGTGATTTCCAGCACAAAGGGGCGGCCGCGTAGAAGCGAAAGCCAGCGCGCCGATGCTCCCAGGGTGATCGGGCGCGCCCCGTAGATCACATCGAATCGGTCGAGCAACCACGGCGCCAGTGTCAAGGTCGAAAGCGCCAGCGACGCATGGTTCCACGCCCGACGCACGGCCGAGCCGCTGTGATCGGGAAAGATCGGCACGCGCAGCACGTCGATGCCGTCGATCGTTTCCCGCTGCCACAACCGTTGCCGATAGCCGGGATAAAGCCGCCCGGCCGGATAATTCGGGAAGCCGGTGAGCACCGTTACCCGATGGCCCCCGTCGCGCAGTTGCCCGGCCAACTCGGCCTGAAGCGTGGCCGGCTCGGGCAAATACCATTGCGTCAGGTAGAGAATGCGCACGATCCGTTCACTGCCGGTTACAAGCGATCTGCCGCGGCGCCGGCACGACTCGCCTTGGCACTTGCCATACTGTCCTTCGACGGCGCAACCAACCTCATACAGCCGCAGGCTTCGCCTTCGCGCGAATTACGGCGACCACACGCGCCAAATCTTCCTCAGAGAGGCTCGAACCGCTCGGCAGGCACAAGCCGTCGCGGAACAGCCGCTCGGAAACCTTGCCGCCGTACATGGTTTCTCCGGCAAACACCGGCTGCATGTGCATCGGCTTCCAAATGGGCCGAGCCTCGATGTTCTCGGCCTCCAGCGCCAGCCGCACCTGTTCGCGGTCGGCGCCGAACCGGGCGGGGTCGATCGTGATGCAGGTGAGCCAGCGGGTCGATCGCCCCTCGGGAATCTCCGGCATGAACTCCACCCCCGGCAGATCGCCCAACTCGCGGCGATAGTATTCGAAGTTCGCCCGCCGCCGCGCCACGCGCTCGTCCAGATGCCTAAGCTGCCCTCGGCCCACGGCCGCCAGCAGATTGCTCATGCGGTAGTTGAAGCCGATCGTCGAGTGCTCGTAATGCGGGGCGGGGTCGCGGGCCTGGGTGGCGAGAAATCGGGCGCGTTCGACCAATTCTGGATCTTCGGAGATCAACATCCCGCCGCCGCTGGTGGTGATGATCTTGTTCCCGTTGAACGAAAAGCAGCCCAACAGGCCGAAGGCGCCCGCCCGACGCCCCTGATAAATCGCTCCCAACGCCTCGGCCGCGTCTTCGATGATCGGAACGCCATGCCGTTGGCAGATCGGAACGATCCTCGCGTAGTCGGCCGATTGACCGTAGAGATCCACAGGCATTACGGCCGCCACGCGGCGATCGTTGCGGTTCTCGCGTTCCAAGGCCTCTTCGAGCAAGTCGGGGTCCATGTTCCACGATCGCTCGTCGCTATCGACAAACACCGGCACGGCCCCGACGTAAGTGATCGCGTTGGCCGTGGCGGCGAAGGTCAGGCTCGAGGTGATCACACGGTGCCCCGGGCGCACACCGCACAGCAGCAGCGATAGATGCAGCGCGGCGGTGCCGGAACTCAGGGCCGCGGCCGCCGGCACGCCGTGCATCGCGGCGAACTCGGCTTCGAACGCGCTGACGTGCGGCCCCAACGGGGCGATCCAATTCGAGTCGAACGCCTCGAGCAGCAGTTCCCGTTCGTCGCCCGACATATGCGGCGGCGAAAGGTAAATACGTCTCTTCATTCGCAGTCTCCGAGGAGTGTCTTCACGGCGATTGCTCGTTGCCAAGCATTTCCCGGCCGAGCGATCCGCAAACCGCCCCGGCTTTCAGCGAACGAATCGTGAAATCGTGCTTCAGAGAACGCAATTTTCGGAGGTTCTCCAACGGCAGGCCGATTTCTACCGAAAAAACGTCGGCGGCGTTTATCGTCGCATGCTCAGGGATCAAGGGTGTCTCGGGCTGAAGTGATCGTCGTCGCTTCGCGGGCGGCGCGGCCGGGCCGGGTTGCCATAGGCGACAATGCCGGCCGGCAGATCGCGCACTACGGCCGAGCCGGCCCCAACGATGGACCAAGCCCCCACCGTCACATTGGGGATCAAAGCGGAACCGATCCCCAGAAACGCGCCCTCCTCAACCGCAACCATACCCGCCAAATGGACGCCGGGCGCCAAGTGAACGAAATCGCCGACCGTGCAATCATGATCGACCGTAGCCGCGTTGTTGACGATCACATGCCGGCCCAAACGCGAGCCGGTTTGCACGATCGCGCCGGGGAAAACCACCGTGCCCGGGCCGAGGACAGCGTCGGGCATCACCACCGCCTGCGGATCGACCAGCGTGAACCACTCGAAATCCCATTGTTCCGCGATCTTCTTTCGACAGCGATTGTCGCCGATGGCCACCACCGCCGGCAGCGCAGGCAGTTCCGCGATTCGTTCGATCGGCCCAAGCACAAGTGCGCCGCAAAGCCGACTGCCCCACAGCTCGGCGCGATCGTCGAACACCCCTTCGACTTGAACGTTCGCTCGTTGCAGGCTGTGCAGCGCCACCTTTGCATGACCGCCGGCTCCGATCACATATACCGATTTTCGGTTCATCGGCGCGTCCTCTTCTGACAAGAACAACCGCTCCCGACCGTCGCAGGAAAGAGATCGGCCGGCTTCACTGGGCGCGATCTCCCTCACAATTACGCCCCGGCGACACCCGGCGGAACACGGCATCGAGCTGCGCCACCCCGCGACGAAAGCTCAAATGCTCCTCGTAGAATTTCTTGCCTCGTTGGCCCATCATCCGCCGTGCTTCCGGCGACATCGCGCGAAGGCGCAGTACAGCCGCGGCCAACGCCTCATGGTCGTTCGGCGGAAAGCACAAACCCGCGCCCGATCGTTCCACCAACTCGGCCGCGTCGCCGCGCACGCCGCAGAGGATCGGCCGACCCGCATGAAGGTACACCTGCACCTTCGACGGGATGGTGATGGCGAACAACGGATCGTCGCGAAGGTGGACCAGCAGCGCGTCGGCCGCCGCGTACACCTCGCCCATCGTCGTCATCGGCCGTTGCGGCAGCAACCGCACGTTTTCCAGTCCGATCGCCGCGATGCGGCGCGCCAAACGCGGTGGCTCGGTTCCACCGCCTACCAGTGTGAACAGCACCTCAGGCGCTTCGGACAACAACCGCGAGGCGGCCTCGATCACCACATCGAGCGATTGCGAGACGCCCATCACCCCCGCAAACACTACGTGGAACTTATCGGGCGGGAATTCCTCATTGGGCATCCTTTGGGGTGGAACGCGGATGGCCGCCTCGTCGCACCAATTGTAAATTACATTGATCTTCTTCGCTGGGATGCCCCTCGCGATAAGATTACGGCGGAACCCAGGTGAGAGCACCACCAAAGCATCAGCCCGGCGATACTCGTGCAAGCACCATCGGGCGAGCAAGGCGGTCAACAGTCGGTTGCGCATCATACCCGAGCCGAGCACCGATTCGGGCCAAAGGTCTTGCACGTCGAGCACGAGCTTGGCGCCCCAGCGGGCACGCCAGCGTCGGGCGGCAGCGGCTAGCGTGATCAGGTTGTACGCGTAGATCACCTCCGGCGGCTTGACCAACCCCGGCCCCAGCAGCGCCGCCGAGGCCGCGAAACTCAAGTAGTTGGCCATCCGCCGCAGCCCGCTGCGGTCGTGGCTCGGGTAGTGGATCACCCGATGCACCGCAATGCCGTCAAGCCATTCGCGCTGCGTCCATCGCACCTTATAGCCCGGATAAACCTTGCCGCCGGGATAGTTCGGCAGACCGGTGAGCACTTGCACCTCGTGCCCCAACTCGCGCAGTGCTTTGGCCAGCGGCAGCCCTTTGAAGGCCGGCTCGGGCTGGAACAACTGATTGAGCATCAGCACGCGCATCGATCGCAAGTCGCGTTTGTCGAACGTGTTGCCGCTGTGCTTGTTGCCAGTGAGAAGGGTGGCCGGCCGCGAGTGTTTCGGTTCAGCCTTGCCGCCATACGTTCCGCCGCACGTAGTCGGTATAGCTGAGGATGATGCGGACTACCTTTTCCGAAACATTCGGCACATTGTAGTCGCGGACGATCGGCCCGAATCGTTCCGAACCGCGCGGCTGCCGGGCCAACACCTCGAGCGCTTCGCAAATCCGCGGCCATTCCAGTCCCACGAGCATCACCGCGGCTTCTTCCATCCCCTCGGGCCGCTCGTGCGCATTGCGGATGTTCAACGCCGGGAAGTTCAAGATCGAAGATTCCTCGGTGATCGTGCCGCTATCGCTGAGCACGGCCCGGGCGTGCATCTGCAAATGCACGTAGTCGCACAACCCCAGCGGTTTGTGCAAGCGGACCAGCGGATGGAGCTTCACGCCCTCGGCCTCGATCCGCTTTCGCGTCCGCGGATGGGTGGAAACAATCACCGGAATTCCAAATCGCGTCGCCAACCCGTCGAGCACGCCGCACAGTTTGGCGAACTGCTCCGGGGCGTCGATGTTCTCTTCGCGGTGCGCGCTGACCACGAAATAGCCCTCCGGCACGAGCTCCAGCCGTTGCAGCACGTCGCTGCGATGGATCTTCGGCAAGTAGTAGTGCAGCACCTCGAACATCGGGCTGCCGGTTTTGATGACCCGATCGGGCGGAAGCCCCTCGCGCAGAAGGTACTCGCGCGAAATGTCGCTGTAGGGCATGTTCACATCGGCGATGTGATCGACGATGCGGCGGTTGATCTCCTCGGGCACGCGCTCGTCGAAGCAGCGGTTGCCCGCCTCCATGTGAAATACCGGAATCTTCTGCCGCTTGGCCGGGATAGCCGCCAAACACGAATTCGTGTCGCCGAGGATCAGCACCGCGTCGGGCCGTTCGGCGCGGAGCACGGCATCGACCCGCGCGATCACCTGCCCGATCGTCTCCGCGGCCGTTGCCCCGGCGGCCTCCAAGAAGTGATCGGGCCGGCGGATCTCCAAATCGTCGAAAAAGATCTGATTCAACTCGTAGTCGTAGTTCTGGCCCGTATGGATGATTCGATGCTCGACTGCGCGGTCGAGCGCCGCCATCACCCGCGAAAGACGGATGATCTCGGGCCGAGTGCCTACGATCGTGGCGACTTTCATTTCAACTCTTTCGTCAAAAGTAATGCCGACTTCCGCGCTGCGGCCCGTCGGTTGGTCGGGCCCACGGTCGCGATCCGCCTTGCCGCGATCACGCGCCCGGCTGCGGCGGATCGACCGGCAGGAAATAGGTGTCGGGCCGATCGGGGTCGAACAGCTCGCTGCTCCAAAACAGGGTGATCATTTCGCCGCTGCCCACATTGGTGATCGAATGCGTCCAGCCGGGCGGAATCTCCACCACGCGGTACTCTTCGCCGCGGACGCGATGCTCGACGATCCGGCCGCCCCGAACGTCTTCGATATGCCGAAAGCGGATCAGCCCCTCGCCGGAAAGCACGAGGAACTTCTCCGTCTTGGTGTGATGATAGTGATTGCCGCGGGTGATGCCCGGCAGCGTCCGCGACACGAAAATCTGGCCGAACCACGGCGACTTGATGAACTCGGCCAGATTGCCGCGCTGGTCGGCCTTGATCTCCAGGCCGTACTCCCAGCGTTCGGCGGGCACGTAGGAAAGGAATGTGGCATAAAGCTGCTGGTTGAACCGCTGCGAGAAGTCGGGCACGCGCAGCGACTGCTGCATCTGACGGAAGAACTGAATCCGCCCGGCCAACTCGCCCAAACGGATCGGCGTGGATGGGATCGCATCGGCCGGTGCATACGGCTCGGGCGACAGGCCATCGGCCTCGATCTCTGCGGCGAAAGCGGCCGCCACATCGTCCACATGCACCAAGTCCACCACCCGCGCCGGATCGCTGATCGTGATCGGCAAGTCGCAAGCGATGTTGTGGCAGAAAGTGGCCACCACCGAGTTGTAGTTCGGGCGGCACCACTTGCCGAATACGTTTTTCAATCGGTAGATGCGGACTCGTGCCCCGCTCCGCTCGGCCCAGCGGATCAGAGTCTCTTCCATGCGCCGTTTGGCTCGGCCGTAGGGGTTGTCTAGGTCGGCCTGGATCGACGAACTGACCAGCACCAACGGCCGACGGCCGAGGGTATCGAGCGTTCGGCACAGTTCTTCGGCCGGGCCGACGTTGCCCGGCTCGAACTCCGCCGGGTCGTTGGGCCGATTCACGCCGGCCAAGTGAACCACCACATCAGCCCGGGCGAGCATCGCCTCCCGTTCGGACTGAGGCGTGTCGAGGTCGGCGCCCAAGATGGTCCAGTCGCTTCGGGCCGACCACATCGCCGACAGGTTCCGACCGACAAACCCTTTCGCACCGGTGATCAGAATCGTCTTCATCGGATCCGTTTGTTCAGGTTGTTGAAGGCAGCGCGATCATGTCGCCGTCGCCCCAGGCGGCAACGGCGAGAAGGCTGTGCGGCGATCCTCTCAAAGACGCCGCAACGCCCCGCGGTCGCCGCAGCGGCCGGCGTTTGCCGAATCGAGGTGTTGCGATGTCATCACCGCGCCGAACTACACCAGCATGGCCGCCGGGTCACGAACGCCGTTCTCGCCGCGCATCCGCGCCAACTCGGCCTGCACGTAGGGCAGCTTCAAGAGCAACGCGGCCATCTCGTCGGCGGCAAGTCGCTGCACGTTATGGGAATGGTAGTCTTCGGCCCGGTCCAATTGGCTTTCGCCTTCGGAAAAGTATTTGGCGTAATTCAGGCCGCGCACATCGGCCGGAACGCGGAAATAGCCGCCCAAGTCGATGGCGCGGACCATCTCTTCGCGCGTCAACAGCGTTTCGTAGAGCTTCTCGCCGTGGCGGGTGCCGATGACGCGCACGGGATTGTCGGCCGCGAAGACCCGTTTGACCGCCTCGGCCAACGTGCCGATGGTGGCGGCCGGCGCCTTCTGCACGAATAGGTCGCCCGGCTCGGCATTGCGGAAGGCATAGACGACCAGATCCACCGCGTCATCGAGCGACATCATGAAGCGGGTCATATTCGGGTCGGTAACCGTCAGCGGCAACCCTTTGCGAATCTGGTCGATGAACAACGGAATGACCGATCCCCGCGAGGCCATCACGTTGCCGTAGCGGGTTACACACAGCGTACAGCCCTTGGCGGCCGCCACGGTGCTCCGGGCGATTGTCACCTTTTCCATCAGGCCCTTCGACATGCCCATCGCGTTGATCGGATAGGCGGCCTTATCGGTGCTGAGCACCACCACGTTCTTCACCCCGGCGTCGATGGCGGCGGTGAGCATGTTGTCGGTGCCCACCACGTTGGTTCGCACGGCCTCCATCGGGTAGAACTCGCACGAGGGCACCTGCTTCAGCGCGGCCGCGTGGAAGATATAGTCCACGCCCTCGACTGCGTCGCGCAGCGCGCCCGGCTCGCGGACATCGCCGATGTAGAACTTCAGCTTGTCGCTGCGGTATTCGTGCCGCATGTCGTCTTGCTTCTTCTCGTCGCGGCTGAAGACGCGGATTTCCGCGATGTCGGTGGCGAGAAAACGGCGAAGCACGGCATTGCCGAACGAGCCGGTGCCTCCGGTAATCAACAAGGTTTTACCCGCGAACATGACTCTCCTCCGGCCGCTGGAATCGGCGGCCTCACTGAACTGCCGTTGTCAGGTTGTTCCCGCCGTTATGATGCCGAACGCGTCGGCATAGATAGAAAAAATCTAAGCAGGACGAAACATTCTCCGTGCGGAAAACACGATCGGTCGCCAAACAGTGCTCGTCGTTCGATCGGCGGTGCTATTGGTTGTTGTCGTCCCATCGGCCTGCCGCGCGGAGGAACAATCGGCGGTTGGCCTCGCGATGGGCCGGGTCGCAGGCGAATCGTTCGCCGAACTGCCGCGCGCCGGCCGACCACTCCGCCCAGGTCTCCTCGGGCATGTCGATCACCTGCTGCACCAATTGCGCGAACTGCTCGGGCTGATCGAGCAGCACGATCCAGCCGGCCCGAGACGGCTCCAGATCGCGCCAGGGAGTTTGATCGCTGATGAGCACCGGGCAGCCCGCCCGAAGCGCCTCGATGATCGCATGTCCGAAGTTCTCGCCCCGCGTGGGCAAGAACATCAGGTGCGCGGCCGCCAGTTCGCGCCCGACCTCCGCCGGCGGCAGCCCGCCGACCATCGTCGCGCGAACTCCCGGCGGCAACCGCTCGATCAAGGCCGAGCATTCTGCATCATACTCTCGATCTTCGCGCGGACCAAGCACGCGGAACTCCACCTGCCCGCGGACCCTGGCCAGCACCCGCAGCGCGTAGTCCACGTTCTTCATGCGCGACACTCGGCCCAACAGCACGATCCGCGCCTCGCCCGGCCGTTTCGGTCGCGGATGATCGGATCCTGTCGGCGGGTGCATACTGGGCAAGTTCGCGGCGCAATGAACGTCCGCCGCGCCAAACCAACGGCAAATCAACTCGGCCTCGTCGTCTCCGGTCGCATGCCACAGAATGCCGCGGCATAGCCCGAAAAGCTTCGTCGCCCCCAAGAAGACGCGTTTCTTGAAATATTTCAGTCGCAAGGCTCCGGGCGAGAATTCCCCTCGCGGCGCCACGATCGTCGGCCGTTCGTCCACGATCCGCATACGGCGGGCCAACAATGCCCGCCGACTCAACCCGTTGAACAACCCGTTCAAATAAAGCACGTCGTGCGGCGTTGCGGCAATGCGGCGACTCAGCGCCCGAAAACGTTGCTCGGTCGGCGAAAGGTAGCACACACGCGCCTTGCCCAGCGCGTGCCATTGGTTGATCGGCACGTTGGGGTACGGCCGAGTGTCGCCCAGGTCGCGGTCGGCCGTCAGCAGCGAAAACTCGAATTCTTCGCCCAAATGTTCGACCAAATGGCCGAGGGAACGGATCGGTCCGCCAGCTTTCATTCCCGGCAGATAGTGCGGAACACACACCAACACGCGGAGCCGACGATCGTTGATGTGGCCGTTGCTCATGGTTGGTGAACCTGCGGTCGACCGCGACGGCGGGATTGGGCCGTTTCCACAACCTTGTCGATCATTCGCCGCATCGGGTCGTCGGCATCGCGCCGGGCGAGCAGCGCCCGGCCTCGGGCCACTAGCTCGGCGCGCCGCGACGCATCGAACAGCACCCGTCGCAGGGCCGCGGCGCACGCTTCCGCCTCGAGCGGGTCGAACCACTCCGCCGCGTCTTCGCACACCGCATGGGCGTAGGGGCGATCGGCCGCCGCTACCGGCAGTCCGCAACGCATTGCCTCGAGCATCGGCAGCCCCACCGTTTCGGTCAGCGAGGGCAGCACCAACGCCCCGGCAAGCCGATAGGCCTCGGCCAACTCGGCGCGGTTCAGGGCGTCGAGCGGCTCGGCCCATCCGCCCCGACACACCGGCGATTGCGGCGAGAGCGTGGCGAACCACCGCGGCCGCTCCTCGGCCGTCATTCGCCCCAGGGCCGAAGCGACGATCTCCAGGTTCTTATACGGTGCGTCGCTGCCCACGTAGAGCAGCACGGCCCGGCCCGAGGCAGCCGCGGCACGCATCGCCGACAGTTTGGGCGAAGGCGCGACAGGCTCGGGCAACCTCGGGGCCGACGGCGGGTAGCTGGTGATCTTTTCCAACGCGATGCCGAACTCGGCGGCCGTGGCCGATCGGACGGCCTCGGTTTGCGTCATCACATGGTCGGCCGACCGGACCGAGCGCCGCGTCAATCGGCGGATCAGCCGCATTCGCCAACGCAAGGCAACCGGGCAACGCCCCAGCGCCTGACGATCGTAAAGCAACGGCTGCTGCAAGAAGACGACCGCGGGCAATTCGCCCACGTTGCCGCCGAAGCCGTTCAGCCCCAGCAGCACGTCGGCCCCGACGGTCCGCGCCCGGCGCTCCAGCCCCCGATACGCCCACCACAGCCTGCCCAGGGCCGGCTCGGCCTCGGGCACATCGACGATGGTCAATCGATCATCGTGCGGCAGGGGCACGCGCCGCTGGGCCGCCGGCGAGGCGAACACGGTAACCCGACCGACCGACCGGTGGGCCAAAGCCGCGGCCAGCACCTCGGCCAGCACCACGGCCGTCCCGCCGTACTTATTGCCCACCGCGTCGATCAATAGATGCACCTGCGTCATTCCGCAATAACGTTGCGACCGAGGGCTACACAATCGGCCCAGATCGCTCGGCGATCTCAACCAACTCACGGACCTTCTTGGGTGGCCCCGATAGCTCTGCTATCGGGGTGCCGACAGGCACAAGAGGTTTTCAACCAATCCAGCGAATCGAAACACCTACGTCAGCGCCCCACTCGTAAAACCTGGCCGAGCTGAAAATCCAGTCTGCCGGTCGTTCGGCGAGCCCGGCCTTTACGGGATTCGCGTGCATGTAGTTTAGTTTTTCACGGACCTTTTCTTCGTCATAAAGATTGAACGCATAATACTCCCGCTGCCAGATCGGGTCGTTCGATGGGATACAACTCGCGTATTCGGGCAAGTCGTTTCGAAGAAATCGCCGAAGCCGATACGAACTCAGCCGCTTCCACTGTTGAATGAAAACACTCAATTGGCGGGAATGCGGGAACCAGACGATCGCATGAACGTGATCGGGCATCACGACATAGCCCACGCACGAACCTTTCCGGCTCGAAAGCTGCAAACCAAACACATCCAAAACCACTCGCTTCGCCCGATCATCGTCCAATAACCGACGTCGGCGGTAGCAAGAAAATGTTATGAAGTGTGCATGGAGTTCTTCGTCGAAGACGCGTCGTCGGGCCATCTAAAGGATCCATAGCAGTTTATCGCCTGTACATCCTCATAAGGCCGAGGCTGCTCCGTCAGATCGACACCAGTGCGACTGTCTGCCTCTTGTGCCTAACGGCACCGCGATAGCGGAGCTATCGCGGCCACCCAATATTCCTGGTAATCAGCGGAGTTTTGCAAAGACGCTCCCATCGGCATTGGCCACGGCCTCAACCACGGGCGTTGGTGTCGCCCGTCTCCCACGGCGGCGTGGGCTTCGGGCCGCCTTCATACACCCATCGCACGGCCGAAACCAAGTAGTCGGCCACCGCGGGGCCAGAGACCGCCGCCGACCACGCGCGGATGGCCGAGCGGGCCTCGGGCGAAATCGGGCCGGCCGACACCCGCCGCGCCAGCGCGGCCGAAAGGGCCGAAACGTCGTTCCAGCAGTACACTTCTCCTCGATCGCGCCCATCAAGCAGATCGCGCGCCCCGCAGCGATCGCTGCACACCACCGGCGTGCCCAGCATCAGTGCCTCGTTGACCACCGCACCCCAACCGTCGAACCGGCTGGGCAGCACCAGCAGGTCGGCCGCGGCGATCCGAGATCGGGCCTCGGCGTTGCTCACGTTGCCGGTGAATTCCACTTGTCGCGTTCGGCCGTGCCGGGCGATTATCGCCTCGACCGCGGGCCGCAACGGGCCGTCGCCGACGAAGCTTAGCCGCACGTCGTCGCGGGCGAGCTGGCCGAACGCCTCGGCCAGCAGGTCCACGCCCTTGCGGACGATCAGGCTGCCCACGAAAACGATGCGGTAGTGCGCATCGCTCCGCGGCTCCAGCGGCGGCGGATCAAACGCCTCGACCGTGTAGGCGAACGGCAGGATGCGATCGGCCGGGAAGAAGCAGCGGCGATACCATGCCGCGCCGTTGCGACCCATGGCCATGATCAGCTCCGCCCGACGGCCGCGCCGCAGCCCTTCCCACGAATAGAGCGCCCGCCGCAGCACCCCTTTCAGCCCGCGGACATCGGCCCCCTCGGCCAAAAAGCCCAGCCGCCGCGGCTGCCGTCCCTGTTGCCGCCACGCCCAGCGGGCGGTGTTCGCCCCGCGGAAGCCGGTGAGCAGGTGCACGGTATCGTCCGGCCGATCGTTCCAAATTTCGAGGCATTGCCGCTCGCTGGGGGCGACGACGACTTCGATGCCCGAGGTGTCGGGCGCGGTCCAGCCCATCCGCGCGCGCTCCGGCGAGTCGGCCGCATCGACCACCCACCGGCAACGGTGCCCCCGGGCGACCAACGCCCGAAGACACGCCGACTGATGCATCGAAACCTGGTTCTGCCAGAAGACGAAGTTCATGGAATTGAACGAACGCCAAACACGCCAATCGCGGTTCGGTTCAAATCCGTTCGAACTGTTGGCTTTCCGGATTCCATCGTTTGATTGGTCGGCACGGGTTGCCGACGGCGACCGTGAAGGGCGGGATATCCTTGACAACGACGCTTCCCGCGCCGATCACCGCTTTTCGGCCGATGGTTACATTGGTGATGACAATGCTGCCGGCTCCGATCCACGCTCCGTCTTCGATGCTAATCCCCCCCCCCCCGAAGGCCAGGGCCGGCCGAGTGTTCGCCAACCATGTCGATTTCGTGCGAGCCGCTTGCCAACAGCACGCGCGGACCGATATCGCAACAGCGCCCGATGATGATCGGCGCATCTTCAGGACCGACCAAAAGAGTTTGATGCCCGATGAAGCTTTCGGCTCCGATACTGGCCGAAGCCTGGACGATGCGCGCCGAGGCGACGATTCGAGCGGTGGGATCGCATCGGACACCCGACAATCGCAACAGCCGCGCACGCAGGCCGTAGCACGAGGTGAGCGGAGTCAATGCGAACAACTTATTGACTGCTTGTAACAGCAGCGTTTTACCGCGCATGGTTGCTCAGTTCGTCGCTTTCTCGATTCGGATGACCAGTTCGCCGGTGCGAACGAGCAGGGCTTTGGGCAGGGTGGGATAGTTCAGGCATCGGTCGCCGCGCGAGCGGAACCAGAGGATCGCCTCGAACGGGTCCATGCTGTTCAGCGCGTCGGAGTCCGACATCCAGAACTGCTCGTAGTTGGGCGTCAGTTGCCGATAGCGGAACCCCATCGGCCGACCCGGCGCAACCAGATGCGCAATCAACCGCGCCAGCCGCCACGGGAGGATGTGCATCGCGCGGAACGCGATCGACTCGCGCAGCGGGATCGACAGCTTGACGAGCTTCCCCCGCCAATCGAAGTCGGCGTACGGCCGAACCGGGTAACCCTCGGCCGCCCACGGCCGACATTGCCAGGCCGGGGCCAGCAGCAGCAGCCCGCCCGGCCGGAGCACGCGGCGCATCTCGGCCAGCGCGGCCTCGGGCCGCGGCACGTGTTCGAGCACCGCGTACGACCAAGCCGCATCGAACGAACTGTCGGCAAACGGCAGTTGTTCGCACGAGCCGGCCACGAACGGCTTGCGATAGCCGACGCCGGCGGTTCGAGCCAAATCGAGCCCTACGTAGTCGTCCACCAGCGATTGCAACGCCCCGCGTCCGGAACCGATTTCCAAACACCGGGCGTGCTGAAGGCCGAACTGGTCGATGAACCGGCGCACCACCGGCGCAAAGGAATGCGTCTCGGCATCGACGGCGATCGCGTAGCGATCGGCCTGGTATTCACGTTCGTAGAACTGTTGGGCGTCGGCACGGGTCATAGCTGCGGCACCTCGGCGGCCAAGCGAGCGGCCTCGTCGGCACAGCCCAACGCCACGGCGGAAAGGTAGGCCGCCATCCGTTCGCCCTGCCGACGCCAGGTCTTGTTGAGCTTCATGTACCGTCGGCCGGCCTCGGCCCGAGCAAGGCGTTCTTCCAACGGCGTGCGGCGGATCTGCCGAATCAGTTCGGCGAGGGCCTCGGGCGTTTCGTCGCGAAGCACGTAGGCGAATTGCCCGTACTCTTCGGCCGCATGGGCCATCGCGGTGGTGATCACCGTTCGCCCCATCGCCAGGTATTCGAGGAACTTCGAGGCGAACAGGTACGACTTGCCCACGCCCTGCGTCAGACGGATGTTCAACAGCACATCAGACTGACGATACAGTTCCAGCACCTGCTCGTGGCTGAGCAGGCCGTGGTAGCGGATCCGCGGGTCGGCCGCGGCAGCCTCGCGTACCAGGTCGACCAGCGCGCCGTGGCCGGCGATCTCCAACCGAAGCGTCGGGTCGTCGAGGAGCTTGAAGGCGTCGAGCAGCAGCCGCACGCCGTTGAGTTCCCACAGGCTGCCCGCCAGGCACAGGGTGAAATGGTCGCGCGGGGGCGCCGGAGGCCAGTCGGGGATGATCGCCTCGTCCACCGCGCCATCGACGTGCAGGCCGTGCGCGCCGGGGGCGTAGTCGTCGAGGATTGCGCGGGTGATGACGATTCGCCCATCGAGCCGGCGGACCAGCCGCCGCGCGAAGAAGTCGTCGACCCGATACCAAAACATATGATCGATCTTCACCGGCGGGGTGCCGATGTCGTAGAGCATGGCGGCATACTTGCTGCCGCTGAGCCTCGCGGCCAGGTAGATGAACACCGCCGGCGGGCGGGTGAGATTGTATTGGAGGATGACCCTCGGCCGGCCGCGATTGCGCCACGCCCAACGCAGAATCGCGAAGAACGCCGACAGCCCCAGATGAATCTGCTTCCAGAGCGGCAGGTTCAAGTGCGGCAACAACTGGGCATAGCAGCCGGGGAAAAGCTCGACTCTGCGGCCGGGCATCCACAACCGCTTGCCGCGAGGAAAGGCCGGCATCGGTTGAATGGAAAACACGCCGGTGAACTCCAGCCCGGCGGCCGTCATTTCTCGCAGCGAGTGCAGCACGGCATTGTTGCCCGCCCGGGCGAAGCCCTCGGTGCGGAACTCGGGCTCGTCGGGCACCACCGCGCTGACCAGCGCGGCCGCGGGGCGCTGGCGGTCGTCGGGCCTTGACTGGTCCGTGCCGCAGCGATCGGTGTTCGATGAACTCATCAAAGGATGGAACGCGGGACGGTGATCGTTCGGATATTTGCAGCGCGATCGGCTGCCGCTACGCCCGTGCCGGCGCGGCCGGCCGCCATTGCGGTCCTCGCGCGGAAATCGCCGACCGGGCCGCATGGCCGGTGGCGATCATGATTGCCCCGACTAGGTAGCCCATATTGTGCGGGAAGTCGCCGCCGATCCAGTTGAAGCTCATATTCAGCGCGCCGTAGAGGCATAAGCAGATGATCAGGCTGCCCGGGTCGAAATGAACCAGGAACCGCCGTGTCATCCAGCCGCAGATCAGGCCCAAAAGCATCATGAAGATCGGCGCGCCGACAAAGCCGAACATCACCAAAAGCCAACCAAAGACTGAAGGCCAGGCGGATCTCGGCAGGCCAGCGTCTTCGATCCACATCATGGCGATTTCGCGAGAGGGTGGAACGTAGAACGGATCGAACTTATTGATCTGATCGAGGATTCGGCCTCCGGCGAGCATTTCGGGATAAAAGGCTAACGCATGGCTGTGCTGAAGGAAAGCGTCGGTGAATTCGAGTTGATGCGTACCGTAATATACCAATTGCAGCGCGGCCCCCAGCTCGCGCTTGCCGATTTCGAACCGTTCGATATCGAACCGGCTGTGTTGGATCCATCGATCGGCGGCCGTCTTCAGGCCGCGCTCTTCATGCCGCATCACGGCGATAAAGAATACATAAACCACCGTGATCACAATGAATGCCGAAACCAAGAGCCGCTGGAAGAAATACCGTTTATTCCAAAGCAAGGTGCGCAGCCGCTCG
>JARKPK010000067.1 GCA_029975295.1 Thermoguttaceae bacterium | reverse complement strand
CGTACCATGTACAAACTCGCCAGCTAGCGCTACGCTGACGTGTTGGAGCTATTTAGTCGATTGTATCACTTCAAGGAACTCGGGTTTCATAAGGACAGATACCGCCCTCAGAAACAGCAAGTTTATCTTGCGTCAAGCAAGCGATTTACGCTATTTGACATAATTAAACTATTCAAGGTCAACCGGGTGTTCTGAAATTAGTGGCTGCCATTTCCACGCGAAGTGCCCAATGCGGATTCGGACAGATGCTACTGAAGACGGCGACTCAGATTATTCTGCATGAGAAGGAGAAACTGGCGGCAGCTGTCGCCGGCGTGGCACTCGCCGTGTTTCTGGTGGTCGTGCAGTGGGGGTTCTATTTCGGCTACCAACGCGACATTACCGTCGTACTTGACGCCTTTGACGCGGACATCTGGATCATCCCCAAGGGGCAGCCGATGTTCGATGGCTATGCGCACATTGACGACCTCGTATATTGGGCAGCCAAACAATCGCCTGACTTGGATGATGTTGGACGAATCGTCTGGGGAGATGCACAATGGCGCAATCCACTTTCAGGCGGGAAGGATTACGTTCAGGTGTTGGGGGTAGACTTCGACTCCGGCGTCAAATGCCGGATCGGAGTTCAAGACCCGGACGGTCGGCATCTTCTTCAGCCCGACGGGCATATTCTCATCGCACGCAAAGACCGAGAGAAGCTCGGTGTGCAGGACACGACCGGTAAGTGTCTAGAGATCTCCGGGCGTAGCGCAACCGTGGTCGGGTATGTGGACGACGTTCACCTCTTCACGACTGCCGGATTCGTGATGACAGACCTGGACAACGCCCGGGCCTTCTTGCGGCTTCCACCTTCGTATGCCACGTACATCATCTGCAAGTGTCGAGCAGGTGTAGATGTGCGAGATGCGGTCAGGCGATTACAGGCGACAGTTCCAGAGCATGACGTGATAACGAGTCGAGAGTTTCACCAGCGGGCAACGAACTACTGGGAAACAAGAAGCGGTTTTGGGCCGGTGATCCTCTTGTCGTCGATCCTCGCCGTGATTGTCGGCTTCCTGATCGTAATGCTTACGTTCTATATCTCGACCATCGAGAAGATTCCGCTCTACGCCTGCATGAAGGCATTGGGGGGATCGACCTTGGAAATCGTGTTCATTCTGATCGTGCAGATTTTCATCGTGTTTATTCTTGGTTGCAGCGTTGGGGCTGGAGGCGTCTACCTGGCTCTGTTTGCCTTGCGCCAGACGACAATCTCGGTGACGATTACGCCAGAGCTCATCGGAAGTGCCGTTGGAACCATGTTTCTTTGTTCCATCATCGGGGCGATGCTTTCGATCCGAAAACTCGTCGCAACGGAACCGGGAGAGGCATTCAGAACATGATGCCGGAAACCGTGCTGCAACTGACGAGCGTGCATAAGGAGTTCAATGAGCCCCAGGGAGCGCTGCGGGTCTTGAATGGCGTAAGCCTTTCCGTCCAGCGTGGCGAGATCGTGATGATCATGGGGCCGTCGGGGTCGGGCAAGACGACGCTTCTGCAAATCGCCGGCTGTTTGTTACGCGCCACGGTCGGCAAGGTTGAAGTTGTGGGGCGGGACCTGAATCAGGCGAGCGAGCACGAGCGGTTAGCCGCTCGTCGGAGACATCTGGGCTTCGTGTTCCAAAGCTTCCATCTGGTCAATGCCTTGACGGCTTTTGACAATGTCGCCCTGGGACTCCGACTCCGTAGGCAACCCATCAACAAACAACGGGTGCAGAAGATTTTGGAAACGCTGGGGATCGGTTCAAAGGTCAACAAGCATCCTATTAACATGAGTGGAGGCGAAAAACAACGGATTGCCATAGCACGCGGCCTGGTGGGGGCTCCCGATTTGCTGATCGCGGATGAACCGACATCGCAGCTGGATTCGCATTCTGCCGAGGTCGTAAGTAGACTATTAAGAGAGGCGGTCCAGGAATACAGCCCCGCAGTACTGCTTGCCACGCATGATCCCAGGCTACGCACTATCGCAGATCGGTGCCTGACGTTGGAAAACGGTGTCTTCCTTGAGTAAGCGAACCTTGACGATCACCGTGCTTTTGCTTTGTCTGATGGGCGGGGGAGCTTATCTGGGGGTAACCAGGCTTCCATCATCAGAACCGGTGGGGCAGCCGTCAAGTTCACCGCTCGTGAAGGAACCGCAGGTTCAACAAATCATCTGTACGGGCCGAGTTGAATCAACTTTTGGGGAGGTCGATGTCTGCGCTCAAATCGCGGGGGAACTCGCGGAGGTCCGCGTGACAGAAGGGGATGTTGTTGAAAAGGGACAGACTCTCGCAGTGCTAGAAGCAAGTCGGGAAAAGGCGGATGTCGCCGTTGCGGAAGCCAATGTTGCTGTTGCAAGAGCCAAATTGAACCGTATCCGGGCTGGTGTCGGCGAAGAGGAAAAGCAGGAGGCCCTTTCGTCAGCGGAGGCGACGGAGGCGTTGCTCGCCTACGAGCGGAAGAATGTTAACCGGTTACTTGAACTGCATCGAAGCAAGGCAGTCTCTCTGGATGACCTTCAGCGTGTGCAGCAGCAGGTTGAACACTTGACCAAGCAGGCCGAGAGCCTTAGAAAGCATCTTGCGGCACTTCAACGTGGGCCGATTAAGGAGGAGGTGGAAGCGGCAGCCACAGAAGTTAGCCTTGCCGAGCAGCGGCTATATCAGGCGAATGTTGGCTATAATTACCGTATTGTGCGTGCCCCGTGTTCAGGGACAGTACTTCAAGTACACCGTCATACGGGCGACTCGGTAGGCACTTTGGAACTGACTCCGATCATTCGTCTGATCGATACATCCCATCTTCGCATTCGCCTGGAAATCGAGGAATCGGACGTGAACCGCCTGAAACCGGACATGGTGGGAACCTATCAGGTACGTGGGACTTCCGAAAGCGTCGGGAGACTGAAAGTGCGGATGTTTCTTCCTGAATTCGGCCCAAAGCGGCTGTTCAATCCGGACAGTAGTGCTCGCATAGATACTCGGATCTTGAACGTGCTGTGCGAAATTACATCGTCAAATGTCACGGTTTATCCGGGGCAGAGGATCACGGCTTACATTCCAATCGATTCCGCGGAAAAGCCAGCATCCACCGCGACCGTAAAAACGTTGCATAAGTAATTTCTGCCTAACGTAAAGGCGATCACTCCTGGAGCCGCCGGTTCGGGCGTCGAAGGGACTTCGCTCGTCCGTGCCCCAGTACCACGGAAATAATGATCTTCCGCTATCTGCTAGGAAGTGGTGCTGACCTGAATACCGTTGACTCGGCACGCCGGCAAGCAAAGTGGCGTTGCGGTTGAGTAATGGATGCGGAGTGTCGTTGTCCCGAGCCGCCGGGGTCGCCAGCCCCGACGGCTCACGATACAGAATATATTGTCAAAGAACAGAGCCACCCAACCAGGGGTGGCGAAGTGAATCGCCGGCCGCGGCCGGATCACGGTTCGAGCATCTGCTTTCGGATGGCCGCCTCCTCCCGTTCCAGGGTGACGATGGATTTCTCCAGGGCCGGCACCTCCTTCTCGATGTCGGAGGCGCGAGCGTCGCGCTGCTCGGCGCGTTCGGCTGCCGCCTTGGCCTCGCCCTCGAACCCGCTCCGCTGGGCCTTGTCGCGGTCGATGGACGCCCAGGTGCGGAACTCGGCCACGGAGCGACGCATGTCGCCGGCCTGGGTGCGCGCGGCGTTGAGCCGAGTCTGCACGTCGGCCATGCGGGCCCGCAGGTCGGCGTCGGCCGACCTGCCACACAACTCGTTGCGGGCCTGCTCCGCAGCCCACATCGCATCCTTCAGTTCGGCGATCCGCATCTTGAGCGGCTCGGTCAGATCGTAGTGCCGCTTCTCGGCCAGTTCGAGGTCGCGATCGGCATCGGCCATCTGCCGCTCAACTTCCTGCCGCTCCTTCGTAAGCTTCGGCAGGCTGTCGAGCTTCGCCCGGGCCTCACGACGCCGGTGCAACGTCTCCACGGCCTGCCGCAGGTCGTCCACCGACTTGCCGGTGTCGCGGAGCACCTGGGCGACGCGTTCGGCCACCCGCCACAGGCCGTCGATCTTCCGCACGACGCCGGTAACATTATAGTTGGCGTCGGTGAGGAAGTACATCCGCTCGGCCGCCTGCCGCTGCCCGGCGAACGAGCGCGACGGACCGAAGGTTGCTCGGTTCCTGCCTTCTTTATTGACTTCGGGCTCTTCACGCCGTCGCGCCGTCCCACGCCGTTGCGCTGTCTCTCGTTTCGCCTGCCGGTTGGCAAGGCCGGTCGGCACGGATAGAATAGTGGGCCAGTGCCGCTTCGCCGGGCATGGCGCGCGCCCCGCACCTCAGAGCGACGGGGGCGCGTTGGTCGCGGCGGCGAGCGAATCGATTCGGTGGGCTCGAAGCCGCGGTCTTTGCCGCCGGGATGGTTGATCTTTGACGACGACAACGATCGAATCGGAATCCGGACAGCCAATCGTGCTGAAAGGCCGCGAGCTGGCCGGCCTGCTGGCTTGGTTGCTGCCCGGCTTGGGCCACGCTTATCAGGGTCGTTGGGCGAAGGCGGGCCTGTTCTTCGTGTGTTTGATGGGCCTGTTCGTCCACGGAGCGTATTTGGGCAGCCAGGCGGGGCCCAACGGGGTGGGCATCGCCCGCGTGGTTTATTTTGAAGGTCTGAACTTCAACCGGCTCGCGTTCTTCTGCCAGTTTGGAATCGGCGTGCCGGCGTGGCCGGCCGTGATTCAGCATGTGCGAGTGACGGGCGGGAACAAGCCGTATTGGAACGGCTTCATGGCTCCGCCGGCCAAAGCCGACGCCCCCTATGCCCGCGATCCCGAACAACCGTTGGCCATCCGCGCCAGCGGCGGCGACTTGCACGCTCGTTTGCATCGGTTTTTCGAGCTGGGCACCGTGTACACGATGATCGCCGGGCTGCTGAACATTTTGGCCATTTACGACGCCTGCTGCGGGCCGGTGTTTCCACCGAAGCCCGAGGAAAGCGACACGACGACCGAAGGCGGATCGGGCGCAGCCTGAGCCGGCCGCAACTACCGAACACAACGCCCGAGCGACGAACCGCAGTTACACAGAAGCCCCAGTTACACCGAAGAGCCCAACGCATCCCGTCATGCCGCCGATCGCCCAAATCAACGATCTTTGGTTCGCCCTTCCCCCGATCGTCGTGGTGAGCTTGGTTTATGCCGCTTCGCGGCATGAGGATGCCGGCCCATTGCTTCGCCATGCCTTTCGGGCCGCGTTGTGGATTGTGGGGTTTATGGCGGCGATCTTCGTTGTGCTCGAGTTGCTTCTGCGCGCCGTGTGACGGAGCGAATCAGCGAGCGGGCGTTGGCGCAGCAAGCGCAACCGACCGAGCCGATGCCGCCCCGCTGGGCGATCGGAAGCAGGCCCCTGTAGATCTTGGGGCTATTCGGCCAGCAATTCGCGCACGAAGCGCACTTTGGGATTGCCGCCGCCGGGCACGGCCGAACCGATCAGCTTTTCGGCCAGGTAGCGCTGGCGGTCGCGTTTGTCCCAAGGGGGACGGAACGAGTCGCCCTTCTGCAAGATCGGGCGAAGCTCGGGAATCTCGCCGAACGCCCGCGTGCCCGCCGCCTGGCAAGGGAACCAATGCCCTTTGCCGTCGGCATCGACCAGGTAGAACTCGGCGTAGCAGTGGCCGGGCACCCAGACACTTCGGGCGGGGATGTCGGCCGCTCGGCAGATCGCGATGAACAGCGAGGCCAATTCTTCGCAGTCGCCGGTGCCGTCTTTCAGCGCGGCCAACGCGCCTTTGAGCGGGCCTTCCTTGTATTGCACATGCTCGCGGACCCAATCGTAGATCGCCTCGACCTTTTCCCAGGCGCCCTCTTTGTCGGCCGGAATCTCCTTGGCCAACGCCTTGATCCGCGGCGCGTCGCTTTCGATCTTCGGACTGGCGGCCAAGAACGGCAAAACGCGGCGATCGAGCTTTTTCTTGTCGGGCAGGCGATAGCCGCTCGTATCGGCCGGGGCCAAGAGCACGTGACGCTTGATCTCGAACGTGATGAGCGCTTTGGCCTCTTCGTTGTTGTTCAGCCGCGGAATGCGAACCACCATCAGCTTGACCGTCTCATCGACCGTCTCGTAGCTGACCTTGGCCGACTTGCTGATCTCTTCTTCGACAATCCGCACCGTTTGCTCGGGCCAATCGACCGGAAACGGAATGTAGCCGACAACGCCCTGGCAAGGGCCGCCTACGGCCTGGATCTCGACCCCGCATCGCCACCGCTGCGTCTTGCCCGGGCCAAGTTGCGACCCGCCGGGCGATTGCTCCTCTTGGAACTGCGCCAGCGCCGCCGCGGTCGGGCAGAACACCGCCAAGCCTGCCGCCAAGAGCCAACGCAATACTATAATTTTGTTCATCATCGCCGCGTTTCCGGGTCTGCCGTCGGCGGGTTCGCCGCTCGAAGAATCTACCATTTTAGTTTAGCTCCCGCCCCCGGCGATGCAACGAAAACACGGTCGGCGGCCCTGCCGGCCTGCCAACCGATCGACCGGACAGCAACGCGAGCGCGCAATGCCCGGTTGGCGGGAGAGCGGGGCCTTCTTTTGGTCGGCCGCGTCGCATGGCCGCGCTGAGCGTCGATAATCGAGCCTGCTGTGCGGGTTGCGGCCGCGGCGATGTGGGCGGCCGGCACGGCAGGGGGTTTTCTGCCATCTCACGTCGAGCCAACATTCGGACGCGGATTCGCCCTGCGGGCAACCCCGACGCTCGCAAAAGACGCCGATCAATGGGCGGAAGAACGCCGTATTGCGCAGCAACGGCCTTGTTGGGCATGGTTTTTCGCGCAGGAAGAATTCCGCCACTGGTTGCCCTCGCCCGGCGAGATTATGATAACCGGCGTTGTTGCCGCCGTGAGCCATGCGCTGCTGAGTGCCGCAGGACGGCGCGATTCTTAAGAGGTCACGGCGCGGCGAGAAAAGGCGGCAGGCATTGCGGCCGCGCTTGCCGGCGCCATTTGTTGCTGAGCCATTGATTGAGGAGCCACGGGCATGAAGTATCAGCTTCCAGTATTGTCGAAACCGCCGCGAGTGAAGAAGCGTCAGGTTCTTTTGGTGGCCAGCGGTGATTTGCGGCTGTCGGCCAATCAGAACTGTTGGCCGGCACAAGAGGCGATGGAGCAATCGCTGGCGGCGGCCGTGGCCGATTGCGGTTTCGAACTGGTTCGCGCGCATCCCTACAAGCCCGAGGAAAAACACGGCTT
This sequence comes from Thermoguttaceae bacterium, assembly GCA_029975295.1. GTDB lineage: Bacteria > Planctomycetota > Planctomycetia > Pirellulales > Thermoguttaceae > JARKPK01. The sequence goes on along the minus strand of JARKPK010000067.1, from coordinate 6,533 downwards.
CATCGGTTCGCAGGTCGAGGGGATGCGGGTCTTCTCGCAAATCGATCCGGCGGCGCCGTTGATCGTGGCCGAGGCTGTTTGGCAGTATTCGCATCACGTGCTGGCCGGATTGCTCAGCCATCGCGGCCCGATCTTGACGGTGGCCAATTGGTCGGGGCAGTGGCCGGGCTTGGTGGGAATGCTCAATCTGAACGGCTGCCTGACGAAGGCGGGCAAGAAGTTTTCCACGTTGTGGAGCGAAGATTTTTCCGACGAATGGTTCCGCCGCCAATTGCAACGCTGGCTCGACGACGGCGAAGTGAAGCACAAGTTCAACCACGTCGTCCCGCTGAAGAAAGTTTCGGTGCCGTCGGCCGAGCGCAAGCTCGGCGCCGCGCTGGCCGAGCAGCTCCGCCGCGAGAAGGCGATTATGGGCATTTTCGACGAGGGATGCATGGGCATGTACAACGCCATCATCCAAGACGAGCTGCTCCAACCGATGGGCGTTTATAAGGAACGGCTCAGCCAATCGGCCCTCTACTACGAAACCACGCAAGTCCGCGACGACGAGGCGCTGGCCGTGCGGCGTTGGATGGAACAGCGCGGGATGAAGTTCGTCACCGGCCCGAACCCGGAAACCGATCTGACTGACGATCAGATCCTGACCCAGTGCAAGATGTATATCGCCGCCGTGCGGATTGCCGATGATTTCGGCTGCGATCTGATCGGCATTCAATATCAACAAGGGTTGAAAGACCTGTTGCCCGCCAGCGACCTGGTCGAGGGCACGTTGAACAACGCCGATCGCCCGCCGGTCTATAGCCGCGACGGAAAGCGGGTGCTGTTCGACGGCCGTCCGGTCGTGCATTTCAACGAGGTGGACGAATGCGCGGGGCTCGACGGGCTGATGACCTACCGCGTGCATAAAGCGATGGGCCAGCCGGTGGAAAACACCCTGCACGACGTTCGCTGGGGCGACTGGGACCGCTCGGGCACTGTTGACGACTACGTTTGGGTGTTCCTCATCAGCGGATCGGCGCCGCCGGCGCACTTCATCGGCGGCTGGGCCGGCGCCAGCAGCGAACGCCAGCCGGCGATGTATTTCCGCCTCGGCGGCGGATCGCTCAAAGGCATCTCGAAGCCCGGCGAAATCGTCTGGTCGAGAATCTATGTCGAGAACGGTCGATTGAAGATGGACCTCGGACGGGCCGGCGTGGTGGAATTGCCCGAGGCTGAAACCCAACGCCGCTGGCGCGAAACCACCCCGCAATGGCCGATCATGCATGCCGTCACCTACGGCATCGACCGCGACCAGTTCATGGCCAAACACAAGGCCAATCACATTCAGGTGGCTTACGCCCTTTCGGCGAAAGAGGCCGACAAGGCCCTGCTGGCCAAGGCCGCCATGGCCGACGCCATGGGCATCAGCGTAAACATTTGCGGCACGCGCAAAGGCGGCAAGCCCTGGTAGCGGCAAACGAGTTGCGCGCAGAGGCCGTCGGCGCGTGCGAAGGCCGTAGCCGTGACCGCGGGCACGAAGCGCGCAAAGGCTGTTGTTGCAGACGCCGAGGTTTCAGCCAAGCGGCGGGCTTCGGCTCGATGTCGATCTGCGGCTGCCGAGCGGGCGTTCGCTACCGTGCGATCTGTGGCCGAGCGGCGAAAGACCAACGGCCCGGCGCCGTTCCAGTTGCCGTGGCTGTCAGAGATCATCGGCGCCGTCGTGCGCCGGCGGGGGAATCACTTGCGCTTCGAGCACTTTGCGGCGACGGATCTTGCGGACCACCACGCGCACCCCGTCGCGCTCGATCACCTCGCCGCCGACCGGTTCGTCGCCCAAATGGGCCACGACCCAATCGTTGAGGGTGCGCGGCGGCGCGGCCTCGGGCGCAACGGCCGCAGTCAGCTCAATGCCCGAGGCTTCTTTCAGCCGGGCCAGCGGCGCCCCGCCGCCAACCACCCAGGCCGTGCCCGTCGGGACGATGTGCGCGGGCAGCCGATCGTATTCGTCTTCGATTTCGCCGACCAGTTCTTCGACAATGTCCTCCAGCGTGATCATGCCGGTGATGCGCCCCTGCGGGTCGCGCACCAGCGCGATGTGGGCGTGTTCCCGAATCAATCGCTCCATGCACTGGGCGATCGGCGTGTTCTCCAGAAAGCTGGGCATGGCGCGAACGATGTTCCGCAGCGACAGCTTGTGCGGATGGCTCAAACGCATCAGAGCCACAATGTCTTTGAAATTCACGTAGCCGATGATCCCCTGCGCGTCGCCCTTGACCATCGAGACGGGAAACCGGGTGTGCATGTCGAGATGGGCGGAGATCAGGCTGTCCGCCAGCGACGCGTTGACATCGAGCATGCTGATGTCTTCCGCCGGAAGCATAATCTCGCGGACCGATCGGTTGGCCAGCCGCGAAGCGCCGAGAATGATCCCTTCTTCCCGCTCGCCGATCAATCGGGCCGAACGGGCATAGGCGGCGTAGGCCCGAAGCTCCTGCAACTCGCCCGACTCGCCGCGGCGGAGAATCGTCCGCGACGAAAGCCGGCGTTCGATCACGGCGATGATCGTTTCGACCACAAACTCGAACGAGCGAACCACGGGCCAGAAGGCATAGGCCACAATGCTCATCGGCCGCGAAAGCCAGAGGCAAACGGATTCCTTGTTGCGGATGGCGAACACCTTGGGCACCAGTTCGCCGAAACAGATCGACACGGCCGTCAACGGCACGACGATCAGCGCAATGGCCAATCCCTCGGCCACCACCGGCCCAACCTTAAACGATTGCTGGAGAAACGGCTGAACGTGCTCTTTAGCGCCGGCCCCGCCCACCGCGGCGGCAATGGCGCCGACCAGCGTGATGCCCACCTGCACCGTGGCCAAGCTGGCTTCCATGTCTTGCTTCATGGCCAGCGCGGCCCGCGCCCCGCGGCGGCGCTCTTGCTCCAAAACCTGCAACCGCGCCACGCTGACGGAAGCCAACGCGATCTCGTAGGCGGCAAACACCGCGTTGATCGCGATCATCAACCCAATCACAACGAACGCGACAGGTTCTAACACGGTCGGAAATGGTCTCCGCAATGCCCGAGCCGGCGAGCAATAACGCCGGTTCTCTGAAGAAAACGCGATATTCTCCGCGGGAAAGCGTATTTTCCCATCCAATCATGCCGCTGCGCCCAAGCGGCGTTTCCACAGCGATTATAGACGCATGCCCGCGCAAGGGGAACCGCGGCGCGGCATCGATTCGTCGCCGTCGCCGCGGTCGTCTCGAGCAGATTGTTGAAGGCCGCCTCGCCGAAGGCCGCCCCTGACGTTGCCCGTCTTGCTGCTCGCGCCCGCTGCTGCACACGCCGCTTACGACTGGTCGCGCGCGCGGACGACAACTCGGCTTCCCTTGACCTCGACAACCTCGACCTCGGCGCCGCGCGGGAGCAACTCGCCATCGCTGACGACATCGACCAATCGATCGCCGAAGCGGACCTTGCCGCTGGGGCTGAGTTGGGTGGCAGCCACGCCCCGGCAGCCCAGAAGATCGTCGTACGAAACCATCGCTTCGCGGCGGCGAATGGTCTCGGCCTCGTCGCCCATCGGCGGCGGCAGAAAGATCTGATTCAACATCGGAGTCTTCGGCAGCCATTGCCGCGTGAGGAAGGCGATCGCGGCGAATCCCAAACCGGCGCCGGCCAGGGTGAGCAACGATTTCTGCAATTGGGCATATTGATAGGAGTTGTGCGGAATGACGAACGTTTGACTGGCCAGCACCAGCGAGGCGACCACCAGCAACGCTCCGCCGACACCGAAAATGCCGAAGCCCGGCAACACCAAGAACTCGATCAGCAGAAAACTCAACCCGGCCAGAAACAGACTCGCTTCGAGCCAGCCGGCGGTTCCGCCGAGGAAGCGGCTCCAAAAGAACAGAAGAAAACATACCGTGGCCACGAAGCCGCCGGCGCCCACGCCCGGCGTGTGCAATTCGACGTAGAGCGCCAAGAATCCGATCATCAGCAACAGCACGGCGGCCCCGGGCGAAGCCAAGGCGTCGATCAACACCTCGGCCCAACCGGGAGCAATCAGCTTCGGGTCGTTCTCCAAGTGGTACAGCCGTTTGAACTCGGCAAATCCTTCGACCGTTTCCCGGATCAGCCCCAGCTCCCTCGCTTGCTGACCAGTAAGCTCAAGCGGCCGGCCCGGTTGAGTAATTGGCTCATGCTGCCGCCACTTCGGCTCGTCGGGACGCAGCCGTTCCAATTCCTCCAACTCGCGCTGGCTGAAGAATCCGGTTTCATCGCCGCGGGTGCAGCGAAACACGGCCAAGTTCGGATCGATCATCGCCGCCGGCAGCGACCACGACTGCCGACGCCAAGGTCCGGTCTCGCGATCGCTGATGGCGACCACGGCTTGGCGAATCTGCTCGGCCGTGTATTCGCGCGCGCCGGGACCGCCCAACACCGCCCGCGGCCCCATCACCACCTGCCGGCACGCCAGGGCGACCAACGCCGCGTCGCTCCGCGCTTCGCCGGGAATATAGGCCACCGTGCGCAACCGCGCCGAATCGAATCGGGCCAAGAAGTTCGCCAGTTCGATCGAATCTTCCAGTGAACCTCCGGGACTGTCGATCCACAGGCAGATGAAATCCACCCCTTCCTGCTGCACCCGCCGCTCGATCATCTGCATCAATTGACGCACGTTGCGGCGGTCGATCGGACCCTTCAAATCCACGCGCACCGCAGTCCACTTGCCTGCCAAGGCCGGGTCTTCGTCTTCCAGCGCGTGAGCGGGCAGTCGCAGTGCGCGGGCCACTTCGGCCGGCGTGTCGGCCAACGAACTGACAAAACCTAACGTTCGCGCCTCGAACGCCGAAAGCCGTCCGTTCTCCGCCGCCAGCGAGCGGTTCGGATCGGTGCGATCGAACAGCTTCGTCACGCTCTGAACGGCCCGCCGTTTCTTCAGCGAATCGAGTTCGCCGGCGGCAATGAACTCGCGGCCGGCATCAGTGTCCACCACCAACACCTCGATCGATTCATCAAGCATCCAAAGCGCCACCACAGCCGGCAGCGTGCGGCGGCGCTCGGCAATCTCGCGGTAGTTGCCCCGTCGCGATTCGGTGATTGCCCGCTCATCCACGCCCGCTTTGCCCAACGAAGCGCTGCGGGCCATCACAATCTCGTCGCAAGCCAACGCCGCCAAAACGGCATGGCCTTCGATCGGTCGGCGCAGCCAAGCCACGGTGCGCGCCCGATTCATCGCCTCGCCCGAAAGGAACTCGGCCAACGACAACGCCGCGCCAAACTCGCTTCGCCGCGAAGCCTCGTCTTGCCCGGCCGCCGCATCGAAGGCGAAAACGAATACGGGCCGCGCCTTGCGGGCCTCGGCCTTTTCCAAAGCCCGGCGGACCACCTTCTCGGTTCGCTCGAACGATTGGCCCGTAATCGGCAGCGGCACCTCGATCAAAAAGCCCATCCGTTGCGGCTGCGGATCGTTGGCCGCCGCGGGCTGCGCTGCGGGACGAGCCGGTTGAGGTTGAATGGCTCCGCCGGGTTCGCCCGGAACATCAGCGGCCTCGGCAGCAGCAGCGGGCGCATCGTTGGCCGCCTTGTCCGCGGCCCACGCCGCCGAAATCCGCCCGATCCCGGCCACTACCGCCAACCATGCCGCGTACCCAACCGTTGCAAAGCGCAACCATCGACGAAAGCCCAAGCTGCCGCGGTCGCCGAACCGTTCCGCTCGGCCGAGCATCTGGTTTGCCGGCCCCGCGAACGGGCTCTTGCAAAGATGAATGGTCGATTCCGAGCCTGCGGCCCGCTCGGTCGGATTCATTGGAACGCAAGCGTTGTGTGTAGTGCTCATCGTAGAGAATTATAGAGCCTACCGCCCGCGCCCGTCAAAGCACCGAAGAATCCGGCCCGCGGAAGGGGCCCAAGTCGTCGAACAATCCAGCGGCGGAAATGGCGTTGGCCCAGGACGACTTGCCGTCGCGGCCGCCGGATTATTGAAACGACGTTCGGATGGCCATCGTCGCCCGATCGGCTTTCCGATTCGCCGACGTTCTGTTCCGCGTGGCTTTCCCGCCCGCCGACTTTTACCCCCCGTGCCGGCGATGTTGCCGGCCGCAGGCGGCTCTGCATCGCTCTGAGTTCACTGCGGAGATTCACTTCTGATCTTCAACGCTGGTCGGCCGGCCGGGCTTCGGCGCGGCAAGCTCCTCCAGCGGGCAATCGAAATCCAAGCGAATCACCGGCACCGTGTTGCTCATCTGGTTGACGGGCAACCGCCGCAACCGCAGGTAGCCGCGTTGTTCGGCATGATCGCTGGGGGCCATGTCGAGGGTCCATGCCACCGGTCGGCCGTCGTTGAGCAGCACCGCACGGACCGGCGCAGCGGTGATCGGCCGCAACTTCACCGCCTCGCCGAGCGGGTCTTTATGCAGATGGACGTAGAGCGTTCGCCCGCGGCCGGTGAGCAACACGTTGCGGTTGGAGGTCAAATGAGAATACAGTTCCACGTCCTCAAGCGATTCTTTCACGGCCGAATACCAGGTGCCGATCCGCTGCAAGATCGC
>JARKPK010000065.1 GCA_029975295.1 Thermoguttaceae bacterium | reverse complement strand
CCACAACTGGCTCCAAGGTGTGAGGGCTGGGCGGCACGGCGATTTCGATCGACCGACGCCCGACTCGAGCCGACCAAGGCCGACTCGCGCCGAGCGCCTGATCTGACCATCGCCAACGATCGACCGCGCCGCCGCTGATCTGTCGCGGGAGGCAGCGTTCTTCGAGCGATCGCCAGTGCGAGCAACCGCGAGCATTCGAGCCGCGAAGTTGCCCGCTTTCCGTGGCGGTCGTCTTCTGCCGAACCTTGCGAGATGGCTTGCCGTTGGTCTGACGCGGCTGCGCACGCCGTCGGTCGTTTCTCGGGAAGGCAGGCTTGCGGCGGCGAGCAGTGCCGACTGGCGCCTAGGCTTGTCCACTGCCGGCTTATGGGAAAAGGGCTTCTTCGTGGCGGTCGATGGCCTGTTCTTCCACGCGGCTGATGGTGCGGGGGCTTGTGCCTGACGAAACGGCAAGATGGCATCGAATCGAGGCACGAGCATCGACAATGCTTCCGTCTGGTGGGGTTCGACCTCGGTCGACGGCGTTGTTGGCGAAACGCCGACGGTTTCTCCCCGCACACGCTTTTTGGGAGGCATAGACAATGATTCACCGCAAAGTATGGCTTCTGGCCTTGCTGGTGGCCCTGATGCCGGCGGCCTCATGGGCCGACTGGGATGTGGGCGACCCGCACAAGATGCATTATCCCCAATTGCCCGACCCCTTCGGTTGGGATGTCAACTTCGGGCCGCCGCATCGCGTGCTGGCCGACGATTGGCTTTGCACGGGCACTGGGCCTGTTACCGATGTCCATTTCTGGGTTTCGGTTCACGGCGATGTGGGCCCCATTCCGCAGTTCCCCGCGATTACCGGGATTCGGGTGTCGATCTACGCGGACAAGCCAGCCACGCAGTTCGAGCACAGTCAGCCGCTCACCCCGGCCGAGTTTCCCCTTTGGCAGAAAGTCTTTTTGCCCGGGCAATTCACTAGTCGGCCGCCGCAAACGGGAATGCAGGGATGGTTTGAGCCGCCGGGCTTGTTCATTCCCAACGATCACGTGTACTTCTACCAGATCAACATCACAAACATCGAAAATCCGTTCATCCAGCAAGAAGGAACGATCTACTGGCTGGGATTGCATGTTGACCGCGATCCGCTGTCGCCGGAGATCGGCTGGAAGACGTCGCTCCAGCATTTCAACGACGACGGTGTTTTTTGGGACGACACCGGCGGAATGGGATTGGTTTGGAGCGAACTCCGTGATCCGCTGACGCATGAATCCCTCGACCTGGCCTTTGTGATCACGCCGGAGCCGAGCACTTGGGCCATGCTGGCCGGCGCGTTGGCGCTGGTTCTTTGGAGGGGAACTCGCAACCGACGCCGTTGATCGAGGCCGAAGACCCCCGTCGGTCGAACCGGAACTCGGCCGACGGGCGGGGCCAGTCGATGGCTTCGCGTTTCGACCGATACTCGGGGCAGATAACGATTTAACAATGAATTCGGTCGATCGTTGTCGCCCGTGCGGGAAGTAATCGCTCCCTGTTCGACTGCGGAAGTGCAATCACTACAGCACGATCGCATGGACGGGCTAGAGCAGGATTGCTATTCAGCGCCGGCCGCCGTTCCGGGCGGGCGAACGCCTCGGCCTTCGCGCTTCGTGAGGCTGTCGCCGAGCTCGGCCCGTGCGCGCTCGGCGAGGGTTTCGAGCCGGGCGACCACCTCGGGATGCTCGGCGGCCAAGTCGCGCCGCTCGGCGATGTCGTCGGCCAGGTTGAACAAGGCTTTTTCGACCCGTTGCTGCTGCTGGCGCCCGGGGCGGCCATCGCGCCCAGGCTCAATGATCGTCGGATAGTTGTGCGGGAAGTGCAGCTTCCACGGCCCGCTGCGCACCGCGTGCAATTCGTTGCCCCAATAGTAATAAAATGCGTCGTGCGGGCTGCGAGCGCCGGGCCGGCCCTCCATCAGGCCGACGATGCTCCGACCGTCGATCGTCCGATCGTTGGGCAACTCGACGCCGATCAGCTCGGCCAGCGTCGGCAAGATGTCGATCGTGGCCGCCAATTCACCGCACACCCTTCCTGCCGGGATTCGCTCAGGCCATCGCATCAAACAACTGACACGGCAGCCGCCGTCGAACATCGTTCCCTTGCCTTCGCGCATCGGCAGGGCCGAGCCGGCGTGGTTGCCGTAGCTGAGCCACGGGCCGTTGTCGCTGGTGAACACGACCCAGGTGTTCTTGCCGAGTCCATTCTCGTCCAAGGCTTTGAGCACTTCGCCCACCGACCAATCGATCTCAGCGATCACGTCGGCATAAAGCCCTCGGCCGGTTTTGCCCTCGAACTCGGGCGAAACGAATAGCGGCACATGCGGCATGCTGTGCGCCAGGTAGAGCAGGAACGGGCGAGACTTATTGCGGCCGATGAAATCGACCGCCCGTTGCGTGTACGACTTGGTGAGCAGCTTCTGATCGTCGGGCGAGACGGCCGGGTTGACGATCTTTTCGCCCTCGATCATCGGCAGCGGCGGAAACTTTGCCGTGGGGTGATACGGCCACATGTCGTTTGAATAGGGCAGGCCGTAGTATTCGTCAAATCCGTGACGCGTCGGCAGGAACTCGGGCAGATGGCCCAAATGCCATTTGCCCAGCGCGGCCGTGGCGTAGCCCCGTTGTTTCGCCACCTCGGCCAAGGTCAGCTCGTCGGGATGGACGCCGATTTTCGAAGAAGGCCCCAACGCCCCGCGAATGCCCACGCGATTGGCATAGCAGCCGGTCAGCAGCGACGCCCGCGACGCCGAACACACCGCCTGCGACACGTAGAAATCGGTGAACTTCATCCCCTCGCGGGCTAGGCGGTCGATGTTCGGCGTTGGTGTTTTCGCCCCGAAGCAGCCCACATCGGCATAGCCCAAATCGTCGCAGAAGATAATCACCACGTTGGGCAACCGACCGGCGGCGGGGGGATCGTCGGCGGAAGAGGATGCCGTGACCGAGAACGAACATAGGGCCGAAACGACAACAGCGGCGATCAATCGGGCGGAGAATCGCGGAGACGGCATGGCGGGCAACCCTCAGAGTGATCGACAGAGTTTTGGGGGAGACAACGCTGGCCATTATGCGCCGACCGCGACGTGCGCACAATAAATCGCTGAGGCAGATGCGGTCCGCCCGTTCGCCGCCGGTCGAAAAGAATTAGGAAATAAGCGGATTCCACCAGCCCTGCCGGCTGCCGCCCGCTTTGCGTCGCGGCGAACGGTTAGGGCAGGCGATGGCCCATTTTGTCGCGTTTGGCGGCCAAGTAGCGTTCGTTGTACTCGTTGATCGGGCCGACGATCGGCACTTGATCGACTACCTCCAACTCGAAACCGCCGTAAATGAAGGCGTCGGTCTTCTTGGGGTTGTTCGTTAGCAAACGGACCTTCGAAAGTCCCAGGTCTTTAAGGATTTGAATGCCCACACCATAGTCGCGGCTATCGACCTGATGGCCCAAAGCCAAGTTGGCTTCGACCGTGTCCAGGCCCTGATCTTGCAGGTGATAGGCCTTGATCTTTTCGACCAGGCCGATGCCGCGGCCCTCTTGCGGCAAATAGACCAGCACGCCCGAACCTTCGTCATGGATCATGTCGAGGGCCATGTGCAACTGGTCGCCGCAGTCGCAGCGGAGCGAGGACAGCAGATCGCCGGTGAAGCATGACGAGTGCAAACGCACTAGCGGAGCCGCGGCTCGCTCCGGCTGGCCGATGATGATCGCCACCGGCTCTTGATCTTCGTAACGCACACCGTAGGCGACAATCTTGCCGGCCCCGTACTTGGTGGGCAGATCGGCCTCGGCGATGCGATAGACCAATTTTTCGCTCAATCGGCGATAGCGGATCAGTTCTTCAATGCTGATGATTTCCAGCTCGAACTGGGCGGCCAAGCGATAAAGCTCCTCGCGCCGGGCGCGGTCGCCGGTTTCGTTGAGGATTTCGCACAAGACGCCGGCGGGCTTCAGCCCGGCCATTCGGGCCAAATCGACAGCGGCTTCGGTATGCCCGGCGCGCCGCAAAACTCCGCCCTCTTTGGCGATCAACGGAAACAGGTGCCCGGGCCGCAGAAAATCGGCTGCTTTGCTTGATGGGTCGGCAATGGCCAAGATTGTGGCCGCCCGCTCTTGGGCCGTAATGCCGGTCCGGCAGCTACGGTGGTCCACCGGTACCGTGAAATCGGTGCCTAGCGGGGCGGTGTTGTGTTCGACCATCCGGTCGAGATTCAACCGCTGGCAAACCTCGGGCAAGATCGGCATGCACAGTTGCCCGCGGCCCACGGTAATCATGAAGTTGACGATTTCGGGCGTAACTTTTTCGGCGGCACAGACGAAATCGCCCTCGTTCTCACGGTCTTCGGCGTCCATGACGATGACCACGCGCCCTTGAGCAATGGCCTGAACCGCGGATTCGATCGACGAAAGACGTTGTGGCACAGCAGTTTACTCGCTTTTCTCGGGCCAACGAACACCTGGCGGGGCGGCGGCGCGAGGCCGGCCAGCGGTTTCGCCAGCTTTCAGGGAAGACGGTCGCTGCGATCGCCCCCGCCAGCCGTGCTATCGGCACTGCTGTCTGAAGCCCGCAACGGCGTCCAACAGACTGTTTTCGGCTGGGCGGAACGCAGCCTGTTTCCTCAGAAAAGTATATTGCCCGAACGATAAGTTATGCAACGAGGCAGAGCCGACTGCCGCCTGCTTTTTTGGAGCCGGTCGCCCGGCCTCCGCCGATCTTCCCCGCCTTTTCGGTCGAGCAGGATACGCCCTTGATTGCCGCTGGCCGAAGCGTTTTTCGGGCCGTTTTGCGGGTTTGCAGGGTGGTGGGGGCAACGTTGGCTGCGCCGTTGCCGACAGGCTGCGGGCCAAGCCGACTTCGGCTGAAAAGCGGGCCGATTTTCTGCGAGAAATCAGCAAGAAACACGCGAGACGGGAAACCAATAACTTGAGGGCGATGCGGCTGCCGGACCGATTCGTCGGCGATGAAAAACGGCAGCTCGGGCCACTCGGCCGACAGGCCGAAAAGTGCGAGAAACCGCGGGAAAACGGCAGGTTTCCCGCAATGCGTGAAGTGCAATGACGCCCCCCCTTTATTCCGACGGGGGAGCGGTTATATTGAGACGATCGCAAGCGGCAAGGCCGGATGGCCATGGAGTTTGCGAGCGGCTATTTGGCGTCGTTTTCCGAGGCACGAAAAATTTGTAGAGTGCCTGTTGACGAATGCCGAACAGTTGTTAGAATTACGAGTCTCCGCTGAGATGCTTGCTAGCGTCGAAAGCGGGGTTGAGCTTGCTCTTTGACAATCCGTGTAGTGACAACCTCAATTCTACGCGAGTAGCCAATTGAGATCGGAAGAATAACGTTTCCGCCGCGCCCGCTGATTCCGGGCGTGGCGCGTACAGGTTTCGGCCTGGAAATTGGTTTGTGACCTTGTTGCAGCGGGCCGCGAGGCTCGTCCTTGCGGAAGCATGCGGCAAGATAAGCGAACAATCAATTGAAGGGTTTGATCCTGGCTCAGAATGAACGTTGGCGGCGTGGATTAGGCATGCAAGTCGTGCGAGAACCGTAGCAATACGGGGAAAGCGGCGAAAGGGAGAGTAATGCGTGGATACCAACCCTCGGGACTGGGATAGCCACGGGAAACTGTGGGTAATACCAGATAACGTCTCCGGACCAAAGGTGTGATTCCGCCTGGGGACGGGTCCGCGTTCTATTAGCTAGTTGGTAGGGTAATGGCCTACCAAGGCGAAGATGGATACGGGGTGTGAGAGCATGCCCCCGCTCACTGGGACTGAGACACTGCCCAGACACCTACGGGTGGCTGCAGTCGAGAATCTTCGGCAATGGGCGCAAGCCTGACCGAGCGACGCCGCGTGCGGGATGAAGGCCTTCGGGTTGTAAACCGCTATCAGTGGGGAGGAAATGCCGGTGGGTTCTCCCATCGGTTTGACCTATCCGCAGATGAAGGACGGGCTAAGTTCGTGCCAGCAGCCGCGGTAAGACGAACCGTCCAAACGTTATTCGGAATCACTGGGCTTAAAGGGTGCGTAGGCTGTCCGGTAAGTTGGGTGTGAAAGCCCTCGGCTCAACCGAGGAATTGCGCCCAAAACTGCCGGGCTCGAGGGAGATAGAGGTGAGCGGAACTAAGGGTGGAGCGGTGAAATGCATTGATATCCTTAGGAACACCAGTAGCGAAAGCGGCTCACTGGGTCTCTTCTGACGCTGAGGCACGAAAGCTAGGGGAGCGAACGGGATTAGATACCCCGGTAGTCCTAGCCCTAAACGATGAGCACTGGTTTGGAGGGTCCTCCATAGCCCTCCAGACGAAGCGAAAGTGTTAAGTGCTCCGCCTGGGGAGTATGGTCGCAAGGCTGAAACTCAAAGGAATTGACGGGGGCTCACACAAGCGGTGGAGGATGTGGCTTAATTCGAGGCTACGCGAAGAACCTTATCCTGGTCTTGACATGCCTCTCTAAGGCGGTGAAAGCCGTCGAGTGGAGCAATCCACAATTGGCACAGGTGCTGCATGGCTGTCGTCAGCTCGTGTCGTGAGATGTCGGGTTAAGTCCCTTAACGAGCGAAACCCTTGTCGCTAGTTGCCAGCGAGTAATGTCGGGGACTCTAGCGAGACTGCCGGTGTTAAACCGGAGGAAGGTGGGGATGACGTCAAGTCCTCATGGCCTTTATGACCAGGGCTGCACACGTCCTACAATGGCGCGTACAAAGCGTCCCGAATCCGTGAGGATAAGGTAATCGCAAAAAGCGCGCCCCAGTTCGGATTGCAGGCTGCAACTCGCCTGCATGAAGCCGGAATCGCTAGTAATCGCGGGTCAGCATACCGCGGTGAATGTGTTCCTGAGCCTTGTACACACCGCCCGTCAAGCCACGAAAGTGGGGGGCATCCGAAGTCGCCGAGGTAACCCGAAAGGGAGCTAAGCGCCGAAGATGAACTCCGCGATTGGGACTAAGTCGTAACAAGGTAGCCGTAGGGGAACCTGCGGCTGGATCACCTCCTTTCTAAGGATAAGTAGGTTGGGTGCTCGTTGCCGGGCGCTGTCGGTCGTTTCGATCGGTAGCCCACCCGGGAACTCAAGCCCCGCCGGTATCCCCGCCACGGTGGCGACACCGAGGTGGATAGAATGTGGAGCCGATCCTCAATCGGTGAGGTTGTTGCTACCGGTCATAGAGCAAGCTTAGGCCCGGCAGGTTCACGCCTGCCGGGTTTTTTTGCGCGCGTCGATCTTGCACGGCATGTGGCCCAATACGACCATCCGCCGACGCTCCCTTCAAATCGTGTTGCCTGTTGAAGAATCGGCTGTGAATCGCTTCGCTGCCGTGCGGGCGACCTTGACGAAAAATGACTGCGATTCTTATATTTAGCGTTTTGCCGCATGCAGCGGCTCGAAAGGGTTTGCCCCATCGGCCGGCGGCCGGAGCGGCCCGCCAAAAGCGGCCCTTCGAGTGCCGCGTGTTTCGTGATGCGGCAACGGACCAGGGGGCGAAACGGCCCGGCGCGGCCGCGCCAGCGAGGAATCAATCATGAAAAGTGAACGGCGTCACGAGTTGGAACACAACCAGTTGGCCGATTGGCTCGGACAGTCTATCGAACGGTGGCGCCCGCACGCGCGAACTATCTCGTGGGTGGCGATCGGGCTGCTTCTGATTGTTGTTGTTTCGCTCGCTTGGTCGCGGTGGTCGTCGTCGGTAGCCAAGGCGACTTGGCGCGAATTCTATGCCGCCATGGACGACAATGAAAAGCTCTCCGCGTTTGCCGAGAAGTACGGCGGCAACGAAGCCGGGCAATTGGCCGCGTTGATCTTGGCCGACCGGTTCGCCTCGTCGGCCGGCTTCGAACTTTTTACCAACAAGACGCTGGCCCAAGACGACAACCGAAAGGCGATGGAGTGGTATTCCAAAGTCCTCAGCAGCCCGCGGAAGCAGATCATCGAGCAGCGAGCGACATTCGGCCTTGCCCAGGCGAAGGAGATTTCGGGCGACTTGGCTGAGGCAACCAAACTTTACGAGCAGGTTCGGCAGCGCTGGCCCAACAGCGTTTTCGCCGTCCAGGCGCAAGACCGCCTCCGCGACCTCGGCAAGCAGTCGACCAAGGCGATGTATGACCGCTTGGCGACGTATGATCCGCGGCCGGCCTTTACGCCGTCGGGCGATCGTCCGTTGATCAACCCGAGCGTGCCGTTGGAGCCGCCGACCGAGCCGGCGCCGGGCGGTTCGCTGCCGGGGACGACCTTCGACATGAGACTTGACGGACCTTCGGTGACGCCGCCGAAGGATACGCCCGCAGCTCCGCCCGAGACTCCGAAACCGCAAGAGGCCGACAAACAGCCTGCGAGCGACAAACCGGCGTCGGAAGGCGACAAACCCGCGCCGAGCGGGCCGGGCGAGGCCCCGCCAAGCGACTCGCCCTCGGCAGCGACCCCAAAAGAGAACAGCGGCAGCGATTCGGCCTCGCCTTCGCCTGCCGGCGAAAGCAACAAGCCGAACAACGCGACGGAATAGGGTTCGGTTGATCACGAAATGGTCCCGCTTCGTCCGTCGCCGGCCGCCGCTCTTGCATCGCCCGGCCGCGTTGTGAGTTGCCGCTCAGGTTGGGAGTTGCTTCGGCGAAGGATCTGCGGCAGCGCCGGTTTGATCGTTCGCCGAATTCGGTTCATTGTTGATCGCGAGCAGGCGCTGGCCGGTTGGTGTTCTTCTTGAGAAGCGGCGGCTTGCCGCGCAAACGTCTCGTTGCTTCGCCCGACCGAATCTTAGCGGCGAGAATGGAAAACCATGGCCGATGCCGCTCCGTCTGCCGACCCGATCATTCTGACCGTCGGATCCGAGTCGGTCGGCCTGCGGCTCGACACGTTCTTGGCGCTGAAGTTCCCCGATTTCAGCCGGGTGTTGCTTCGCCGGGCGATCACTGCCGGCGGGGTGCGAGTGGACGGCAACGGCGGCAAGCCGGCTTATCGCTTGAAACTCGCGCAAGTGGTCTCGGTTTGCTTGCCGGAACTACCGCGGAATACGCCGCGGCCCGAGCCGATCCCGCTGGAGATTATCTACCAAGACGACTACTTGGCCGTGGTCAACAAACCGCCGGGCATGGTGGTTCATCCGGCCCGCGGGCATTGGTCGGGCACGCTTGCCGGGGCGGTGCAGTATCATTTCGGCGAGGCGTTGAGTTTGGCGGGCGGTCCGACCCGCCCGGGGATCGTCCATCGGCTTGATCGCGACACCAGCGGCGCCATTCTCGTGGCCCGCAGCGATCTGGCGCACCATCGGCTGGCTCGGCAGTTCCACGATCGAACGATCGAAAAGCAGTACTTCGCCCTCGTTGCCGGACAGATGGACCGAGACGCGGACCTGATCGACTGTCCGATCGGCATTCATCCGCAGCATCGCGAGAAAATGGCGATTCGGCGTCACGACGAACAGAGCCGGCCGGCGCAAACCTATTACGAAACCGTCGAACGGTTTCGCGGATTCGCCGCAGTGCGCGTATCGCCGAAGACCGGGCGGACCCATCAGATCCGCGTTCATCTTCATCACATCGGCTGCCCGGTGCTCTGCGATCGCCAGTACGGCGGGCGCGCCGAGCTGACATTGGGCGAACTGAGCGGAGACCCCTCCGATTCAACGGTGCTGCTCAATCGGCAGGCGCTGCACGCGGCGCGGTTGCGCTTTCTTCACCCGGCGCACGGCCGAGTTATGGAGATTGAGGCCCCGCTGGCTGGCGACATCCAAACGGCCTGGGATGCCCTAAGAAGGTGGCGTTCGTGATGGAGGGCTCGAATTCGGAAGCGGCCGGGCAAAGGGCTTGTCTGGAGGGCCTCGGCAGCCAAGGCAAATGCTACTTGATTTCGCGCATCGAAAGCCAGCTTACGGCGGCCAGGGCCGCGCCGGCCACGGCAAAGGTTGCGCCCATCATGACGCTGGCTCTCTTGAACGGCACGGCAATCGCCAAGTCGAGTCCGAAGAGAAGCAGGATCAACACACCCACAATCAGGCCGGCATAACACAGCGCTTTGGGCATCGAACCAGATCCTCAACGCGGTCGGAACCTCTATCCCGTCTTTTGTTCACCCTCGCCGGATGGTTCCCTCCGACCGGCGGCGGCCTTCGCTCACGGCGCGCCGGAGCGAACGATTGGCCGGCGTCCGGCGAGCAAACGTCGCTTCGGTATTGATTGATTTCCTCAGTATAATCACAGCGTCGGGCGTTTGCCAATCGTTCCGCGAACGTGGTGTTTGGGGTTCCTACCGCAAGGGGTGGAGCCGCTGATATAATCACTTCCGCGTTGATCGTTACGAATGCCTGGGGGCTATGTTGTGTTGTTGAGTTGGCCGGTGGCGAAGGCCATTTGAGGGGTGCATGAGCAGAAGGCGCGACATCGACGGCATTCTGAAGAACTGGGACTATCGTCCCGGGACCATCAGCGCCCGAATTGTCCCGGCGGGGCGCGGCCGCGAGGTTCTGCAAATGCGCATCGAGTTGGGCGTCTTGCAGATGGAGCTCGAGGGGCGTCCCGACGGCTTGCGTCCCGATGGCGAGCCGACTTATCTCGACGTCCTGGTCAAGAAGTCGGAAACGCAGCCACCCTCGTATGTTCTGACTGAGGAGGAGTGCTTCGAGATCGATCGCGAGTTCCTCCAGTTCTATCATCGCCGAATCTGCTTTTTGGCGCTGCGCGAGTTTCGCCGCGCGATGAACGACGCCGATCATACGTTGCGACTGATGGATTTTGTCGCGGCCCATTCGCCCAATGAGCAATGGACGCAGTCGCACGAGCAATATCGGCCCTTCGTGCTTTTCCATCGCACGCAAGCCGCCACAATGGTGGCGCTCGACGAGCTGTCGGCCGAGGCCGCGATCGAGGAACTCAACTCGGGTCTTCAGGCCATGCAAGACGTTTGCCGCGAGCTGAGCGATGGCCAAGGGGGCGAATACGAAGAGCTGGTCGGACACCTTCGCGAGCTGAAGGAATCGCTGCGCCGCGAATACGCGGTTGGGCCCACCTTGACCGAACAACTGGCCGATGCCGTCGCTGCCGAGGAGTACGAACGGGCGGCCCGAATCCGAGACGAGATCGCCCGTCGGCGGGCGATCACCTGATCGGGCAATCGCACGACGCCAGCCATTAGCCCTTTCTTTGCGGCTGCGGTCGATTCGGCAGTGTGGCGGGGTCGAAACGACGAACACTTTTTCCCCGCCGTGCCGCTCCGTCGATGAGCGGCCGATGGCCGCGGTTGAACACGGGATCATCGCGGCTGACCAGCGTGCTTGCTCTCTTCGGCGGACGCCCGAGTTTCGTCCGATCGCTCCGTGAAGCGGCGCGGAAGGGCTGACTATGCTTTCTATGTCCCCTATTTTGTTGTCTGGGTTGTCGGTCTGTTAGCTCTCTGTTAGCGACTTGGTGTGCAAGGTTCGTGCTGGTGGCTGTGTATGTGGAGCAGTTTGCTGTGGTGGTTATTGTGGGACGCGAAAACGGGATCCCCATAATGGGTGGAATGATGGCGAATAGAGGGGCGTTCTCCTAGAATGAAGCTGCACCGTCGTACCCACAGTTTGGGGAAACCGTTTTGCACGTTCGCGTCTGCCAACCCGATATGCTTCGGGTCGATAAGCGTAGCGTTAGCGGTTTGTTGGCCGTCCGCCAGGCGGGGCGGGCTCGCTAAGGGTGTGTTGGGACGCGGGGTATGGCGGTGGGGATCGCACTGTTCGCAGGCAAGCAGGCGTTTGGTTGACGGCGACGCGGCGGCATCATTCGGGCCAATTAGGACTGTGGCCCGTGGTGGCGCGCTTCGCAAGCGGAGAAGCCAACGATGAACGTTGATCGCGGCTACCTCGCGCTGGCGGCGAAGTATGTGCGTCGTCAGGCCAAGCAACTGTCCGAGCAGTGTCGAGGGATCGAGACGGGCGACGATATCGAGTACGTTCATCGCGCGCGGGTGGCCACCCGGCGGCTTCGTGCGGCGTTGCGGCTGTTTTCCGACTGTTTCGGCAGCGGAACGGGGCGGCGTTGGCGGCGGGCATTGCGGCGGCTGGCTCGACGGCTGGGCGACGCCCGCGATCTCGACGTTCAAATCGAGTTCCTCAGCGCAACGTTGGCCAAGCAAAACGACCCTCAGGTCTGTTTGGCGTTGAGCCGGTTGGCGGCCGATTGCCAAAGTCGCCGCGACCAGATGCAGCCGCGGATTCGCCGCGCGGTCGCCCAGTTGCAGCGCAGTGGGATCCTGGCCGAGATGCAAGCGGCCACCAAGCGAATTCTGGGCAAGATCAACGCCGAAACCGTGGATGTGGCCTCGGTTCGTTCCTGCCGCCGCACTGCGAAGCAGATTCGCCGGGCGCTGAACGAAGTGCTTTCGTTCCAAGACAGTCTCGACGACGCCGAAGACGCCCAGCGGCATCACGACATGCGGATCGCGGCCAAGCGACTCCGTTACTTGTTGGAGATCTCTCAGCCGGTCTATCGCAAGCAACTCGGTTTGCTGATCGAAATGGTCAAGGAGTTGCAGACCTACTTGGGCGATATTCACGACTGCGACGTTTGGCTGGGGATTGTTGAACAGTTTGCCGAACGCACGCGGCGAGCGATCGTCCGCGCCTACGGGCATGAACGGCCGTTTCTGTCGGTGGAACCGGGGCTGCAATGGCTGCGGAATGAGCGGCGGGCGGTTCGGGGGCAGTTGTTCGCCTCGCTGCGGCAATTCTGGAGCGATTTGGTCGAGCAGCGCGTTTGGAGCGAACTGGCTCAGATCGTCGAGCAAGCCGTCGAGACCGGCGCGCCGCCAGTCGCGCATGCCTTGCTGCTGGCCCCGACCGAGGCCGAACCGGCGGACGCGAACGCGGACGCTGCGCCGCCCAACCCCGAGGCGTCCGACGACGCGGCGCGCGCCGCAAACAACGGGAGCCACGGATTTTCGTCGAAGAAAGGCGAACAGGCGCTGCCCCCATGGCCTTGTCGGCGCGCGGGCCGAGCGACTCGTCAACCATTGAGCCGTTAGACCGCAAACGTTCGACATGGACGCCAGCACGCAAAGCACAACGCCGGGCCCGGAAAGCCGCATCGTCGCAGCGATTGACATCGGCTCGAACGCCGTGAGGATGGAGATTGCCGAGGTGCTGCCCGACGGGCGGGTCGAGGTGATCGAGCGGTTGCAGCGCGCCGTTCGGCTGGGGCAAGACGCGTTTCGTCGCGGCCGGCTGGGCGGGCGGAGCATGCGGGCGGCGGTCGACGTGCTTCGCGGTTTTCGCGAGTTGCTCGGGCTCTATCGCGTCGATCAAGTGCGCGCCGTGGCCACCAGCGCCGTGCGCGAGGCCACCAATGCCGACATGTTTCTCGACCGCGTCTATCTGACCACCGGGCTGGCGGTCGATGTCATCGACACGTCGGAGGAGAGCCGTCTTACCGTGTCGGCGGTGCGGCAGGGGATGCGCAACACCTTCACCGACCGCGCGCGGGAGACGCTTATTGCCGATGTGGGCGGCGGCAGCACTTTGTTGACGATTCTTCGCGGAGGCGAGATCGTCACCTCGCAAAGCCTGCGGCTCGGCTCGGTGCGGCTGCAAGAACTGCTGGGCGGCGACAATCTGCCGCCGCGCCGCGCCGCCGAGATGCTTCGCACTTATGTCAACAACGCGGTGATCGCCCTGCACGGATCGTTGGCCC
>JARKPK010000052.1 GCA_029975295.1 Thermoguttaceae bacterium | reverse complement strand
TCGCCGTGTTGACCCCGAGCACCAGCGAACCCTGAGACGACCCATCGAGCCGGCTGAGCAGCGCATTGTCGGCCGCGTAGCTGGCGATCACCTGGCTGCCCGTGCTGGCCGTGATGCTGACGCCCGCCCCCGGATCGCTGTTGAACAGCAATTGCTTGCCCGAGGCCAGCGAGTAGGCCCCGAAGCTTTGCGGGCCGGAGAATCCGATTGCGCCGCTCGTCCAAGTGAGCACCGGGAAAGTGGCGTTGTTGTACGCGAAGACCAACGCGCCGGTGCCGCTCATCGTAATGGCGCCCGGGCTGACCGGGGCCGAGCCCAGCGCAACGCCGCCGGCGCCAGTGACGGTGAGCGAGTTGCCGCCCATGTTCAGCGAGCCGAGAACCAACGCCCCCGAATCGCTGCGCACCAAAGTGTTGCCCGCCAGCACGACGGAGGCGAGCGTGTTGAAGCCGTTGAGGTTCTGGATCGCGCCCATGTTCGTGCCGAATGACGACACGCCGACACCGTCCACGGTAACCGTCTCGCCGCTGGTGATGTTGCCCAAGACCTGCAACTGCGCGCCGGCAGCCACGGTGGTGCCCGCGCCTACCGTACCCAGCGCGCCGCCGTGGCTGATGGCCAACGTGCCGGCCGTGACATTGACCGCGCCGGTGAAGCTGTTGTTGCCGGCCAAAACGAGCCGACCGGCGGTGGACTTGTTGATCCCGAAGGCGCCGGCCAAGTTGGGCTGCACGTAGCCGGTGCGAAGATCGACCGACGACAGGGTGAGCGTGCCCGTGCCGTAAACAAGCGCTTCGTCTTGAACCGTTAGCGAGCTGAACGTGTCGTTGAACGCGCCGAAATCGACCGTGCTTCGGCCCTGGATGGTTACCGCCGCACTATCGGCGATCTGGTTGTTCCTGAGCACCCGCAAGTTCATCACGCGGTTGCCCACGCTGGCCGCCTGGTTGACAACCAAGTTGCCGGCAATGGCGTTGCCGCCCGCGGCATCGAGCACCAATTGCCCCAAAGTGACTGTCGTGGCGCCGGTGTACGTGTTCGTATTCTGGAAGACGGTGCGGAAGCCGCTGCTAATCGTCAGGCTGCTGCCCGCAGTGGCCTCGCCGATTGCGCCGGCGAAGATGATCTCGGCCGGGGTCAGGTTGGTGCCGGGGTGGGAGATCGTGTTCACGCCCTGCAAGGTGGTCGCACCGCTGACGAGCAGGTTGCTCAGGGTGTAGCTCGAAGCGCTGAACGAACCGTTGTTGTCGAAGGTGAGTGTTGTGGCCTCCGTGTCGAGCGGCAGATCCAGCGAGCCGCCGGAGGACGAAATCGGGCCGACGTTGATCCGATCGAGATAACCAGTGTTCAAGCTGCCGGCGATGCTGCCCACAAGCACCTTGTTGCCACCCGTGTCGGGCCCTTGGTAGTTGAGCACCATGGCGGCGCCACCACCTCCTTGAGCCCAGCGCAAAGCGATGGCGTGCCAACCGGCGGAGAGATTGACCGATCCGGTAGGCGTCGGGCCCGGATACCCGTGGCCGCCGTCGTTGTTGACCACAATTTGGCCATCGATCCACAACACCGAACCGTCGTCGCTGCCCGACTCGAAAGTGTACGAGCCGGCCGTGTCGATCTTGATCAAGCCCTTCCAAAGTGCACCGGCGTTATCGGTACTTTGTCCCGTGTTGCCCGTTACGAAGCCTGGCACCCAAATCGGGTTTTGAATGCCGTTAGCGCTGTTGGGGATGTTCACCACGGGCACAACGGCGAAGGCCGTGCGAGTGGGAATTGCCAACAAGTCGGTGGCGAACCGCTGTTCGTTCATCACCGCGCCGCCGACGTTGGTGCCGAAGTTGAAGTAATAGCCGTTGATGCCGTCGGCGACCAAGGTTTGCCCAGAGGACGGAGCGGCGTCGAGCCCGGTGACAACGCGGGCGACGCCGCCTTCGAGGCGAATTCCACCGGCGGCCACCGCCGACATCCCGCGATAAACCACCGTGGCCCGCGTGCCGGCGGCAATCGAGCCGCTTAGTCCGCTATTGTTGCCGGTGAGTGTCAACACGCCATTGGTTGTGCCGCTGGTGGGGCCTTCAACCAAGATATTGCCCGCGCCGGTAATGTTGGTCGAAATCGAGAAATTGGTGGGCGTGCCGGTCGACTGAAATTGACGGACGCCGATACGCGAGTTCGCCGTCACGTTGATCGGAGCCGCCACCGAAGCGCCGCTGGTGTTGGTGCTCAAACGGCCGCCCGCCAGCACGATGCTGTTCCACGAGCTGGGCAAGGCCAAGGTGCTGGAAACAACCATTTCGCCGATCGAGGCGCTATAGGCGTCGGCGCCGATGTTCACCCAGTTCGGGTTGGTCGTCAAAGTGACCGTGCGCGTGACCGTCGGCGTCCCGAGAGCGTTGAGGTTTTGCACTTCCAGGTAGCCGCCGTTGACGGTCCAGTCGCCCGTCGAGTTGTTGTCGCTGGTGATTTGCAGCGTGCCCAAGCCGCTCTTGGTGATGGGCCCGCTGCCGGTAATTTGGTTGGTGTCGCCGATGAAGAGCTTGCCCGGGTGATTCTGAATCACCTCGAACGTGCCGCCGCTCGCCCCAACGTTGAAAATGACCGACCCGGCCGGATCCCAGGTGCCCGAGCCGTTCCAACCGATGCCGCCGCCATTGAGCGTGATTGCGCCGGCGCCTACAGCCGCGTCGCCACTGGGAACCACAACGCCTTGGTTGATCGTCAGGCCGCCGGCAAAGGTGTTGGTGCCGTACAGGAAGAGCCGGCGCGCGCCGCTTTTCACCAGGGCGCCATTTACGATGTCGAGGTCGATCGAGGCATCGGCTCCGCCGATGTTGCCCGGCGCGCTGGAATTGACGGTGATGGTTCGCGTGCCGCCATTGAGATCCAGTGTGCCGCCGGTGCCCACGCCGCTGCGATCACCCGTTGCCGAAAGGAAGACCTCGCGGGTGTTGTTGAGCGCAGCGCTGCGGTTGTTGTTCAGCGTGAGGTTGGTATCGAGCACCAGCGTGCCGCTCCAACCAGTTCGGATGCCGGCTCCGCCAACGGTGGTGCTTGAAATCGTGACCGTGCCGCCCAGCGTTTGCGTGTTGCCTTGCAGATCGAGGGCCGCCTCGTTGCCGCCGTTGGCGCTGATGTTCAACGCAATAGCCGACGGCAACTGATTGTTCGCGCCCATCGAGAAGAGCACGCGGGCCAAGCCGCTGCCCGACGAGGCGATCGACAGGCTCGATGACGTGCCCAACGGGCTCAAGCCGGGCATGTTCAAATAGAGTTGGCCTTGATTGACCGCCACGTTGCCCGAGAAGGTGTTGCTCACCGAGTTGGCTAGCACCAGATCGCCACCACCGGTCTTTGTCAAGGTGGCGCTGCCGGCCAACATGCCATCGACGTTGATTTGCCCGCCCACGACCTCGATCGTGCCGCCGCCCGCGCCGATGGTCAAGGTGCGTAGGCTGCCGAAGTTGTAGTATCCATAGCTGCTGAACCGAAGGGTCGAGCCGTTGTTCACCGAAACGCTGTTGGTGCTGCTGTAATCGCCCAGGGCCGAGGGATCAAGTGCTTCCAACACGCCGGCATTGACGGCCACCGGACCGGAAAACCAGTTGCTGTTGTTGAGGATCGCCGTGCCGTCGCCGGTCTTGGTCAAACCGTTGTCGGCGCTCCATATCTGTCCCGTGACATTGATCACCTGATTGGCGGCCGCCGAGAGTTCAATCGCCTTGGTGCCGGCGTACACCGAACCCGAAATCGTCAGAACCTCTGGCGTTGGGCTAGTGCTTGTGTTCTCGATGATCAGAGCCGAGCCCGTGCCGGTGAAGGTGGTGTTAATCCCCCAATTGTTCGAACCGGCCGAGTTGGTGATCTTATCGGTGACGTTCAGGGCATTGCCATAAATGTAGTACCCCGTGCCGCTAATCGTCGCCGACTTGATCGTGGCCAACGAAAACAGATCGTTGTACGACGTGACGATGCTGGAAGTGCCGAACACAAGATCGTCGCCGTTTACAGGAGTAGCACTCCAGTTGGCCGAGTTGCTCCAGTAAAAATCGCTCGGCGTTGCCGACCAAGTAACCACCGCGGCCGGGGCGCTGATCGTTCCCGTCAGCAGACCCAACAGCGCGCACACCGACACCACTCGCGTCCAAGTCAACATGGCCCAACTCCTCGAAGGCAGCAACACGATAAGATGCCCGAATATGCCCGAAATCATCAACAAAACAGCAATTGCAAGACGGCCGACGCGCAAGCGAACCGCGCGAATAGACTTTCGGCCATGATGCCTACTCTGCGCAACAGAATAATTACGACGAGCGAAAACGTCAACGAAATTGCTAAAACCATCGCGTTTTTTCGAGATAACTCCGCAAGAATCCGCTGACATCGGCAACCAAGGCCTGTTGCCGCCCTTCAGGGGGAACGCTATCATCCACAGGAACTAATAAGCGCGATTGCTACGGGATTCCTGCGTCCTTTCGGCCTCTCACCGTGTTCGAATGAACCATGCGAACGAGTGACTTTGGTTTCGATGTTCGACTAATCTGAACCACGAAACTAAACAATCCGCGTTCTCAGAAAGTCTCGCATCCAAGCGGCGGGGCGTCTCCACAATCGCTCTCGAAATGCTTTCTCGCCCACGGCCGATTGGCTGTTACAATGGACAACAGAACGAAATCTGTCGCACGTCATTGGGTGCAACCTTATCCCTCCGCAGCGAACGATGGCTTGGATTGGAAAGCTGTTGGCGCTCTCCGCAATGCCGATCGTGTTGTTCGGCTCGGTTGCGACGCTGGGTCTGCATGGCCCGGCCCAGTCGGCGGATTCCGGCCCGCACACACCAAAGCGCGCGGGCATTTTCGAGGAGGACGCTAGCCCGGCAAACGACTCTCGACCGCGTTCGACGGCCGATGGCATTGATGACTTGATCGAGCAGCTCGATTCGCCACGATACTCGATCCGCGCCGCGACCAAGGCGAGGATCGAATCGTTGCTCGCCCGGCCCGAAACCATCGGACCGACGATTGCCGCCTGCCGCGCCGCGCTGCACCGCGAGGATCTGTCGTTCGAGGCACGACGTCAGTTGACTCAATGGACGGCATCAACGGCCGACGCGTCAGGCTCCACCACGGAGAGCGAGCCGAAGCAAGAAGACCTTATCGTTCTTTCACAAAACGACTTACATCGCGAGATTAGCGCTTTGACCAGCGACTCCTTCGCGCGGCGCCAAGCAGCGAAGATTCGACTATCTGCCGCGTGGCGTGCCCCATCAGCCTGTGTCGCTGCCATTGCAATCCTCGGTGAACGACTCGACTCGAATATTCAAGACGCTGCCGACTTAATGGAACTGCGCGCAAGCTTCGCGGCAGCGGTTGCCCAGTGGCTTCTGGCTGCACCAGCGCCCGAGTTGACTTGGACAGTCGGGGACGAGCGGATCGAGCGGTGGCTGATGCACATCACCGCGGGAGCCGGATCGAGCGACCCGCTCGCCCAGCAACGGGCGATGGCGGCCCACGCGCAGTTGCAGCTTGCGCTGGCCGACGAGCGATCACGGGGCCGCACAACTGCGGCGTTGCAGCGGAAACTCGATGGCCCGCTTCCTCCCGAGGCACGGCGCGTCGTCGCTCAGTTGATCGAACTGACACACCCTGCGATGGTCGCGGAGTATTGGGCCAATGGGCGCCACCAAGGCGAGCAGCACCTGTTGGTCGGCGTTCCCAGCCAAGCGCCGGGAGCGGCCCGCCCAAGCCATTTCGATCGAATCGACGATCAATGGGCCCATTGCGTGAGCGGCAATACGCTTTCGCCGGGGCTCTACCCGAGCAACGTGGCAGTGCCTCATCCGATGAGCGAGGAGGCCTTCTTCCACCTAATCAACCTTCCCACGCCGCGCGATCGTTTGGCGTATGCCCATCGCGTGAGGCAAGACGACTCGCTGCGCCTCAAACAGATCAGTCGCCGCACAGTCGACCGCCTGCTCACCCCTCCGCGTCCGCTTACCGAGGCGGAAACCATTATGCTCGCGCAATTGGACCCGGGCGAAGTTGCGCGGTTCTCGGGGGAATATTTTTCACGAGTCGAGGACGGTCCGTTTTCCGACCACTTGGGCCCCTTGCGTTTGGGCGGACGGCCCAGTCGTTTCGGATTGCTCTGCGCTGTCATGGCCGAGCGTCCCGATCGGCGGGCCGCGCCGGGGCTGCTCAAGGCCATCGAACGCCGTCGATTCGCGCCGCCCACGTCGGCTTGCCCCTACCGCATGGAGTACCTGGCGGCGCTCGTGATCGCCCGAGGGGATGCGTGGGAAGCGGCCGAACAATGGCTCGCTGCCCAAACGGCCGAAACGATCAACTTGGTCGAAGATCAACGACAAGATCCGCCCGAGCTGGGCGCCACAGCCGCCGCCCTGCTGGTCCGACGCCGACAAGCGAGCTTGGAAGGAATGGGGCTTTACCCGGTGGCCGACCCAGTCCTGTCGGCCCTTGAGATCGAAGGCTACCGTTTCGCTCGCGCCGACGATCGCCGCCAGTTCGACGTTTGGTGGAAGTCGCAGAAGGTCGCCCCGTAATGCATTCGATGGCGAGCGCGGCCGGCGATCGGTTGCGGTTCGAAGAGCAACGGCCCGAATTATACGAACCACAATCTCCGCCCAATGCGTTGCTCAAGCGACTCAGTCGGGCCGAACGCCGGCTTCGGGCCGATCATCGCTCCGCCGATTGGCCGCTGTTGGGCGGGGCCCCGGTCAGCCGCCTGCGTTGACGGCCGCAGCCACCGAGCCCGGCCGTCCCTCCGAGGCATTGCTTTGCCAACGGTCGGCACCTTGCCGAATCGAGCGCAAGGCGGCCGAGAGCACCGGGTCGTTTTCAACACTCATGTCCGCCGGTCCGCCCTGACCGTCTGAGGGAGTCAACTGTGTTAGCTCCGCGGCACCCGAATGCGCAGCAGTGGGCTTGAGCGCTGTTTGGACAACCTGATGGGGCTCAACACCTTGGTTGCTGTATGGGCGCCCCTTGGGTGAGTAGAACTTGGCGGTGGTCAAACGCAGTCCCGCCTGAATGGAATCGATAGCAAATATCCCCTGAACGGAACCTTTTCCGTAGCTTCGCTGCCCGACGACCAATCCCCGTTGATGGTCGCGAATGGCTCCGGCAAAAATTTCCGCGGCGCTGGCGCTGTTCCCATCAATCAAGACGACCAACGGCACCCGCCACGTGCCCTCGGCATGGGCGACGTACGTAAAATCCTCCTGGGCGCTTCGCCCGCGAGTGGCGACAATCACTCCCCGATCCAGGAATCGGTCGGCGGCCTCGACCGAAGTGGTCAACAGTCCGCCGGGATTGCCGCGCAAGTCGATGATAAGCTGGCGCATCCCCTCAGCATGAAGCTTCCAAAGCGCCCGGTCCAAGTCGGTGCAGGTCGTCTTCTGAAAACAGGTCAGCCGCAGGTAGGCGATTCCGGCGTCGCGATCGATCATCGTCGCCAGATCGATGCTCGGAACCTCGACACGCCGACGCACGGCGGCTACCTCTCGCGGTTTTTCGCCCGGGCGCGAAACCGTAAGAACCACCGACGAGCCCTCGGGCCCTTGAAGAAGATTGGCCGCCTCGTCGGCCGAGAGCGATCGCGTGTCTTGCCGATCGACCATCAGGATCTGTTCACCCGCTCGCAGCCCCGCCTTCTCCGCCGGACTGCCGGAAATCACACGAACAATCGTCAGCAGCCCGTCCTGGGCCTTCAGCTCAACCCCGAGTCCGACGAAATTCCCTTCGATTTGGCCATATACGTCCTGAAGCTGATCGGGCGTGAGGAAAGATGAATATGAGTCGAGCGCATTGCACGCGCCGGCCAGATACTCCATCACTACCGCCGAGGGGTGAAGCCCCAGTCGCTGATGAACCACAGCGGCCGCCTCCGCAACCGCCTCGCGGGCCTGATGGCGGTTTTCCACGGTTCGCGCCGCAGTCAGTTGTTTCAGCCGATCGATGCAATCGGCAATCTCCCCCGGCGCGGCGCTGATTCGGTGACGCTTCTGGAAGGCCGACTCCGTAAGGGCCACGTGCAGGGCGAACGTCCCGTGGTCAACCAGCAGGCGCCAGTTGGGCTCGTCGACGTAGAAGGTTTGGATTTTCAGCAGTATCGCCGCGTAGGCGTCAAGCGCGCCGGCAAACCCCATTTCGGCCAACTGCGAGCAGAAGCTCCGATCGGCATAGCGGCGATTCAGATCGAAATACTGCCGGGCGACGGCATATCGCTGAAGCAAACTCGGGCTGCCGGGGTAAATACGAATCGCGTCTTCATAGTGGCTCAACGCCTCGGCCCAACGACGCTCCGACTCCAATTGCCGCCCCCGGGCAAGCACTTCATCCACTTCGTGCCAACGGGGTGAAACGCGGACTTGCGTCGTCCCCTCGCCAGGCAGATCCGACAGAGGGCCAAGCACTGGCGCAGCATTGGGCCGACTCGGCGCAGGGGCCGCGTTCCGCTTCGGCAGACCAATGGGAGGCGCGACAGCCTCCTGCTTGGCCGCCGTTGGGGCCGGACGAAACCAACGCCCGGGAGAAGCTGCCGAAGCATCGCCAATCGAAAGCGCGATCAGCAATGCGGCCCAAACAGCCGCAATACACCGCAATCGCATATTCTCTTCCGTGAGGGGCTGAGGTAGGTTCACACAACAGCGAAAGCGGCCGAAAGCGAAGCCCTTCGCCCGAAGGGCTATCGCCACAAAACCGTGGCGACTTCCGGCCTCCCGTCCTCCGTGGTCCTCGTCTGACGGCCTCGCGTCGCCGGACACCCGTTCCGCTCTCCGTTCGAGGTCCGTCGCAACGGCGACTCAACCACGCCGGCCTTCACATGCACGGCAACAAGCGACTTCCGTTCTTCCGATCAACAGGCAGGTTTGCGAAAGGCCGCTTTTGTTGCATTGCTTATCTGAAGGGCACAAGCGGAACGAGGCCTAGAGATACTTCGGCCGACCGCGCAGATGCCTGGGGCATTTTTCAATGGCCTATTTGCGCAATCGGAACAAACCGAACCAGGGGGTTCCCAACGCAACGGCAGCGCCCATCGGCGCGCGAAATTCTTGCCGCAACGTTTTTGTCGCCTGATGCGGACGTGACTGTTCGCGCGAATAGACCGGCAACCGCCGAAAATCGAGCAAGGTTCCGTCAGCCGCTAGAGTTTGACTCGCAACACGGCACAAACACGGCCACCACGGTGGCATGCCCGACGGGAGCCCGGCGTCGGAGTCCGGCGGGTTTGAGCCAGTTGTCGAACGGGTTTGAGTCGGCCGTTGAAAGCCCAGGCGAGCACCCCGCGCCGCTGCGGATGAACCGGTGAGGCGTCAACGGCCACCTGCTTCGATGCTGCATTGCGAGCACAATCGCTCCCGACCTTCTCCGGCCTCGCTGCGGATGTGGCTAGGCGCAGACGTTCATTCCGTTGCAAAGCGCCATTCGTCAAAGTCTTTGCAGACGCGGTACGAGCAACTCCGAAACTGAAATCTGGGGGAAAGCGCAGCGGCGCCCACGCCTGCGCGCTTCGGCACACACCGAACCACTTGGGCAATCTCGCCGGAAAGGACTGCCTTCTTGGACCGCCGCCTCACTCTCTTGCTCCCTGTGCGCAACGCGCAGGCGTCGCTCAACGACCATGTGTCGCGCATACTGGAAACGGTCGCCGATATGACGACCCGATTCGAGCTGGTGATCGTTGATCGCGGCTCGACCGACGCCACCACCGAAGTGGCT
Source organism: Thermoguttaceae bacterium (assembly GCA_029975295.1). Classification (GTDB taxonomy): domain Bacteria; phylum Planctomycetota; class Planctomycetia; order Pirellulales; family Thermoguttaceae; genus JARKPK01. The sequence continues at coordinate 87,086 of JARKPK010000052.1, read as the reverse complement.
GACGAACTGGCCCACCGCTACCCTCAAGTCCGAGCGGTCACGCGCGGCCCGAGCCCCGATGCTCTGGCCGAAACGCCTTCAGGCGGGCCCGAGTCTTCAGAGTCGTATTTCGTGCTCGATGGCGCCGATGCGGCCGGGTCGCTGGCCTCGCTCGCCCGTACTTGGCGCAGCCAAGCCGAGGTTATTGGCCGAATCGCCCAAACGGCCGACGCCGGCGAGCGGCGTTCTTCGGGCGACTCTCAGCGACGCACCGGGCCGGTGGGACCAGCCCGCAGATCGGCCAACGAATCGCGTGCCATCGATCCTGGCAAGAGGATCGGGCCCGCTCGTCCGAACTTTCTGGCTCGCCTAAAAGATTTCGCCCTCGGCGAGTAAGGCGCGGTCGAGTTCGCACCGTCGATCCACACGTTTGTCTCTGGCCCAAGCGTCCGTTGTTGGGGCCAACATCTGCCTTTGGGGCGATCCGGCCGATTTCCACCGCTGCGAGAGGGACTCCATCGCGGCGACGCAGCCGCTCCCCGACCTTCGATGGGCGTTGGGCGGCGCCATCGAAGCCTGGAACAGAAAGCGCAAATCAACCGCCCTGTGGGCGGCCGCCGTTGTGCTTGAAGCCCTAGAGCCCGAGGTCGCATTGCTTTTCGAAAGATCGATGAGCGCCCTCGGCACGCCGCGATCGAATCGGCCGACATAGACGCCTCTTTCAGCGACCGGCGTCCCGGGCCCTCCGAGCCAGACCTGTCTTTTCGCCAGATCGAGCAACGTAGTTGCCGCAGCCCAAACGAACGGCAAACGCCCATTTAGAGTCCTTCGGCCGCATTTATCCAACGTTTACATTTGAGAAACACGCTGATTGATGACCAGCGAAATCGCGGTTGGCATCTTTTGCGCACCGCCGCGAAGTTGCGGGAAAATCGAAGGGGCTCAGACTTGACCACTTGCCGTTCGGCCTTAGTGTGAATACATTTAGATTAGTATCCGAGAAATTGCGGCGCGAAGCCAGCGAGCCGCAACTCCGGCTGAAGGCGTTCGGGCAGCGGCCTTCGGACGATCGCTCGGGTTCGCTCGTCGGTCTCTGGTGTATTCACACCACTGATTCGGCCGAAGCGCGCTTCTTGGCCGCGGGGAACGGCAAAGTTCGTGCGTGGCCAGAATAGGGCAAGGGGGCTTCTTGGTTGATGAAGGGGACGCCATGAGCCTTGTCCGATGCGAGGAGCAGGGGCCGGGCGACGCGGACGGACCGCGCGACCACCGTAAAGCTCTGCACCGCGTCGCCGCCGTTCGCCGGGCGCAAGGGATGTCGCGGCGAACGATCGCGCGGAAGCTGCGGCTCGATTTAGCGACCGTGCGGTTGCACGAGTTGCCCTCGACAGACCTGTTGCTCAGCGAGCTTTATCAATGGCAACAGGCGCTTGAAGTTCCGATTGCGGAGCTTCTGGTCGATTCCGAAGAGCCGTTGGCCGCGCCGGTGCTGCGACGCGCGCAGATGGTCCGCATCATGAAGACGGCCCTGGCCATCTCGGAAAACGCCCATCAGGTCAGCGTTCGCCGCATGGCCCAAACTCTGGTTGAGCAACTCAAAGAGCTCATGCCGGAGTTGGCCCACGTGACGCCTTGGCACTCGGTGGGAAAACGCCGGCGTCGCGACGAATTCGGCGTGGCCGCCGAACGGCACTTCCCGGAGCGGATCTTCTTTGAACGACCGGAATGATTCGGCGGGCGGTCGGCGAAATAGACACGCTGGTCGCCGAATTTGTCGTTCGCGACAGATCGTCGGAAGCGGTCATTCTGTGCCGCGTTCACGCGGTTCGATGTAATTGGCCGCGGCCACAACCTGTCCATGGCCGGCAATCACTCGGCTCGTCGGGCATCGCCGCTTGGGCGAACGGCGCAGCGAAGACGCTGTGCCATGGCAGCATCTCAGCACAGGGAGCGGCCCGTCGTTGCCTCTGATTCGTCGAAAAGGAACTCGCTCGCCGCAAAGCGGCCGCAAACGCGACGGGCCGGCTTGCAGCGCGCATCGGACCTGTAGGCCATTTGCTCTTCTCGGCCGTTCTGATTGAAGGTTGCGTCGCCACGTCCTGCCGGTTCCGTCGCGCCGGGCAGCCGAGCGCCGCCCTCGGCGATCGACGTCAAATGAGAATACCGAGGTCTCGGGGCGCTTCCGGTTTCCCGGGGTTTTATTTAGAATCGGTTCCTTTGTCGCGTTCTCGCAACTCGCTCGTTCGTTGGCGACGCCGACGTGCGACGGCGTTCGTATGCCAGACGCAGTTTCCGATTCGACCGGGGTGCGGTTCTTCGCCCCCGGCGCGCCTGTTTGGGAATCGAGCCATGCCCCGCTATCTTCCTGCCGAGATTGAGCCAAAGTGGCAGCAGCACTGGGAAACAAACCGTGTGTTTGCCGCGCCCCGCCTGCCGAAAGGCAAAAAGCTCTACGTGCTCGACATGTTCCCTTATCCCAGCGGCGATGGATTGCATGTCGGGCATCCCGAGGGCTACACGGCCACCGACATCGTTGCCCGATACCACCGCATGCGCGGCTACAGCGTGATGCACCCGATGGGCTGGGACGCGTTCGGCCTGCCCGCCGAACAGCACGCGAAGAAGACGGGCGCCCACCCGCGCGCAACCACCGAGAAGAACATTGCCAACTTCCGCCGCCAACTGAAGATGCTCGGCTTCAGCTACGATTGGCAGCGCGAGTTGGCGACCACCGACGTCGACTATTTCCGCTGGACTCAATTCATCTTTCTGGTGCTTTACGACACTTGGTTCGATCCCCAGCAACAGCGCGGCCGCCCCATCGCGGAACTGGCCATTCCCGCCGAAGTGGCCGCCCAAGGCGGGGCGGCTGTCGCCCGCTTTCGCGACGAGCATCGGCTCGCCTATCAGTTGGAAGCGCCGGTCAACTGGTGCCCGGCGCTGGGCACCGTGCTGGCCAACGAGGAAGTGGTCGGCGGCCTGAGCGAGCGGGGCGGGCATCCGGTGGTGCGCATCCCGTTGCGTCAATGGATGCTGCGCATCACCGCCTACGCCGATCGGCTGGAAAGCGATCTTGACGGGCTCGATTGGCCCGAGAGCATCAAGCTGCTGCAACGCAACTGGATTGGCCGAAGCACCGGGGCCGAGGTCGATTTCTTCATTGGCGTCGATCGCCCGATCGGCGAGGCCGACCTGCTGCCCCACCAACCGGGCCACCCCGATTCCGCCGCACCGGCGAGTGGTTTGCCGGACACGGTCGCCGCCGGACGCCGCCCACAGCCGGCAGTGCGCGCCGCCTTCGAACAATGGAGCGCCGCCCGCAAGGCCGCCGGTTATCCGAAACGCCCCGGCGGCGAGGTGCTGCGCATTTACACGACCCGCCCCGACACGCTGTTCGGCGCCACGTACATGGTGATCGCGCCGGAACACCCCTTCGTGCCACGGCTCACCGCGCCGGAACAAGCGGCCGCCGTCAAAGCCTATTGTCAAGCGGCGTCGCGCAAAAGCGACCTGGATCGCACCGATCTGGCCAAGGACAAGACGGGGGTTTTCACCGGCTCCTACGCCGTCAATCCGGTCAACGGACAAGCCATTCCGATTTGGGTGGCCGACTATGTTTTGATCAGCTATGGCACCGGGGCGATCATGGCCGTGCCCGCCCACGACACCCGCGACTTCGAGTTCGCCCGCGAGTTCGGCCTGCCGATCGTTCCGGTGGTCGATCCGGGACCATCGGGCGGCGAGGCGCGCGAGAAGCTGCTGCGGTGCGAGGCGGCCTTCATTGCCGACGGCCAAGCGATCAATTCGGGCGACTACACTGGGATGCCGACCGCCCAGTTCAAACAACGCATCACGGCCGATCTGGCCGGCGCCGGCGTCGCCCGCGCCGCGGTCAACTACAAACTCCGCGATTGGCTTTTCAGCCGTCAGCACTTTTGGGGCGAGCCGTTCCCGCTGCTTCACGAACTGGACGCCGCCGGGCAACCAACCGGGGTTGTTGTCGCCCTGGAACCCGGCGATCTGCCCGTCGATCTGCCTGCCGCCATGACCTTCGACGCTCGGCACGACTCGCCCGAACCTCCGCTGGAGAAAGCGCCCGCCGATTGGCTCTTTGTCGAGCGGAACGGCAAACGCTACAAGCGCGAAACGAACACCATGCCGCAATGGGCGGGGTCGTGCTGGTACTATCTGCGGTTTCTCGATCCGAAGAACACGCAGGCTCTGGTCGATCGGGAAGTGGAACGGGCATGGATGCCTGTTGACCTTTACGTTGGCGGCGCCGAACACGCCGTGCTGCACCTGTTGTATGCGAGGTTCTGGCACAAGGTGCTTTACGACCGCGGCTATGTCGGCACGCCCGAGCCGTTTCAACGGCTGGTGAATCTGGGAATGATTCTCGGCGAGAAGAACGAGAAGATGGGGAAGAGCCGCGGCAACGTGGTCAATCCCGACGACGTCGTCCGCCGGCACGGCGCCGATTCGCTGCGGTTGTACGAAATGTTCATGGGCCCCTTGGAAGCGACCAAGCCGTGGAGCGCCGACGGCGTAGCCGGCGTGCGCGGGTTCCTCGACCGCGCCTGGCGCATGATCGTCGACGAACGCAGCGAGTCGATGCAGTTGAACGAGGCGGTGGTCGATTGCCCGCCGACGGCCGCGCAGAACCGCGTGTTGCACCGCACGATCAAAGCGGTGACCAAAGACATCGAGTCGCTCTCGTTCAACACAGCGATCGCGCGAATGATGGAGTTCACCAACTTCTTTCTCCGCGAAAGCCAGCGGCCGCGCAGGGCAATGGAGCGGTTCGTCCTTCTTTTGGCCCCGATGGCGCCGCACATCGCTGAAGAACTGTGGGCCGCTCTGGGCCGGCGGCAAACTCTGGCCTACGAACCGTGGCCCGAGTACGACGAATCGTTGATCAAGGAAGAAACGATCGAAGTGCCCATCCAAGTTAACGGCAAACTCCGCGGCAAGGTCTCGCTTCCGGCTGAAGCCGACAACGCCGCCATCGAGGCCGCCGCCAAGGCCGACGCCCGAGTTGCCGAATGGCTTGCCGGCAAGACCGTAGTGAAGACGATCGTCGTTCCGGGCCGGTTGATCAACTTCGTGGTGAAATAGTGTCGTCCGCGGCCGGGCAGGCCGCAGGCTACTTGTTCCGCCAGAAGTCGCTAAGCGGCATCGCCTCGGCCCGGCGGGCCGCCTCAGTTTCCGCCAGGAAACGCCGCGCATCAACCGGATAACCCGCCGTCGCGCGAAGTCCCCCGACGCGACCGATCCAATACCGATTGAACGCCTCCATCGCCAGTTCTCGAAGGTACTTGGCGGTCATCGACGCCAGCGCCACCGGAATAAAACGTTCGGCCTTGCTCAGAAACAGCCATTCCATGGACCGACCAAGGCAATGCCCTTGGTAGCGGCTTGAATCGCGCGACTCCTCGATCGGCAAGAACAGCATGCCGCCCGAGGCCTCGCTGAGTTGAGCCGCGTATCGATTTCGTCCGCCGTGTTTGTCGCAGAAAACGGTCAGCGATTCCGCCACCCCGCCGAGTTTTCGCACCCGTTCGATCAAGCCGAAGACCAACTCGAGCGAAGCCTGCGAGAGCAAATCGCTTTTGCGTTGACGCTGATCGAGCAGCCGATTGAATTCCGCCGGGAATATGGGCCGGGCAACAAGCCCCAACAGTTCCAACGGCGTGCGATCGGTCTTCGCCCGCCAAGCCGCCGCCGTCCGATCGATCTCATCCAACGTCGCCTCGCGAGGCAAGGGTAGATCGATCGCCCCGTTCGCTCGGTCTGCGATCCAGCCGGCGGCATGACGCCCGGCCAAGGTGCGGCATAATGCGGCCGCCGAGCGCGGCAGGGGAGAGGCGGGAGAAGCGTCGCCGCCTGTCGATTCGCGCATCTTGCCGCCCGTGTTATCAGGTTCGTTCAGCAAGTCGCTCCCCATGTTGTCGAGCGCAACGAGCATCGCAGCCAGAACCGTGCGCTCCAACGCCGCCAAACCGCCGCTGCGATAAACAATTTTTGAATCAGCGATCCAAGGCCCTTCGGCTGCGCCGGCCCCAATCCGTTGAGTCTTCCCCAGCCCGGAGCGCTCGCAAAGAAGACACTCCTTGATCGCCGAAAGCGAGTCGTGCGAGGCCGGCATCTGTTCGTCAGCGACGCGCCATGCCGAGGCCGCGATCACCAGCGGCCCCAAGTTCGGGCCGTAGCCTGCCTCATCCACCCCGATGATCAACGGCATTTCATCGTCTTTCTATTGCGGTCGGCGCGCGCCGTCGCGGCGAGAAGACCGCTTTGCGCGGCGTCCGTGCTGAATATCCAGCCGATCCTCGCTGTTGTGAGCTTCACTGATTGTGGCGGCCTGCTCCGGCGTTCGACTTCGCTTGGTGCGGCCTTGCCGGCTCCGGCACACATACTGACGCGAATATTCGTCCGGCACTGGCACGCATTGTCGCCCTTGGTCTTGCCGACTGCAATCCGCGGCCATTGGCCCGAATCGGCCGACGGCGAACGCCCAACACTAGCGTCTGCCCGGAATGCAGACTCGCTTCCACCGACAGACAACTTGGTTTAGATTGCACTTGTTGGTCGGCTTTGGTCGCACTGGGAACCGCGACTCTTCGCCCGTTTGGAACCGGTACTTCCGCTGAATGTCGCACAACTTCGGCAGTTCAGTCGTTGCTTGGACTTCTCTGCATGCAGTCGGGTTCGTTCATTGTGAGTCGTTTGACACCCGCCGGACGAGGCGCAGTTGCAAGCTTGGCGGTTGAAGGGCCCGGGGCAGCCGCCGCATTGGCCGCCGAAGTGCGTCTGGCCGGCCGCCCAGCCGATCAGTTGCCGCTTTGGCGGCCCACCTTGGGAAGGCTGGGGCCCGACGGCGAGGAGATCGTCGTCGTTCGTCGAAGCGACGACCAATTCAAGATCGATTGCCACGGCGGTCCCGTGCCGGTGGAGTATTGCATCGAGCGTCTGATCGGCCGTGGCGGTCAGACGATTCCTTGGGATCAATGGGTTGCCCGGCACGTTGCCGCGCCGGTGCAAGCGGAGGCGCTGATCGGCCTGAGCCGGGCTCGCACCGAACGCTGCGCGGCAGTCTTGCTCGACCAGTATGCCGGCGCGTTCGCCCGAGCAATCGGTGAAATCGAAGAGTTGATCGACGCCGATCCCGCCGCAGCCGTTCGGCGGTGCGACGAGATCTCCGGCCGCGCCCGTTTCGGCCGTCGCCTCACCCAGCCGTGGCGCGTCGCGTTGATCGGTCGGCCGAATGTGGGCAAAAGCAGCCTATTGAACGCCATGGCCGGTTTTTCTCGCGCAATTGTTCACGCCGCTCCGGGAACCACGCGCGACTTGGTCGCGTTCGAAACTTCGTTGGACGGCTGGCCTGTCGAATTGTGCGATACGGCTGGAATACACTCAAGCGTCGATGCGATTGAGCAGGCCGGCGTGGCCCTGGCCGAGGCCGCCGCCCTCTCGGCCGATGTTATGGTGCTTGTGCTCGACGGAAGCCGCACGGCTGCGGTCGAAGAGGCTCGGTTGATTGATCGGCGACCAGATGCCGTTTGCGTTCTCAACAAATGCGACCTCCCGCCGGCTTCTCAGCCGCGGTGGGTTGCGCAATCGAATCCGATTCTTGTCAGTGCCCGAGAGGCGATCGGGCTCGACCGACTTGCAGCGGAGATCGTGCGGCGCTTCGGCCCACCACCGCCCGCCGGCGCCGCAGTTCCCTTTTCCGAGGCATGTGTTGACTTGCTCGGGCGTCTGCGTCAGCGAGCGATCGATGCGGCGGCCAAGCGCGGCCTCGGCCGCGACGGGCCGTAGCATCGCCCGCGTCGTCAGAGGTCATACACGCCCGGATGTGCACGTTCTATCGAAGATGACGGTTGCACCGCGGCCGCTTCGGCCAAAACGCGACGGCCAGCGGATTTGTTCGCCGGCAAAGGCGGCATTCGGCCGCTTCGCGCGATAAGTTTGAGTTGCGGAGTCTGACATCTCATCCGACACCTTGTCCTCAACCAACAAGGACTTCGCAGTGTCTCTCGGTTTGCTTGCGCCGTTGTCTGACTGGGACGGTTTCGAGGCCGCCTGCGATGAACTTCAGGCGTGCTCCGCGGAAACTGCCCGGTTCCTCGACGCCGAAATGGCCGAGCTCGATCGTTTGCAAACCATCCTGCAAGAGGCACATTCGGCCCACGCGGCATCGCCAGCGGCGGCGCTGCCGAATGGATCCCAATCCGATCAGCCTCGACTCGCAGCCGAGATTGCGACCGAAGGCGAATCGGCCGCTCGATCCTCGGAAGGTTCCGATTTGGTCGCGCGATTAGAGACGCTGTGCGACCGGTTCGAAGGAGAGCTTCGGCGCGCAACGGTCTTCTCCGCCGGCGACGCGGCCCTTCGGCTCAGTTCGGAACAGCCCGACGAACAGTCTGAATCCGACTCGGCGGCGCATGGCGAGGCGTCGTCGGACTCGTATCGCCGACGCCTCAGGGCGCTGGCCGAACAGGTGCTGATCCTCGAACGCGATCGCTGCGGCACCGCAGCCGAGCTTGCCGCCGCGAGGTTGCGCGCCCGCGAACTCGCCCGCGAGATCAAACGTCAAAAGAACGCATTTGCTCACGAGCGCAAGCGCTGGCTGCGGAAGCTCTCGGCCATCGAACGATCGCTGACGGGGCTGACCGCACCCGACGCATGGACCGCCCGCCGCCAACCGCTTCAGGCCGATCGCAGCCCCGCGCAAAAACCGGCGACCGCCCGACCGACGGCCACCGGACTGACCGACGAACTGCTGATCGAAGCGATTATGGCCAAGTGCGAGATGGCGCCCGAGAGCCGCGCGGGGTAGCGGTTTTTCGGGCGGCCCTGTCGTCGGGACGACGACAGGGCCGCCGGTTCATCCGCCATCTGCCGAGCGTCAAGGCTTCTTGCGCGGCAAATCCAGCGAGGGCAGATCCCACTCGCTGAAGGCCTTCCACTGGGCATCGATCTGTTCGCTCGACGACGCGCCCGCGTGCATCCACAGCCCGTAGCGCAGCCGCAACGGTTGATTCGGGGCGACGCTGACCGGCCGATCCAACGTCAGGCATGCTCCCATCCAACCGTCGTTCCGAACATGAAACGCCGCCGGATGATTGAGATTCTTCGGGTGATCGAGCAGCGTGATTCCCCCAGACAACCGATTCGTGAGCGGGCCGGAATAGTCGCACCATCGGGCCGGCTTTCGGAAGACCTCGGGCTCGTTGCGTTGGCCTTCGCTATTGAGAATTCGGCCGCCGCCATCGGCCACGCCGATGGTCTTCGCCATGCGGACGCCGATCACGCCGAAAGGATTTTGATTGATTATCACCGGTTCGGCGCCGGGCGATTCGAATTGAAGGTCGATCAGCAAGAGCCAATCCGATTCCTTCGGCGCCATCGCCTCAATCCGGCGGCGTTCGACCAAAAGGCACTTGCCGTCGCTGCCGATCCAATGATTGGTCGCCAAGAGCCAAGCAGACTGGTTGCCGTCTTCCAGCCGTTCAAACCGCTGATGGACAATCCGGCCCGGTTCGGCCCCCGTCCCCAGCCGGTCGGCCCAGAAATCAATGCCCGCCACGTTCTGATGCGAAATCCACACCGAATTGTGATGGCTATGGCCGAACGGGTCGCGCGGATGCCCCATCCTCGTCAAACAATGCCCTTCCGGGCCGACCAACGGGTACAGAAACGGGCGTCGCAGCGAGTCGCCAAAATGGTAGCAGGTCAGTTCCCGACCGTCGAACCGAAACGAGGCTTTGCCATCGGGAAGAGGAATTACTTGCGTGCGAGGCACTGGCTTGGCTTCGGGAAAGTCGGGATGAGCGGCCTCCCCACAGTCGGTCGGCGCCACCGGCGCCTCGACGGCCGAAACCGTCCGCTCAACCGATGGCGAAACCGACACGGGCGGTGCGACGGCCGGATCAGCAGCGTGCGCCGTTCCCAAAACCAACACCGAAACAACCAACATCTGAAGCAGAAGGCGAAGAATCATGGCACCCCCATCACGACGTTCGAGTTGATCGATTTCCAACTGCACGACCTGGCAGCGAGCATCCGTCATCTCCAACGAGTCCGCCCGCGCCGAGCGGCCTCGTTGCGAAAATCGCCCCAGGGGCAACGCTGCGCCGCTAATCTAACATGCCGAGACGCTGCAACGCCATGACCAGCCTTTTGGCCACCGGACCGGCCGCCAACGCTCCGCTGCCCCCATGCTCAATGGCCACCGAGAACGCAAACCGCGGTCGATCGGCCGGAACATAGCCGACAAACCATGCGTGCGACGGCCGGCCCAGGCCACTTTCCGCCGTGCCCGTCTTGCCGGCGATCTCAACCAGCTCGCAATAAACGGTTGAGTGGGCCGTTCCGTTCTCATCGGCCACCGCTCGTTTCAATCCCTCGCGCAGCGTTTTGAGCGACTCGGGACGGATCCCTTCGATTGGGTTCGGCATCGGGGCCGTCCATAGCGGTGCGCAGCCCAGCGGCCCTTGCGCGGCAGCCAAGTCTTGTGCCTTCGATGAGCTTGGCAACTTGGCCCTGCCGCCAGCCGTCAGCATCTCGCCTGCTAGAAGATGCGGCTGCACCCGCCTGCCGCCGTTCGCCACGGCAGCCATCACCACGGCCATTTGCAACGGCGTGGCGGTCAGTGTTCCTTGTCCGATGGCAAGATTCCAAGTTTCCGACTGAGAGATCAACTCGAAATCGCCTCGTGCTGCGAGGTCCGGCTTGGGAACCGAGCCGACCCCTTCGGCCGGCAAATCGATGCCTGTGCGGCTTCCCAATCCCAAGCGATGCGCCCAAAGCAGCAAGTCTTCTGCGCCCATCGCGCCGACGTGATGGAAAAAGAAGACGTTGCAACTCTCGGTCAGCGCGTCGCTAAGAGTCATAGCACCGTGCCCACGTCCGGATCGGACGAAAAGTTCGCAGCGTTGGCGATCGGCCTGTTCGAGATAGCCCCGGCACACAAAGGGCCGATCCGGATCGAAACCGCGGCAGTGCAACAAGGCAACGGCCGAAACCACTTTGAAGGCCGACCCGGGGGGCAACGCCATCTGCACGGCGCGATCGAATAGCGGGCGAGAAGGATCGGCCAACAGTCGCGCCGCATCCGTACGATCGGCCGACAGGAACACGTTGGGATCGTAACGGGGCGACGACGCGGCAACCACAACGCCGCCGGTCGCCGCATCGAGTACAACGATCGCGCCGCCTCGCGGCGCAGAGGTCTCGAACACCTCCGCTCTTTGCAACGCGGCGTCGAGCAATTCCTCAGCCTGACGTTGCAGCCGTAAATCAACGGTCAATACCAAGTCGCGCCCAGGCGTCGGCGGCGGGGCATCGAATGCCGCTAACACCCGGCCGCCTGCAGACGGATAGATCATTCGCCGGCCGCGCCGGCCGCGCAACTCGATTTCATACTGTCGCTCGATTCCAACCGCGCCGGCCCAATCCTCGGCCTGATACTCCGCCTGATCCCGCAGCGCCATCGCTTCTTCGTCATCGAACGTTGAACCCAACCAGTCCGTTGCCTGGCCGCCCGCATCCCGAACAACATGCTCGTCGCCGTCGCATGCCGCCCGATCACCAAACGTCCGCATCCATCGCTCATTCAGTTCGCCAGTTTGTTCCGGGCTGGTCGCGCCCAAATAGCCGATCAGATGCGACGCCGTCGCTCCCTGCGGATAGAATCGCTTGGTTCGTTCGATCAACCGAATGGACGGAACGCTTCCGAACTCGCGGCGAATCGTCTCGACCGCCTCGCTGGAAAGATCGTCGACGACAATGTGGTGCTGACGCTGTTCAGCCACAACGATCGGAGGCCCCCCGGCCGCTTCGCCCGCAGACCGCACCGCATCGACAATCCTCGCGAGAAAACCGGTAAGCGACGGCTTTGAATCTTGCGGCTCGCCTCCCCCTTCCGCGGAACGACGGCTGGAACGATGTTCAACGCGATCGGCAATTCGCTCGATGCGCGATTGAATTGCAGCGGTTCTCTGCTTCCAGGCTTCCGGCGACATGCCGCACAACTCGGCCAGTTTGGCCGTCTGAGCTTCGCGCCACTGCAAGAACTCGCGTTCCGCCTGCTCCAGCCGAATCGGATCGCTCCGATAACGGCGGTCGAGCCGCCCGCGCGCCTGACGCCGCAACCAACCCCGATCGGGCGGATCTTCGAAAAAACGATAGTGAACGGCCAGGGCGACACTTTGCCGATGATCGGCCATCAACTGGCCGTCGGCCGAATAGATTCGGCCGCGCGGGGCGACAACCGATTCAACGCGACGCTGCGGGCGCGTCGCCTCGGCGCGATAGGCCTCGCCCCAAACGCGCTGTTGCACGACCAGCACGATCCAGAAGACCAACAACAGCGTCGAATAACCAAGCAAACAAGCGGCGATCCGGCGCTGCGGATCGACCACCGCAGCGCGGTCCGGCGTCCGCAGCCAAAACAAATACGACCGGCGGCTGGAGTCCTTCGTCGTCATTCGAGTTCGCCGAAACGCCCGTCGGGCAGCCCATGCCGATTTCTCGGTCGGCGGCTATCCGTCAGTGGCGGTCTTTTCTCGCAGCGTCCAACAACAGGCATCACCGTTCGGCCGCCAGAGCCAAGGCGCCGTGAACCACCACTTCCTCGCCCAAACCGGCGGGCAGAAGCCGAAACGTGCCGCGCAGCGGAGGGAACACGTAGCGGTTGACTTCCTCGCGAAGCGGGGCCCAAAAAAGATTTTCGCCGGCCAACGGCACGCCGCCTCCGATAACGACCGCCTCGGGCGACAAAAGCGTAATCATCTGCCCCAGGGCCCATCCCAGCGCGCGCGCGGCCTGCCGAAATGCGGCCTCGGCCAGCCGGTTGCCATCCTCAGCCGCTTCGGCAATGATCTTGGTGGTGAGCAGGTCGAGATTGCCGCCGCAGCGCTGCCGCAAGTCCTCGCCCGACTCGGCGTCGGCCTCGTCGGCCGCCAACAGGCGGCGGCGCACGTCTGCTTCGTCCCCCGGCGGTCCGCCCGACAAAAACGGCTCCAGCGGACGACTGATCGGCTCAGTCAGTTGGGCCTGAAGCGCAGCCGCCATCCCCCAACCGCTGGCCAGCGATTCGACGGTCAGTTCCGGCCGATCCGCATGCAGCCCAGGCCGCAAGTGCCCAATCTCGGAAGCGATGCCCGCCCCGCCCAAAAAAACCTGCCCATCGAGCACCAGCGCCCCGCCGATGCCGCTGCCCACGGTCGTGTAGAAAACCACGCGGCGCCCGCGGCCGGCGCCGAAGCGAGCCTCGGCCAATCCGGCCAAGTCCGCATCGTTGCCGATCTTGGCGGGCAGTCCCAGAACCTGCCGGCACCAGTCGGCCAGCGGGTAGTCCGTCCAGCCGTCGATTTGATGGCTCTTCAATGTCCGCCCGGCCAACCGATCGACTGGACCGCCAAAACCAATCCCCACGGCCTGCGGACGGTGCCGAGCGATCAAAGGGGCCGACAGGGCTTCGATCTGCCGACGAATCCCGGCCGCGCCGGCCGCACGGTCAACTTCGCGGCGTTCCAAAGCGACCAACGCGCTCCCGTCGCCCAATCCGACGCCAACTTGCAGCTTGGTGCCGCCGATTTCAATTCCCAAGAACATCGTTGCAGCTTCCACCGGACTCCCACACATCCCCGCGACACGCGGCAGCGCATAACATATCATCTTCTCACCCGTTTCAGGAGCCCGACAAGCGATCGAAAGTGTGGACGTACTCCTGGCCCTCGGGCTACAATAGCCCGGCGGAGTCATGCTCATGGTCGGCGTCGAGCGACACGGATTGCTGCGTCACGGAATCTCGTTGGCCGTTATCGTTACGGCCGGCCTGATCACCTCTTGGGCAATCTATCGAAGCTTGGCCGAACGCGAACATCGAATTGCCGCAGGGCGTTTCGAACTCGATGCGGCGCGGTTGGCCGCCCGAGTCGAAAGCGAACTGAATGCCGGCAGCCATACGGTAGCTTCGCTCAAGGCGTTTTTCGACGCCTCTGAGAGGGTCGAACCCGGTGAATTTCGCACCTTCGCCCGCGCCATTTTGGCCGGGCACCGCGCATTGGTGGCCTTCTGCTGGGCGCCGTGCGTCCCGTCCGATCAAGTTGACGCGCACCGTGCCGAGGCAGCGGCGTTTGGTTTCGACGGGTACGACGTTCATCCCATGCCTTTGCCGGGCGCCCGCCCGGCGGTCAACCGCGGCCGTTCCCCGCACCACGATCATTTTCCCTTGTTCTTCGTGGAATCGCATCGGACCGAGGGCATAACGGCCGGGCTCGACCTTTCGAGCCATCCGTTGATTGCCGAGACGGTCGATCGCGCAGCAGCACATCAGCGCATCGATTGCCTCGGAGGGCTTTCGCTGGGGCGCAGCGATGCGGCCGCGTTCGATTGCATCTTTGTCGCGCCCGTCTATCGCACGGACGGTCCAAAGTCCACTGCCGAACAGCGGCGACAAAGCCTCGAGGGCGTGTCAGTCGTAGTCGGACGGCTTGACGAACTGCTCAGCGAGGCCTGTAGCGGCACGAATCACGAGCATTTCCGCATTTGTTTGTTCGAATCGTTCGCCTCAGGCGACGTCCGGTGCTTGGCCGCGCTGGCCGGGGGCCGCCTTCCGCAAGGCGATACGGCCGCTTTGACGCCGGCCGAGAACCGCGGCGCCGATGCGCCGCCGAGTTTCCGCCGCACGGTGCTCGACTTGCCCGGCCATCAATGGAGCGTCGAGGTGCTGGCTTCACCGGAGTACATCGCCGCGCAACGAACGTGGCTTCCGCCGCTGGCGTTGCTCGGCGGACTCGTGCTTACCGGTTTGGTCGTCGGCCTGGTCGGATCGCTTGTCGGCCGCGCCGACCGCATCCGCGCCCAGGTCGCCCGCCGGACCCGCGAATTGCAGCATGAAGTGGCTGAACATGCGCGAACCCAATCCCACTTGCGCGATTCTCAGGCCCTATACTCGTCGCTGGTCGACGCCCTGCCGGTCTATCTGTTGCGCAAGGACCTTCAAGGACGGTTCACCTTCGCCAACAAGCTGTTTTGCGACCTGCTGGGCCGCACCTGGGAGGAAATCGCCGGGAAGACGGATTTCGATTTCTATCCGCGCGCCATGGCCGAGAAGTACCAGCGCGACGACCGCCGCGTGATCTCGACCGGACAAGTGTTCGAAGACGTCGAACAGAACGAACAGGACGGGGAAACGCATTACGTCGAAGTGCTCAAGTCGCCGGTTTTCGACGCGTCGGGCGCGATCATCGGAACCCAAGCCATCTTCTGGGACGTGACCGCTCGGCGGCGCGCGGAACTGGCCTTCGAACGCGAGCGTTATCTTCTCAATTCGCTGATGGATCATGTGCCCGACCACATCTTCTTCAAAGATCGTCAGGGCCGGTTCTTGCGAATCAACACGGCGCTGGCCCGCCGTTTCGGCCTGAACGAACCCTCCGAAGCGCTGGGCAAGAGCGATTTCGACTTCTTCACGCGCGAACACGCTCAACAGGCCTTCGACGACGAGCAACGCGTAATGGCCACCGGTCAGGCGATGATCGGATTCGAGGAAAAGGAGACGTGGCCCAACGGCAGCATCACTTGGGTCTCCACCACCAAATTGCCGCTGCTCGATCCGGAAGGGCGGATCATGGGCACCTTCGGCATTTCGCGCGACATCACCGTGCAAAAACAAGCGGCCGAGGCCCTGCGACAAGCCAAAGAGGCCGCCGAGGCCGCCAGCCGCGCCAAGAGCGACTTCTTGGCGAACATGAGCCACGAAATCCGCACCCCGCTAAACGCCATTATCGGCATGACCGAACTGTTGCTCGACATGCAACTGACCCCGGGGCAGCGGGAATACCTGCGCATGGTGTGCGAGTCGGGCGAAGCCTTGCTGGGAGTGATCAACGACATTCTCGATTTCTCGAAAATCGAGGCCGGCAAGCTGCGGCTGGAACACGCCGAGTTCGCCCTGCGCGAACGGCTCGGCGACACGATGAAGTTCCTCGGCCTGCGCGCCCACACAAAAGGATTGGAGCTCGCCTACGAGATCGCGCCCGACGTTCCCGACGGCTTAGTCGGCGACGTGGGTCGTTTGCGTCAGATCATCGTGAACCTCGTGGGAAACGCGATCAAGTTCACCCAGCGCGGCGAAGTGGTGGTTTCCGTCGAGTGCGCCGCCCGGCGGGGCGACGAAATCGAACTGCATTTCGCCGTGCGCGATACGGGCATCGGAATCCCGCCTGAAAAAATCTCTCGCATCTTCCAAGCGTTCGAACAGGCCGACACTTCGACGACGCGACGTTTCGGCGGCACCGGGCTGGGGTTGACCATTTCCTCGCGGCTGGTGGAAAGCATGGGAGGCCGCATTTGGGTCGACAGCCGCGTGGGCCAAGGCAGCACCTTCCACTTCACGGCCGCGTTCACCGTCCGTTACGAAGAAGTGCGCGAGCCCGACCGCGGAATCGTCCCTTCCCTGGAAGGGCTCAAGGTGCTGATCGTGGACGACAATGCCACGAACCGCCTGATCTTGGCAGAGATCGTTCGCAACTGGCGGATGCGCGCCGCCACGGCCGCCAGCGCCGACGAAGCGCTTGCGGCCATCGCGTCGGCGGACGCCGCGGGCGATCCCTTCCGGCTGATCCTCACCGACGCCCACATGCCCGGGCGCGACGGATTCGCGTTGGTCGAAGAGATGCGACGGCGCGGCGTGGCCCAGGGCGCGACGATCATGATGCTCACCTCGGGCGATCACCGCGACGACTTGGCCCGCTGCGAAGAACTGTCGATCGCTCGCCACTTGATCAAACCGATCAAACAATCGGAGTTGTTCGACGCGATTGTCGGAGCCCTGATGCCCGCGGCCGAGACGGCCGAAGACGCAGTCCGCTCGGCTGCGGCCGATTCGCTGCCGCGGCTGCCTCCCTTGCGCATCCTGCTGGCTGAGGACAGCGTCGTCAACCAACGGTTGGCCGTGGGTCTCTTGCAGCAGCAAGGGCACGAGGTGGCGGTGGCCAACAACGGCAACGAGGCGCTGGCGGCCCTGCAATCGCGACGCTTCGATCTGGTGTTGATGGATGTGCAGATGCCGGAACGCGACGGACTGGAAACGACCGCCGAAATCCGCCGGCGCGAAGAGCGAATCGGCGGTCATGTGCCGATCATCGCCATGACGGCCCACGCCATGAAGGGCGACGAGGAGATCTGCCTGGCCGCCGGAATGGACGCCTATGTGGCCAAGCCGATTCGGGCCCGCCAGTTGTTCGAGACCATCGCCCGCGTGCTCGGCCGGGAACCGAACCGAGACGTGCCGCTGCCGGGCGGCGACGTGATCGATTGGCCGCACGCGTTGAACACCGTTCGGGGCGATCAGAAGCTGCTCCGATCGATCGTAGCCGCGTTCGTTGACGAGTGCCCGACCGTGTTGGCCAATCTGCGCGAGGCGGTCGCGGCGGCCGATCCGAAGGGCATCCGTTTGGCCGCGCACACGCTCAAAGGCGGCATCCGCTACTTCGGGGCCAAAGCCGCGTTCGATCGGGCGTTGGAATTGGAGAATATCGGCAAGTCTGGGACGGCCGACGGCGCCCCGGCCGTGCTGGACGTGTTGGAACAGGAACTCAGTCGTGTGCTGCCCCCGTTGCGGCAGTTCATCGGCGCCGAGGGCGCGTCGCCTTCCCAAGAAAGCGCCGGAAGCGAAGGACGCGATTCACCGAACACTCGCCCGTAGAGCCAATCGCCGCCATGCCGCGCATCCTGATTGTTGACGACTCGGCCACCGACCGTTGCATGGTCGGCTCGCTCGTGGCCCAAGACACCCGCGCCGAGATCGCCTACGCCTTCGACGGCCTCGACGCTCTGGCGGCGATCAGCAGGCAGCGGCCCGATCTGGTGATCACCGATCTGGTCATGCCCCGCATGAACGGTCTGGAGCTGACGGCCGAAGTGCGACGCGGCTTTCCCGGCGTCCCGATCATACTGATGACCTCGCAGGGCAACGAGGAGATCGCCGTCGAGGCCCTACAGCGCGGCGCGGCCAGCTACGTGAGCAAGTCGAAGCTTGCCGTGAAGATGCTCGACACCGTGCAGATGGTTCTGGCGGCCTCCGACCGGCTGCAAAGCCAAGCACGCCTCGAACGCTACTTGGTCCGCAGCCGCCGCGAGTTCGTCTTGGAGAACGACCCCTCGTTGTTCGGACCGCTGCTGGCCTGTTTGCAGGAGGAATCCGATCGCTTCCAACTCTGGGACGATTCGGAACGAACACGAGTGGGTATTGCCCTACAAGAGGCGCTGACCAACGCGGTCTTTCACGGCAACCTCGAATTGAGCGGGGCCATGCGCGAAGAGGATGAAGACGCCTACCATTCCCTGGCCGTCCTTCGCCGCCATCAATCGCCCTATGCCGAGCGCCAGCTTCGGGTGGAAGCCGATTTTTCACATACCGAAGCGCGGTTCGTCATCCGCGACGAAGGCCCCGGGTTCAATCCCCAACTCTTGCCCGATCCCACCGATCCGGCCAACCTCGAGCGCGTCAGCGGGCGAGGCATTCTTCTAATGCGCACCTTCATGGACAAGGTCGAATTCAACCAAATGGGCAACCAAGTGGCGATGGCCAAGTTCGCTTGCCGATCCGCCCGGCCCGAAACGGCCGACAAATAGCCCCTGCAAAGACAAAAAGACGGCCGTGAGCGAAGCGAATCGGTCCAAGGGCGCACTTGGCGCAGCCGAGCCTGTTGTCAAGTCCGTATAATGGGAACGTATCGAGCCTGCTCATGCTGAAACGGCCCCCAAATTGAGGCAACCGCCCGTTCGTGAAAACGACCAATTACGTATCGTGCAATACCGAACCGCTTTCCTGCTTCCACGTTTCCGCTTCTTTCGTCCGCAGGCGATTGCCGGTTCGAGAACGGAATTGCCAACATGCGATGAAGCCCCTGGACCTCGTGTCCGGCAGAAGCGGCCGCCAAAGCGGTTCGACGAAAAACCGGCTCGATTCCACAACGCGCATCAACGCCCCAATAGTTGCGACGACGAGGTGCCGCGACTGATCAGTCGCCAACAACAGAAGGAGCAAACCGATGAGCGCACTCCGCGCGCGTGTAGATGCCGACAAGTGCATCGCCTGCGGGCTTTGCATCGAGGTTTGTCCTGCCGTTTTCGAGGCTGAAGACGACGGACGCGCCGTGGTTCGCATCGCCGCCGTTCCGGCCGAGGAACACGACGCCTGTCGCGATGCGGCTGCGCAATGCCCGGTCGAAGCGATTATCGTTGAGCAATCCGACGACTGAGCCGCTTTGCATTGGCGACGGTTTCGTGCCTGCATTCCTCGCACCGGGATTCAACCGGCAGCCTCCGCGGCCGCAGCAATCGACTGCAAAAGCGCATCCGTGAGCGCGTCGGTCTGAGCGTCGACCACCACCTCCATATTGTGCCGCCATGTCGGCACCCGACGGCGGTCGAAGACAGTCATTCCGGTGGTCAGTTCACCCATCGTCTCGACGTCGCCCGCCATCTCGCGGCAGACGACCAACTCGGGATTCAGCGCGGCCATGAGCGCCACGGAGTCGTGAACGTGAATGCCCTCAATGCCGAACTGCTGGCGGTAGGCGCGAAAGACCGAGGGCAATATGCCGCGAACGAACCGGCCCACCCGGGTGTTTTCGCTCGGCAAACGATGGAACACGTCGTAACTGAGCGTGACGCGGTTGGTTACATCGAGCGGAACAAGGGTTTTCGTCGAGGGCGATCGAAACACCGCCTGCGCGGCCGGAGGATCGCAGTACATGTTGAATTCGGCCGTCGGCGTGATGTTGCCCGGTCCGTGCAAGGCGCCTCCAGCTATAACAATCCGCCCGACCAAGGCCGGCAACTCCGGGTCGCGCGCCATCGCCCGAGCAATGTTGGTAAGCGGGCCCAGGGCGACGATCGTCACCGCGTGCGGATGGGCTCGGACCTGCTCGCAAATCACCTTCTCGGAGGCCAGAACATGCTGGCGCTCGGCAACGCGGAATCCGTCGGCGCCCAACGAGTCGTCGCCGTAAAGAAACCGTCCTTTCACCGGCAGCCCGCCTTCGGGTTGCGAAGCCTGCCCCAACCGCGGCCAACGGGGCGGATCGAGTTGCTCGACGATCGCCTGGACGTTCAGCGTTGCGCGCTCCGGCGAGACATTGCCGCCCACGGCAGTAACGGCCAACACCTCCACTCGCGGATCGAACAGCGCCGCGCACACGGCCAAAGCATCATCGGCGCCGGGGTCCACGTCGAGAATCACCTTCCTGGCCATTTCCATCCTCGTTTGTCGTGAAGCTTGTCAGACAACCGGCGTAGCGGGCACGCCTCGATCGGGCCGATTGTAACGGCACAGGCCGGCAACGACAACCGCGACTCAAGCAAGCACAGCGCGGGCAAAACTCCGCTTCGGCCCCAACAGACATCGGCCGGGCAGGCTCAACGGCCGCCGGAACGCTGATCCCGTTCTTGCTTGCGAATGGCCATCGCTTCGCGAACCTCAGCGGCCAATGCCGGATCATCCGTCTCCAAGGTGACGGCCTCGCGACGCTGTTGCTGCAAATGCCGCCATTGGTAATCCGATCGCACCGCCAGAGCAACCACCGCCAGCGCGCCAGCCGCAAACACCGTCGTCCGAATCATTCTTTGGCCTCGCTTGAAGTGATGGTTTCCCGAATTCGCTCGACTGCATCCTTGACTCGCTGATTCTCGGACGCAGCTTGATCGAGGGCCTTGAGCAGCTCTTCCTTGTTCGGATACTGCGACAATCGACGTTCCGCCTCTTGCGCGAGCGGTTGGTAATTGTCCGCCAGCGCCGGGATGAGCGCATCGAGAACCTCTTTGCCCGTATGGCTTCCCAAAATGCCGGCCACCATCACGCGCGCGTGCCCAAGTTCCTGCTCCTTGAGCATCTTCGGCAATGCGGCGGCCGCCTTGGCGGGCAACGGCCCGCGCTTTGCGCCAAGCTGCGCCATGATCGAAAGCGATTCCTGCCGCCGGCTCGCGTTTTCGCGCTGGGCCGCCTGTTCGATCAGATAGTCGTAAGCGTCCGCATGGCCGAAGGCAACGATCAACGGGCGGGCCGCACGCAGCTTGATCGTTTCGTTCGTACCGGCAAACAACGCCTCCAAACGCTCGCGGAGAGCGGCCAGATTGGGCCCCTCGGGCCGGGCCGGAACACCTTGAATAGCCGCAAGTTGAACTTGAGCCTGATCCGATTCAAGAGCAGCAATCAACAAACGCGGCACAAAGACCGGCGGAGGCGGATCGGAGGAGGGAACGCCCCGAGCCGCCGCGATCTCAACCGTCGCCACCGCGCGATTTCCGTCCGACCTTCCGGCGCCGGCCTCGCGGGCCATGGCTTGATTGAGCCATTGAACCAACAACTGTTCGGAGCGGTTGCCGGTTTTCTTGAAAACGGGCGACAACGGATCGAGCCAGCGGTCATCCTTTGCCATGTAGAGCGTGCGGAGCATGTCGCGCATTATGTTCGCTTTGCCGCCTACCGGCCCCCCCAACTCCAACACGCGCCGCATGCGGTCCACGAGCAGTTCCAGCCGCGGCGGATCATTGATTTGCGCGAAGCAAACGGTCAGCGCCGCCGAGTACCGCGCCATGTCGTCGCGGCGTTGGTCGTCCCAGGCGCGCAACACGCGAATCGCCCGCCAACTGACCTCCGCGTCAGCTTGTTGAGCAAGCCGCATCGCCGTCTTCCGCGCCGAAGGGCCCAGCTTCAACAGCCGTTCCGTAGCGGCCTCGCGCGTTTGGTATTGGTCGTCGCGCATTTCGGCCAGCAGGCGGGTGATCGTCGCGTCGTCGGGCTCCGCTTCATCAACCGGCGCGGTCTCGGGAAACACGTAGTCGAGCACGGCCCGCAAGCCCGACGGCCCCAACGCCGACAGCCGCTCGGGCGGAAAGTTCGCCCCGCGCGCGGCCATTTCCTGCATCAACGATTCCAACGCCTGACGCGTCAGCGGCGCTTCGGCCGCCGCCGGTCCGGCGGAAGAAGGCGGCGGAACGCTCGGCGCCGATTCCGCGCCGCCCGCCGCGCCGCCGA
Organism: Thermoguttaceae bacterium; assembly: GCA_029975295.1. Classification (GTDB taxonomy): domain Bacteria; phylum Planctomycetota; class Planctomycetia; order Pirellulales; family Thermoguttaceae; genus JARKPK01. The sequence continues at coordinate 65,053 of JARKPK010000052.1, read as the reverse complement.
GTGACGCAACGACCAAGGCCGGCGCAAGCAACGCCAAACGGAAATGCCCATGCGTCGTCATGGCAGACCTCACCGAACAACCGCGGCCTCCGGCGACTCTGCACGATCCGACTCGTCGCCGATCTGTTTCAATAAGCTCTGCAACTCCGCATGAAGGCTCTTTTTCGATGGATCTTCGAGCACCGTTTTGATCTCCGCTCGCAGCATCTTCTTGTCAGGCTGCTGCCGGAGTTGCTGAGCCACGTGCATGGCGATGTGCCGTTCCTTCTTTTCGCCCAGCAACGGCAACAGACGCCGCACGACTTCGGGTCCGGCATAGGTGCTCAACACGTTGACGGCCATCATCCGGGTGTTCATGTCGGCGTCGTTCAGAAGCGGCTGCAAGGCATCGAGCAACTTGCGATCGGGCTCGGCCTTGCGCGGCGGTTGCGATTGCAGCATGTTCAGAGCCGCGTACTTCCGCGACAGGTCGCCGGCTTGCAGTTGCCCCAGCACGAAGTCGCGGGCGGCCTCCAACTTGCACCGCTGCATCAGCACGCAGGCCGCCTGAAACCGCACCGACTCGTTGGTTCCTTCGAAAGCGGCCTGCAACGCCTTGCGCAGGGGGCTGTCGGCGCTTCGTGATCGTTCGATCAGGTACCCGGCGTGATTGATCGCAACGGCAGCCACCTCCTCGCGCGGACTGCCGACCGCTCGCACAATCAGGTCCATCGCTTGCGACCGATCGAAGGAAGCCGGCTCGACGTTTTGCACCGCGTCGCCGGCGGCTTCGAGAACCAGCAAGGCGATCTGCAAATCGCCCCGTTCCAAGAAGGGGCGCAGCGGCGCAGCGTACTCTTCTTTGTCGGCGCGCAACAAGGCAGCCGCGCTGTGCACAAGAACCTGCTGCCGCGTTTCGCCCCATAACCCGTGTTCCAGGGCCTGAGTCGTCCGCCGCAGAAGCTCCTTCAATCGCGATTCGTCCCGCAGCAAACGGCAGTAGGCCGAATAGGCCTCCAAATGCTGCGGCTTATCGGCGTACTTTCTTGCGTCCCAGGCCCGCAAAATCCGCACGGCGCGCCAACTGACTTCGGCGTTTTCGCTTTTGGCCGCCCGCATCAACAACGGCCGGGCGCCTTCGCCCACGTCGCGCAATCGCTCCATAGCCGACTGGCGAACGCGAAATTGGTCGTGGCTCAACTGCGAGATCAGATCATTCACCTGCGAAACGGGCGTTTGCAAAACCGCCGGGGCCGCCGTGTCGGGCAACAGTTCGTCGAGAATTTCGCGCAGGCCATCCATGCCGCGGCGTTCCAATTGGTCGGCGTCGAATCGGCTCGCCTCGGAATCGGGCGGCAGAACCAACATGCCGTCGCCATCGACAAGAATCCCCTGCGCTTGCACGGCGGCCGGCAGCAACAATCCTGCGGCCGCGACCCCCACGAACAACGCCATCGCCGCACGGAACACAGTCCGCCCACCGATGAATGCGACCATAGATACTCCGATCCCGCTGATCGAAATGCAGCCGATCGTCCGCCCCAAAGCCCCGCAAAAACCGCGGCGACGGTGGCTCGGTCGTCGTTGCAGACTCGCTCTTCCCGCCTGACGCGCCCGGCAACCCCAACTTCGTCAAGACGGATGGCTTGCGTCAACTGTCGCCGTGTCGAGACGACAAGGCGACAAACTTCAGCACGGCAACTATCGACTCTGACCGATCACGTCGGCGCACGAGGATGGCTCGCTGACGGCACACATTGTTCATTCTATTGTATCCACGGCCAAACTCGGCCGACAACTGGGCGGCGTCGCTGACCGCGCCGGCTGCGTTGCCCAACAGGAAAAGGGCTGACAAGCGAGGGAATGCCCCCTCATCCGCGGCGGGCGATCGCGCCGGGCGCGCCAACACGCCCCCCGAAACAATCCTTGCCCAAAGGCGGATTGCCCACAAAAAACCGCCGGAACCAGACGAATGTCCGATTCCGGCGGTCGGTGTCAACAACGCCTCATTCCGCAGCGATGCCCCTTTAGAGCAAAACCGCAGCGAGCGTACAAACCTCTACTTCTTCGCGGCCTTCAAGGCGGCCTGAGCAGCCGCCAGCCGAGCGATCGGCACTCGGAACGGCGAACAACTGACGTAGTTCAGGCCCGTGCGGAAGCAGAACTCGACACTGGCCGGTTCGCCGCCTTGCTCGCCGCAAATGCCGATCTTCAGCTCGCCGCGCGTCTTGCGGCCGCGCTCGACGGCCATTTGAATCAGTTGGCCCACGCCCTCCTGGTCGATCGTCTGGAAGGGATCGGCCGGAATGATGTTCTGATCCAGATAGGCTTGGAGGAAACCGCCGATGTCGTCACGGCTGAAACCGAAGGCCATTTGCGTCAAATCGTTTGTGCCAAACGAGAAGAATTCGGCCGTCTTGGCCATCTGATCGGCCACCAGGCAGGCCCGCGGAATCTCAATCATCGTTCCGTACGGGCACTTCACTTCCACGCCGAACTGCTGCTTCACTTCCGCAGCCACGCGATCGAAGATCTGCTTGGTGACTTCCAGTTCGCGCGGGGTGCAGGTGACGGGCACCATGATTTCCGGCTTCGGCTGTTTGCCTTCCTTGAGCAACTCGGCAGCAGCCTCGAAGATGGCTCGCACTTGCATCTCGGTCACTTCGGGATAGGTGATCCCAAGGCGAACGCCGCGATGCCCCATCATCGGGTTCACTTCGTGCAGCGCATCGCCGCGTTTCTTCACCTCGGCCGGCTTCAAGCCCATCGCCGCGGCCAGTTCCGCCTGCTTCGCCTTGTCTTGCGGAACGAACTCGTGAAGCGGGGGGTCGAGCAGCCGAATCGTCACCGGCATGCCGTCCATCGCCTCCAGCGTCGCCCGCACGTCGCGCTTGACGAACGGGAACAGACCGAAGGCCGCCTCGCGACGCTTTTCGATCAGCCGGGCGCGTTCGGCCTCGGCCTTCTCTTTGTTGCGAGCAGACTTGGGCTTCTCGCCCAACACCATGATCAGTTGCCGAAGCTTGGCCAAAGCCTCATCGCTGCCGGCGCCGTAGAACATGTGTTCCGTGCGGAACAGGCCGATGCCCTCAGCCCCGAACGAACGGGCCACCCGCGCGTCTTCGGGCGTATCGGCATTGGTGCGCACGCCCAACGTGCGGAACTTGTCGACCATTTTCATGAACTGCTGGAAACGCGGGTTTTCCGAGGCGTCCATCATCTCCAGCGCGCCTTCGTACACCAATCCTTTGGTGCCGTTGAGGGTGATCACATCGCCCTCTTTCAGCTTCACTTCGCCGGCCGAAAGCTTGCGGCCGGCCAGGTCGATCTTCAGCTCGCCGGCGCCGACGATGCAGCACTTGCCCCAACCGCGGGCCACCAGCGCGGCATGGCTGGTCATGCCGCCGCGGGCCGTCAGAATGCCCTCGGCCGCGCGCATCCCTTCGACGTCTTCCGGATTGGTTTCTTCGCGAACGAGAATCACATGCTCGCCGCGGGCCTTGGCTTCCACGGCGTCGGCGGCCGTAAACACAATCTTGCCGCACGCGCCGCCGGGACCCGCGGGCAACCCCTTGGCGAATGGCGAAGCCTTCTTTTCCGCGCTCGGGTTGATGATCGGGTGCAGCAATTCGTCGAGCTGCGCCGGCGACACGCGAAGCGTGGCGGTCTTCTCGTCGATCAGGCCTTCGGCAAGCATGTCCATCGCCATGTTCAACGCCGCCGTGCCGGTCCGTTTGCCGTTGCGGCATTGCAGCATGTACAGCTTGCCTTCTTCGATCGTGAACTCGATGTCCTGCATGTCTTTGTAATGCTGCTCGAGCCGCAACCGAATGCCGTCGAGTTGTCTGTACAGCTCGGGCATGGCCTTTTCCAACGACAGCAAATGCTCGTTTTGCGGGTTCTTCGTGGCCTCGTTCAGCGGATTGGGAGTGCGGATGCCCGCCACCACGTCTTCACCCTGCGCGTTGACCAACCACTCGCCATAGAACTTGTTCTCGCCGGTGGCCGGGTTGCGCGAAAAGGCCACACCGGTCGCCGAGCTGTCGCCCAAGTTGCCGAAAACCATGCTTTGCACGTTGGTGGCTGTGCCCCAATCGTGCGGAATCCCTTCGATCTTGCGGTAGGCAACCGCGCGTCGGCCGTTCCAGCTTTTGAACACGGCGCCGATGGCGCCCCAGAGCTGCTCGTGCGGATCGTCGGGGAACTCGCGTCCCAGCACCTGCTTGACTTTGTCTTTGAACTGTTTGCAAAGCTTCTTGAGGTCCTCGGCCGTCATGTCCGTGTCGGCCTGGTAGCCCTTCTTCTTCTTCAGCTTGGCCATCAGGTGCTCAAGCTGGACGCGAATGCCTTGGCCCTCAGCCGGTTCGATGTCTTCGGCCTTCTCCATGACCACGTCCGAATACATCATGATCAAGCGGCGGTACGCGTCGTACACGAATCGCTCGTTGCCCGTCTTGCGAATCAAGCCGGGAATGGTCTTCGTGCACAGACCGACGTTGAGCACGGTTTCCATCATGCCGGGCATCGACATGCGAGCGCCGCTGCGGCAACTGAGCAGCAATGGGTTGTCGGGGTCGCCGAACTTGCGGCCCATCGCCTTTTCCACCTTGGCCAACGCCTCTTGAACCTCGGCGCGGACCGAATCGGGGAACTGGCGTCCGCCGGCCAAATAAACGTTGCAAAACGAAGTCGCAATCGTGAAGCCGGCGGGAACGGGCAGATTCAGTTTGGCCATTTCGGCCAAATTCGCGCCCTTGCCACCCAGCAGATTCTTCATGCCGGCATCGCCCTCGGTGCCTTCAGGCCCGAAGAAATAAACGTACTTTTCCGCCATCTCAACATCCCTTTGTCAACAAAACGTTACGAATCGAACCGGAGGGCCGCCGTCGGCTTCCCTGCCATCGCACCGATGACCCGAACAGCCCTCGAAGCCTCACGGCCGTCACTCGCATTTCTGGGGCCGACCTGAAAGCGGCCCGACACAGACATAACGCACGACAGCGTCCGCGCCGCCGGAAGAACGTTGGCCGCCGAGCAATGCACGGTTCGCGCATCGCCCGAGGCGCAATTCGCCTTCCGATAATCTGAGTCAGAGGATCGACCGACAGACCGACCGAAGACTCGGCCGCTGGTCGACGAAAAACCCGGCACGCCCGTGGAAAACGAAACGGACCAATCTAGCAGTGTTTTCCCGGAGCGTCAAGGAAGCCGGTGGGGCGCAGGACGTCGCGTCGATAGCGCCGCCAATCGTAAATCGATAATCTGCCACTAGTTATCAGCCGCAGCCAGCCTCTGAGCCGCCGGTGCGGCCCTGCTTGATCGATCGGGCCCAACGCAAGTGGCGACGCTATTGTTGGGCCGGAGCCGCCTCTTTAGCAGCCGGCTCCGAGGCCATCGTCAAGATGATCGCATGGTTCAGGTACTTATTGGCCACCCGGGCAAGGTCGTCGCGTTTAACCGCCTTGATCCGTTCCGGAAATCGGGTGTCGTAGTCGTAGCCCAATCCGTACAACTCGTCGAGAACCGCTTGCCTTGCCTGCTCCGAAATGGTCGTATTCTCATGCGCATGCAGCGACAGCACCATATCGACGGCCGTTTCGAACTCCTCTTCCGAGATCTGGCCGCGACGCGCGCGCTGGATGTTCTTCTCGATGCGCTCGACAACCTCGTCAACCTTGCCCGGGTGCGTTTGCGCCATCGCCAGGAAGAAACCGGGCGACGGCCCCGACAGCGGCATCGCGTGAACCCAGTACACCAAACCGGCGCCGCGCAACTCTTCGTGCAGCCAGCCGCCCGGGTACGAGTAGCCCGAGGTCACCGCGTCGAGCAGGGTGATGGCGGCGTAGTCGTCTTTTTCGAAAATACTCGGCCCCTCGTACCCGAGAATGACCATGCCCGTCGGCTTGGCCGTCGTGTAGCGTTTGCGCACCGTTTCAGCAATGCGGTTATTCCTGCGGAAGTCCCATTGCCCGACGGCCGGATCGGCCTTCAAGCCGCCGAACTGCCGCCGCACCAGCGCCAGCGCCTCTTCGGGATCAATGTCGCCGAACACCGAAACAACCATGTTGTTCGGCGCAAAGTAGCGCGAACGATACTCCCGCAACGCCTCGGCAGTCAGCGCGCCGACGGTTTCCTTCTTCCCGCCCTGAATCACATGATAGGGCGAATCAGCCGGCAAGAGGTCGAAGAACAACTCTTGAGCTTCCGCCTGAGGGCTGTTCCGGCGAGCCTCGATCGCCCGCAAAGCCAACTGGCGAACCTTGGCAAACTCGTCTTCCGGAAAAGTCGATCGCGTGACGCACTCGGCGAACATCTCCATCGCCCCGGCGAAGTCTTCCTTCAACACGGTCGCGCTGCCCGAGATGGTGAACCGACCCGCGCTAAAATTCAACGTGCCGCCAATCGAGTCGAAGTACTCGGCAATCTCTCGGGCGTTGTGCTTGTCCGTGCCGCGGTCGAGCATGGCCGCCACCAAGTGCGACCGGCCCGCCTGCTGCGGAGTATCAACCAGTGCGCTGCCGAGGGCGCACATCTGAATGTTCACCATCGGGAGGTGGGCGCTGCGCTTGATCAATACCCGCAATCCGTTGGGCAAAACCTCGCGGCGAATCGGCGATTCGTCGCCCTTAGCGGCCTCCGATGCCGTTGCGCCCGCGCCGCCCGGCGGCGCCAGCACCACTCGGTTGAGCCGTTGCGGAACGAGGTGCCTGCGCACCGCGTCGCGCACCTGCTCGGCCGTCACCTTGGCGAGTTGTTCCACATAGCGGCTTTCGTACAACGGATCGCCGGCCGCCAGAACGCCGTTGCCAATGCTCATCGCCTGGCTTTTCACCGTCTGTCGGGCGAAAACCAAACCGGCGGTCATCTGCTTGCGCACCTTGGCCAACTCCGCCGGCGTAATCAACTCGTTGTGCAGTCGTTCGATCTCCTCGGCGATTCCCTTCTCGACCTGGCGCCAAGTGTCGGGCGGGGCCGAGGCCTGAACCATGAAAAATCCGCGCACGTACGAGGGCGTGTTGCTCGCCGCGCGCACAGCCAGCGCCAAGGGTTGCTCGTGCTTGAGCCGTCGCACCAGGCGCGAGCTGTCGCCATCGCTCAGCACGGCCGCCGCCAAGTCGAGGGCGTACATGTCCGGGTCGTTCAACCGCACCGTCGGCCAAGCCAGAACCAGGTCGAACGTCGCCCCGTCCATTTCGCGGATCGCCTCGCGCGGGCTGCTCTGCATAGGTTCGTCGGGCATCGGCACGAATGTCTCCGCGCCCCGGGGCACTCCTTCAAAATGCCGCGCTACGTTTTCAACGATCGCATCCGCTTCCACGTCGCCCACCACGACGAACACTTGATTGTTCGGCACGTACCGCTCTCGATAGAACGCCACAATCGTATCGTTGGTCGTTCGATTGAGCACATCGAGGTAGCCGATCACGGGATGACGCGCCGGGTGTTCCAAGTAGATCGTCTGTTGAAGCATCTTCCAGAGCACCCGGCGGCGGTCGACCTCGCCGTCGGCCAGTTCCTGACGCACCACGGCCAACTCACGGGCGAATTCCTCCGGTGCAAAGGCGCAGCGCGCCATCGAATCGGCGATCAATTCCACCGCCAAGTTCACGTCTTTGGCCGGGCAATCGATGAAATACACGGTGCGGTCGTCCGAGGTGAAGGCGTTGGTCGCCCCGCCGATTCGATCGATCAATCGCTCGATCTCTTTTTCCGTCCTTTTCGTCGTGCTGCCGCCGGCCACCACATGCTCCAGCACATGGCTCAATCCGGCCCCCAAATGCCGCCCCTCGAAGGCGCTGCCGGTGTTGCGCACGAAACACCGCACCGTCGCCACCGGGGCCGTGCGGTTCTCTTGAACGATAACCGTCAGGCCGTTCGACAACTCGGCCAAGGTGATTTGATCGGGCAACCGCTGCAATCGCTTTACCATCGTCGTTCTTGCCTCTTGATTTCGCCGTTCGGGTTCCCCCGCCCGCGCCGCCATCTGCATTCCGCAAACGACCGCCAGCGCGCATATCCACGCCCACCAACCAAGCCTCCCCGCCCAATTCAAGGGCCAATCGGCCCGCCGCCCCGCTGGGCGCACAAGCTTGGCCAGAGAGACAACCGCACCGCACTCGGCCGACGATTTTCGGCCGAAATATCGCGCGAACTCATTGCTCATCGATGGACCCTATCTAAAACAAGACACCGACCGCCAGCCAACCGCCGTTCGGCATGGCGCTGCCCGCAATTACTCAGCCAACTGATGCAACCGACCCGTCGGGCGAGAGGCCGACGGCCTAAACGCGAGGCGAACCAACAGCGACAGCCCATCATATCCGTCCCCCAACTCCAGAGCAAACCCGTCGGCGCCCACGAGAACAGCCGCGGGCCGTGCTGGCTCAACGCGATCCGTCAGTCGCCCAGCCCAACGGCAAGCCGCAGCAGCAGGGCACCGGCCCATGTCACGCGTCCCTGGTTCGCCGTCAGCATCGATTCATCCGTTGCGAACCGATCGCCCGAAGCCTGCCGCGACGGCCTTCCCACCCCTCAGAAGGGATCATAGTCGTACTGCGCTAGGCAAATAACGTATATTTTTCTGGCTTGCGACGACGACGCGAATTAGTGTAATCACTCGCTTCGATGCAGCCTGTTTGACGAAAATGCTCAAGCGACGAACCGCATCCTGCCGAACTTCTTACGGCAAATGCCGGTCGCACCAATTACAGCAACCAGACAACATAAGCAAATCGCGCAAACAAGTGACGATAGGCTGTTCGGCGATGGACTGCCGGACCGCCGTTGAACCATCCTTCCGTTTCCCCGCCTGACATCATTCGGCAATCGCTATGATCGAAGCACTTCCATCCATCGCCAATCTTGTTGAAGTGAGCCAGCGCGTCGAGGAGCTGCGCAAGAGCCCTCGCATGCAGTATCGATTCCAACAGGAAATCGCGCCGATCTGCGGCGGCCAATTGCCGCGGAAATGCGACTTCTATCGCGTTTCGTGCGTCGATATCTCCTGCGGCGGGCTCTGCTTTGTCACGGCCGACAAACCCGACTTCGAGTCGCTCGTCGTCGCTTTGGGACCGCAAAAGATGCCGATGTACGTGGTCGCCAAGGTGACCAACGTGGCGCCGATTTCGGCCGTCAACGGCGAGTTCTTCCGCGTCGGCTGCCAGTTCACCGAGCGTGTGTACCTCTAGTCGTTCCGGCAGCGGTTCGTCGGGGCAGCAGCGGTCCGTTGGCACGTAAACGGTCGAGCCTCTATGGACCTGCCGTCGGCGACGCCGGCAATAAGGCGCCGTGCCGAATCGCGTCGCGGGCCATTTTTTGCCGTGTTCGAGGCTTTCGGAGTGCGTCCGTTCCTTCGCCGGGAGCAGCTCACCGCCCCCGGTACGGCCGGGTTCCAGTTCTTCTCTGTCGATGGCTGCGATGAAAGCCCATTCACGATGGCCGCAACGAAAGGCCATTGACTGCGTTGGGTGATCGGCGGAACACCCCGTCGTATTTCGCCAAGGTCCGACGCCGAGCCCGAGAACGCTGCGTCCTTCAGAATTGCAGCGATGGCGCTCGGTGCGCGTTTGATGTCTCTGTCGGCCGCGTCGCGTATCGGCAAGCCGCGATTCCGCATGTTTTCGTGCAAAATCTGGCCGCCGGGTCGAGGGCGAATGACGCCTTTGCCGAAATCGCGCCGATTTTGGCTGTCTAATGCTTGCCAGAACCAGACAGGCGCGGTAAACACGTTTTCGCGCGATGAGCAATCGCTGCAATCGTGGTCGCAATCGGTCATGTCGATCCTTACAGAAAGAAGCGGAACGACGGAATAGCGCTCGCCCAGTCACATCGGCCGGTCGCCGATCGAGATCTCGGCGTCTGTCTCTCTGTCTCTGGTCAAGGGATTGACAGTCTCGTTAGCGACCGCGAACCGTTGCCGCGCCGCGCAGAACATTCACCATCCGGGAGGGATCGTGCCATGAGACGCTGTACAGGTCTGATCGCGTTCGCGTTGTCTTGCTCGATTGGTTTTTCGGTGGGATGCGGGCCGAATCAAAAAGCGGGCGGGCCGCAGCCTTCCGCCAAGAAGACCGAGCCCGCCGCGCCGGCCAAAGACCCCGCGGCGGCAACGCCACCAGCGCCGAGCGAAGAACCGCCCGCGCCGAAACCCGATCCCGCCGCCGCGCAGGCCCCGCAAGGAACGCCCTACACGATCAAGGTGCCTAAGGGATTGCCGGCCGTGCCGGTGCCGGCCGACAATCCGATGACTGTGGAAAAGGTGGCCTTGGGACGCATGCTCTACTTCGACAAGCGGCTCAGCAAGGACGGAACCGTTTCGTGCGCCACTTGCCACGACCCGAAACACGCCTGGGCCGAAACAACTCCGGTGAGCACGGGCATCGGCGGCCAGAAGGGCGGGCGCAATTCGCCCTCGGTGATCAACACAGCCTACGCGCCGGTGCTGTTCTGGGACGGTCGGGCCAAGTCGCTTGAAGAACAGGCGCTGGGGCCAATCGCCAATCCGATCGAGATGGGCCACACCCTCGACGCCATGATCGCCGAGTTGAATCGACTGACTCCCTACAAAGAACACTTCCAGAAGGTGTTCGGCACGGATGTGACCGAAGAAGGCGTAGCCAAGGCGATTGCCGCCTTCGAGCGGACCGTGCTCAGCGGCAACTCGCCGTACGACAAATACCAAGACGGCGACGAAAGCGCGCTGACGGACGCGCAGAAGCGGGGCATGCAGAAATTCGACGACGCCGGCTGCGCCACCTGCCACGCCCCGGAACTGTTCAGCAATTTCCGCTTCTATAACGCCGGCGTGAGCTGGGATAAAGAATCGCCCGATGGCGGATTGATGGAAGTTACGAAAAAGGAAAGCGACAAGGGCAAGTTCCGCGTGCCCATGCTGCGGGATGTCGCCAAGACGGCGCCCTACTTCCACGACGGCAGTGCGGCGACCCTCGAAGAAGCGGTCGCGCTGATGGCCGCCGGAGGGCGCGACAATCCGAATCTGGATCGCATGTTTCGCCCGGTTCGCGAGGCCAAGCTGACCGAAACGGATCAGAAAGACATCGTGGCCTTCCTGAACGCTCTTTCCGGCGAGTTTCCCGTGGTCGATCCCCCGGAACTGCCGTAACAACGCAGCCGCAACCAACGGCGACCTGCAGCGATACGCGCCGCGCGAAGCGGGCCTTATCCCTCTTTGCGCGGCGCTGCGGCAAGGCTAGCGGCAGCGCGCCAGCGACATCAGGGCGAAGGCCGTGCCGTACTGTTGATGATAGTCGTACATGGGAAAGTCCCACCACGAACCGTCTTTTTCCTGCAAGTCGATCAAGATGCGGGCCAACTGCACCTGATACGGTGCGCGCTGCTCTTGGGGAAGCAGTTCGATGCAACGGGCGCCGTAATAATGGCCGAAGTAGAAGAAATAGCCCGCAATGGCGAAGTGCGATTCGTGCGGAATGGGCCGTTTGCGACCGATGTCGAGCCAGCCGTTGCGGGCGTAGAGGCGATCGAGCCAAGATTTCAGCACCTCGTCGGTGACGGAAGCGTCGCCCCACAGCCGCAGCGCCAAGTTGCAGCACTGGCTGCGCCCGAGACTGCCCGCGGGCCGATTGACCGGATGCATCGGATTGTACTTTAGGTACTCTCCGTAGCAGTACGAAAAGTCGGACTTCCGTTGCCGATTGATCGACTCGATGGCGCGATCGATTGTCTTACGATCCATCTGAAAGCCCGCCTGCTTCGCGGCGTCGAGCGAAACCAGCGCGGCAGCAGACACGAAGCTGATCGACGATCCGGCGGGCTTCTTCGTGCCGATCTCGAAATCGTAATACGCCCATCCACCATCGACCACTTCGTATCGTTCGAGCAATTCCATCTGCTGTTTCAGTGTCTCATCGATTCGCTGCCGCCTGGCCGCATCATCTCCGCAGCGCGTTCGCAGTTGCACCAAAGCCGCGATGGAATAAATGTGCCCCCACGAGTTGTAGAAGACATCGGGCGTGGCCCGGCGCAATCGCGGCAGCGTTTGACACGCCCATTGCTCCGCGCGATCGAGCGATTTTTGAACGTCGGGCCGATCGCCGCCGGCCTCGATCAGCGCCGAAATGCACAGCCCGCTCGTGCCCGCCCGAAACGCATGGTGCGCCCCGGGAATCGGCGCGGTGACCTGATACGGGCGCCGCATGTCGGGCAAGCCCCAGGAACCATCGGGGTTCTGCCGTTGCAGAAGGAAATCGACGCCGCGAGCGATCGCCTCGTCGATCTGTTTGCGCGTGGGCGCTTCGATGGGCGGCGGCTTTGGCGACGCCCCCAAGGCGGCCGCAACCGCCTCGGCAGCAGCCACCGTCCGCAAGCCATCGGCCCAGCCGCCGATCAACACCCACGAGCCGACCCAACCGATCACCGCCGCCCGAATCGCACAAGCACTACGGCGACAACAACTCGATCGGGCGATTCTTGCGCGATCGGAGGGAGCCGACCGAGAACGACGCTCCGATGTCGAATCGCGACTCTGCTCTCGAACAAAACGAACCGATGGAAACGATCGAGGCACTTCGGTTGCTCCGTCAGCTAGTACGTTCTCTTTCATCCCACCGGGCCGCAGACCTTTCGAAGACGACAGCGCCTTGCGACCGGAGCCGGGCGGTCGGCTTGCCGCCGAACTGCACCATTCCATTATGCAGCACCTGGGCAACAGCCGTCAGCCGATTCGGAACCGCAGCTCCGACAATCTCCCCGGGGTTCTCTCCCGCCTAGTTGTTCGCGGGTGCGTTGCGATTCAACGGGAAATGAACGACCTATTTCGATTGCTTGGCCGAATCGCCCGCCGACGCGGCAGGCTGGGTCGGCTTGCCCGATCCAGTCGGTTCGGCCTTCCCGGCCGCAGCGGGTTTCGCCGCCCCCGCATCGGCCGATTTATCCTTGGGAGCTTCGGCCAGCACGTGCTGCCCGGGCTCCACGCCGGCAAGCACTTCGACCAGTTTGTCCGTCTTGCGGCCGATCTTAATCGGCTGTTTCTTCGGCTTCCCTTCGGCCATGAGATAGACGAAATGCTTACGATCATCGTCTTCGTCGGTTGCAACGGCGGCCGCTGGAACCACCACGGCGTCGCGCTTGTCGTAGGCCAGAACCTTCACTTCGCCTGTCATGCCGGGCATCAATGATTCGGCTGCCTTTTCCGCAGCCAAGGTGATCTTCGCATCAAACACCCCGCCGCTCAACGGAACAGCCGTCACCCGATCGACGATGCCGTCCAGTCGCACTTCGGGCAACGCCGCCGGCTTGATGGTCGCTTTCATCCCGACGCGCGCATTGATAAGCTGTTTTTCGGGAACATTGATTCGCACCGCCAAGGGGCGAGGCTGCACGACCGTCGCAAACACCTTGTTGGGCTGAAGCGTTGCTCCCCGCTGCAATTGCTCGCCGAGACCGGTGCCCCAACGGCCGCGATCGCACGCGCCGTAGTAAACGACCCCGTCGATCGGGGCTCGAACCGTCATTTGCTCGCGGTCCGCCGACAACTTTGCGAATCGCTCCTCGGAACGGGCTCGGGCCACGCGGAGCTTTTCCACCTCCAATCGCTGCTTTTCCAACGCAACCGGCGCGAGCACGCGCGTGCGTTGCCAGGCAATGTCGGCGCGTCGGGCCGCCTCGTCGATGCGCGCGTCCGCGCGCGGAATATCGCGTTTGATCGCGTCTTCGAATTGGATCTTGGCGATCTCGCGATTGAATCTCGCAACTTCCAGTTGCATTTGAGCCCGCTTGAGGACGATCTTCTCGGTTTCTTCCGTCAAGTCGTCGGCTTTGTACATCTTTTCGAGCTGTTCCATTTCCTCCTCAGCGTTCTGAAGCCGGAAATCGGCCAGTTTCATCATCATCTCCGCGCTGCGTACGTTCATCGGCCGGAAGACGCCCTTGTACAACTCGGTGTCTTCGCGCGTTTGTTTGTTGATGCGCTCGGCGGACGCCAAATCGATCGGTGCCAGCGCCTCGATGGCCCGCAACTCCTCTTCCGCCTGTCTGAGGGAAAGCTCGTTCAGGCGTAAATCGGCACGAAGGTCGGCCAGCGCGCGGTCGATCTTCTCCAACTCCAGCGTTACAATCACATCGCCGCGTCGGACCACCTTTCCATGTTCGACTGCGTGCATGACGGTCAAGCCTTGCCACTCCGCCGGGCGCAACACCAACTCGGCCATCTGCTGCGACTCGAAAACCCCGTCGAACGTCGCTTCGATTTTCAACGGCTGTCGCTTCACCTCGACCGTGGCCGGCTTGGGCGGCTCCGTCTTCGCCGCCTCGGGCGTCGCCGCCGCCGCTTTGGCCGGATCTTTGTCGGCCGCCGCGCCCGACTTGGCTTCAGCATTCGATCCGCCCGCCTTCTGGACGGGTTTTTCGCCGTCGGGTTTCTTGCCGCCTTCCGGCTTCTTTTCCTCGGTGGGCGCTGGTTTTTCCGGTTTCTTTTCTCCCGTGTCGCGAGGCTTCTCCGCGCGATTCTTTTCTTTCTGCCCTTCTTGATCTTTTTCGGGCGTCGCTGCCATCCCGTTGGCTGCGGCCACGTTATCGACAAGGGCTTCGCTCTCAGTGTCGGCCGAAGCGCTGGTTCGCTCGGCGCCCTTGGCGGACGGCAGAAGGGATCGATCGATCGTAACAATCGACACAACCGCAATTATCAGAACGAACAACAGCGCAGAACGGATGGCCATGCGTACTTCCTCCGATGGTTAGCCAATCAACAGTAGCATTGTGTTTGCCGCCCGGAGGAAAAGCAAGGAATTCCACCAACCGAAGGGGCACGATCGCCCCCCAAGGCCGCATCTGCGGCCACGTGGCGAAGGTCCAGCCCGACGAATCACCTTGGGACGCAGGCCAACGGGCGGGTCCTGCCCGATCGTTGGCCGCGCCGGGCTTTTTTTGTCGCCGTGCGAGTCAAATTCCGCGGATGTGGAATCCACTTGGCCTGCATCTGGCCAAGTCCGTTGCAACGAAACATAATAGAGGAATTACACGGAGATGCTTTCCTCCAACGCTCATCTGACGAAATGCCGCCGTCTGTCTGAGCCACCGGCCGCGGCATTGGGCCCAGTAATCTACGAGGGAAAACGCGTCCGCTCGTGCAGGCAACCGACCTATCGCCTATCGCTCGCGACTGCCGTTGCGAACCGAAAGGCTCGGCATTGCACAGAACCGCCGTCAACCGTGGCCGTCGGAGTGCGCCGGCGGTTTGTTCTCGCACGCAGCTCCTCGGGCGTTGGAGCGCGGCTCGTGAATCGAGGTGATCTGATGCAAGTTACCGACGCGCCGGAAGGTCGAGTTCCCACGCGGACCGATCCCGCCCACGACGCAACATCGGCCACTCTCAGCGATCGGGTCCGGTCGCTCCGTTTGGCTCCCGATGTGACGGCCGATCGCTCACGGCAGCGATGGTGGATCGGGCTGGGTTTGGTTCTGCTTCTGGTCGGGATCGTCGGTGGGTGGCTCGCGCTGCGCCGAGGCAATTCCGAGGCGAATGCTTCGTCGGAGAAGCCTTCCTCGGGCGTCGCGGCCTCGTCAAAGGCCGATGGGGCGAATCGCGGCGCCGGAGGGAAATCCGGCTCGGCGCCCGTCGCCCCTAGCGGAACGATTGCCAATCAAGCGAAAGGCTATATCGTGCCCGCCAGGCAGATACTCATCAGCCCGCAAGTGTCGGGCCGGATCGTCGAGCTGCGGATTCTGGAAGGTCAGCGGGTCAACGAAGGCGACGTGCTCGCTCGCATTGAAGACACCGAGTATCGGGCGGATCGGGATCGCGCAAAGGCGATGGTCGATATTGCC
This sequence comes from Thermoguttaceae bacterium, assembly GCA_029975295.1. Lineage (GTDB taxonomy): Bacteria > Planctomycetota > Planctomycetia > Pirellulales > Thermoguttaceae > JARKPK01. The sequence continues at coordinate 49,273 of JARKPK010000052.1, read as the reverse complement.
AAGTGGACGCTGACCGAAATTGAGAATGGATCACGAGAAGAGGAGAAGCGGCAGGCGTATGCCGACTGGAAGGAAGCGGAGATTCAGCGCGACTATTGGCGCACGTTGGTCGACCGCTATCAGAAGCTGCTGCAAACGAAGACGATCCCTCAGGAACAGTACGACGACGCAATCACTCGTTTTACCGCGGCGGAGCAGCGGGCTCGCCGCCTGGAGAACGCATGGTATTTGGTTCGCGACGGAGCCCGAGACGAACGACGCCGCATGGCCGCCGCCGACTTGGCGCGGGCGGAAGCAGAGCTCGAGAAGGCCGAGTGGCGGCTGGCCAATTGCGTGATCCGCGCGCCGGTTACCGGCACGATATTGCGCAAGAACGCCGAGAAGGGCAATTTGGTGAACCCGATCGCCATGCAAGGTTCCTACAGTCTGTGCGAGATGGCCGACCTCTCCGATTTGGAGGTCGATGTGTCGATCCAAGAGCGCGACATCGCCGAGGTGTTTCTCAACCAGAAGTGCCAGATCAAGACGGAGTCGTGGCCCGACCGGACCGATGAGGGCTACGTGTCGCGCCTAATGCCGATTGCCGACCGGGCCAAGGGCGTGGTCTCGGTGCGGGTGAAGATCACGTCAATCAAGCAGGAGGAAGAGGGCGTGTACCTGAAGCCCGAGATGACGGCGCTGGTCACCTTCCTGAAAAAGGATCAGCCGCCTCAGGGCCATTGAACAGTGCTGACGGCAATGGCCGGCGCGGGGCGCGGATGGCGGGTCACGGCGGACGGCAATTCGGCTCGCCGCTCTCGCTCGAAGCAGTAAGGGATGAAGGGCCGCCAACGGAAGGCCGACGCCGAGAAGCCATCGTCGCGTCGGCGCTCTTCGGCTGATCCGAGCGTCAATCATCCGGTTTCAAGGAACAGCGAAGTGACTTTGGTGCAACCAGGCGAACCATCGACGGCAACCCGATCGACGCCGATCGTGCGCGTGCGCCATGTCCACAAATACTTCCGTCGGGGCAGCGAACAGATCGACGTGCTCCACGATCTGTCGGTTGATGTGCCGTCCGGCGAGTTCCTTGCGCTGATGGGCCCGAGCGGCTCGGGCAAGACCACTCTGCTGAATCTAGTGGCCGGGCTCGATACGCCCAGCGAGGGCGAGGTTTGGGTCGGAGACCAACTCGTCTCGGCCATGAGCGAGTCGCAGTTGGCCCGATGGCGAACGCGGCATATCGGATTCATCTTCCAATTCTATCACCTGCTGCCGGTGCTCAGCGCATACGAGAACGTGGAGCTCCCGTTGCTGCTCTTGCCGCTGTCGGCCTCGGAACGCCGCCGGCAGGTGAACACGGCGCTGGAGCTTGTCGGGTTGGGTCACCGCATGCGGCATCGGCCGGGCCAGCTCTCCGGGGGGCAGCAGCAGCGAGTCGGCATCGCAAGGGCCATCGTCACCGACCCGACCTTGATTGTCGCCGACGAGCCGACCGGCGACCTTGACGCCCGTTCCGCCGAAGAGATTCTCGATTTGCTCGGCGAGCTGCGCCGAGTGCTGCACAAGACCATCATCCTGGTGACTCATGATCCCCGAGCCGCTTCGAGAGCCGACCGCATTTTGCATCTGGAGAAGGGGCAATTGGTCGTAGCCAACGGCGGCGGCGGCAGTTGACCAAAGCGCTTGCCGCGGGCCGGCCCGGGCGACGGTCGATCGGCGCGAATCAACGGCCCGGCGCCCGCTGAGCCGCGTCGGCCCGGAGTGAAATGCCATGAAATTCGCGATGCTCATTCTTCGCAACGTGATCCGCAACCCCATGCGGTCGATTCTGTCCGTTCTGGTCACGGTTGTGCTTGTGTTCGTGGTGATTGTCGTTTGGTCGGTTCTTTCCCTGCTCGACTACCTGACCACCGAGAAGAGCCAGAACTTTCGCGGATTGGTCACAGAACGCTGGTCGATCCCCAGCCGGTTGCCCTTTTCTTACGCCGACCCGCTCAGTCGCGGCGCGGCGCGTCGGCCCGGCGACGTCATGCCGACCGATTCGATGACATGGCAGTTCTACGTCAGCACGCTCGACAAAGAGAAGATCACTCGCGAGAGCCTGCTTTTCTGCGTGGCCGTCGAGCCCGCGAAGATTTTGACCATGATGGACGGCCTCGACCTGCTCGAAGGCAACGATCTGGCAGAACTGACCCGGTATGTCAAAGTCTTGGAAGAGAAGCGGCAAGGCATCATCCTCGGGCGAAACCACGCGGTGAACTTGCTGCAAAAATCACTCTTCGAGCCGAAAGAAATCATCGGCAAGCGCATCAACGTGACCGGACTGGCCACCTTCAAGGGAATCGACCTCGAGTTCGAGGTGGTCGGATTGTTTCCGCCGGGCCGCTACGACACCTTGGCCGCCATCAATCGCGAGTATTACAACAACGCCTTCGACGCCTATCAACGCAACACCGGGCGCACGCATCCGCTGGCCGGTGCCAACCTGAACCTTGTGTGGTTGAAGGTGCCCGACACCAACAGCTTCACCCGTTTGGCCGAGCAGATCGAAAACGCGCCCGACTTTGCCAACCCGGCCGTGAAATGCGAAACCGCGGCGTCGGGCTATGCGTCGTTCCTCGGAGGATTCAAAGACCTGATTTGGGGCATGCGCTGGTTGCTGGCCCCGGCGTGCTTGTTCACCATTCTCTTGGTGATCGCCAACGCCATCAGCATCAGCGTGCGTGAACGGCGACAGGAAATGGCGGTGATGAAGGTGCTGGGGTTCCGGCCTTGGCAGATTTTGGCCCTTGTGCTCGGCGAGTCGCTGCTGTTGGGGGCGGGAGCGGGCATGCTCAGTTCCGGTGGAACTTATTTGGTCATCAATGTCCTGATGGGCGGTTTGAAGTTTCCCATCGCCTTTTTCGATCGTTTCATGGTGCCCGAAGCGGCGCTGTGGTGGGGACCATCGGTCGGCGGCTTGGCCGCGCTGCTGGGGAGCCTGCTGCCGGCGTGGTCGGCGCGCAACGTGAAAGCGGCAGAAGTGTTCGCCAAGATCACCTGACGATGCCGGGCGGCGCGGCCATGGGCCTCGGCGTCGGATCGATAAACCGGTTCGCCCGCCGAATCGTCGCGGTCTGGCAAGCGGGCAAATGATTTGCGAGTGTTTTCATGTTCGACGTTTGGAATCAACTCGCCTTCTGGTCGGTCGTCGTGCTGTTGTTGGCGGCCGTCAGCCGCGTGCCGATCGGCTACAACCTCCGAAACCTCACCGTGCGCTGGCGAACCACCATGATGACAGCCGCGGCGTTCACGTTGGTGATTGCCTTGCTGGTGGTGATGACGGCCTTCGTCAACGGAATGAATCGGTTGACCGACAGCAGCGGACGGCCGGACAACGTGTTGGTTCTCTCCGACGGCGCGCCGGACGAGGCCATCAGCACGCTGAATCTCGGCGATCTGCCGCAAATCGAAAACCTCCCGCTCGTCGAACGGCGCGGCGGCCGACCGATGGCCAGCCGCGAAACGTTCATCATCGTCAATCAAGCGGTCGAAACCACCCGGCGTGATCGGCCCAAACGCCGATTTCTGCAATTGCGCGGAATCGAGGATCCGCTGCGATCAGCCTACGTTCACGACCAGGGGCTGCTGCCCGGCGGCGCTTGGTTCTCGCCCGCCGGCGCGGTCGAACTGCCGCCCGACGGCGAGCGGGCTCGGCCGGTCGTGGCCATTCAATGCGTCGTTGGCGAAGGTGTGGCCCGCGAGCTCGGACGCGACCGCGACGCGGCCCAATTGGCCTCGGCGCGAAACCCGAAACGCCTTGATGTCGGCGACACGTTCACCATGGGCAACCGCACTTGGCTCATCACCGGCATCCTCGATTCGGCCAGCACCACCTTCGGTTCGGAGATTTGGGCGAAGCGATCACTGGTGGCCGCGATCTTCGGCAAGAATGTGTACACCACCCTTGTCGTCCGATGCCCCAGCCCGCAAGCCGCTGTCGAAATGAAGGACTTTTTGGCCAACTACCGCAATGTGGCCGTCTCGGCGCAAGTTGAAACCGACTACTACAAGAGCCTTTCCGAAACGAGTCAGCAGTTCGCGTGGGCCATCGGGTTCGTGGTGGTCATCATGTCGGTTGGCGGGGTGTTCGGTGTGATGAATACGATGTACGCCGCGATCAGCCAGCGGATCAAAGACATCGGCGTGCTTCGCCTCTTGGGCTACTCGCGGCTTCAGATTCTCGCATCGTTCATGCTCGAATCGCTGGGGATCGCCATTATCGGCGGCGCCCTGGGGTGTTTCATCGGATCGCTGGCCGACGGCTGGACCGCCACGAGCGTTGTCAGCAGCAATGCCGGCGCCGGAAAGACCGTCGTGCTCCGCTTAGTCGTCGATGCCAACACTCTGGCCCTTGGGGCCGTGTTGACGATGATCATGGGCGCAGTCGGCGGGCTGCTTCCCAGTCTCAACGCCATGCGACTGAAGGCGTTGGAAGCCCTTCGCTAGTTCAACCTCTGCCGTCGATTCGACCATCCCGACTCAATTCTCGACGCATCGAGGTCCGTTGACGGGTCCGGTGCGTCGCATCCGGCCACTCCCGCCAAGCCCCCAGAACAGAAGTCACAAGACAGGTAGTTTGCGGCGATTGGGAAATCTGTCTTGTTCTCACTCGCGTCTCTCTGGCGGAACATGCCGATTGTGTTCGTTTCGGAGGGATATTCCGCCGATGAGCAATAAGAGCAGGCCCGCGGCTCGTACCGAATGATCCCGCGCAGTCGCAGAATCGGCCGTGAGCGGCAGCCGCCGAGGTATTCGAATGGCTTCTCGCTCGGGTCGCTTGCGGCGGCGTAAGGCCGCTATTGAACGAATTGCGACGCCTGCCGCCTCAGAAGACGGGGACCGGCGAAAAGCCCTGCGCTGCCGCTTTCCGCGGCGTTGCGGGCGATCGATTCCCGGCTCGGAGGCAGGGGTGGGAAAACGCGATGTTGGTTCGAGGCGGGCGGGGGTGTCGCCCTGCCGGAAGCTCCGGTTCATGGAGAAGCGGCTGCCATCTGTCGCCGCCTGCTCGCCGAGCGCACCGCCAATTCGGACAACTGTTTGCATGCGAAACCGATAGACCTCGTCGCCAGGGCCGCGGTTCTTCGGAGCCGGCTCTCCGACTCGGAGGATGATCGTTCATGAAGTCGTCGTTCTTCTCGCGCCATCACATGCTCATTTTGATGGGCTTGTTCTTTCTTATGCCGTTGATGCTCGCCGGCACGCGCCGCGCCATGATGAGCAACCACAACGACATCAAAGAATGGCTGCCCGAAGGCTACGAAGAGACGACCACCTTCGAGTGGTATCGCAATATTTTCCCCAGCGACATGTTCGTGCTGGCCAGTTGGGAGGGCTGCACGCTGGACAGCACCGCCCTGGAGCTTTTCGTGCAGAAGCTCGTTCCGCCGGTTGAGGAAGACTGGCGGCCCGCCACGGCCAAGGCGCGGTTCTTCGCCAAAGCCATCACCGGCAAACAGTTGGTCGATCAACTCGTCGAGAAGCAGGGCCTCACCCGCGAGCAGGCCATCGATCGGCTCCGCGGCATCGTCATCGGCCGCGACGGAAACCAGACCTGCGCGATTGTCAGCGTTGACCAGAACTCGGAAGCGATTTGGGAATCGTATCGCAAGCGGGCCGCGCCGTCGCTGATCGACAAGCTGCTCGGCCGGCGTTCCGAACTCTTCCGCGAGGCGGAAGCGTTGGGAATCAATCCCAACAAGAAGTTCCTCCACGCACTGGTTGAGCACGTCTATCAAGTCGCGGAAACCCAGTGCGCCATCCCGCGCGACAAACTCCACCTGGGCGGCCCGCCGGTGGACAATGTTTCGATCGACCAAGAGGGCGAAAAGTCGCTGATGCGCCTGGCAGGCGTGTCGGCGATTGTCGGCCTACTGATGTCTTGGTGGTGCCTGCGCAGTTGGTCGCTGACCGGCATGGTTTTCTCGTCGGCGATCATGACGGCCGGCCTGGCGATGTTCGCCGTGGCCGTCAGCGGCGTTTCCATGAACGCCATCATGCTCTCGATGCCGTCGCTGGTTTACGTGGCCGCCGCGTCGGGCGCGATCCATTTGGCGAACTACTACCGCGACACCGTTCGTCAACATGGGTTCGAGAACGCGCCGGATATCACCGCGCGCAACGCCTGGATTCCACTGGCGTTGGCTTCGGGCACCACGGGAATCGGTTTGCTCTCGATGTGCATCACCGATCTGATGCCGATTCGCATGTTCGGATTGTTCTCCGCAATCGGCGTAGTGATCAGTTTCTTCGTCGTCATTCTCTACGTGCCGTCGTTGTTGCACTTGGTTCCGCTGAAGAATATCGCAGCCCCGCGCGAAACCCGATTCGATCCGGGCCTTTCGCCTCGCTGGCGCCATGTGGGCAATTTCATCATTCGCCACAACATCCCGGTGGCGGCGGCTTGCATCTTGCTGATGATTGTGGGCGGTTACGGCGTGCTGAAGACGGAGACGTCGGTCAAGTTGATGCGGCTTTTCTCGCCCGAAGCGCGCATCATCAAGGACTACGCTTGGTTGGAAGACAAGCTCGGTCCGCTGGTGCCGATGGAAGTTGTGATCCGCGTTGATCGAGAGCGTTGCAAACTCGACACGTTTGAACGAATGGTGCTCGTTTCGCACGTTCAGCGTGCCGTGATGCAATTGCCCGACGTCGGCAGCACGCTGGCGGCGCCCACCTTCGCGCCGAACATGCCCAAGAAGCCCAGCCTGCTGGAGCGCCGCACATGGATCACCCAGCTCGAAAAGCATCGCGGAGAACTGCGCGACTACGTCTATGCCGACGGCAACGAGGAACTCTGGCGCGTCAGCGCGCGCGTGGCGGCGCTGAACGATCTGGACTACGGCCAATTTGTCACCGACATCCGCGCCGCGGTCGAACCGGTCGTCGAAGCCTACCGCGAGAAAGGGGTCGAGGGGCTCGAAACGGTTTACACGGGATTGGTGCCGCTCATCTATAAGGCCCAAAGCTCGATGCTCAATGGGCTGGCCCTGAATTTCGTCGGCGATCTCATCCTCATCGGCATAGCCATCATCTGCCTGCTGCGGCGAGCGATCGCCGGATTGCTTCTGATCCTTCCCTGCCTCTTCCCCCTGGCCATCGTCTTCGGGTTCATGGGGTGGACGGGAATTGTCGTCGATGTCGGCACGGTGATGGTGCCCGCCGTGGCATTGGGCGTCACCGTCGACGACGCCATCCACTTCATGCTCTGGTGCCGGCACGGCGAGGAACGCGGGATGTCGAAGTCGGAGGCGATTATGTTCGCCTACGAAGACTGCGCCCGGGCCATCTACCAAAGTTGGGGCGTGATCGGCCTAGGACTGGCCGCCTTCGCCCTGAGCACCTTCACGCCGACTCAGCGGTTCGGCTACCTGATGTTCACGATGCTCACTGTTTCGTCGATCGGCAACCTGGTGTTGCTGCCCGCGTTGCTGGCAAGCCCGCTGGCCCGCCGCTTCTGGAAGAATGGTTCGACACCGCTCACTTCTGAGGCTGCGACGACGGACGAGCAAACCGAGGCATCGCACGGCCAAATGCAGAGCGCCAGCCCGGCGTTTCTTCCGGCTTCGACCGATGACGGATTGCTGCTGGAAGAGGCGACTCAACCGGCAGCGGCTGTTCACTCGACTGCCGAGCTGGCCCACGGCGCTGACGAGGCCGTATTGCCCGAGGACGAGGACGTTACGATCCCAATCACGCTCCGGCACGATGGACCCTCGGCCCTGCCCGGCACACATATCCGCACGCAGCGTCGGCGCACGGTGAGCTGACCGAGTCGTTCTTGCCGAAGGTTGGCGGCAAAACCACTGGCAGGGCGAGGGACCGCAGTGGCAGGTTCCGCGGCACTCCGCATTCTTCCAAAGAGTTGCACCGATCGTCGTTGCCGCACGCCCAGCCGCCGGAAGGCACGCTTTCGCATCGCCATGGCCCGCGGTCTTGCTTCGGCCCTGCCGGCTGAAGCCTTGCAATCATCGAGCCGCAGCCTCGCACGGCCCTAACCTTGCCGGCGCGCCCGCCCCCGCACCCCGGCAGTGATTACGGTTGCTCGGCACCGCGTCACGACACCCCTTACGGCCGACATATCCTCACGGTCGCCCGACTCGACTGCCCCGCTAGCGAGCCGCGTCTGTTCCGCTTTTCCCAAAGCGATGCTCTAAACGGCCCAGACGGCCGCGAAAACCACAGAATTCCGCGCAGAAATCGGCCTCGGCGGGAACCTTAGAGTCGCCGGCCCGTCTATAATACCAGTAAGGCAACGACTTGCGCAATGCGCCGGCAGCAGCCCAGGCACGGCGTTCTGCCGCAAGCTCCGCGGAACCTATGAAAACGGCCCCGCGCAGCGGGTTGAATCGGCGGCCTGCCGCAACGCTATCCCGAGGGAGCGTGACTGATGACCAGCAGCACCATGGCCCCGCCCCCAGCCAACACAACGGCGCCGGGCGAGGCCGACCCGGTCGAACAGTTCATCGAACAGCGTTTGGCCGAAACGCAGAAGCAGATTCAACGCGTTGAGTTGGCCTCGGCGTTGTTGGCGCTGTTGGTCGGTGTGCTTCTCTGGTTGCTGGCGGCCGCCGTTGTCGATCACTGGCTCGTCTTCGGCGGCTTGGGGCGGTTCGGGCGCGTTGTCTGGTGGTTGGTGATGGTTGCCGCCGCAGGCATCCATATTTGGCGGAACGTTCTTCCGCCCATTGCCAAGCGGATCAGCCCGATCTACGTGGCTCATTCGATCGAACAGCGTCAGCCGACGTTGAAAAACAGCCTGGTCAATTTTCTTATGCTGCGTCGGGCCCGTGAGGTTGTTGCTCCGGTCGTGTTCGTGGCGATTGAAGATCGGGCGGCGCGCGACATCGCCGTGGCGCCCGTCGAAGCCGTACCCGATACGCACAGCGCCCTGCGTCGGGGCTACATTCTCGCCGGCGCGGTCGGGCTGTTCTGCCTGTACCTGCTCCTTTCGCCGAAGAACCCGCTTGTTTCGGCGGCGCGCGTTCTCTTTCCGTGGGCGAGAATCGCTGCGCCCACCCGCGTAACGATCAGCGAAGTTGCACCCGGCGACGCCGTATCGTTCATGGGCGAGCAGGTCGAAGTCTCCGCTGAAGTTCGCGGCCTGAAGCCCGAAGAATCAGCCTGGCTGCATTTCAGCACGACGGACGGGAAGGTCGTCGATCAGAGGATCGCGTTGCGGCCCGACAGCGACGGCGTTCGCCGCCGTGCCGTGTTGCCTCCGGGTAATCTGGGGTTGCAGCAGGACATTGTGTACCACCTTTCCGCGGGCGACTGCCGCAGCGACACTCACCGCGTGGTCGTGCGCGTGGCGCCGGACATTACGGTCGAATCGGTTCGCTACGACTTCCCGAAGTACACCGGCCTGCCCCCGCGGACGTCGATCGGCCAGGGCGACTTGCGAGCGCCGCTGGGAACCCAAGTTACGATCGAGGCCGTGGCCAACTATGAAATTCAGCGGGCCGAGATCGACTTGAATTGCACCGGAAAGCCCGGCCTGCGCATGGAGGTAAACGGCAACCGCGCCTCGGGGCGGTTCACGTTGCGAGCAAGCTCGGCCGATCCGGATCGTCCGGAATTCGAGTCGTACCAACTTCGCTTTGTCGATATCGACCGTCGCGAGAATCCGCGGCCCATTAGGCATCGCATCGAGATCATCCCCGACGAACCGCCTGAGGTGGAGATCATCGCGCCGAAAGAAGAAGAGACGGTCGTGCCCCTTGACGGACGCCTCGATGTGCAGGTGACTGCCCGCGATCCCGACTTTGGGCTGAAGCGGGTGGCCGTCCGTGCCGAGACAGACGGCCGCGAACTGGCGATCCCGCCTTTGCTCGACCGCCCCGCCGCGCAGCCCGGAGACAACCGCCCGTGGCAAGGCGAGATCGCGCTGGAGCCTCGCGCGTTGAAACTGGCCCCCGGACAGCGGGTGGCCTACTGGGCCGAGGCGGAAGACAACCGTGAACCGCAGCCCAACCGCGCCGCCACAAGCAAGCGGTGGATGATCGTCGGCGCGCCGGCGGCCTCGCGCCCCGATCGCCGTCCCGAGGCAGCGCCGAACGCCGACCAGCCCGGGCAGGGCGAGCGTCCTAACGGTGCGTCGGATGCCGGAGGCGCAACGCCCGCAGACGATCCCACGCCCGCAATGAACCAAGGCGATTCGGCTGCCAAGCCGGCAGGCGACAGCCCGGCTCCGCCCGATGCGCAAGACAACGCCGCACCGCAAGCGAACTCCGCCCATTCGGCCGCCCCCGGTGCGGCCGAACAAATGCCGGGCGAAGCGGCGTCGGGAAATAGCGATCCCGGCCAGCGCAACTCTGCGAATCCCAAGGACGCGACAGGGCAGCCCGGTGACGAATCGAGCGTGCCCGAACCGATCGACCCCGATAGTCAGGCCGGTGATGCCATTGATCGCATCTTGGCGCATCGCGCGCAACAATCGAACGGCGGATCGGCCGAGCCGAAGGAAGGCAAACAAGACAACTCGCAGAACAACGGGCAATCACCCGAGGGCGCGCCTTCCGAACCGTCCCCGGCGCAAACCGGCGGGCAGAATCGGCAGTCGCCCAACCAGCCGAGGCCTTCGAACGATCAGGGCGGCAATCAGGTGGGAGGCGACACGCGCGGCCAGAAGCCCGAGGCGAATCAGCAGCCGGCCGGCAACGGTGCGCCGAACAATTCCCAAGGGAATCAGCCCGCAACGGGCAGTCCGTCCGATCGCCCACAGGAAATGCCGCAACCGCCTAAGCCCAATGAAGCCGGGCAAACGTCGGCAGCGAAGAACGACCCGGCGAGCGGGCAACCGGGGCAGGCGCCGTCTCAACCGCAGACCGGCGCAGGCCAACAGCCGGGCGCGCAAGGCAATGCCGGCGGGCAAGCCGGTGCGTCGAATGATAATCGCCCGCCGCTGAAACCGAACGATAATGGTGGATCGCCCACCGGCGGGGGCCAGGCGGTCAAGTCGGCCGACGGACAGCAGCAGAGCGGGGCGGCCGATCAACTGCCCGAAGGGACGCAACGGCCGAAACCCGATCAATCAGGCGGAAGCGGCCAGCCTTCGGCATCACCCGGTAGCGCCACCGGCCAGCCGCCCAAGGGCGCCGATCAGAAGCCGCCCTCGGCAACAGGCGGGCAAACAGGGGCGTCGGCCGATCAGCCGCCCGACCGCCGGAATGAACAGGGCGGCCCGAACGGCGCCCAGCCGCCCGACACCTCGCCAAACACTGGGTCATCGGGTCAACGCAACGGTTCCCAGCCACAAGACGCCGGGTCGAACCAGCCGATGCAAGGCACGGCCAACCCTCAGCCGGGCGAGCGGAGCAGCACGGACGACGCGCAAGCCCGGCGAGAAGCGCAGATGACGCAGCCGCATGAGTCCCCCGGCGCAGGGCAACCGTCGCAAACACCTTCGAGCAGCCCCGAGCCGCAAAGCGACAACAAAACGCGATCGAAAGACCCACGCGCAGCGCAGGGCAACCAGCCTTCGAAGGCCAACGACCCGCTTTCGCCCAGCGGCAGCAACAAGGAGTCGAACAGCCAAGGGCAAACCAGCGGCGATCAAAGCGGCGGCGGGCAGCAGGGCGGGGGACAACAGGCCAAGCAGCCCGGACAAGGCGCGCCCGGCTCCGGCACCGATTCTGCCAGCGGTCAAGGGCAGTCGGATCAGCGGGGACCGGGCGAACTATCCGCCAGGCCGGGCGACCAACGGGCAGCAGGAAGGCCCTCGGATGGTTCGGCTGCGATGCGCGGCCCAGGCGAACAGAACGGTTCCGGGCAGCGTCAACCCGGCGACGGTGTCGGGCCGAATCAGCTCAACAACTCAGCCGACACCACGGGCGGCACACGGCGTCCAGCCTCCGACGTGCAGGGCGGCGGCATGCCCGATCAGTTCTCCGGACAGCCCGGCGAAGGAACTCCATCGCGAATGCCTGCCGGAGGCGGTCAGCCGGCGGAAACCGGCGCGTTGCCGCCGGGAAGCGAACCCGGCGCCGATGCGGGCAACTTGGAGTTCGCACGCCGGCAAACGTCGCTGGCGTTGGAGCATCTGCGCGATCAATTGGCGCGCGATCGTTCCGACCTACTCGAGCGACTCGGCTGGACGCCGGAAGAGGCTCGGCGATTCCTCGATCACTGGGAGCAGTTGCAACGCTCGGCCGCTCAGCCCGGGCCGCAACAGCCTGCGGCAAAGAAGAAGCTGGACGACGCCCTGCGCAGTTTGGGTGTGCGTCCCCGCGGCACCGAGTTGCGCGGCGGATCGACCGCCGACACCCCAGGCGGCTTGCGCGAGAACATCAGGTTCGAGCCGCCGCGCGAATGGCTGGAGCAGATCGGGGAATATCAACGGGCCGTGGCGGGCAGCCGAGGACGAGAATAGCGGCGGCAGGCACCCCCGTCGGCCACCGGGTCGTTAGCGTTGCATTTTCTTCCACCGCAACCCAAGCGCGAAGCGCGCGATCATTAGGCTCAAAGCCGTTGCAACGAGCATTGCCGCGGCCGGTTCGGGCACCGGAATGGCGCTTTCGATACGCCAAGCCAAGCCGTAGCGCTCCGTGTTGGCCGTGACGCCCATATCGTACACTTCACCGGCCCAAAGCACGCGCAAAGCGTAATCCGAAGCGTAGGGCAAATCGAATTGCAGATGCTCGACGTTGTTGTAGATGCTCTGCGACTGAGCCACCAGGGCGGCCGGAGAGCCAATCCCGTCGAGCGTCCAAACCTCCAAGTCGAGATTGGCGAACTGCACGTCGAGCTGAAAGGGCGTGAACGAGCGATGAACGAACCACGCCAAGGTCGCTGTCAGTCGTTTGCCCGATTCGACGGACCCCAAGTTGTACCAGTTCGGGCTCCCCTCGCTCACCTGCCCGTAGTCCCAACCGATCGAGGCCACGCTCCCTCCGCCCAGGCCGGGCACATCGCCTGTGCCGGCAGTGTATTGAGCGTAGGCCTTGCCCAGGTCGAGCGCACCGGCGCCCACGGCATAGTCCAAAGACTGGGTCGTCGTAACCACCCCGCCGAGCAGACTCTGGCCGTTGTCCCACCCGGCGGTCTTCGCGGCCGAATTCAAGAGTACGGCCTTGATCACCCGGCCGTCCACCGCCGCGTTGTTGCCGGCGTAGATGTCGAGCCCGACATCAACCAACAGCGCCGCCCCCCCGGCCACAACCGGGCTTGAGAAGCTGGTTCCAGCGGCATCGACCAGAAAATAGTACGGACTGCCCGACGTAATGTCCGTACCGCCTGCGTTGCTTCCCGTCGTTCCGCCGTAGTAGGCCAAGGTCATATTCGCGCCGGGCGCGGCCAAGTCCACCGCGGCGCGAACCCCGGCGATCGTTGTCTTCGTCTTCGGATTGTAGAAGTCGTTCGGGCCGGCGTTGGAGAAGGCGGCAACAGAGCCGTAGGCCGGGGTCGAGGTGTCGGAAGCCAGCGCAGCCACCGCGATGCTGTTGTACCCCGAGGCCGGCCCGGTAACCTGTTGCATTGCGCCCAAGTGGTTGCCGGCAGCCACAACCACCGTAGTGCCGTAGGCATAGGCCAATCCGTCCACCAAACGCGAGGTATAGCCCGAACCGCTCGGGTCCGAGAACCCCCAACTGCTGTTGACCACGTGAGCCGCCTGTCCGCTCTTGAAGGCGTTGGGCTGCATCGCCGTTTGATAGGCATAACGAATTGTCGTGTTGGTCGTGCTGAACGATCCATCAGACGAGAAGCCGGTGGCCAGGGCCGACGACCACAGCGTCGCCATCGGGGCCAACCCGGTGAACGCCGACCAATTATAGTTCGTGCCGGCGCTGTCGCTGGCAAGGTAGAAATACGAATCGGGCGCGGGAATGGTAAACGTGATGCCCGGCGCCAAAGTCACGTTCAGATCGCTCCGGCCGACGAGCACATGTCCCACGGCCGTCGCATGCACATCGTAGTTTGGGGGCGTCGCGGCGATCGACGAATGATTGATGTAGTCCGCCACGTGTTCCAGCGTCATGTGACCGTTCCAAACGTGCCCGGCCTCCACGTTGGCAATCACGGCTCTCTGCCCCCAGTAGCCGTTGACGTAGAACTGCTCGGCACCAACCCATTCGTTGATGTTCACTCCGTTGAAGATCGGATCGACGTTGCTGCTGACAATTCCGTAAACGACAGCCGTATTCCCCAAGCAAACGAAGGCATAAGTTGCGACAAGCAGCGCCACGGAGAGCCACCATTTGCCCAGGCAGCCGAGGAGCTCTCGGCCGCGGCGTCGCATCTGCCACCGTGCCGGCGGCTCTGTCGGCTTCTTCCACGGCTTGCAATCCAATGCCGTCGCACCGATGGCCCGGGCTCGGCGCGCAATCCGGGCTCGTTCGCCCGAGGGGGCGCGGCAATTCGTCGCTTGCTCGGTTGTGCTGAAGGAAGAACCCATTTTCGTCAGTTGTGCCTTGCCGTGCTTGTGGCCACCAACAGACGACACCTCACCGATCCGATCGGCACACTAGAACAACCCTGTCTGTTTGTTTGACCGTTGACAGCCTGGCTGATCAAGTTCGCAGCCTGGCCGATCAACCAAGCCGTTGCGTTCTGGGACGGAACGTCGCTGGCGTTCGGCCCGCTGTGTCGAAACCCGGGGGCACATGATCCGCCCGAGAAGCGAACGGGCGAATCAAGCCCGCCAACGGCCCCGACAGCCGCCAGCGGACAATTCCCGGATGAGGCCGTCCGCAAGAGGGCAGCTCGTTCCATCGCTGAATCGATCGCTGCCTGCGACGAAGCCCGAGGCCGAAAGCCGCGGGCGAGACTCGCTGCCTCAAAGAATCACTGAGAACCTGGAGAAGCTAGAAAGACCACTATCCGGCCGAAAAGAGCTGCGGCACCCGCCGCCCGAAAGGCACCAGCGCCTATTGGCGTGCCGAAACGCACCAACACAGCCAATCGGAACGGACGCAAACCGCTACTGTTAACTCTATGCAGTAACTACCACAAAGTCAAAATGTTCGAGCTTCGAATCGGTTCTCGACCATCGCAGTTGGCCGGAGGCCGTTTCGAAATGGCCCTTCTACAAAAAACCCACGATGCCATGACCGTCCGAAACGCCTGATTGTGCATTCTGGGTAAAGTTTACGGCTTCAGCATCCGATCTAGCCGAAAGACCGTACGGACTGTCTTGAGGATGATCGCGGCGAAGTCGCGGAACCAACGGCGCCAAAGCCAACAGGCTTTAGGGCGACAGTCCGTTGCCACAGACGCCAGCGGAAGGCCGGGCAACTCAAAGCCGTCCTTCCAGGCCTGCCAAGGCCGAGTGCTCTTTCGTACGTGCTCGTTTATTGCACTACGCAAGGTTCGAATCACTGCCCCCCGATGTCGGAACTGACGCCCAAGCAGATCGAAGCGATCGTCGCCGCCTGCCAAGCCAATGCGGCCGAGGCATCGGCTGCGCTCGGCCGAGCAATCGACGGCACGTTCACGCTGAGCGTTGGCCAACCCCTTGCTCTCGAAGCAATGCCGTTGGGCGAATCGTGGGCGGCTCCCGGTCTGGCCGTTGTAATGGTCGTGGGCAATCAGGCGGCCCTGTTTGTCGTCCCCGTCGCCTCGGGCATCGTTCCCTCGTGGTGCGCCGCGCCCGATCCAACCGGCACGAGCAAACTAACCACTCTGGCTCAAGAACTCGGCATGCTTCTGCTGCCCGAGGACTTGATGCCCGACGACTTCAAAGCGGCCCAAATCAAGAACCTCGCCGGCGGCATCCAGCGAGGGCGTCCGGCCGAAGGCGCCGCCGCCATTCCAATTACTGTAACGGGCGAGGGGAAATCGGCCGACTGCCTGCTCCTTTGGCCGTTAACAGCCCCAGCTCTAATCGTCGGAGCGGCCCCTGCCGCGAGCGAAGCCGCATTAGCAGCCGCTCCGGCAACCGAGCCAACGCCGCCAGAGGCCTCCGACGCCGCCTCCGCCGCGCCCGATCATGGAGCAACTGCCGCCGCCTCGGCCTCCGCCCCGCCGCGCGCCGCCGCTTCGGCCGGAAAGGGAACCAGCCACGAAGATGCCGTCGCCCGTCGCGAGGTCCCACCGGCAGCGCCACAAAGCCCCGTCGGAAAGCCGGCTCAGCAACGCCGTCCCACGCGAATCGAGGAACTGCCGGCGTACACCCGGAGTTTGCTGAAGATCAGCGTGCCGGTCATCGTCACCTTGGCCGAAAAACGCCAGCCCCTGAAACGCATTATCGAGCTCGGGCCGGGCGCGATCATCCAATTCGACAAATCCTGCGATGAGACGCTCGATCTCCAAGTGGGCGACCATCGCGTTGCTGTCGGCGAGGCCGTCAAGGTGGGCGACAAATTCGGGCTTCGCATCACCTCGATGGCCATGCCCGAAGAGCGGTTCGAACCGCTCCGCCCCGCCCAATAGCACGGCCGAGCAATGCGGTCGCTACAGCGCACCGCTTGCCGCGAGGCATCCATCGGCAGCCTCTTCTCGCCATCGGGGCCGCACGATACACTTGAGGACGTCAGGCCCGCGGTATCGCTGCCGATATACCGAAGAATCCTCGCATGATCATCCTGATCGACAACTACGATTCGTTCACGTACAACCTCGTCCAACGTTTGGGCGAGATTGATCCCTCGCTCGACCTGAGGGTCTTCCGCAATGATCAGGTGTCGTTAGAGGAAATCGAACAGTTGGCGCCTTCGCATCTGATCATTTCGCCCGGCCCCTGCACCCCGAACGAAGCGGGCATCTCGGTCGATTGCGTGCGCCGGTTCGCCGGCAAGACGCCCCTGCTTGGGGTGTGCCTGGGCCATCAATCGATTGGCCAGGCTTTTGGGGCGACGATTGTCCGTTGCGGGCGATTGATGCACGGCAAGACCGATGAGATTTACCACACGGAATCGGGGCTATTCGCCGGGCTGCCCAATCCGTTTGTCGCCACTCGTTACCATAGCTTGGTCATTCAGCCCGACACACTGCCCAAGTCGTTCGATGTCTGCGCATGGTCCGACGCCCCCAACGGCGACCGCGAGATCATGGCGATCTCCCATCGCGACTATCCGCTGTTCGGTGTGCAGTTCCATCCCGAAAGCTTTCTGACCGACTGCGGAACAGAAATACTCCGGCGATTTCTCAGCGTGTAGATTGCGCCAGATTCTGCCGCTCATCTCTGGCAGCCATCGCGCGGGGGAAAAGTTGCTTTCTCGGCCGGCCCGCCGATCGGCGATTCCAACGGCGCAGAGTTTGCGGCCAACGCCGCATTCACCGGCAAGCGACAACTTTGCCGGGGATGTCAATCGTTCAGCTTATTTTTGTCGGGCAAGCGATGACGCGCAAACGTCTCCCGATCAAGCGCCCCATTCGCCACACTCGATACTACTGCTGCGGCCGTGCGCTGAGGGCATCCCTTTACACCGAGAAAACCCGCTCACAAAAAGCTTTAGAACCGGCCCCCCCGATGCGATAGCCCAGGGGGAGCACACTCGGAAGTGAGGCAGCCTGCGCATCCTCGTTCGCGCATGCCGCTCCACACCCGCCGAACAAGAACACTGCTTCCAGGTATTCGTAGTGTTTCACCCAACTTCCCCCACGGCTTTCCCGCCGATAGGCCCCCGAAAACCGAGCCGTCGCACCGGACTCGCTACGGCCGGCAGTGGACTCGGCTTGCTGGCAGCCTTCGCAGCCGCCGCCGCTGTGGTTGTTCAGGCAGCCGGGGCATTGGCGGCCGAAGCGCGGCCGTTTGCGTGGAGCCGCGACCCGAAAGCGTCGGCCGCCTCGTTCCGCCCAAGCGAACCAATTCCCAGCCCGGCCGAGAGGGCGATGCAGGACCGCAACGCCGCCCGCTCCGGCAGTCGCTCCACCACGAGCAGCCGTCGTAACAACGCGAACCCGTTTGCGGGCCTTTTCGACGCCGAGACCTTCTCCACCCAGTTGAGCGAGGGCTTCCGCGACCCGCTCGGCCATTTTGATCCCAGCGTCGGCGGCCAGATGGCCCAGGCCATGCAACAGGAAACGCAACGAGAAGGCGAGGAGGAGGCCGAAGAACACCACGGCCTTCTCGGTCAACGATTGCACGGCCGGGGCCCGGTTCGAATCGAGTATGTCTATATCGGCGAAGTCATGACCAACGCCCGCGGCGGACGGTCGACCCGCCGGGCCACTACGTACGAGGGCCTATTCAACCTCGGTGCAGACTTGCAATTGGAAAAGCTGCCCGTGCGTATGCCGGGCCGGTTCTTCATGGTGTTTCAGCACACGCACGGCCGCGGAATCACCGACGATTACGTGGGAGACATTCAATACGTCAGCAGCATCGATCCCTCAGTAAACATCAACCAGGTTTCCGAATATTGGTGGGAGTGTTCGCTCTTTGATGGCCGAGTGACCGTCCGATTAGGCAAGCAAGACTCCAACGCCGAGTTCCACTTGATCGATCAGGCGGCCGAGTTCGTGCATTCGGCTCACGGGATGCCGCTGTCGCTGCCTGGTCCTACCTATCCCCATAACGGCGCAGCGGCCGTGGTCACTTGGCAGTTGACCGAGTCGTGGGCCGCGAAGGCCGGCGTTTGGGACGGAATGCCCAATGGGGCTACTTGGGGGTTCTCGGGCACCGGCGCCCTCTTTGCGGCCGCCGAGTTGGAGAAGAAGTACTCACTATTCCAGGGACGATTGCCTGGCGAATTCGACATCGGCTACGGATACCTGACACTGCCGGCCGACAACGAAGAATCACTCGCATTCGCCGAACAACACGCATTTTATCTCGATTGGGGGCAAGCGATTACGCGCGAAGACTATTGCGACGAGGCAAACGATCAAGGGCTGTTCGCGTTCTTCCGCTGGGGAACAGCGTGGCCCAGAGAAAATGTGCAAATCAAAGACTTTGTCGGGGCAGGGTTGGTGTATAAGGGGTTGCTGCCTCGTCGCAACGACGATCGATTGGGAATCGGCGTCAACCACGTTCGCCACAACCTCGGCGGCACCGGCACCGAAACGGCGCTGGAGCTGTTCTACAAAGCCCACATCACGAAGTGGAGCACCATTCAGCCCGACTGCCAGTACGTCTTCAGCCCCTCGGGCATTTATCGCGATTCAGTGGTGGTCGGCCTGCGCTATCAAGTCGTCTTCTGATTGCGCCGAGGCTGCCGCGACCGTCCGACAAAACCTAATCGCTCACGTCCCATCCCCGCGAAGCCACGGAATCCCGCGAATCAGGACGGAAATCCGTGAGTCTGCACCCGCCGGGCATTTCTCGCAACCTTCCTTGTATTTTTCGCAACTGCAAAAGCTTTCGCAAGTTGTACTTATAGTGCTTGCAAATCCCGTTTCGGCACACGGATTGCTAACACTAGAGCAACCCTTGAGACAACGACCCGCAGGGAGACGCTTGGGATGAGTGGAAAAACAACGCTGAAAAAGGGAACCTTCATCGAGCGGGTGATTGCAAGCACTCCTGGCGGCGAGCGCCTGGTGCATTGCATTCAATGCGGCACTTGTGGGGGATCGTGCCCCAGCGGGGCCGACATGGACCACACCCCACGGGCGATCATCAACATGATTCGCGCCGGCGAGCGAGAGCAGGTGCTTTCGTCGAACATGCTGTGGGCGTGCGTTTCGTGCTACTTCTGCACCAGCCGCTGCCCGCAAGAGATTCCAATTACTGACATAATCTACACCTGCAAGCGATTTTCGATCGCCGAGAAGGCCTACAAAGAAACCGACGCGGTCGCCCTTGCTCAGACGTTCACCGG
Organism: Thermoguttaceae bacterium; assembly: GCA_029975295.1. Classification (GTDB taxonomy): domain Bacteria; phylum Planctomycetota; class Planctomycetia; order Pirellulales; family Thermoguttaceae; genus JARKPK01. The sequence continues at coordinate 29,552 of JARKPK010000052.1, read as the reverse complement.
CTACGTCGACAAGTATGGACGGAGCTTCGAATTCGGCTTGGCAACCGGGTACCACTTGCTTAACCGGCCTTTGAAGATGATGGCGATGGGCCCGATGGGCATGGCCATGTTCTCGCGCGGTCGCATGGCGTTGACGCCGTCGAAGATCAAGAACATTGGTCAACTCCAGGCAATCATCAAGAAGGCTCGCCAAATCGGCGCCCAACAACACGCCGGCCGCTAATGGAGGTTGGCCCATTGGGTCGGGGGATAAACCGAGGCCCCTGCCCGAAGCGTTTCGGAAGCGGCCCAGCGAGCCCGCTTCCGCTGAAGGGCCGGCGACGATTCTTCGGAAGGCTCGCCGCCAGTGGAATCGACCGCAATTTTCCGAGTGGAACAACAGTCAATTAGAAGGACAACCCGAGCCCAAGCCGCGCAATTGCGATCGTTGCGGTGCGTCTGGGGCTGAAGCGGAGGTGACGCGGACGTGAAATACTCTTACTACCCCGGGTGTTCGCTCGAGTGCAACGCGGCGGCCTACGACGTTTCGGTCAAGGCCGTGGCCGATTTGCTCGGCATCAAGCTCGTCGAACTGGAAGACTGGAATTGCTGCGGCGCGACGGAGTACTTCTCGCAGGATGAACTGACCGCCTGTTCGGTGATCGCGAGAAACCTGGCGCTGGTCGAGCCCGAGCTCAACCAGTTGGTGGCCCCATGCGCCGCGTGCTACTTGAACCTTAAGAAAGTGGACCACTTGATGGGCAAGTTCCCTCAATTGGGTTCGCAAGTCAACGAAGCGCTGGCCGCTGGCGGGCTTTCTTATCGCCCCGGGCGAGTGACCGTCCGCCACATGCTCGACGTGATCGTCGATGACCTGGGCGAAACGGCCGTGCGCGACAAGGTTTCGCGTCCATTGGCTGGGCTGCGTTTTGCTCCCTATTACGGTTGCCAGGTTGTCCGCCCGCTCGACAACGGCGACAGCCCGGAATATCCGACGAAGATGGACCGCCTGCTTTCGTGGCTCGGGGCCGAGGTGGTGGACTATCCGGTCAAGGCGCATTGCTGCGGCGGCCACATGACCCAGATCAGCGAGCCGCAGGCGTTTGAACTCATCCGCCGGCTCTTGCAAAGCGCTGCCGAGTACGAGGCGGACATGATCGTGTGCATGTGCCCGATGTGCCAGTTGAACCTCGACGGTTATCAGGCGCGGGTCAACAAGCACTTCAATACGAATTTCCGCTTGCCGATCATGTACTTCACGCAGATCCTCGGCCTGGCCTTCGGCATCGAGCCGAAGAAGCTCGGTTTCGGCAAAGAGTTGGTGGCCGCCATGCCGGTTGTCAAGGCGAAGCTTAACGGCGCGATGGCGTCGAGCGGTTGAGGCGCCCCCGCGGCGCCGACGTGTTCCCTTGATCGATTCCCACGATGATGATGTTCGTTTGAGACGGAGAACGCTCATGGCCGAGAAGGTCGGCATCTACGTGTGTCACTGCGGCAGCAATATCGCCGGCACGGTCGATTGCGAAGAGGTCGCGCGCTGGGCGGGGCAGAACATTCGAGACGTGGCCGTGGCTCGCGACTACAAGTTCATGTGTTCGTCGCTCGGCCAGCAATTGATCGAAGACGATATCAAGAAGGAAGGCCTGACACGGGTCGTGGTGGCCGCCTGTTCGCCCCACCTTCACGAAAAGACCTTCCGCCGCGCGTGCCAAAACGCCGGATTGAATCCCTATCTTTGCCACATGACCAACGTCCGCGAGCACGTCTCTTGGGTCAACAACGACAAGAAGGCGGGCACGGAAAAGGTCAAGTCGCTGGTTTCGGCCGCAGCCGAGCGGGTAAAGCACCAGCAACCGCTCGAGCCGTTCTTCGTCAAAGTGAACCCGGCCACGCTGGTCATCGGCGGCGGCATCGCCGGTTTGCAGGCGACCCTCGAACTGGCCGACGCCGGCTACCCGGTGTACCTTGTCGAACGCGAGCCGTCGATCGGCGGGCACATGGCCCAGTTCGACAAGACGTTTCCCACGCTCGACTGCTCGGCCTGCATCCTTACGCCGAAAATGTCGGAAGTAGGCCAGCACGAGAACGTGACAATGTTCACCTACTCCGAGCTGGAGGAAGTGAGCGGCTCGGTCGGCAGCTTCAAGGTGAAAATCCGCAAGCGGGCCCGCTATGTCGATTACGACAAGTGCACCGGTTGCGGAATCTGCGTGGAGAAGTGCCCGCGAAAAGTCGTCGACGACGACTTTGAAGCCGGCCTGGGTTATCGCAAGGCGATCTACACCCCGTTTCCGCAGGCCGTGCCGCGCGTGCCGGTGATTGATACGGCGAACTGCACGTATTTTCAGTCGGGCAAGTGCAAGGTGTGTTCGAAAGTCTGCCCGACCGACGCGGTGCGCTACGACCAGCAAGACGAGATCGTCGAATTGGAAGTCGGCAACATCGTGCTGGCCACCGGGTGGAAACTGTTCGACTGCAAGCGGCTGCCCAATTACGGTTTCGGCCGCCTGGCCAACGTATACACCAATCTCGAGTTCGAGCGGTTGTGCAATGCCGCCGGTCCGACCAACGGCAAGATCGTGCTCCGCGACGGGAAGACGGAGCCGCAACGCGTGGCGATCATCCACTGCGTAGGAAGCCGCGATTCCCGATACAACAGCTTCTGCTCGGCCGTTTGCTGCATGGCGGCGATGAAGTTCGGCCATCTCGTCTTGGAAAAAACCAACGCCGAGGTGTACTCGTTCTACATCGACATGCGGCCCAATCAAAAGGACTACGAGGAGTTCTATCAACGGCTGCTGGAAGAGGGAATGCATTTCGTCCGCGGACGGGTGGCCGAAGTGACCGACGCGGCGCGGCGCCCCGAAGAACAAGGCAAGCTGATCGTTCAGTATGAAGACACCCTGCTGGGCGAACAGAAGCGGCTGCCGGTGGACATGGTGATTCTGATGGGCGCGATGGAGCCGCAAGCCGACGCCAAGGAAATGGGGCTGAAGTGCGGCATTTCGTGCAGCATGGCCGGTTGGTTCACCGAACGCCATCCGAAGCTCGACCCGGTGGCCACCATGACGGACGGCGTGTTCGTCGCCGGCGTATGCCAAGGCCCGAAGGACATTCCCGCGGCCGTCGCTCAAGGGGCGGCCGCCGCGGCAAGAATCTCCGGAATGATCACCAACGGCAAAGTGATGATCGAGCCGATCGTGGCCTCGATCGACGAGGAGTCGTGTTCGGGCTGCCGCGTGTGCAACAACATGTGCCCGTACAACGCCATCGAGTTTGACGAAACCAAGAACGTCAGCCGCGTGATCACGGCCATGTGCAAAGGCTGCGGCACGTGCGTGGCGGCCTGCCCGTGCGATGCGATCAGCGGCGCACATTTCAAGAACGAGCAGATCTACGCGGAGATCGAGGGAATCCTGTGGGATGCGCAGCCCGCCGCGGCCGCGACTGAGGGCGGCCGATAGGGGCGCAAGAGCGGCGCGCATCGCCTCGGCGGCGGTCGGCGCGCCGCAGGCGCTCGTGCGGCCGCCCAACGGCAACAGCATGCGTCGCCGACATGCGTGGAAGACATTTTTCTATAAGAACTCTTGGGCTGACGAAGCGATGAGCAACGAGAACTTCGAGCCGAAAATCGTGGGATTTTTGTGCAACTGGTGTTCGTACCGGGCGGCCGATCTGGCCGGTTCGGCGCGGATCAAGTACGCCCCGAACGTGCGGATCATTCGCGTGATGTGCAGCGGGCGGGTTGATCCGAGCTTTGTGTTCAAGGCGTTGGCCCAGGGAGCCGACGGCGTGATGATCGCCGGATGCCACCCGGGCGAGTGCCACTACATCGAACAGAACTACAAAGCGATGCGGCGGTACGCCATGCTGAAACACACGCTGACGGCGATGGGCGTCGAGCCGGAACGGGTGCGGCTTGTTTGGGCCTCGGCCGCGGAGGGCCAACTTTTGGCTGAGCATATCGACGCGTTGGTGGCCGATGTCCGCAAGCTCGGACCGCTCTGTTGGTCGCGGAACTGGGAAGAGTCGCCGGAACGGCTCAAGGCCCTTGAAGAAATCGTACACGAACACGCCGAGGCGATGGAGGTGCAAGCATGAGCAAGGGCAAATTGGCCATCTACTGGGCGGCCTCGTGCGGCGGCTGCGAGATCGCGGTGCTGGCGATCGACGAGAAGATTCTCAAAGTCGCCGAGCTGTTCGACATCGTCTTCTGGCCCTGCGCGGCCGACGGCAAGGTCCGCGATGTCGAGAAGCTCCCCGATGGGAGCATCGACGTCTGCCTGTTCAACGGCGGCATCCGCACGAGCGAACAGGAATACATGGCGCAGTTGTTGCGCCGCAAGTCGAAGGTTCTGGTGAGCTTCGGTTCGTGCGCCAGCGAAGGGTGCATTCCGGGCCTGTCGAATGTGAACACGAAGCGAGAGATCTTCGACGCGGTGTACAAGCAGGGTGAGATGACCCACTGCGAAAACCCGCAAGACCTGCGGCCGCAGCCGCACACCAAGGTGCCCGAGGGCACGCTCTACCTCCCCGTGTTCTACGACACGCTGCGCACGCTCGATCAGACGGTGGAGGTGGACTACTCCCTTCCCGGCTGCCCGCCCGAGGCTGAAAACATTTGGGCGGCGCTGACGGCGATTATCGAGAACAAGCTGCCGCCGAAGGGCGCGGTCATCGGCCGCAACACCACGGTGTGCGACGAGTGCCCGCGAAAGCGGAACGAAAAGAAGATCAAGAAGTTCTACCGCACGTGGCAGATTCAGCCCGACGAAGAAACCTGCTTGCTCGAGCAGGGGCTGGTGTGCTGCGGTGTCGCCACGCGCGCCGGTTGCAAGGCCCTTTGCCCGCAAGTCAATTCGCCGTGCATCGGTTGCCATGGGGCGAACGACGGCGTGGCCGATTTCGGCGCTCGGTTGATGAGCGCATTGGCGTCGGTGATCGACTCGAACGATCCGGAAGAAATCGACCGGATCATTCACGAAGGCATTCCCGATCCGGTCGGCACGTTCTATCGGTTCAGCCTAGCGCGCAGCCTGTTGCGGCGGAGCAAGAAGCCCAACGGCGTGGAGGTGGAAGTGCATCGGCCGGCGGCCGCGGCCCGATAAGCCCCCGCCGAACTCGCCCCCAAACCCCGAACCCAACGATTTCTTTGCCATGAAACGAATTTCGATTGATCCGATTACGCGTCTGGAAGGTCACGGCAAGATCGACATCTTCCTCGACGAGCAAGGCGACGTGGCCAACGCGTATCTTCAGATTCCCGAGCTTCGCGGATTCGAGAAGTTCTGCGTCGGCCGGCCCGCCGAAGACATGCCCAACCTGACGGCCCGCATCTGCGGCGTCTGTCCCGAGGCGCATCACATGGCGGCCACCAAGGCGCTCGACGCCCTGTGGCACGTCGATCCGCCGCCGACGGCCAAGAAACTCCGCGAGCTGTTCTACAGCATCTTCTACGCCACCGATCACACCACGCACTTCTATGCGTTGGGCGGTCCCGATTTCGTCGTCGGCCCGACCGCCCCGCCCGCCGAGCGGAACATCCTCGGCGTGGTGAAAAAGGTGGGTATGGAGATCGCCGGCAAAGTGCTGAAGATGCGCCACGACGGGCATCATCTCATCCAAATGATGGGCGGTCGCCGCGTTCATCCGAACTGGGGCTTGCCCGGCGGCGTGAGCAAGGGCATTAACGAAGAACAACGCCGCGAGATCGAGGAGCTCGGCCGGCACGCCGTCGAGTTCGCCAAGTTCTCGCTGAAGCTCTTCGAAGACGTAGTGCTCAAGAACAGCGACTACGTTAAGATCATCACCGGCGGCGACTATACGCATCGCACGTACAATATGGGCATGGTCGATGCGCAGAATCGAACCAACTTTTACGATGGTTTGATCCGCGTGACCGATCCCGACGGCAAGGAACTGGTCAAGTACAATGCGAAGGACTATCGCCAGCATGTCGCAGAGCGCGTCGAGCCCTGGTCGTATTTGAAGTTCCCTTACTTAAAGAGCGTCGGCTGGAAGGGCTTGGTCGACGGCAACGACAGCGGCGTGTACAAAGCCACTCCGCTTTCACGCTGCAATGTGGCCGACGCGATGGCCACGCCGTTGGCCCAAGCGGAATTCAAGCGGATGTACGAAACCCTCGGCGGCAAGCCGGTTCACCACACGTTGGCCACCCATTGGGCCCGTCTTGTCGAGTTGCTGTACGCGGCCGAGCGATGGGTTGAGTTGGCCACGGACTCCGAGATCACCGGCAAAGAGTATCGCGTGATTCCGACGGCAACGCCCGACGACGGCGTCGGCTGCGTCGAGGCCCCGCGCGGCACGCTCACTCATCACTACACCACCGATGAGCGCGGCATCTTGACCAAGGTCAACCTGATCGTCGGCACAACGAACAACAACGCGCCGATCTGCATGTCGGTCAAAAAGGCCGCGCAGGGCTTGATCAAGAAGGGCAAGGTGAGCGAAGGCTTGCTCAACATGGTGGAGATGGCGTTTCGAGCTTACGATCCATGCTTCGGCTGCGCCACGCACAGCTTGCCGGGGCAAATGCCTCTCGAAGTGACCATTCGCGATCCTCAGGGCGAAATCGTTCGCAAGCTCGCGCAGCACGTCGGCTGATCGAGTTCGCTCACGGGGCGAAGCGGCGGCGAAGGCAGATCGCGACCAGGAGAATAACGCCTCAAAAACCGCGCCGCTTTCAGGCTGCTGCATTGTTGCTTCAATGAACTCCGAGCGCGCCGCTCGATCCGCGCGCCAATAAGCGGCGTTGCCGGAAATGGTCGCCGTCTTCTCTGCGCCTGAGTTGGCCCGTAGCGAGTTCCACCCTCGTTCCATCGCGCACACCTGCGCATCGCGCCCGCCTGTTCGGTCCGGGCCGTTCGCTCGCGCCCTGCCGACGGGCCAGCGATTCGTTCAACGCTTGGCATTGGCCTCCCGGCCGCCCATAATGGTTCTGCTCCAAGTTGGCCGGCCGCTGTTGCAGCACCCCGCCACGTCGCACACCTTTGTCAAAGCGAGGCCTTCGATGAATCGTCTTCCAGTTGCTCTGCTTCTTTCGGTCGTGGTCGGGTTGGCCGGTTCCAACGCCCACGGTTTCACCCCGCCGAAGGATACGGCCGGGCCGATCACGGCGACGATTGTCGCGCCGGAGGTCGTCGAATCGTTCGACTCGGCCATCAAGGTTCGCGTCGTTATCGAGAACCGGAGCGAACGACCGGCGCAGGCGTCTGTAACCGCCGCGGTCGTCGATGCCTGGCGGATTACGCCGCCGCGGTGGACGGTTGAAGTCCCGGCCCACGGGAAGATGGAGAACGTATTCGAGCTCAGTGCAGCCGGAACGGTTTACGGTGCGCTCTATCCGATCCACGTCCGCGCAGAGTGCCGCGAAGGCGACCACAGTTGGTCGCTTCACCCGATCCATATCTTCGAAGCGAAACCGCCGGCCCGGCCGTCTCCGCAACCGCGCCCCGAATGGAAACCCTTCGTTGTCGAATCGGGCCGAGAGCTGGCCCTTTGGCAGCTTCCGGTCCAACGGGCGGTCTTCACCGTTTTCGATCGGCCTGCCGAGACGATGCCGGTCGGTTGGTCGGGCAGCCATCAAGGCCATCGGGGCACATGCGGTGGTGGGGTGCAGGCGGTCGGCGGCGAATCGAAGCCGGCCCTCAGCATCCACCCGCCGTGGCATCAGGGCCAAGTGGGTACGGGCTGGATCGAGTATCCGCTTCAATTGCCCGAGGGCGGCCCGATCAAGCTGCACGTGTTCACTGCGATGAACCAGCAGCCGGAACAAGGAGGCGACGGCGTCAAGTTTCGCGTTCGAGCCGTTGCGTTCGATGCGCCCGATGGGCAAGCTGGCGAAATCCTTTGGGAAGAGCATCGCCAGCAGCAGCGATGGACGCCGGCCGAGATTGATCTGAGCCGCTGGGCGGGCAAAGCGGTCCGGCTTCAACTCGAATCGCATCCGGGGCCAAAGCGGAATACCGCCTTCGATCTTTCGTTTTGGGGCGAACCGGTGCTGAGCACGAGCCGATCGGGCGATAGCTCCGCGTCGGCGCAAGCGCCCGAGGCAAGCCGTCCGGCCATTCGCTGGTCCGCTGCCGCCGACATCGCAGCCGGCAAAGAAGGCAACGCAGCAGAGGCGGCAACCAAAGCGTTATCGGTCGAGATCGTTCCGGGCCGTCGCGGCCTGCTCGACGCCCGTGTTCGCCTGAGCCGCGACGGGAACACTTTGGCGTTCGATGGGTTTCGCGTGGCCGTGTGGGGATTCGCCCTCGAAGACCCGCGTTCGCCCGTGCAGTTGCTTTCGGCCGTGCCGGAGCCGCCCGGGGCGATGCCCAACGAGTTGTTCCGTCCCAGCGTGCAGGCCGCGCGAACCGAAGGGGGCGACCAATCGTCACTTCAGTCACCAACAGCCGGCGGGCCGGCGCGCGCCCATCAAGTGCGCCATCGGTTTCGGACTGTCTGGGGCGAGTTCGATTTGCTGGGGCGGCTGTGGATCGATCGAGGGATGCTCAGGGCGGCTTGGTGGCTCGAGAATGCGCCGCCGCCTCGGCCGTGGCACGTCTGTCGCATCGAGCAGGCAGCCGTGGGACCGCTCGACCGAACGGCGGAGCTGATCTACTTCGGCCCGGGGAACGCGGTGCGGCAGCCGGGCGAATATGTCGTTGGCTACGACGGCCATCGGCTTTCCACGTCGATGATCGGATTAGAGTTCACCTCGGGCGGTGCGTTGCTGTTGGCCGTGGAACAACCGCCCGAGCGGCTGGAAGTCCGCCCGAAGAGCCGGTGCTACACATTGGTCGGAAGCGGGCCGAGCCTGTTCACCTTTGTTCTCGGCGGCGACGTGTGGGCCGCGGCGCGCCACGGGCGCGACCGCAACGACCGCCCGGCCGCCGGTGGGGTGCAAAAGCTCGCCGGGCGATTCGTGTTCGATCTTTGGGGTGGGCGCTACGCCGAATCGGCCGAGGCGCTTCGCAAGGCGTTTGCCTACGGCCTGACCGACGCCTGCGTGGTTTGGCACAACTGGCAGCGATGGGGATACGACTACCGCCTGCCCGACATCTTGCCGCCCAACCCGCAACTGGGCTCGGACGACGATTTTGCCCAACTCGCCCGAGTATGCCGCGAGCAGGGCGTGCTGTTCGCCCCGCACGACAACTACATCGATTTCTATCCCGATGCCGACGGGTTTTCCTACGTCGAGCAAATCGCGTTTCACGCCGACGGCCGGCCGGTGAAGGCCTGGTTCAACGAGGGGCGAGGGGCGCAATCGTACCGCTTTCGGGCCGACACCTTGGCGCCTTTCGTCCGCCGCAACGTAACCCAGCTACGCGATCGATTTGCGCCCACCGCTTATTTCATCGACGTGTGGGCGAGCATCAACCCCTACGATTATTGGACGGCCGAGGGGCGATTCTTCGACAGCGCCTACACCAATCGCGTTTGGTGCGAGCAGTTCGCGTGGATTCGCGACACACTCGGCGGCTGCGCCCCGCAAATCTCCGAGAGCGGCCACGACGGGCAACTCGGCTACCTCGACGGCGCGCAGGCCAATCATCTGCGGATCGGCGCCGGCCGAGGCCGCTACACCTGGAGCGCGATCAACTGGCCATGCGCCGAGGCACAGCGGGTCGCCTGGTTCGATGCTGCCCATCACGACCGCTTCGTCCTTCATGGGGCGGGCTACTCCGAACGCTATCAAGCCGGGCTCGACCGCCGCATGCACGGCATCTTCAGCGACGACTACATCACTACCGAAATGCTTTGCGGACGCCCCGCGATGGCGCCGCAACCGTTCGGCCGCGACGTTGTGCGAAAGTACTGGCTCACCCAGCCGGTGGCCCGAGCGCTGGCGATGAAGAAGATCGAGCGAGTGGAATTCGTTGACGGAACTATGCACCGGCAGCGCGTCGTTTGGGAAAACGGCAGCGTGTGGGTCAACCGATCGGGCGCCGATTGGTCGCCCAAGCCGGAGGTGGTGTTGCCCCCGCACGGTTTCTGGGCGGAACTGACCGACGCCCACGGCCGACCGATCACCGCGGGCATCATCCGCCGCGATGGGGTGATTGTGGAAGAGACGCGTACGGCCGAGGCGATCTACGTCAACGGCCGGCGTGTTGTCGAAGCCGGACGGAGAATCCGCCTCAGCGTGAACACCGTCGAATCGGCCGAGGGTGGCGAGCTGCGGTGGAAACTGGTGTATCACCTCGATCAGCCCATACCCGAGGGCTATCGCCCATTCTTGCACGTTTGCGATGCCGAGGGCGAGATCGTAACACAGGCGAGTTTCGACACCCGCGTCCTTGCAGGCCGCACCGGCGAGGTGGAAGTAGAGGCTCGCTGCCGACTGCCGCAAGAGGTTCGGCTGCCCGTCGCATTGGAACTTCGCTACGGATTCTACCAGCCCGGCGACGGCCCGAGGCTGGAGCTGCCCGGCCGCGACGACGGCACGCGCCGCATCCGCGCCGGAGTGGTGAAGATCGGCCCCGGCAACGAGCATCGGCTGTCGGTTGTCTGGTCGGGCTTCAAGCAGGCGGAACCGCTCTCGGCCGGTCCGCGCGATCCCGCGCCGGAGTACTTCGCCGATCAGGTCGATCAGGCCGACCCGGTCGAGGCGTGGCGGCAACGGCACAACGCCGCGGGCAAGCCGATCGATTTCGGGGCGGTCGTAACTGCCGATGCGGTACGGATCACACGGGCCAAGAACGGCTTGCTCATCGTTCCGTTGCCCGAGGGGTCGGCCGAGGGCTGCGTCTTGGCCATCCGGCCGGCCGGGTTGCCCGGGAAGGGGCCCGCCCCGCAGCGTGCCGTTACAATCGACGCAAAGGGACAAACAGCCGACGAACTTCCGATCCGCCGCGACGGCGATACGCTCCACGTTACATGTCCGGCCGGGGCGTTCGGCGTGCTGCTCAGCGGCGAATAACGGCGCACCGGCAGTTCCCACCGCGCTGCGCCGGACCATTCACAGCGCCGAGCGCCAACGGGCGAACGACGGACGGATTCTTGAAAACGCGTCCAGAGGCGACGTCAGCGATTTTCGATCGCTCTGCGTTTACCGCCGAGGCTTTTCCGCGGCCGGCCGCGATGCTTCGTCGAGCACGGCCTGCGCGTGACGGGCCAAGTGGCCGCGCAAATCGTGCGCGTATTTCTCGAGGATCGCACGGCCCAACCCTTCGTGGTCGCCGCAGCGGAACAGCGCCCGGGCCAACATCAGCTCGCGCAGCGATTCGCGGCGGGTTTGCTCGGCATTGGTGCCGCCCGGGGCACCCCGTTCAATGGCCTTTGCGACGGAATCGTGATGATGGCCCATCATGCCCTTCTTCTTCAGCACCTCCGCCAAAACCGGGGCGGCCGCCGGGTCGCCAATCAACTCGCACGCCAACGCAATAGCGCGGTGGTGCGAAAACTCTACCGACGCGTCAAGCAGCGCCGCCTTCTCCAGCACAGCCGGCAGCACCTCGCGCCGGCCGGTGCGGGCCGCGGCAATGATCAGACCATCAAGCGGGCTCAGCGCCGCGCCGAACTGCCCCATGCCGCGGTAGTTCCACCCCTTGTCCCACTGATTCTGGCGGCGAATCTCGTGCAACAAAGTGTCCACACCGCTCGAATCCCCCAACACGGCCAAGATTCGAGCGTATTCCAGCCGTGCAGCGTCTTTCGCCGTGCGGTAGGCGTCGCGGAGCAAGGGCAAGGCGTCTTGCGGCTGGGCCATGATCACCGCCGCCCCCACGCCCTCGGGCAGCGTGCGCACCGCCTCGGCCACCTTTTCGGTGGGCAGCGGGAACGAGTCTTGATCGGTCAGCACGCTCTCGGGCAAGTTGCCGATTTCGACCAGATGCCGCTGCAACGCTTTGATGTCGATTCCACGGAGCGGCCGATCGCTTTTCACAGCCATGGCCGCCGCCACGCCCGCGGCATAGCCCTGGTTCTGAATATCCGGTTGCATTCGAATCAGCGGCACGGCATCGCGATGGGCGCTGGTGCCCAACCCGATCACCAAAATCCCTTCCCATCCCTTGGGGAGCATTGCGCGATACGGAATATAGACATTGAAGCCCTTGTGTTCCGGATGCTCGACCAGCAACAGCGGATCGACGGTGTAGCCGTGCGTGTCGAAGTTGCTTCGCGCCTGAACGACGGAATCGGGATACGTGCGTCCCAGAATCTGATCGACCAGACGAATCGTCGTGTCGCCGACGATCCGCCGCCGCTCGCGCGTGTCGATCAGTTGCCCGTGGTCGAACGCGTCGGGATACTTGTGTTTCGAAAAAACGTACATCTGCCACACATCGACCATGTCGGTTTCATCGACGATCGTGAAATCGGTGTTGTTGTAGGTTTCGCCGAGCCGACGCCCCGGCAAACCGGTGCCCTGCATCCCGAATTCGGTCTCATCGGTGTAATATGTTTCCGCGCCGGCGGCCGCCGCCACGTCGGAATTGCCCGTGGCATCAATCACCGTTTTGGCCAACACTACGCCTCGGCCCGCGGGGGTAGCCACCACAACGCCGACCACCTGATTTCCCTTCACCACGGCCCCGCAGCCCATCGTGCCGAACCAGATGTCGCCGCCGGCGTCGAGGATTTCGGACCGCCACCATTGCATCCGCTGCTCGACAACCCAAGACGAACCCGGCACCGTGGCCGTGAACCCTACCCGATTGCCCCAGTAATAGGTGGAAATGGCCCCGAGCGTTCCCACGCCGCCTAGTCCGTGCAAGTACTCGATCACCAGAGTCTTCGCGCCTTGCCTCGCGGCAGAAATCCCCGCCGGGGCGCCGCCTGTTCCGCCGCCAACGACCACGACATCGTACCGGCCGAACACCGGCAACCCCCGAGCCGGTTGCGGCACGCTGGGCAGTTTCTGCGTGGGGCGGACACCGGTCAAAAACTCGCGCACTTCCAGCCCCGTGTCCGCGGCGGCCGGCAACGGCGCCGCAACGGCCACGTTACTCAACGCAGGCCGCGCTTTGGCGGCTTCTGCCGCCGTTCGCCCGATCCGCGCCCCCAAATCGATCAATGCCAAAGGCCGCAACACCTTCTCGGCCGCCTTCCGAGAAACATCGGCGCAGCCGCCCAGCACAAAAATGTTCTCCACGCCTCTCGGCCGGCAGACGTCGAGCGATACATTGAATGCATCGAAATCCATCGCTTCCGAACCCGCAACAGCGAACACCGGGTCGGGAGGAATTTGGAACAGTCGATCGGCCGTGAACTGCTGTTCCGGATGATAGGTGATCGTTCGCGCCCGCTGATCGGCCGCTGCGAACGACGCATGGCTGTCGTCGGCCATCGGCAGTTTCAGAGTGTATTCGATCAGTTGGAACTCGCCGCTAGAGGTCTTGGCCTTGTTCGGGTACGGGCCGACGTAGGGCGCGGCGGGCAGCCGTGCAACGACCCCCTCGGCCTCGACCACCTGCGGACAGATCACTGTTCGCTGAAACGTATGCGTCCCGGCCGGATAGGGCCGAAACTGCGCCCCGGCCAACCGAGCGACCAGCGCCCGATCCGTGGCGTCGATGATCTGCTTGGCTTTCACCGCCTGCCGACCGGCGCGATTGGCCATCACAATACCCGAAGGTTTCCCATTCGCATCTACCAACACGTCCGTGGCGTAGCATGAGTAAAGGTATTCGACGCCCGCCTCGAGCAGCGCCTGGTCGAGCACCTTCTTAACGTGCATCGGCCGCGGAGCGGGCCGTTTTTGCTGGGCGATCGCTTCGAGCGAACGCACCAGTTCGATCTCGCCCAAAAGGATTCGCGAATACTCAGCAGGCTTGGCGACCTTGAAGCGTACACCGCTCAGTCGCGTGCTTTTCGGTAGGTCGAGCGTGTAGATCATTGCGTCCGTTTGCCCCGGCTCCAAGGCCATCTTTCCTAGCGAACGCCATTGAGAGCCGTCGTCGCTTCCCTCGACCTCCACGCTGGAGATCGTGAAGCCGCCGCCCGCGGCCGTCGACGCCTGGCGATGATAGCCCAACAGACGAAGCTGGACCAACTCGGTCGGCTTAGCGAGGTTGCAGGTGATGGCCACATCGCTGTTGTATTGCACGCTATCGCTGGCCGGCTCGCCGAACTTGCCGTCCGACAGCCGGCTGGGTGGAGTGGTGTCGCGATGCGTCCGATCACTTTCCTGATCGGCCGAATAGGTGAACGCAGCCAAGTTTCTTCGCAACGCGCTCGCACCGCGGTCGCTGAAGATGCGCTTGCCCAGTTCGCTTTGCGGCGTTTCGCCGTCTTCGAGCCAAAGCCGGAGCGTGGCGGTCATGTCGTCGCCAAGGTACGGATAGGGAGCGGCCAAGAAGACTTTGGCCCCTGCCTTGGCCGCCTCAACCGCCGCCGACACCGCACCGGTGCCGCCGCCGACAACCACCACATCCACCTCGTAGGCCACCGGCACCTGCCGAGCGCTCTCCGCAACCGACTGCGGCGCCGTGCCGCCCGCGGCAAACGCCTCGCCAATCGCCCCGCAAATGAAAAGCCCCGATGCAAGCGACAGAAGACCACCGACAGCAACAGCCTGAGACTTCATGGTTGACTCCTCACCTGATCGGAGGGACAAAAAAACGGCGGGACGACGAGATCGGTTCCACGTCTAAATAATGAAACCGCGACCTTCGATCGCATGATAATCTCGCCCCGGCTTCGCGGCAAGCGAATACGAGCAGCGTTTGTGGCGGCGCCGACCTGCCACGAGGAGGACGCCCGCCTTCGGCAAGCCCATTGGAATGGCCGCGGTGCAGACTGGCAGAGCGCTGAATCGTGCGGAACCTCGCATCAAGAAGTTCGTTGTATCTCGATGGAAGGGGCCACGAACACAATTACAACGAAGCGGCCGTCGTGTTCACCGATCGCCGGAGGAGCAATGCAATGGCGCAATCGATGTTTGCCCGCAATTATTCGGCCTCGCCCTGTTGCCTAGACGCCATTGGTATTGCGCGCTGCACCAAGCGGCACGACTACCGCAAGCCGACGAAGAGCAGATCGAGATGCTGCTGGAGTGTCTCGTGCGCCAGCGCGATGTCGTAGATCGCCAGTTCGTCGATCACCCCCGCCCACGGATAAGCGTGGGTCAGATCATCGGCGAACCCGCAGCCAACGGCCAATGGGCCTCGTGCCGGAAGCCCGGGAGCCAATGCCGCATCGATCACACAGTTGAGCGAGCGTTCCCCCCGAGAAAGATTCGCCGCGAACGTGGCAAGCCGAGTGTTCGCTGCTCGCCGCTCGAGCCGTACAGCCAAATAGTGCCAATCGCCCGTCGAGCCGATCAACGGTCGCCACAGCGGCTCACCGGCCGAGGTGGTCCAAGGCGCATCGGCGTCGAAAAGATGGGCAAGTCGCCCGTCGTCCACAGCCGCTACAAAGAAGCTGCACTGTCGTCGGCTGCTGCGGCTCGCCACGGCCGAGAAGATTCCGCCCGGCTCGCGAGGTTGGGCATCGAACCGCGCCAGCATCTCAACGGTCATCTCGGCCGGAGGCTCGAAGGAAAGCTCCGACACCAGCCCGACGCCGACCCGATTGCCTTCGCGGGCTGCGCGATAGAACCGCACGGCTCGCGTTGTCGCATCGAACCCTCTGGCCCCCACGCGCAGCGATCCTCCGCCGTCGCCGCCCGACATGACGATGCGGTGCAGGTTCAAAGCACCCTTTGCATCGCGAAAAGCCGTCGCAGGATCTGCCCCCTCGAAACTGAAAAGATGAATCAGCCGCGGATGCTCGGCCATCGCCTTGCGAAGTTGGGCAACCGACCCGCCTGAAGCTGGAGGCATTGTGCGGACAAATCGCTCTTCGCTCGATGCGGCCGGCTGAAGCAGCGACAGCCGATCGCGTTGATCGGGCGACCAGAGAACCGATTGCCCCCCGCTAAGAACCAAAGCCGGTTGGTCGTGCGTGCCGGCGACCACTGCAACCCGGCCTAGAAACACATGGACCTCGCTTCGGCCATCCGGTTCCACACGAACGCCAAACGACGTTCCTTGGTCGATCACCCGCGCATCGGCGGTTTCGACGCAGAACCCGCGAGCCGACTCCGGCGCCTCGGCCGACAATGCGCCAAACGCCAAGCGAACACGTTCCGGCCCCGCGCAACCCCATCGGGCGGGCCCTTCGATGATGACCGTCGCCCCGGCGGGCGTTTCCACTTTGGCCAACCCGCTGGTCAAGGTCCACCATTGTTCCGCATCAAGGGCCTCGCCGACCACCGGCGCGGCATCGTCCCCCCACTCCGCTGCGAATGTTTCGACAAGCCGCGCGGACGGCAGCGGCAGCGGAGAGTCTGCATGCCGCCACGATCGAAGCAGGGCCACAGCAACTAATAGCCCCGCCGCCGCGGTCAATAACGCACCCACAATCGTCCGAAGCCGAACTCCGCGTCCAACGCCCGGCTCCGGTGATCCTGCATCTGCCGCCAACGACTCAGGCACCGTCTTAAGTGCCCCGACGGACTTACTTGCCGCGGCCCGCATGCCGTCAACGCACCCACCGGAGAGCGAAGCGACCGCCTCCGACGGCAACGACGCAGCCAGGCCCCAGTACAGTTCACCGTGCAGGAAGAGATACTCGACGAACCGCGCCCGGGCATCGCTCGATTCGTTGAGCAAATCCGTCACACGCCGAGCCTGCTCGGCGGTCGGAACGCCGTCGCAAACAGCAGCGGCATATTCGAGCACCGGATCGGGCGACTCCGCCGCAGCGTCTGATTGTCGATACTCGTTTGTCATCTCTGTTCCGCCGCCAAAGTTCGCTCGATACACCCCAAGAGGGCCATTCGAATTCGGTGAAGCGACTTCCGTACGCCTTGAACGCTTCGCCCCAAGAGTTTGGCGGCTTCGCCCGTCGGCTCTCCCTCTTGATACCGCAGGGTGAGCAGTCGGCGATCTTCGTCGCGCAACTTCTGGAGGCACTTCTGAAGGGCATCGCGACGCATGTCGGCAAGGTCCGCCTGCCGGTGCGATTCCGCAGCCAAATGCTCAACGGCCGACGCTGTCAGCACAATCTCGTTGGAACGGCGGCGTTCTAGGAACTTCAGCACCTCATAGTAGGCGACTTGCCGCGCCCATTTGGCGAAATCGGTGTCCGGCTGGTACTGGTTGAACTTCCGCCAGAGCACCATGTTGGTTTCCTGCAACACCTCTTCCGCGTCGGCCGTGTTGTGCAACATCCCCAGCGCAAACAGAAAGACTTGCCGCTGGCAACTGCCCAGCAATCGGGCGAACTGCTCCATGCGGTCGCGTTGCGTCTGGTTCTGTTCCCAATCGTCCACAAGCACCCCCGACAACTCAGCGAACTTCCGCGCGACAAACCGCGAGAAACGCACCGCATTGTCAGACAACAGATTGCGTCATTCGCCGCAAACTTCGTTGATCTGTTGTTCGGTGGCGGCGCGCATCTGCCAAGGCACCGCTATGAATTTAACCCGTCATTTCGGCCGAAACAGTAGCGTAATTCTTGGTTGCGAGCACGAGAACCGGGGCATCTTTTCGCAACCCGGCTTGCCATGGGCGGTTGCGATTCGAGAGCGGAACGGCCGCAAAATCCGCACGCCCGAGCAGCCCCGAACGACTTGCCGGAACACCTCAACACGGTTTTCCGAGAATCACCGCGGGCCCGAAGGCGCGAAGGACTGCGCAGCGGCTCCGACCGTCCGTTTTACGCCTCTTCCACGAACCGGAAGCCCGTCGCTTGGGCGAATTCCTTGACCGGTTCGCGCAAATCGCCGTAGAACGATACACGATGCCATCCGTACTTGTCCCAGAAGGTGAAGAGCCTTTCGAAGTCGCCATCGACTTCGCACGCCAACTTCGTGCGGCACGCCCGATCTTCGAGCACATTCTCGGCGGCACGGCCCCTATGAAACAGAATCTCCTTCCGCACCGGATGGATTTCCAGCGTGCTCACTCGATAACCGGTGGGCAAATAGCTGCGGACCGATGCGCCGCGACGGTCTTCGGAGTGAGTCAGAATCTCGTAGTTGCAACCGGAGCCATCCGGACCAAAGGGCTTGGTCATCGCCACGCAGTGGGCATAGATCACCTGCCGGGTGGATGTGTCGAGCACCGGGTCGGAAATGAAACCGGGCCGGCCCGCCAAGTGCCGCATGGCGACCATCGTTCCCGTCGATAGCAGGTCGGCCTCGCAGGCGCCGATCAGGCCCTCGTTGAGCAATTCGACAAACGCCAAGCACGGATACGCGTTCAGCTTGCCGCTATAGAAACCGCCCAAGCAGTTGATCGTAATCGCCTCGGCGCCGTGCCGTTGCAGCAGCGACCGCTGGCCCAAATAATTGCGGGCCGACTTGAGCAGGGTGTCGTCGGGATCGTCGATCTCGATTTTCTTAGCCGCACTCTTCCACCGCGAGGCCACTGCGGCAACCTGATCGGCGTCGGCTTGTGCGGCCGCCTCGGCCAGTTCTTCAAAGGCGACGAACTTGACCGTCACGCCGAACTGTTCGCTCAACGCCTGGGCCACGACTTTGTTTCCCCCGCCCAACGACAACACGACGGACTTCTGCAATGCTGCAAGACATTCGCTTGGCGTCCGCAGGGGCGGCGAGTCGTTCTCGACGGCGGCGTTGGCATAGGCGGGCGTGCGTTCCTTCCGCAGCCGATCGCATGCGGCAACGAAGCCGGTGATCCCCTCCGTCTTCAACAAGGTGAAGCAGCGAGCGGCCGCCACCAAATCGTCGGTGCGACGCGAACTGACGACCGAGAAATTCGAGTGTTTGTTGCGCAGTCCGGCCGTGTAGAGCAGGAATCCGCCGCTGCCGGCAAAGGAAAAGTCGGCCACCAACGTCGGCTTGCCCGAGGCGACGATCCGCGGGAAGACCTGAATCCAGTTGTTCATCTGATAAACGATGTAGCCATCGATCCCGTCGGCGTCGTGTTTGGCCAGAATGCGGTCGGCGTCTTCCGGGCTGTGGGCCGCCTGTGGCAGGAACTCCACTTCGGGGCAGCCTTGTTGCAGCGACTTCGTCACCCGCTCGATCTCCGGCCGCATATCGTGTCCGATGTTTGGCCAGGTGGGCCGATCTTGCACCAGCGCCCAACAGGCGAACACAAGGCGCACGCGCGGCCGATGTCGCTCGCCCTCAGCCGCAGCCACCGACGCACCCGGGGCCGTCAAGGCGGCAGCACCGCACGCACCGCAACCCACCAGAAAACGGCGACGGCTCAAGCAACACCGGCAAGCGTCGAATCCGACAGTCCGAGAATCGATCGTCATCATTCGTTCCTCACTGCGTTATCGGGGGGTTATTGGGGACCGGGCCGTTCGAACGAATCGTGGGGCGCGACCGCAGGCTGGGCAGGGGGGATGGACAGCCAGCATGGGAAACCAGCGACCATGCGATTATTGTCTTCCGCCTGATCGTCCTGTCAACGACATTCTCGATCAAATGCGCCTGTTGCACACGAGAAAGCGACGCGGTAAAGTCAATCTCGTTGTTTCTGGATTCCCCGATGGCCAACTGCGACCACACACCGACAATGTTCGCTAACAGCTCGGCCGCCGGTACGATGATATAAATACGCGGCACGTCCGGCACGAATAGCTCTGTTTGAGAAAAGAATCTGCTCGGATTCCGCGGCAAGCGATCGTGGTGGGCAGAGTGCGGCGGCATACCGCCTTGCTAATGAAAAACCGCATCTGCTTCGTGGGATGCGGGGGGAGGATATTGCGACGTTTTCCCAACCGAGGTGCGCGATCCTTCACCTTCTGCTATGCGAGGATGAACCGATGTACGAAGAAACGACCTTTCGGCCCCATTGCTGCCCGCACTGTGGTGATTCGAGTAACGCAGGCGTTCGACGGCGCGATTTCCTTGGCGCTGCGGCCCTGGGCGGTACGATGTTGGCAGGGCTCAGCTGGACGGCCTTGGCCGCAGAGGGCGATGAACCAGCCGTCGCGCCGGCCCGCAAGCCGCTGGTTGTTCAGCCGATTTTGACGCACGATCTCCCGCAGCGTCGCCCGCACTCGAGTTGGCGCAACTGGGGCGGGATCGAAACGGCAGAACAAGCCGCTGCCGAGGCGAAACAGATCGAGACGGAATTGGCCGCTATTGCGCAGCGTGCCGACTTTCCCGTAAAGTTCTTGCCGTTGGCCGTTGTTCGCGGTGCGGCCCAGGTCGGGCAAATCGCTTCACTTCCCCAAGCCGACGCGGTGATTGTTTATGCCGCCGGCGGACCGATGACCATCTTCGACGAGGTTGCGAAAACCGGCAAGGATGTGATCTTCTTCGTTCGGTGGAAGTCGGGGCCGGTTTATCTTTGGTACGAGATTGTCAGCCCGCGGTATCTTCGGCAGCATACGGACGAACGCAAGGTGCCCCATGTTCGTGAGGAAGACGTTGTTGTGGACGATCAACAGGAGCTGCTTTGGCGGCTTCGAGCCCTGTGCGGGCTGCGAAACACGCTCGGCGAGCGGATTCTTTGCGTCGGCGGTGTCGGGGCGTGGGCCCAACCGCGCGACACGAAGGTGCCGGAGCTCGTCCGCGATATTTTCAAGTTCGATCTTCAAGTGGTTGCGTACGACGAACTCGGAAAACTGATCTCTCAAGCCCGAGCCGACGAGCAGGCCGTTGCGCGGGCCAAACGGCGCGCGGCCGAGTATCTGAATCTGCCGGATACGAAGCTCGAAACCGAGCTAAGCTACGTGGAAAACGGCTTTTTGCTCGACGATCTTTTCCGTGGTTTGATGCGAAAGGCCGACTGCCGGGCAATTACGATTAACAGTTGCATGGGCACAATCATGCCGCTGGCCGAAACGTCGGCCTGCCTGACGCTCAGCACGCTCAACGACGACGGCTATCTGGCCTTCTGCGAGTCGGACTTCGTCGTGATTCCCTCGGGGGTGCTGATGGCCCACATCGCCGGCAAGCCGGTGTTCCTCAACGATCCGACCTATCCGAACGCAGGAATCATCACGCTGGCCCATTGCACAGCGCCGCGCAAACTCGACGGCAAGAAGCGCGATCCGGCACGGATTCTCACTCATTTCGAGTCGGACTACGGCGCCGCGCCCAAGGTGGAAATGCCGCGGGGGCAGAAGGTGACGAACATCATTCCCGACTTCGCGTTCAAGCGATGGGTGGGGCTGCTCGGCGAAATCGTCGATAGCCCGTTCCGCCCGATTTGCCGTTCGCAAATCGACATCTCATTCTCGTGCGACAGCCTTTTGTTGGCCGAACGCATGCCCGGCTTCCACTGGATGACATGCTACGGCGACTACATCCGTGAAATCGGTTACGCCCTGCGGCGTCTGGGCATTACATGGGAAGTGCTCGGCTAGCCCGATTGCGGCAACGGGGAACAACGGCAACGGCCGTCGCCAGCCGCAGGTGTTGCGGTTTGGGCGAACGTGGTTTTTGTGCGCTCTTGAGAACCTTTGATGGGAGCATCGATGCTGCTGAGTTGCGTTCGACACGGCGAGAGCACCTACAACGCAGAGAACCGCGTTCAAGGCCAGTGCGACATTCCGCTGTCCGACCTGGGAATCCGTCAAAGCGAGGCCGTGGCCGCAGCCCTG
Organism: Thermoguttaceae bacterium; assembly: GCA_029975295.1. Classification (GTDB taxonomy): domain Bacteria; phylum Planctomycetota; class Planctomycetia; order Pirellulales; family Thermoguttaceae; genus JARKPK01. The sequence continues at coordinate 8,045 of JARKPK010000052.1, read as the reverse complement.
GCCGCCGCATCTTCAGCAGGGCCATCGGCGCCCAGTGCAGTTGCCGACGCAACCGCGGAAGCCGGCCCATCACCAGAATCAGCCGAACGTCGGCCTTGGCCACCGATCGAGCTGATCTGGAGCAGCCCGCTGCGGCGAGCCATGCAAACGGCCGAGATCATCGCCCGACGACTGAATGTGCCGATTGTTACCGATCCGCGGTTGAAGGAGCTCGATGCCGGGGTATTCCAGGGGCAACTGCGCCGCGACTTGGAAGCGTTGTTCCCGGAAGAATACGCCCGTTGGCTCGCCGGCGATCTCGATTTCGTCATTCCCGAAGGCGAATCGCGCCGACAATTGATGGCCCGGGGCACGGCCGTGTTCCGCGAGATTGCGGCCGGGCCGCAGCGCCATGTGGTCGTGGTCACCCACGGCGGGCTGCTGACGGCTGCCCTCCGCGTTTTGCTGGGAACCGAGCAAACGCTCAACCCCTTTGCGCTGCAAAACGCGTCGATTACCCGAGTGCAAATCGACTCGGCCGGCGCAACCTTGCTTGACCTGAACGACACCGCGCATCTGCGGGACATCGGACCCGCCGGCAGCGGCGATTTGTGAGTTCGCGGCTGAACACAGCGCCTGCGATGGGCCGGCGAAACAGCCCGGCCGACTATCTTTCGCTTTGCTGACAAGGCCGCCCAACCGTGCGCGGCAAGCCGTTCCCTGCTGCCCGCCTGTGCCTGCCGCCTGCCGATTTCGCTCTTGCCCCAACTGCCCGTTTCGACTACAAGCCCCAAAAGCGTTGACACTTTGAAACAGCGCATTCTATCGCGGACATCAGCAATCCTTGCCCGCAGGGCGGGGGCAAAGTAAATCGGCTTATTGACGTCGATTTCCAGGACGCCATGCTCAGTCGTTCTCGCTGCTGGGGACTGTCGATCCTCTTCTTCGGCGCGGTTGCCCTGCGCGTATTCGCCTCGCGATGGATGCCGCTGGAGGCCGATCTGCTCCCTTGGCCGCAATGGATCGTCGGGCTGACTGCCGGCAGTCTTCTGCCCTTGACTGTAGCGCTGCTGAGCTGGTCGCGATTGCCCGATCAGCCCCGGTGGGGTTGGTTCGCCGCAATGGCCGCAGCCGCGTTTCCCTCCGCGGTCTGGGCGGGCGCTGCCGGAAGCCCCGTTCTTGCGATTTCCCTGATCATCACCTTCTCGTTGATTGATTTCGACGTACTTATCGGCCCGCGCACGAAAACTCCGCGACGAGAATCGTCGCTTTGGCCGATTCCCTTGCTCGGCCTCGTCGCCATCGTTGGCGTCTGGTTGCTGATGCGCGGCGACGCTTTTGGCAACAGGCTAAACCATGCCGAAGCGGTCGCGGCAAGCCACGGGTCGATGCATTTCGCCGACATCCTTCATGTGAGCCCAAAGAGTAATTCGACTTGGAGCCGAATCGAGTCGATCGGTGCGATTGCCCTCGGGATTGCCTCGCTCATGGGGGCAGCACTTTGGCTTCCACACCGACTGTCGTTGTGGCCGCTCGTTCTGCCGCCGATCATCGTCGGGTTTATGCTCGTCGTCGGCGATGCCGAACCGCCCTGGCGCCTTCTCGCAGATCCGCTGTTGATTGTTCTGGCCGTTGGCGCATTGACGCCGCTGGTCGGCCGTCCGGCAACTCGGGAGCCATCACACGAATCGCGAATTTCGCCACGAGATCCCATGCTCTCCGTAGATCCCGCTTCCATTGTGGCTTATCCACTTCACCGAGCCGCGGCCGGCCAGAGCCAGCGTCGCGCCGGCTAGCGTGTGTCCCAAGTGTTTTTGCTCACGGCGTTGGCTAGGCCGCAGTGAGCAAGCGGTGGCCAGAGCCCCGTGGGCGCCACGAAGACCGTGGCGAGCCGCACCCTCGCCCGGGGAATTCGATGGCGCAATTGGCAAAATTGTCATTCTCAGTGCCAACGCCCTCGGAACGCGCCCGTTTGCCGAAGCCGGTTGGCGTCACATGCGGGCGGCCCCGTCCGTCGGAGCAGGCTCGGGTCGCAAACATCGCCGCCGTCGGCAGCCCACCACCGACCCTCGGGCCCGAATAAACTAGACTTGCGGAGGGCGGCGAAAATCCTCTATAAGGAAATAGTGCGCAACTGCTAGCGTGAATTGGATTTCGCCCACGATGTCACCAAGGGATGCTGGGGGGTGGTTCTCGACGCCCGGAGAGCCATTGCGAACGGCTGCCCGCCTTCGCTGGCGATCAGAGGCTGAAAACCAGGCGGAGGGATTCCGACTCCGAGGTGTTTTCCCTTCGTGGTGCGTTGCCGTGACTTGCGCGCAGTTGTGTGTTCCGAAAGGCCGGTTTGCCGCAAGGCCGCAATGAGTCGTCGAACATGAGCGAAGCATCGCGTAGCGGAACGGACAAGTCGCACACCGCCGAGGCAACCGAAGCGGCGCCCGATGCCGCCCTTCTCGAACAAACCCGACAACAGATTCGGGCCCTTGTGGCAGAAATCGCCGAATTGGCGAAGTCGAACCTGACTCCCGAGCAGTTCTATCCTCAGTTTCTTGATCGGGTTGTTTCGGCGCTGGCAGCCGTGGGCGGTGCGGTTTGGGCTCTCGATGGTGAAGGACGGCTGTCGCTTCAATATCAAATCAATCTCCAACAGGCGCGGCTCGAAAGCGATGCCGCCCAGCGGCAACACGGCCGTTTGCTCGCGCAAGTGCTTCGCCACGGCGATCCCCTTCTGGTTCCGCCAAGGTCGGGCGGGGCCGAAGCGGACCAGCCGGGCAATCCCACGGATCATGTCCTGGTGTTTGGACTGCTGAAGACCGACCTGGAAACCGTCGGTCTGGTCGAGATCATGCAGCGTCCCGACGGGGGGCCGAACACGCAACGCGGCTACCTGCGGTTTGTCGGTCAGATGTGCGAACTGGCGGCCGAATTCCTCAAGAGCCACCAACTGCGCCACTTCTCGCATCGCCAAGTCCTCTGGGCCCGGCTCGAAGAATTCTGCCGGGCCGTCCACGCCGACTTGAATCCACGCGCCACCGCCTACACCGTAGCCAACGAAGGGCGCCGTCTGATCGAATGCGATCGGTTGACCGTTGTGCTGCGCCGCGGCGCCCGCTATACGGTCGAGGCGATCAGCGGGCAAGACATCTTCGAACGTCGATCGAACACGGTTCGGCTGCTGGAAGACTTGGCCGCCGCGGTAGCAGGCGCGGGCGATCCGGTTTGGTACAGCGGCGACAGCCGAGACCTGGCCCCTCAAGTCGAAGAGGCCGTGCAAGCCTATGTGGACGAATCGCACTCGAAGACGGTGGCCGTTCTGCCGCTCACTCGCCCGCGGCGCGACGACGACAGCGAAGACTCTCGCCGCGACGACGCGGAACCCGCCCTAGGCGCCTTAGTTGTCGAACAGATCGAGGACAGCCGAATTCCCGAAGGAATGACGCAGCGAGCCGCCGTCGTGGTTCGCCATAGCGCCACAGCATTGGCCAACTCGCTCGACCACCATAGCGTCTTCCTTCTGCCTTTGTGGCAGGCGATCGGACGCACCCGTTGGATTATCGCCGCGCGTAATCGTCCTTGGGTGGCCGGCGCGCTTTGCGCGATTGTGTTGCTCGGGGTGATCGGACTATGGCCCGCCGCGTTCGAGGTCGAATCGCCCGGCTCGCTGCAACCGGTTGTGCGCCGACATGTGTACGCCGGAGCCAAGGGCCGTGTCGCCGAAGTGTTGACCCGGCACGGCGCTCAGGTGCGGGCCGGGGAAACGCTGGTCCAGTTGCGCGACCCTGAATTGGAGATGGCCGCCACGGAAAACGAAGGGCAGCGCATCACCCTCTCGCAGCGCGTTCTTTCGTTGGAGCGGCTCTTGCTCGAGCCGAAGGGCATGGCAACCGAAGAGCGATTGCGCATCAGCGGGGAGCTTGCCGAGGCCCGCGAGCGACTGCAAACGCTGGCCGTGCAGCGGGAGCTGTTCAACCGCCGTCTGGAAGAGCTCAAGGTTGTCAGTCCGATAGACGGGATCGTCATCACTTGGGACGTGGAGAACCGGCTGCTGAACCTTCCGGTTCAGCGAGGGCAATTGTTGCTCACCGTGGCCGACCCTTCGCAGCAGTGGCAACTGGAACTCGATGTGCCCGAACGCCACGTTGGGCGGATCGTCGCGGCGCAACGCAGCCTTGATCTGCCCGACCTGCCCGTTCGGTTCCAATTGGCCACCGATCCGGGCCAAACGTTCACGGGTCGCGTGGCGGAAATCCATCTGGGCGCCGAGGTGCGCGGCGAACAAGGCAACTCGGTTCAGGTTAAAGTGAGCATCAACAAAGACGTGTTGCCCCATCTTCGCCCCGGGGCAACGACCAATGCCAAAGTGTATTGCGGACGCCGGCCGTTGATCTATGTGTGGTTCCACGACGTTTGGGCGTTCTGGCAGTCGCGCATCGTTTTTCGATACTTGTAGCCCGATGATCGGCACAAGCACACACCAACGGAAGAGCGATAAGCGGCATGTTTGGCCGTTGCCGGTTGCAGTTCGTCTGGGCCGTATCGCCGCGGCGATGGCGACGGCGAGCCATCGTCGGCGTCGCGGCGACCGTGCGCCGATGTGTCGGATCGATGGGCGTTCAACCAAAACGGGTTGCCACGGTTTCTTCCATTGCGAGGTTCCATGATGTCTCCGTCGCTAAGCGGACTGTTGCTCGGTTTGTTGCTTTCGGGGGCCGCGCCCAGCGCTGCGCCGGCGGCCGGAGATCGCGCTGCCCCGTTGCCCGGCGAACTCACGCTCGAGCACTGCCTGGTTTCGATCATCGACGAGGCCCAGGTTCCCGCGCAAGAGAGCGGGGTCATTGCCGAATTGCTCGTCAAAGAGGGTCAAAATGTCCGCACCGGCGAGCTGCTGTTCCGGCTCGACGATCTGAGCGCCCGCGCCGCATTCCGTGTGGCCGAGTTCAAACAGCAGCAGGCCGAAAAGGAAGCCAAAAGCGACGTGAGCGTTCGTTTCTCGCAGGCGTCGGCGGACGTAGCGCGGGCCAATTACGACGCGGCCAACGAAGCCAATCGCCGTTCTCCCAACACGTTTTCGCAGACCGAAATGCGCGAGAAATGGCTGATCTGCGTTCGCTCAAATCTGGAGATCGAGAAGTCGAAACTCGATTTGGAGATCAGCGGCATTCGCGCGCAGGCCATGGCGGGCGAATTGGAAATAGCGCAGCAGAACCTGGAACGCCGTTCCATCAAGTCGCCGCTCGACGGGGTTGTGGAAGAAATCCGCCGTCACGTGGGCGAATGGGTTCAGCCGGGCGACGCGGTGGTTCATGTCGTTCGCCTCGATCGGCTGCGCATTGAAGGGTTCGTCAAGTCATCGGTCGCCATGCCGGGCGAGGTCGATGGTCGCCCGGTGCAGGCCGAGGTGGAATTGGCCCGCGGGCAGCGAGCCGCCTTTGCCGGGCAAGTTACGCACGTCAAGTCGATCTTGCAGGCCGGCGGCGAATACCGAGTTTGGGCCGAGGTGCAGAACCGCCAAGTCGACGGCCACTGGCTGCTCCGCCCAGGGTTGGAAGCCCGCATGACCATTCGTTTGCGCTGAGTCGGATCGCTTGCGCCGAGTCGCAAGGCGATTGCGGCACGCCGTTTGCCGGTCGATCCGGCCGCCTGATTGAAACCACCGAACCCCATGCTCACGCTCCGCGACTCGCTGAATTCGAGTTCCGCCCGCCCTTTGCGCGTGCGGCGGCGGCGCGACTTGGTCGCCCGGCGGCACCATTATCAGGGGCGCAGCTACTGGATCATCAAGGAGCCGCTCGGGCTGCGGTACTTCCGCTTTCACGAGGAAGAGTACTCGCTGCTGATGATGCTCGACGGCCGAACGAGCCTCGACGAGTTGAAGAGCCGCTTCGAGGCGCAGTTCCGCCCGCAGAAGATCACCCTGGAAGAACTTCAGCAATTCATCGGAATGCTTCATCGCGGCGGACTCGTCACCGCCGACGCCCCCGGGCAGGACGTGCAACTGCTGAAACGGCGGAGCAAGCAGAAGCGGCGGCAATTTCTGGCCAAAGCGGCCAATTTGCTGAGCATTCGTTTTCGAGGCTTTGATCCGGAACGATTGCTCAACGCCATCTATCCGAAGGTGCGGTGGTTCTTTTCCGTCTGGACGGTGGTGATTTGCGTTTTGGTCGGCTTGGCTGCGCTGCTGCTGGTGACGGTCGAATTCCACGAGTTTCGCAGCCGCTTGCCGGGGTTTCACGATTTTTTCAATTTCCGCAACGCCCTGTGGTTGGCGCTGACGCTGGGAGTCACCAAGATCCTGCACGAGTTCGGGCACGGATTGAGCTGCAAGCATTTCGGCGGCGAATGCCATGAGATGGGCGTCATGCTGCTGGTGCTGACCCCATGCCTCTATTGCGACGTTTCCGACTCTTGGTTGCTGCCGAGCAAATGGCAACGCGCCGCCATCGGAGCGGCCGGCATGTACGTCGAACTGGTGCTCGCCTCGCTGGCCACCTTCATTTGGTGGTTCACCGAACCCGGTTTGCTGCACTACACCTGCCTGAACGTCATGTTCATCTGTTCGGTCAGCACCATCCTGTTCAATATCAATCCGCTGTTGCGATACGATGGCTACTACATTCTCTCCGACTTGGTCGAAATCCCGAATTTGCGGCAGAAAGCCGACCAGCTTCTCCACCGCAAGCTCGGGCAATGGCTGCTCGGCATCGAGCCGCCCGAAGATCCCTTTCTGCCGCAGCAGCGCCCCTGGTTGTTCGCAGCCTACTCCATGGCGGCGGCGGTCTATCGGTGGTTCGTGCTTGCCGCGATCTTGTGGTTCCTTTACCAATTCTTCAAACCGATGGGTTTGGAATCGATCGGCGCTACGTTCGCCGTCATCTCGCTGGCCAGCTTGGTGGGAATGCCCTTGTACAAGCTGGGCCGATTCTTCTATATCCCGGGAAGGATCGAACAGGTGAAAAAGCCCCGGATGTACGCGTCGCTAGCGGTTCTGGCCGCATTGTCGGCCGCCTGCTTCCTCGTCCCGCTGCCGCAGAGCGTGCTCTGCCCGTTGGAGCTTCAGCCGCGCGACGCGCAGCCGGTTTATGTCGCCGTGAGCGACGGCGGGCGCCTGCTGGAAATGCTCGTCCAACCGGGCGAGAGCGTGCAGAAGGGGCAGCCGCTGGCCCGATTGGAAAACCTGGTCCTTGAAGACGAGTTGTTGCGGCTCGAGGGGCTTTGCGCCCAATTTCGCCGGAAGTTGGCCGGCCTGCGAATCGAACGCCATCGCAATCCCGCGGCCGGAGCCGAAATCCCTCAGGTTGAAGAAGCCCTCGCCTCACTCGAACGACAACTTGCCCAGAAACAAGAAGAGCATCGGCGGCTGGTCCTCACGGCCCTGCGCGACGGCGTCGTCCTTCCGCCTCCGGAACGGCCGACACCGCATTCCGGAGAGGCCGAGGTCCGAAGCTGGTCGGGTTCGCCGTTCGACAAACTCAACCTCGGCGCGCACTTCGAAGAAGGAACCCTGCTGGCCTACGTGGGCGACCCGCGATCCTTCACGGCGTTGATTCTGCTGGAACAAACGCAAGTGGAGCTTGCCCGGGCTGTGGCCCAACGGCAGGGCGGCCCCGTGGTCGATATCAAGTTCGAACATTTGCCCGGAAGAACCTGGCGCAGCGCAATCGACACCATCGGCACGAGCGAAGTCAAAACTTGCCCGGGCCGTTTGTCGGCCAAGGCAGGAGGGCCGATCGTCACAACTACCGATCAGGCCACCGGCATGGAAAAGCCGCGAACGCCGCTCTTTCCGGCCGGCGCGCCCTTGGACGACCCGGCAGGCGACCTCCGCCTAGGACTCCGCGGCGAAGCCCGAGTCTATTTGGCCTGGGAGCCTCTTGGCTACCGCGTGCTGCGCTGGCTCTATCACACCTTCCGTTTCGAACTGTAGTTCGGCAACGCCGAGCCGCTGCGCACGAAACCGCCATGCCCGTCGATCAGCCGTCGCTCCATTGGCTGACGGAAGGCAGATTGCCGTCGGAACCGAAAGGCAACGGCCGCGGGCGTGTCAGCACTTCCAAATCTTCACGCCG
>JARKPK010000045.1 GCA_029975295.1 Thermoguttaceae bacterium | reverse complement strand
GAACCGCCACGGCAAGGCGGTGGTCGCCGTCGGCCCGAAGTGGAAAACGCTTTGGTACGAAATCCGCGTGAAGTAACGCCAGGCAGCGCCGCTAACCCGAGCAGCTCGTTGAAAAACACAATGCCTGCACAAGCCCGTGTGAGCAACTGCGATGGCCCAGGACTGGCGGACTCCGAAAAGCGCAGTTTTTTCGCCGCTGCTGCTGGGGCGTATTCGGTTTCGTATGCGCCCGACGAAAGGTGCCCCAGTGTTGGGTGGCCGCGATAGCTCGGCTATCGCGGTGCCGTGAGGCACAGGAGGGTTGAAAGGTGTGCATCTTCCGACAGGGCAGCCAGCATCGGCCGTTTGTGTTCCACTGCCCGGAGGGTGAGGGCATCGGTCGATTGGGTGCCACTGCCGGCTTGCCCGGCAGTGCAGGAAGCTGGGTTCTCTTGGCTGGGAGAGTGGAGCAGCGTGTGTTGGCTGTTGGAGCGAAGCACGGCGGGACAAGCCCGCCGTGGCACCCGGCATGGGGCTATGCGGCCCGACGCCGGAAGTAGAGAAGTAAACTCGGAAGGGAACTAGAGCCGACCAACTGTACGACGGTACGCCGGGTGGCCGAGCTAGCTCGGCTATCGCAACGCCTTGAGGCACAAGAGATTCTTCCCGTTGGCGCAATCGAGATCTCGGTTGCGTGCGATTCATACCGAACGGGACGAGGAGGCTTGCGAATTCTCTTATACCGGCCGCCTCTGGTTCCTCGTCCAGCACCTGCACCTTTCTTGTCTCGTTGCGGCGTCCACCTCTTGCCGCTCGCGCGGCCGGGATAGTGAAGAGCTATCCCGGCCATCCGCGAGAAAACGTCGCAAGTCGATGGCTTGGCGGCCCGAATCGCGGCTGTTGAAGTGTGTCGGCCCGCGTCAGGCGGTTTGCCGACGTTTGGCCTCGTAGCGTTCGAGGGCGACGAAGGCGGCGATCGCCCCGGCAGCCAGCGCGGCGATCCACACCCAAGCCGAGACGCCGGTCCACTCGGGCAGCGTGAGTTTGCCCCAGTCGCCGAGGGCGTTGCGCACCGTTTGCCACGCCGGATAGAACGCCACGTAGAGCAACGCGCCGAACAAGAGGCCGGCGATGCCCACCATGGCGTCACGCCGGCCTTCGCCGGCGGCAGCCACGCACGTGCCGGGGCAGTAACCCATCAGCGCCATGCCGACGCCGAAGATCGCCCCGCCGGCCAAAATGCCGCCGATCACCGCGGGCTTGATGTGCAGGCCGACCCACCCGGCGCCGAACATCGCATAGACTCCGATCGCGCCGACGACGATGGCCGTCAGCATGATCTTGGCCACGGTCCAGTCGCGGAGCAGTAGCTGCCCGACGATCACCTCGTGCTTGGTGACTCGACCTTTTTGGAACAAGAACCCCAGGGCCACTCCGGTGGCCAACCCCAACAGCAAACGATCGACACTATCAAACATGGCTTTGATCTCCTTTTCGTCCGTAGAGCAGCAGTGCGGTGATGATGGCGATGGGGAAGAACGTCAGGGCGAACATCCAGCCCGAAACGGCCAGTTGCAGCCCTCCGCTGATGGCGTTGCCGCTGGTGCATCCGCCGGCGAGCCGTGCGCCGAGCATCATCAGCGCGCCGGCCGCAAACGCCACGGCCCAACGAAGGGGCACGCTCGGTCCGAATCGCCGCTGCCACAACTCGGGCACGGAGATTCTGTTCCGATCGCCCGAAAGCCAACTACTGAGCCAGGCACCGACGAGAACTCCGACGACCAGCATCCATTGCCAGTCGATCTTCGGCGGCTTCTTCGCGTTGGCGCTGAAGTAGCCTTCGAGTTGCGATTCGGCCACCGCCTTGGCGGCCAGGGCCGAGGTGTTCTCGAAGGCCGTGGTGATTCCCAGCGCTGTGTTGGCCGTGTAGAACACGACCCAACTGAGGATGCCGATGCCCGCCCCCACCACATAGGGCGACCAACTCTTGGCGGTCAAAGGGTTGCTCATGGTCCTTACCTCCGTCCACTCGTGTTTTGATCTTCCGTTGTTCGGTTGTAGGCGTTCGGATGCAGGGGGGCCGCTCGAATCAGCATTTTCGAACCGAGCAGCTATGTGTTTAGACGCCTGGAACTGGCGAAAAGTTACACCACCGAGGCGCTTCGACGTGGCCTGTTCGCCGGGGACCGCGGAAGCCGACTGCCGCCGGTACGGTTTCGGATGCCGTAACGTACTGTTGGAAAACCGGTTGCGAGGCCGAGGCGTGGGGCGGTTTCCGGTTCGGGCCGGGTACGGTGGGCAGGCATGAACGCCTCAAGAAATGGCCGCAGGCGGTGCGACCCGCTCGGGCCAGCCCACCGCCTGAGGACTTGCGTTTGATAGCAGAACGACTGCGGGGCGGCAGGCGTCGCTCGACGCCGCGCGGCCCGGGGTCTCAACAACATTGCTTGCTCGAACCGTGCGGCCGGTTGGCCGATCCGCGCCGTGACCCGCTGCGGCCCCATACAGCTAGTCCGGGGGATTGTTCGAACGTCAATCGAGCGACTTGATGCGGATGTTCTTGAACTCGACCCACATCGGCGCGCCGGCGTGGATTTGCAGGGCCAAAACGCCTTCTTTCAGGGCCAAGTTCGGCTCTTCGTCGGTGAAGTCGAGGATCAGCCGCCCGTTGAGATAGTGCTTGATGTTCGACCCTTTGGCGATGATCGCCACGTCGTTCCACTCGTTGGGTCGGAAGAGCTTGGCGAACTCCTCGGCCGTGATCACGGTGCCGAGCACTTTTTTGCCCTCGGCAGTCCAGACGGCCTTTTCGCCCACCATGCACATCCGCCCGCGCTTGCCTCCCTCGTCGTAGATAAAACCCGAAACACTCGGCAGCGTGGGCGAGTTGCGGATTTCGTGCTGATATCCTTTGACGACCCAACGGTTCTTTGCGGTGGGGTTGTCGAAATGCTTCGATCGGTACTGGATGCCGGAGTTGTTGGCGTCGCCCACGCGGAAGGTGAGCCGCAGGTCGAAGTTTTTCGTTTGGCCCTCTTTCCAGATCAAAAAGGTGTTGCCTTGAGCCTTCTTTTCGCTCGTTGTTTCGCCGCGAATCGCTCCCTCGCGCACCGACCAGAGCTGCGGATCGCCGTCCCAGCCGGTCAGGTCTTTGCCGTTGAAGATCACCTTCATATCTTTCGGCTCGGCGGGGACTTTAATGTCGTCGGCCGCAACCGACAGACTCGAGGAGCACGCAAGCAAACCGAACATCAATCCCATGAATCCTACGAAAACGCGCATGGCTGATCCCTTCGCAAAAGCTGAACCAAGATAGTAAAACTCGGACTCTGATTCCGCAAAGCAACAATAGCAGCGTACTGCCGGGCGGGCCTTTCCATGGGTGGGCCGACTCGACAACCGCAAGGCGAAAGCGGCATCTGGCCGATACGGTTGCCGAGCGTGTGGTGCAGCGACTTGCTTGCCGCGTGTCGCCGCGGAAGGTCATTATACCAACTCCGCGACAACTTCAATTTAGCGTTTGCTCTCGCGATCACCCAACGACTCAGCGCGGCGGTTCACGGGCGATCGCGATGCGTCGTGTCGCGTGAACCGTATTATGCCCTCGGCTGCCGCGATTCTCAATTGCCGCGATGATTTTTCAACCATGGACCTTGAATGACCTTGGTCGATCATTGCCGATCTACCGTTTGCTGAAAGGCCGCCCCGATGCACGTTCGTCTGTTCAACGGCATATTCTGTCCGGCAGCCCGGTGCTATCGGAAAGCAGCCGAGCTGTTGTTGGTTGTCGGCTTGGCAGTGGGCCCCATGTCCGCCCTTGCCGCCCAGCAGCCGGCTAAGGTTCCCGCGACGCTGCCGGCCGGGGCAGTCCGCGCAGCCGACGATGCGGCCTTGCGCGCCGCGTTGCGCAACGCACGGCCGGGCCAAACGATCGTTATTGCCCCCGGGCGCTATCAGCCGGGGGTTTATGTCGAACGTCTCGAAGGTCGGCCCGAGGCGCCGATCGTCATCTCGGGCGAGAATCCGAGCGACCCACCGGTGTTCGAAGGCGGAGCCCAGGCCTGGCACCTCAGCCGATGCCGGCATCTGGTGCTGCGGCACTTCGTCGTCCGCGGGCAGTCGGCCAACGGGATCAATATCGACGACGGCGGCGAACGCACTCGTCCTGCCGGCCCGATCGTGCTGGAAAACCTGCATGTTTCGCGCGTTGGGCCCGAGGGGAATCGCGACGGGATCAAGCTGTCGGGCGTGGCCGATTTCGTCATTCGCCGCTGCACAATCGAGGGCTGGGGCGGGCAGGCGGTCGATATGGTCGGCTGCCGCAACGGACTGATCGACCAGTGCGTGTTTCGAGGCCTCGAAGGCTTCTCGCAGGCCACCGGTCCGCAAACCAAAGGCGGCACCAGCGACGTGGTCGTTCGGCGATGCGTGATGATCAATGCCGGGCAGCGCGCGGTGAACATTGGCGGCTCGACCGGCATGGATTTCTTCCGGCCTCCGGATGCCAAGTACGAGGCAAAACGGATCACCGTCGAGGGCTGCACGTTTATCGGCAGCATGGCCCCGATCGCGTTTGTGGGCGTGGATGGAGCCGTGGTCCGAAACAACACGATTGTTCGCCCGAGCCGATGGGTGATGCGGATTCTGCAAGAGACCACGGCCGAGGGGTTCCCGCCGTGTCGCGATGGGGTGTTTGAGCGGAACTTGATCGTGTACGACGGCCGCGAGGTGCGCGAGGCGGTCAACGTCGGGCCGAACACCTCGCCCGAGTCGTTCCGCTTCGGCGAAAATCTTTGGTTTCGCATCGATCGGCCGGAGGCGAGCCGCCCGCGGCTGCCCGCCGACGATCGCGACGGCATCTACGGCGTCAATCCGCGGTTGCCCGACGTGGACGAGTTCATCAAAGCGACTTTGGCGGAAGGCGGATCGCAAGCCCGCGGCGAGGCAGAAGAGGGCGGCCCGGCGGCGGTGCGAACACTGGCTGCCCGAGAGCCGCGCGCAGCTGGCTACGGGGCCGCGGCATGGAAACCTTCGACAAACGATAAGCGTTAGTCCTCGGCCGACCAGTGAGCAGGTCGTCGCGCAAGACGTGCGGGCCCCCGCGGTCCGCGCATTCGAACGCAACTTCTAGCGACGGCGAGGGTTTTTCGGCGGCGAGGCGGCAACGACTTAGCGGCGGCGGAGCTTGAATCCGGCGATGGCCAACGCGACGGCCAGCATCGCCCAAGTTGTGGGCTCTGGCACGGGATTGGTCAGATTCTCGCCGGTGCTCAAGTAAACGTTGTCGAACCAGGCGGTCGAATGCGCAGCGACGCCGGCTCCTGAATTTCCGGTCATCACAAGGAGATTCACCAGATTGTTCGACGCCACGCCGTTGCGGAAGGTGAAGCTGTCGATGGAACCTTCGGCCAACTTGATCGGCGCTGGATCGATGCCGTCGCGTTGAACGTACATTTCGGTCTTGTCGGTTGTGTTGTTGATTACGTGCCAAACATTGTAAAGGGTGTTGGGCAGAAAATTGGTCGGCGAAGTGCGAAATGTTCCGCCGTCGCGCATTCGAAACGCTTGCGGATCGGTCGATGAATGGACGACCAACTGCGATTCGAACCAATAGAATTGGGTCGGGTCGGTGATCGCGACGTCGTCACTCATTCCCAACGAGATATTGACCGCACCGGTGGGTTTGTAAAGTTGGTAGAACAACGTGGCCGTCGTCCCTTGCGGAATCGAAGCCGGCATAAACAACTGCACTTGCGGATTCACCAATCGCGCTGCTCGATTCGCGGCATCCCAAGCAGACCATTCCACCGTGGCCGAGCCCGTTCCGTTAAGGGTGAAGTTCTCACCGGGGTTAGCCGCACCGAGATTGGCCCCGACCGTGACATCCTCGAAATCTTCCAAGAGAATCCAACTGGCTTCGACGGATCGGCTCGAGACGGCCAACACCAATACTAGCGGGATGAAGCGGACGAAAGAATACAAGTTGCGCATGGAATCACCCTTTCCAGGCTGAAACGGGAGGAACAAGAACGCCCAAGAGAAGAAGAGGATTCGAGATCGCGCCCGATGCGATCGTTCGAACAAGGGCGTCGTAATCTGCCTCAAAAGATATCGTAGCCCGAGACGCCGTGCCGCTTTTGGCGGAAACGGTCAACTACTATTGACAGTATAATTACTCTCGACGATGACGCAAGGATCTGGCTCGTTTTTTCGGTTTTTCTTATCGACGTCTGTTGGGGTGACGGGGCGGTGCGATCGGTCCGCTCGCTGGTGAGGCGGCCGGGCGGTGTGGATTTCTGCCGGGGCGGGGGCCGTTCCCGTGCTTGCAGGCCCTACACGCGTTGAGCAATACGCTCGATGGCGGTGCGGGCTTGGCCGACTTGTCCGTCGCTGTCGGATCGGCTATCTTGACGGTTCGTTTTTTGCAACCCGTTAATTCTGCCTCCCACCTTCGGGGCGATTTCCTTTTGCGGGAAACGCTTTGGAGCGAACCGCGGAACACCGATCGCGGGGTGATCACCAAGCAAACGCAACAGGGCGTCACTATGCGCCCGGCGGCAGTTCTCGGA
>JARKPK010000037.1 GCA_029975295.1 Thermoguttaceae bacterium | reverse complement strand
GTCAAACCGCGGTTCATCATGCAGCCGTGGACGCTGATGGCGCCGACCCAGATGGGCCAGTTTCCCGCGGCCGCGCTGATCTACCGGCAGGGCTTGGTGCGCGAGGGCGACGTGCTCGTCCGCCTGAGGCTGAAGCTCGGCGACCTGCTGGCGCTGAAGGGGTCGCCGCTGGTGCAACACGCCTCGTTCGACGAACTCCGCGCGCAAGACCTGCCCAAAGGAACGACGATCGAAGCCCATCAGGTGATCGATCCGCTGGTCCACCTGGCGGGGCGCTGCGCGGTAACGATCGACAACGAAGGCGGGCCGGCCGAGCTGGCCGACCTGAGCAAGTTCATCGACCGCAATCGGCGCACCGTGGTCAGCAGCACCGGCGAGTTGAAGCTCGACTACGAAAAAGGCCTGCTGACGATCGACGCCCCGAACGCTCAAGGGGCGTCGGGCGCGCTGGCCGCCGCCGGGGCGATCACCCTCGGCGCGCTGAGGATCGAGTCGGAGATGGAACTGGGGCACGTCGCGGCGGTGAGCCTCGACGGCCGGCCGCTGGCCCGCGCGTCGCGCATCTTGCTGCAAGTGATGAGCGAGGAGCGGCCCGACGGCTTCCGCACCGAGCCGGCCGGCGGCGAAGGGAAGCGGATCATCGACATCGGGCACGATCCCTGGATGGTCCGCCGCTACAGCGGCAAGGCGGCGCTGCGCCGCGGCGATGCGGCCGCGATGACGGTTACCGCGCTGGATCTGAACGGTTATCCGGTCAAACCGGCGGGCAAGGCCGACGCCATTGCGCTGGAGCCGACGACAACGTATTACTTGATCACGGCCCCGTAGTGTTTTTACCCGATGACGGCCGCCCGGCGGCGAGCGAATTGCCGCTCACTCGCGGCGACCGGCGGACCAGACGCACGAGGGTGGATATGAGTTCGGCGCGATCGAGTTCGGTTCCGATCATCGTTTTGGGCACGAACAACGCCAAGAAGGCGGGCGAGCTGATGGAGGTGTTCGCCCCATGGGAGGGCCGTTTGCTTACGTTGGCCGATGCGCCCGGGGCGATCGTGGTGGACGAAACCGGGCGGACGTTCGCCGAGAACGCGGCGCTGAAGGCCACTGAGCAGGCGAAACAGTTGGGGATGTGGGTGCTGGGCGAAGACAGCGGGCTGTTGGTCGACGCGCTTGACGGCGCCCCGGGCGTGTATTCGGCGCGATACGCCGGGCCCGAGGCCGACGACCGTTGCAACAACCAGTTGCTGCTCGAGCGGTTGGCCGACGTGCCGCCGGAACGTCGCACCGCGCGATTCGAATGCCACATGGCGCTGAGCGATCCGCAGGGGCAGGTTCGAGCCCGAAGCAGCGGGGCCTGCCGCGGGCGAATCGCCCTGGCCCCGCGGGGCGGCGGCGGTTTCGGCTACGATCCGCTTTTCGAGGTCGTGGAATACCACCGCACCTTCGGGGAGCTTAGCCCGTTGGTGAAAGCCTGCCTGAGCCACCGCGCTCGGGCGGCGCGGGCGATGTTGCCGCAATTGTTTCGCCTCCGGGCCGAAGGGATATTACGATAAGAGGATCACGATCGGTCCTCGACCATGCGTGTTCATCGCGGCCGGCATTCTGTCGGCCGAGGGGCTGATCGCTCCATCACACGGGCTGTTTAATCGTTATGCCGGGCAGCACTTCGCGGAACCAACCTGCCTCGACCGAGGGCCGGCAGTCGCATCACTGGCGGCTGAACCCTTGGGCAGACGATCCGCGGCGGAGCCTTGCCGCGGTAGGGGCGGCCCTGGTGTTCGGCGCGATTGTGCTCTGGGCGTCGGACCAATGGCTTTGGGCTGTGTTGGGCGCATCGCTTTTTCTGGCCGCTCAATGGAGTTCACTGCTGCCGACCGACTACGAGATTGACGAACGCGGCCTGGCACGCACCACGCTGGGCCGCCGCGTTTTTCTCCCTTGGCGGCAGGTGCGCGGCTACCAGCGCCACGGCAACGAGTTGCTGCTGTTCACGCGAACCGATTCGGCCTGGGCCGCTTACTTGGGCGCATGGCGCGTGTGTTGCGGCGCGCAGGCCGATCGGGTGGCGGCGATGATCGATCAATTCATAGCTCGGGCCGGGGCGATGCCGTCATCGCGGCGCCGGATCGCTACAGCGGCGCCGCCGGCACCGGCCCGGGGCAACCACACGTCGGCCCAGCCCGCCCCGTTGCCGACTGCGCCCGGGGCCGCCCCGTCGCCGAATGAATCGAGAAGGATCGTTGAACCGGGCGAATTGTCTGCCGGGCCGTGCGACGAACCCAGCGACGGATCAATCGCTGCGCCAAACACCGCGTCCAACACCGAACCGGTCGCCGGAGCACAGCAGCCGCAGGTTCTTATGCAAACTTCGATCGACGCGACTCCACCGCGCGAACGATTGCCGCCCGATGCGGCGCCGGACGCCGCGGCCGCGAAAGAGGGGCCCTCGCCCGGCGATGGTGGTCAAACGCCGACATCCGGCCCACTGGCGGCTCAGCCGGATGGTCAAACGGAGCAGAATGTTCCTCTGCGGGCCGGTTCTTCGCCAGATCGGCCCGACGACGCCACGCAGACCTTCGTCCCCCGCGTGCTGATCGAGCCCGACGACGGCGAAACGCCGACCGCCTGACCCAAACCGGCCGTCGGCCTAGTTCCGGCCACGCGGCCGCCCCGTGGACCGACGAACCGAGCAACGGCCGAACCGGGCCGCCCGAATCACCAACCGCAGACGAAGCCGTTCGAACCAAACCGTTCGCCGGAATCACCAACAGCAGGCGTTGGCACTGGGCGGAATACTCGGCAGCAGGCGGTGGTGTTTGGCGAGATCGCAGCGAGCAGGCGGCGGCAGAAGACGAAGAAGGTCGGCGGAGCGTTGGTCGCTCAACTGCCGGCGGGAAAGAAGCCGGGCAGCACGAGTTGCCGCGGCGGGTGCAGGCGGCGCCAGTAGCGGCGGCGGTATTCCTCGGCCAGGTGGACGATCAGTTCCAGCACGAGCAGATCGGCCCGAGTCATCACGTGCCGCGTGCTTCGCGTG
>JARKPK010000018.1 GCA_029975295.1 Thermoguttaceae bacterium | reverse complement strand
TCGCCCGTCGGCCACCTCGGCAGTCCGCGCCGCCCGCAGCCCCAGCGCGCCGGGGAAGCGGGCCATCAACAACCCGAGCACCTCGCTGTCGCATTCCGTCTGCGGGGCCAAGCGGAAGCGGCGGACCAGGGCGTCGTGGTTCGTGACCACGCCGTTGTGGACGAACCAACCGCGGCCGGCCGGGTGCGGATGGTTGTTGCGGTTGTCCTCGGGACGGCCGTGCGTCGCCCAGCGGCAGTGGCCGATCACCACGATCGCGCGGCGGCACGCGTCGAGGTCGCCCAGGTTGGCCGTGGCGGGGCCCGGGCGCTTGAAGGTATGGATGGCCCCCTGGGCGTCGAGCCACGCCAGTCCGAACGCGTGGTGGCCCCGTTGTTGCGTCTGGGCGGCGATTCGCCGCAGGCGGGCCAGGTCGGGCCCGCTCCCGTTCTTGGTGATGAATCCAAAGACGCCACACATGCGTGCTGCCCTTTCCTACTCGCGGTTTTCGCTGGTGGACGCGCGGCGGTTGTGCCCGTCGCAGTGCCAGCAGGGGCCGCCCCAGCGCTGGCCGTGGACACACACCCGATCCGGGGCGCAGCCGGGGTAAGCGGCGGCGGGTTGCCCTCTGGACGCCAGGGCGTCCAACTCCGCGGCGGCCGCCTCGAGTATCGCCGCGTCGCGCCGGGCGGTAGCGGCAAGATCGCGTTGGCGGATGACGGCCGCGTCGCCCCGTCGGGCGTCGGCCATGTCGGAGAGGCCTTCGGCCAAGCGGGTGAGTTCCGCGGGCCAATCGCCCGGCGTGAAGTTTGCTCGGACGCCTCGGGCCAGGACGGCTGCCCACTCGGTGGCGGTCAGGCGCTGGTCGGTGGCAAGTCGTTTCGCGTGCGTCATGGTCGTGCTCCCTTCGTCGCTTCGGTTTGGGTTGCCTCGTCAGGCGGCCGGCACCCATCCGGCCGCGACGCCCGCGCGGGCGTTTCGGCTCTAGGCCTGCGCGTCATACTTCTTGGCCAGGCGGCGGAACTCGGCCTTGATCTCGTCCTGCGGGATGGCGTCCGAAATCCATCCGAATTGCTTGCCGCCGTGAATCCGGGCGTAGCCCGCGCCCCAGGCCAGGTATCCGATCAGGCGTTCGGCCTCGCTCTGTCCGGGGCCGGCCTTCTTCCACCCGCCGGAGAGCGCGCCGGGGTTCCACTTCGGCATCCGCTTGGCGCTCAAGGCCCGCTCGACCAATCCGAGGCAGACCTGAATCCAGCCGACCGCCTTGATCGCGCTAGTGGTTCCCGAGAAGACGCGGAACTCGGCCGTGTCCTTCGATCCGCGGGCGAGGTTCGTCAGGTTCAAGGCGTGGTAGCGGTCGCGGTCGAGGTTGGGCTTGGCGTCCTTCTCGTTCCCGTACTTCCGCACCCCGCCGCAATACCGACCTCGCTCGCGGTTCTTCGTGCCGGTGATCGCGTAGAGGCCCTTCTCGACGTAGGCCACAATCGTGACCAGGCGGGCGAGCGCGATGCTGGGCCACTGGCGCTTCCACCCGACGTGAACGTGGACCCCGCAGCTCGCGTTGACCCGGTGCCCCTTCGCCTCCAGCGTCCGCATCACCAGGGCGACCTGGGCCAGACCTTCGGCCCCTTTGAGGACCGGGCTTACGATCTCGCACTTGTGGCCCCCGTTGCCGTTGTCGATCGATCCGTCGGCCTCGGCCTTCCATCCCGCCGGCAGGTAAGGCACCTGGATTCCGCGCTTGTACGGGCCAATCCGCAGGCCGTCGTTGCGGACGGCGCTGTCGGGGGCAATCGTCTCGATCTCGATTCCGAAGCTGAGGTCGCTGGCGTTCATCGTGCGGTTCCTTGTGTGGGTGGGTCGTCTGCCCCTCATAACAGTGGTAACAGTCGCTCCAACGCCACGTTTTGT
>JARKPK010000002.1 GCA_029975295.1 Thermoguttaceae bacterium | reverse complement strand
CCGTCCCGAGGCGTAGTTGTAGCCCGACGAATTGCAGGCCGCGACGTTGTACGGGATCGACAGGCAACGGCTGATCTCGTTGAGGATCTCTTTCTTGAACTCGCCGTATCCGGTGGCCGGCTGTTCGGCGTGGACCTGAGAAAGCTTCCAACCTCCCGGCAGCACCGTTGCCATGCGTCGCTCGAGTTCCACGAGGTCCATCGGCTCGACCTCTTGGGCCTCGCCGTTGGCCGGCGCGTCGGTGAAGAGCACGGCCGCGAAGTCGGCGGCCGTCTCAGCGGCCGCCAGCACGGCCAACGTGTACCGGCGGAGCTGGGCAAACAGCGGCAGCGCGGGGGTGATCTCGGGCACGCCCCGGCTCTGGCCCGGGCGGTCGGCACGGAAGTAATGGATCATCGCGGCGGCGGGCACCCGTTCGTATTCCATCGAACCGCTGTGGGGATCGCCCGGATGGTTGCGGAGCAGGTGATACTCGACCGGGTTGCCGAACGAGTCGAAGACGATTCCGTCGACAGCGTTCTTCGAGTCGCCGAGCCCGGCCAGTTCCGGCGTAGCCACCTGATCGGCCTCGATCAGCCGCAAGTCGAGCTTCACCAGCGAATCGATCTTCGGATTGGACAGGAGCATCGCAAAGGCCTCGCCCGACTCGGCCCGGGCGATGCGCATCGTGCGGAGCTTCTCGGACAGGTTGACCGCCGTGGCCCACTCGTCGAACTGCTGCTCGACGAGCCGGTTGGCCTCGGCGTCATCGGTGAGCATCTGCAAACGTGGTCCCGTGCCCACGCAGTCGTTGGCCAAGGTGAGCACGATCCCGCGGGCATAACTGTTGTTGGCCACCTCGTACCGTGCGCGGCTACGGAGCACGCGGCGGACCTGGGCATTGGCGGCCGCGTCGGCGGAGAGCAGATCGGCGCCCGCCCAGTGGCGGCGGTTCTCTTCGGTCGTGGCCGCCGCATCGTAGCGGCCGCGGACGCCGAGCGGCACGTGGACGGCCCGCAAGGGGCGCCGTCGTGCATGACTGCCGAAGAGGTTCTTCTTGAGCCAGCCGAACATGGTCAGTCGGCTCCAGGGGGGACAAGTTTCTTCATGCCGATGCCCAAACCCTTGCTCTTGACCGCCTTCTTGCTCTCGAGGTAGCGGTCGGCCTCGATCTGGTCGCGGAGGTTGTGTTGCTTCATCCCGCCCGAGTCGCCATGCGCCTCGGCCGGGCCTTGGGCGTTCTCGCGGATCGTTTCATCGAGCGATTCGGACACCGTTCGTTTCTCCTCAGTGGCGGGTCTTGGAGTCGCACCAAGCATGCGAGGCGTTTTCATGGGGGCTGCATGTTCAGCGCCCTTCCTCACGCTGGCAGGGATTCCCGTTTCGTTGCAGCCGCAGGCCGCGAAAAGACCTCACCGGGCACTGGCCCACCCGCTTTCACGAGGGACCGAACCGGCGAGACCAACGAAAAAAGGCCATCCGGGGAATGCGGCCCCGCATGGCCTGTTCGTTGGTCTGGTGTCGTCGGCGATGATCAGTCGCCGACGTCGCCTGGCTCGGTTGTCTTTCGCTCTTTGTAGCGGCGATGTTGCAGTACGGAAGACCTCTTGCCGCGGTTGTTGGAAATCGGTGCTACCGGTAGAACGTCGCACCGGATTGCCGCCTAATTCACGATCTTCTCCGTGGTGGTGTAGCGCTTGCCGCAGTGCCGGCACTCGCGCCGACGAATCAGTCGGCCGCCGGCGATGCGGCGGGTGTAGAGCACCCAGAAGTGCCGGCAACCGCACTGTCGACAGACCAGTCCGCGCTCGGAACCGTCGGGTTGTTGCGGTGGATGTTCAGCCACTATCGCCGACTCCGTTGCAGGTCCGAGAGCCTCAGCCGCGGCTTCGCCCCCGCGGATTTCGCGTTCATCTCCGGCAACGTGGCCCCCTGCATCGACGCCGCCACGGCGCACCCGACCAAGCAGTCGAACCAGTGGTTGTCGACCGCCGAAGGACGCAGCTTCCATTCGTCCACCGTGCGCCCGCGTCCCTCGGTCTTCACGCGGTACTCGGCCGTAAGGTGCTCGGCCAGCAGGCGATGCGCGTTGGCGTTGTCGCCGAACAGCGACAGACAGCCACGATCCCCCATCGGCACAGCCAGCCGGGCGTAGATGAACGACTTCCAGTAGTTTGTGTCGAAGACCACATGGCGCACCGCCCGTTTGCCGTGGACACTGGGGATGCGCCAGTTGTGCCCCAGCCGGTCGCCCAGCTTGCGGCGATACTCCGAGAAGGGAATACTCGACGCGCCCACGAACCGTCCGTGGCTGGGCATGACCACCGACGAGTGGGCGCTTTGGCGGCAGAACTGGTACACTACGTCGGTCGAGTTGCCCCAGTTGGCGTCGATCAGACAGCGTTCGATCCGCATCATCGCCCCATCGTCGCGGCGCCACTCGCGCGCCAGGCACGAGGCGGTGAGGGCCTCCATGCCGGCGTAGATCATTCCCTCCAGCCCGGCGCCCTTGGCCATCTGGAAGAGTGTCGGTTGGGCATCGCGCAACGTGAAGAACGGTCGTCGCTGATCGGGATAGGTTCCGTAGTCGATCACGTAGCCGGTGAAATCAGCCTCCCACGCGCAGACCACGTAGAACAGCAGCGCCTGCTGCACGTCGATGAACATCGTCAGGTGGTTGCCGCCGACGGGCACTTCGCCACGACGGAGGCGATTGAACTTCGCGGCGATCTGATCGGCCGTGAGATCGTCCTGCGGGGCGTCGTCCTCGGGCAGGGGCTCGTTCTGATACTCGGCCCAGAAGGCCCGTTCGTCCTGGAGCCGCAGATTCATCGCATGCTGGACGGCCGACAGCTCGTCGTGGTTGTGCCGCTCGGGCCAGGCGACCACGGCGCCTTCGTCCATCGCTTGGCGATGCGCCTCGTAGAACGCGGTGGCCTCGGTCAAGCCACGTTCGGCCCGCAGGCCTTCGGCGCGAATCTCGGCGTACTTCGCCCACAGCTTCTCGTTGGCCGGAAAGCTGTAGACCATCTTCGTCCGCTCGCCGTTCCATTCCGGGTGCTTGTCGCGCGAGAGGATGTTGTCCGCCATGTCGCCGGGACGGATGACCGTACAAGGCATCACCCCGGCGATCTTCTTGCCCGGGCCGGCCAGACCCAACACAGCGCCGGCCAAGATGCTCTCGCGCGTCGCGCATTGGGAAATACTGCGGGCGGACTCGTCGGTCTGCGGGTCGTCGATCACCACCAGCGACGGTCGAGCCGAACGGCCGTCGGCCCGCTTGTACTTCATGCCACGAATGCGGCCCGTGATGCCTGCAACCTTGATGATTGCCCCGGATGCCTTGCTGCCCGGTATGGTCGGCAAGACGATCTCGCGAGCCGTCCAGCCGATGTGCGTGCGCTCGCCCTTGTAGAGCTGACCCGAGCAGCGGTTGGCAATCCCATCGAGACATTGGATGGGAAAGCTGACCTCGGGGAAGTCTTCCAATAGCAGTTCGTTGCCGTCGAGCTCGGTCTTGATCGATTCGAGCATATCCATCGCGTGTCCTTCGTCGCTGCCGACCAGGCAGACGAAGTCGCGGTGGCCGTGAAGCACGGCCCAGACGCAGGCGCATTCACAGATGCTCGTCTTTCCGCTTCCGCGCGGCATGGCCATCGCAAACAATCCGCCGCGGAGCACGGCCTGCTCGATCTTGGCGATCACCTTCAAGTGATCGGGCGACCACGGCAAGTGGAACGTGAACGGAAAGTACGACTCGCAGAAGAACCGAAAGTCCCCTTCCGCCCGCGCCTTGCGCTCGGGGTTGACCACCACCGGCAACTCGCCAATATCGCGCCCGGCAAGCGATAAGGCTGCATTGCGCGCCCGGGCACGCTCCTTGAGCGATTCATAAGGGTCGCCATCGGTTTCGGGGCGAGGCGTGTGCCGGACCTCGACCAGCCACGCCACGTACCGGAACAGATCGATGTGCGTGGCGTCGCCGATACGGAACCCGGCGCGTGTGCGATGCCGGTGGAGCTGACGCTCGCTCAAGACCTCGCCTGCCGAATTGAGCAGGCGGCACAGCTGGCTGGGTCGGAGTCGGCGGACGTCAATCGCTGCCACGGAGCATCTCCGAGATTAGCCAGCGGGCGTACTCCAGCAGATTTATCGTCCCGTCGGCGTTCGTCGGCGCGCCGTCATCGATGTCCGCCTGGGGCATTTCCACAGTCACCGGCCGCGGCCCCGACGCGGACAGAATGCGAGCCAGATCCTCCAGCCGAAGGGCCTGGGGATTGAGCGGGCCGCCTTGCCGTCCTTCAGCGTTAGTGTCGCTCATCGGGTACTACGCCTGGGCCAGAAAGTATTCCGAGGAATCGATGCGAATTAGGCCGCATTCGCCTTGAGCTTCTGGCGAAAACCTGGCTCATGTTTGGATGTACAAACCAACGCTCCCCAACGCCAAGGAGAACGACGATGGCCAACGCGAAACGAACCCACACCCAAGGCGCGAAGATTGGCGACGACCTTCGCATCACCAAGACGACCCGCCGCGCCTCGGGCGGCGGGACTTGGGTCTGTGGAACGATTGCCGGCCACCGCTTCGACGCGCTGGTGTTTCCCGAGCATGCCGAATGCCCAGAGTACGAGTTGGGCGACAGCCGCATCTCGAAGCTCTGGGTCGAGCGGATGGCCGACAAAACAACGGTGGTGAACTTCGACCGCGGGTGGGACCAGCAGCCCGCCAACCCGACCGCCGCGAAGATCGTCGACTTCCTGACGGCGGGCCTGGCCGACCTGATCTACCACGCCTGACCAACGACAAGGAGAACCGCCATGCGGAACACCGAGATCAACATCCGCGCGACCGAACACGCCAGCGCCCACGAGGCCATCCAGCACATGGACGTCTCG
>JARKPK010000180.1 GCA_029975295.1 Thermoguttaceae bacterium | reverse complement strand
CGCTTGCTACATTCGCCGTGCAGCGTCTTGATTTCAGCAATGCCAGTGGCAATCTCGCCAAGCCGTGCATCAATCCGCCGGAACTGATCGAGGCAATCGTAGTCATCACTTTTGGGGCAATTCATTAGTCGCGTTCCTTGCGGTTGGTCCACCACTCGATTACCAGTTTCACCACGATCGGCAACACCACGTTCAGTAGGATGAACACCACCACCGGGTTGCCCACCTCGCGCCGCACTGTGTCGCGGCAGCGGGTGCGCGCCGATTCTTCGTCGCCACCGTCTGCAAGTTCATCAGCGGCCAATACGGCGAGGCGGTGCGACCATCGTTCGTTGCGACGCGCGATCCAACTGCGATCGAGCACGTAACGTGCCGCATCCGTCAAGCACATCGGTCGCTGGCTCATCGCCGCAGCCTCCCGAACAATCGCGGCCGACAAACGCCGCCAGAGCAATCGTAGGCTTGCGTGGTTGCCGGTTGCGTGGGTGTTTGCATCACGGGCACGGGGCATCGGCCATCGGGGCAATCGGCCGGCGCCGGCACGCCCGGCAATCGCACATCGACCGTGATCTTGCCGTCGCGCTGGGCAGCATCGAGCAGGGCCTTGCCTCGGTCCGCCAGGGCGTTGCCCTTGTCGATCAACGCGCGGGCATCGCGGAGCATATCGAGCGGGCCACCGAACTGATCACCAGTATCCGGTGGCGGCGGTTGCGGTGCGGGCGACGGCGCGTCGATCAGCGTCGTTACCGCCGACTCGACTGCAAGCACATCGCGGTCATCATCGGTCGCGACAGCGGCAGTACAACCGACGCAACAGGCCAGCAAGAGCATGATCGTCGAACGCATCATCCGAGCACATCCTTCACGTCGCCCCAGTCCGGCAGCGTCTTCTGCGGCACCCCATTGATGTCGCAGTACGCAAATATGCTGCGGCTGCCCACGAAGTAACGATCGTACACATCCTCGGCCACCCAGAACGACCCTTCCGGCCACGGGCCGTAACGGTCCTCGGGCCAGACGCGCGGCCGCTCGTTCCATCGGCCCCATGAATTGACGATCAAAAACACGCCGACCGGATAGACCTCGCGGGTGTCGTCGTAGCCGACGGTGGCCATATCGTGCGCCCACCGGCCCGACGGAACGGCAACGCCATTCGCGTCGGACCTTGCGGCCACGCCGAAGTTCTGTCCGCTGTGCAGGGCGTAGCCGGCGTAGAGCAGGTCCTTCACCTCGTCAGCCGTCGTCGGCGCGACCCACCGGCCGACGTTGTGTTCTCTGCACGCGGCCTTGACCTCGGCGGTGAGAAACGACGGATTGGCCAACCCTTCGTTGAGCCGCGACAGATCAGCAAACGGGTACCGCTCTCGAAAGAGGAATCCGAAATCAACCTCGAATCGAGCAGCCAATGCCGGGTCCATCCCTTCGCCGTAGTGACCTCTTGCCGCGTAGGTCGGCTCAGTCGCGCCTCGGCGATAATACTCCTCGGCCTCGCCCTTGATGTGGATCTCGACCGCGCGGGTCGTATCGCGGGCGTTGCGGCTGCCGTGCGACACACACGATCCGCGAGTCTGTGCCTCTTGCCCGAAGGCGCCGGGATCGTAGAGTTCACGACTCCGCCACAAGAGCGCCATCTTGCCGCGGCCCACGCCGGCCAAGTGCGGCG
>JARKPK010000167.1 GCA_029975295.1 Thermoguttaceae bacterium | reverse complement strand
CGGCCGCGTCCGTTTTGTCCGAGGCGATCAAACACGACCCCGACGAGGCCCAGCCGCTGGCCGCCGCATTGGCCGACGGCTACGAGCGGCTCGGCCGCCGAAGCGATGCCTTCCGGCTGCTGTTCGTCGCCGTGATGACGCAAAAGCACCCTCAGGACTCGTCGCTGAAGACGCGGTTCGATCGCATGGAACGGGTGGAAGCGGCCCGCCAAGTTGTCTTCGACCTCGACGTTTCGCTGCGTTTGAAAGAACTCTATCGCGCGGCCGATAAAGCCGAACAAGCCGAGATCGATCGTTGCCTGACCGGCGCGCTGGCAGGCAGCGCAACGCGGGCCGCAGCGCTCCGCCTGGCGGCATGGCATCCCGCCGTCGTCGATGCGCTGGTGGAGCAGGCCCGGGCCGAGCGACAAGCGAACCGGCTGCATGCGGCCGAATGGTTGCTGGCTTTGGCCGTTCGGACGGCGCCGGAGCGCGCCGCCGAACTCGACTCCGAGCGGCGCGCCGTGCGGCTCGAAGGCGCGCCGCACCCAATCGCCTGGCCCGAGAAGTTCCAAACGATCGAGCCCGCGGCCAAAGCCGATCAAACCGAGAAAGCGGCCGAAAACGCATCGGCAGATCCGTTCGATGACGGCCCGATGGCGCTGGGTTCGCATTTCGTCACGGTGCTTCGTCCGGCCGAACCGGCCGATGGGGTCAGTCCCATCCGGATCGCCGTCAACCAAGCGTCTTCGTCGCCCCTGCTGGTCGACGCGGCCGGGCGGGTTCTCGGGCCGTGCCCGATTGGCAGCAGCGGGCCCTTCGGCGTGTTCGGCGGATTCGACGCCTTCGGTTTTCCCGACTGGCACGGCTGTCAACTCGGGCGATTGGCCATTGTCGTCAGCGGTTCGCAAATCGCGGCGTTCGATCTTTTGCGACCGGGCGACAAGCCGCTTTGGACGCGTTCGGCGGACACGGCCGAGGCCGCCGCAATTCAAACGGCGCAGCAATTCTTCACCCATGAGTGGCCCGCGGCCGGTCAACGCCCGCGGCTTCTGGCGGTTTCGCGGTCGGCCGCGTGCGCGCAGCTCGGGCAACGCCTGGTGGGCATCGAGCCGCACACCGGCCGAATCCTTTGGCAGCGCGACGACCTGCCCTACGGCTGCGATCTCTTCGGCGACGAACAATTTCTGTTCGCCACGCCGCCCAGTGGAGAGAATACGATCGTCTTCGATCCGCGCGACGGCCGCGAGCGGCAAACGCTCGATCCGATCGACCGCAGCGAACGGTTTGCGACGCTGGGTCGAAATGTGATCTACTGGCGCGTCGATGGGCCGCGCCGCACGTTGATTTGTTGCGATCCGCTTTCGGGCCAGACGCAGTGGAAGCACCGTTTCAACGAACAGGCGCAAATCTGCGAAGTCGATCCGCTTTGCGCGGCCGTGGTCGAGCTCGACGGCGCAATCACACTCGTCCATCTGGCCTCGGGCCGAACCGACCGCGCGCTGCGCGTCGATCCGCTCGACAAACTCGATTCGTTCATGGTTCTGCGCGGCCGGCACGGCTACGACGTGCTGATCTCCAAGGCCCCGCTCTCCGATCAGTCGAGCTTCGGCCACTTGCGATACTCGATTCGTCGCGACGAATTGTTCTGCTGCGACTTCGGGACGCTCTATCACTTCGACCCGCAGGGCCGGCGCGTTTGGCATGCCGCGCTGAAGTCGGGCTTCGTCAATCGCCATCATCCGGTCGATGCGCCGATATTGGCGGTCGTCGAGGTGCGCGAGGGCCGATTCCTCAATCTGACGCGGCAGGAGACCCGAGTGACCTGCTTCGACCGCCGCGACGGAACCGAACTGTTCTCAAAGACGGCCAAGAGGGTGCGCGACGTCGAAACTTCGATCGCCACCGCGAAAGACGGCCGCGAGATCGAAGTGCAATCGCCGCTCGGCGCGGTGCGGTTTCGTCCGGCCCCGGACGGCCGCGCCGCGGAGAAGTGATCGCAAATGCGCGACGCCGCCGGCCCCGTCAGGCGGTCAGACCAATGCGGCCGACGCCCGCCACAGCTTTTGCAGTTGGGCGGTGATCGTCTTTGGTCCGTCGGCCAGCGGGAACTGCCGATCGACTCCGCCTTCGACGTAAGCCACTTTGTTCATGCCGTACACGTCGCTGGTGGCCTCGTCTTGGCCCAGCACGTAGCCGCCGGCGCGGCGAATCGCTTTGCAGCCGTCGGCGCCGTCGCGGCCCATGCCGGTCATGATCACGCCGAGCACGCGGTTGCCGAAGACCTTGACCGCTGAGGTCATCATCACATCGACCGAGGGCTTGTGGCTGCTCACCGGCGGGCCGTCGTCGATCACGCATCGCCCCGAACGGCCCGAGGGCGCCAACACCAGATGATGCCCGCCGGGCGCAATGTACACGTGATTCGGCCGCAACTGGTCGCCCGGTTCGGCTTCTTTGATCGACAGCGCCGAGAGCGAGTCGAGCCGCCATGCCAACGGCTTGGTGAAGCTGGGCGGCATGTGCTGGACGACGACAATCGGCGGCAGCGGCGGACGCAAATGCTCGAACAACAAGCTCAGTGCGGGCGGTCCGCCCGTGGAGATGCCGATGGCGACGCACTTGTCGGTGTAATCGCCGGCGCCTTCTTCGCTGACTTGCTTGGGCGGCGGCGGGGCGGCCGGCGTTTCGACGCGCCGCAACTTGCGCTGCCGGCGGATTTCCAGAATGCGGCGCACATCGGTGCCCGCGGCAATGCGAATCTTTCGCATCAGTTCGTCGCTGAGGGCCGCCTTGGTGGCCGGGCCGTAGTCGGGCTTGGCCACGTAGTCGATCGCTCCTTGCTCCAACGCTTCCAGCGTGATCGTTGCACCCAGGCGCGTCAGCGAACTGCACATCACCACCGGCACGGCGCGGCGTTCGAGAATGGCCGACAACGTGGCCACCCCGTCCATCTTCGGCATCTGCACGTCGAGCGTGATCACGTCGGGCATCGCTTTTTCAAGCTGCTCCAACGCCTGCATGCCGTCGGCAGCCACGCCGGCCACGATCATGTCGTCGGTTTTCGAAATATTGTCGCAGATGATCTGGCGAATAACGGCCGAATCATCGACCACCAGAACACGAATCTTACGCTTGGCCATGGCGAACTCTCGATATCAACGTGGCTTCGAACGATTCCATCTGAACGGCCGCACGATTGCCCCATTTGCCGCACGACGGCCGCGGCGATCAGCCCGACGGCAGTTACTGAAACCGCCCTTGGGCAAACCGAACGCCGGCCCTGTGAAACATGCTTTTTCTCGGAACGCGGCCGGCCACTCGGTGCTCGTAACAACCCTAGCTTGGTACCTGCTGCTTCGGAACTCATGATGCGACGTCTCTGTCGGAGGCCGCAGCGACGGTTGGGAACGCGTTTCGATATATTCCCTACAACCCTTGCCGTCCGCACCGGAGATTTGCCGGCGCTTTCCCGCGGGTCGGCTTGTTTGAACGGTTGACGCGACGTGAGCGGTCAAGAATAATGCCAGCGTCCACCACGCAACTGGCCACCAGTCTGCAAGCCGGTGCCTTGGCCCCAGCCTCGACTCCTGCCCGATTTTCGCTTCCGCGACCGAGATTGCGACCGGACCACACTCGCTTGCAAGTCTTCAGCGCTTCGGCTGTCGCGCCGGTTATGCCTTGCGCCGGGTTCTCAGTGGGGAGGAATGAAGATGAGATCACTACGGTTGCCCGCACTGGCCGCCGTCGCATTTTCCGGTGTGTTTGGCGCTTCGGCCGCGATGGCCGGCGACATCGATCGCGGACTGCTGGCGCGGTGGAGTTTCGAAGAGGGCATCGGGCGATTTTCTGCCGGCGCGGGCGAGGCGGCTGCCGAGGCCGAGCTGCACAATGTGCATTGGGTGAAAGGCTCTTTCGGCACAGCCGTGCGATTCACTGGCAATGAAAGCTACGTCAGCTTGCCTCCGTTGCCGCAGCTCGACGGGGCCGACCAAATGTCGCTTAGCGTGTGGGTGTTTTGGGAAGGAGTGGGCCGATACCCGAACATCCTTACCGGCGGTGTATGGAGTCCGGGCGGGTTCCTGATCTTTGTGAGCGACCGCACATGCTCGTTCCGCATGGGCCGTCCGGGGCATCGCAGCGGCGTTCTCGGCGAACAATGGGAGGAAACGGCCGCAGCGCTGCTCGATCCGCTGCCGATCGGTCGATGGGTTCACCTTTCGGCCGTGTTCCGCCGGCCCGACATCGTTACTTACGTCAATGGTCGCGAAGTGGGGCGAGCGAAGTGGGATTACCCGGTCGGTCAACGCGGCGAGATGCAATTGGGGCGTTGGTCGGGGCCGGTGAGCCACCGCGGATTGATCGACGAGTTGCGGATTTATCGCCGCGCTTTGGAGCCCGACGAGGTTCGAGCTTTGGCCGATGCCGCCGGTCGCGACACGCCCAACTTCGAAGACCTCGGCCCGGCACGATCGGGGGTGAAGGAGGTTGCCCGACTTCAAACCCAATGGGTCGAACTCTCGCTGGGCGACGACGGAACGATTCTTTCGCTTCGCGAGAAGAATTCCGGCCGAGAATTGACCGCTGCGCCGCAGCCGCTTCTGGAAGTGGTTTGCCGCTCGGGCGAACGACTCCGCCCACGGCGATTGCGGCGCGAGGGCGATCGGTATTCGATCGAGTTCCTCCGCCATCCCGGCCGCGCTGTGTTGCGGATCAGTCCGAAAGAACACTATTTCCTTGTCGAAGCCGTTGAGCTTCAAGTCGATTCGGCCGAGCAATTCACCTTTTTTCAAATCGCGCCGGCGCCGGCGGAGTACGTCGGTTCGATGGCCGGAGCGATCTCCGATGAGCAGTCGGGCGTGTGCCTGCGGAGCTTGACGTTGGAGTCGGATACGGCCGTGCGGGGAAATCCTTTGCGGCTGTGCGCGTACACGACGGCGGAGAACGGCTTGGTTGGGGGGCGCGCGGCGCTTGCGGCCGGGCCGCGCGTTCATTGGATCGCTATGCTTCAGCACATGGCCCAGGCCGAGCCAGTGCCGCGATCGCGATTCGGCGGTCCGTGGGCGATGGAAGCCGCAGAGAATCGCGGATCGTACTTGTTTGCGGACTTGGCTGCCAAAGACACCGATGCCTGGATCGAGTTGGCTCGACGCGGCGGTTTCACCCACCTGCATCTGCACGGCTGGGCCTTGTTGACTAAATCCACTTGAACTTGGGAAGTCCAAGTTGGGTGAACTTATTGAGGATTTTGCTTCGTATTCGCGTCTCAGCTTGTTGATTCGGGAGCAGGCGGTTTTTCAGATGGTCGCCAAAGCAGCACTTCATTCGATGCATCGCCGTTTCCGAGAGGCTGCGGCGATGATAACCGACGCGCTCCTTCCAGCGCCGGCGTCCCCGGCGACGGATTTCCCGAATGGCCATGTCCCGAGACAGCGGGCGATGGTGCGCGTTGCCGTGCTGTTTGATCTTGGCGTTCCGCTGGGGCGGAACAACGGCCCTCGTCTTGCGTTGCTCCAGGGTTTCGTACACCTTCCATTTGTCGTAAGCGCCGTCGCCGTAAAAGCTCTTGGTCGGATTGGGCACTTGATTCAGCAACGGATCGACTTGACTGGCGTCGTCGCAACTGTTCTCGGTCAGCGTTTCCGCGACGATCTCTTGCGTCTCCGGATTGACCGCCAAGTGCAGTTTCCGCCAGGTGCGGCGTTTACTCTTGCCGTGCTTGCGCATCTTCCACTCGCCTTCGCCGAAGACTTTCAGGCCGGTGCTATCGACGACGACGTCGATCGCGCCGCGATGCCGGCGCACATCCAACGCGATTTCCAGCTTTGCTGCCCGCTTGGCCAGCGAGGTGTAATCGGGAATCGTCAGTTCGATCTCCATCAGTTCCACCAGCGAACGTCCGAGGCCTTCGGTTTGACGGTACGGGAGTTGAAACAGTTCCCGCAAGACCAACAAGCACTCGATCGCCGTGTCGCTGTAGACAAAAGGGTGCCCGCGCCGCGGCTGGGCGTTGGCGTGTTGCCATTGGCGAATTACGTCCTCGCTGAACCAAAAGGTGACCGACCCGCGTTGCACGAGCGAGTCGTTGTATTGGCTCCAGTTGGTGATTTTATACGTACCTTTACGTTTTCCGGACATGTCGAGCCTCCGTTCAGAACGTTGAGAAGTTCCACCTCTCTCGTTAAATACGATCTGAACGCATGAATAGTTCGACAAGGCCGCACGGCTGGTGGAAGTCGTTGGGGCATTACGAACCGAACCCGGCCTTCTTTCCCGGCGGCATGAACGAGTTGAAAGCCGTTGCCGACAAACTCCGCGCGGCCGGCCTGCGGCCGAGCATCCACACCCTGACTGCCTGCATCAGCCCTAACGATCCTTGGGTAACTCCGGTGCCCTCGCCGCATTTGATGGCCGTCCACCGTTACACGTTGGCCAGCCCGATCTCGCCGCTTGATACGACGATCGCGGTTCGGCAGCGCCCGGCCGACGACCACGATCTCGTTTGGAGCTATTCGGGCCGGGGCAACGTTCTACGGATCGGCTCCGAGTTGATCCGCTACTCGGGCATTTCGCGCGAACTGCCCTACGCTTTCCTCAAATGCGAGCGAGGCGCATTCGGCACGAAAGCGGCGGAGCACTCGGCCGACGCATCAGTGGATTATTTGCGTCAGGAGTATTTCGCTTTCTATCCCGATCCGAAAAGCCCCCTTGCCGACCAATTGGCCGAAGGCATCGCCGCGGTGTACAACCAATGCGGGATGGAGATGATCTATTTCGACGGCTCGGAGGGGATGGGCGGCCGCTACGGCATCGACGCGATGCGCTGGAAGATCTTTCAGCGACTCGACGGCGGCATCACCGAGGCCAGTTGTTGGGGACACAACAATTGGTGGTTCCACTCGCGGTTGGGCGCATGGGATCATGCGATTTGGGCCGTCAAACGCTTTCACGACAAGCATATCCGCGAGGCGGTGCGCTATCGCAAGGCCGAATTGCTCGAGCCTCAACTGGGTTGGTGGGCGCCGCGTGGGCCGTCGGAGGCCGCGAGAGGACAGTTTCCCGATGAACTCGAATACTTCGCCGCCAAGAATCTGGCGATCGACGCGGCGATGTCGATTCAAGGCGTCGATGTTTCGCCCCGGCCGTGGAATGCCCGGCTGGAAGAGATGTTCACGATCCTCGGTTGGTACGAACGGTTGCGGATGGCTCGCTACTTCGATGCCGAAACTTTGCAGCGCATCGGCGAACCGGGGCGCGAGTTCCGCTTGCGATTGGCGTCCGACGGAAAATGGAAGTTCACGCCGGTCCACTCGGTTGCCCACCGCGTCCGATCGGCCGCGGCTGACGATCGGCAGTGGACGTTCGAAAATCCTTTTGGACCCCAGCCGCTGGCCGGGCGGATCGAGGCCTTGTATGCCGCTGCCGAATACGACGATCCGCGCGGGATCGCGCTGGCCGACTTCGCCGACCTGAACGTTTGGAACAACCGCCGATCGGCGCCCGAGGTAAAGGTGCAGGTCGAACTCGACACCGCTGAGGTAAAAACGGGCGGGCGAAGCCTGAGGCTCCGCGCGCTGAACCGCGGCACGAACGCCCGAGGCGCTTGGGCGCAAGTCGGCGCCAAGTACGAACACCCCTATCTGAAGATCTCACCGGGACGAGCGATGGGCCTGTGGATCAAAGGCGACGGTAGCGGTGCGCTGTTGAACATCCAGCTTCGCACACCCCGCGAGTACCTTGGCTGCATCTCGGAACATTATGTGGATCTGAACTTCACCGGCTGGCGCTACGTCGAGCTGCTGCTGCGCGAACGCGACGCCGACCGCTTCACCGACTATCGTTGGCCGTATTCCGAAGGCAGCGGCTATCACGCCATATATCGCAACACTGTCGACACCGATCATGTTTCCGAAGTGAATCTCTTCCTCAACGAGCTTCCACCGGGGCGCGAGGTCGATATCCTTTTGAGCCCGATTCGTGCGCTGCCGCTGCGAACGCTTGAGCTGGTAGATTTATCGCTGGCAGTGCCCGGTGGGCGCATCGTTTTTCCCGTGCGCTTGCGATCGGGACAATACCTTGAATGGGAGGATCGCAGCGGCGCAATGTACGACCAGCGGGGGGAGCTCGTCCGGCGGTTTCGGCCAGAGTTCGTCGGTGAGCCGCGTTTGGCCTCTGGAAGGCAAGAGGTGAGTTTCCACTGCGGGTCGAGTACGCCGGGTGCATGTCGGGCCGAGGTTACGATTATTTCTTCAGGGACGCCCTTCGGAACGCCCCGCGTCGATGAAATCGATACAAAGCCCCTCGAACGCGAATACGAATTGCCGCGAATCATCACACGCTTTGACGGAATCGAAAACATCTGGTCGATTGTATGCCGCGATCCGATTGATCGTGCGCGGCCCGAGCCATCGCCTATGCTAGAAGTCGAGATCGAAGCGTCCGTTCTCGGAACGCAACCGACGGGCGGCCCTGCGTCGGTATCCGAGGCCTTTGTCGATTCGCCGACGCTGACCATCGGTGATCGGCGTGTGCGGTTCGCCGCGCGGATCGCGCCCGAGGGGCGACTGGTATGCCGCGATCAAGTGCATTGGACAGTGTTCGATGCGAAGGGAGAAGTTGTCGGCCAAGGAGGGCTGACGGAGCCGATCCCGTCGCTTTCGCGCGGCGAAACACCGGTGCGGCTCGACGTCGAAAAAATTTCGGGCGACGACCTCCGCGTGCGTTGCAAACTAATCAAAGTCTATCGTCGCGGAGAATGACGGACGCTCCTTCGAAAAATCGCAACGCGAATCGCTGGTTTGTTCTGCGACCCGTTGCACCGCTGGATACAAGATGCGATGAAACTAAAGCACCAAGCGAAAGGGCGATCGTGCCGACAAAGTGATACCGAAAGACTCCGTTCTGTCCTTCAAGCGAACCAAGCAAGTGCGGGGGATCAAATCATGCAACGAGCGTTTTTCGTCGAATGGTTTCTGATGTTGGCTGCATGCCTTGTGTTGGCGACCGGATTGGGGGCGGCCGCGGCAGGCTGGGCCGCCGAATCGGGCACGCCCACCGCGGCCGATGGCGCGGCGCCGGCCGCATCGGGGCCGACTACCACAGCAGCACCGGCCGCCACAGCCGAGCCGGCGCCGACGGTCGTGGTGAACGATGCCGCGGCGCTGGCCACGGCCGTCCGAGATCAACCCGAAGGCGTCGTGATCGAGATTGCCCCCGGCGAATACCGCCTGGAGCGCACCTTGGAATTGAAAGCCGGGCAAACGCTCCGCGGCGCCGGCATTGACAAGACGATCTTGACTCATACCGATTCGTGGAAACCCGCAACCAGCACCCTGCCCGATCCGGAAGTGCGGATCGAAGGTCTCGACACCGACGCCTACCTGATTCGCATCAAGCGCGATACCAAGGGAGTGGTCATTTCCGATATGACCCTTCAAGCGCCGCAACTGCACGGCGCGATTTTCAGTTGGTTTCACGAGGGCCTGCATCTGCACCACCTGCGAATCAAAAACACCCTCTGGAGCGGCATTCGCACTTTCGGCATGAAGCAAGCCAAAATCCACGACTGCGAGTTCATCGACGCCGGCGGACGTTGGGAACGCGGCAAGCCCGGGGTGAAAGGCGGCATCACCGGCGGCGGCATCTTCGCCTGCTGGATGAGCGAGTGCGAGGTTTACAACAACCGCTTTCTTCGCACCAATCCCGCCCGCGAGCGAGAGTACTACGGCCTGAAAATCCGTCAGGCGAAGCAGAGCCGCATCCACCACAACACGATCGAGGTGAACTTCTCGATCGAAATGCCGTTCGAGAACGATGAAGATGTCGAAATCGACCACAACGTTCTGTTCGGCACGGTTTCTCTTCCCAAACACGCCGGCGGGCCAGTGCCCAAAAGCGGCCGGACGTTCCATATCCACCACAACTGGTTCCGCGACAGCTACTCGATCGAGTTCGTCCGCAACGGCGTGGAGATCAGCCATAACCTGTTCGACTTCGACCCGCAAAAAGACCACGGCAATCTGATCTCGGGCTTCGGCAACGCCGCGGCGCCCGGCCCGGCCGAGTTCCACAACAACCTGGTGAACAACCCGGGCCGCGGGGTGATTTGGATCAACGAGCCGTACAACAACCTCACCGTGCGGAACAATCACATCATCGCTCGGCCCACGGCCACGCCGCGCAAAGACGGGCTGTTCGGCCTCAATCCGCGGAGCGACATGAAAACCATCGCCATCCGCGACAACATCATCGAATGCCTCGAACTGCCGCGACCGCTGTTCCGCAACGCCGAAAGCTACTCGGCCCGAGTCGAGAACAACCGGCTGACGGGCGTTTCCGACGCGGAGAAGCTGGGCAACGCGCCGACCGATCGGCCCATCGGGCCGGAAAAGCCGCTGAAGTTCACCTGCGGAGTGCACGACGAGTTCACCGTCGATCAATGGCAGGCGCGGCCAAACAGCGCAGGATCGGCCTCCGAGCGTTGACGGCCTTCGCGCCGCTTGCCCGACAACTCCCGTCCGGCAACCGAAACTACTTCGGCATGATGAACGGCGTGGGCGTAAAGCCGATGGGAATGAAGGCCAAGACCAAGCAGGCCAGCACGGCGCGGAGCGGGCCGAGCGGCACGTCGTCGCGGGCGGTGGGCGGATGCGTGGGCCGCATCAGCGCCAGCACGATGATCAACAGCGTGTACGAGAACAGGTACTTCCAGTAGATGATCATCGCGGCGATGATTACGACGAACAACAGGTGGGCCACGCGGTTGGCCCGCCGGCCCAGCAGCGCGTAGAGCACATGCCCGCCGTCGAGTTGGCCCAGCGGGATCAGGTTGATCGTCGTCAGCAGCAGCCCGGCCCAACCGGCGAAGGCCATCGGATGGGCGTAGATTTCGTGCCCGGCCGGCGCCGGCCCGTGAATCCATTCGGCGATCCAGCGGAACAGGGGCGGATCGCCGAAGCGTTCGGCCGTGGGGATGATCGGCCCGTAGCTCGACCAACTGATGCCGACGTAGAGGAAGATCAACGTAGGCGCCAGCCCGGCCAACGGGCCGCCGGCGCCGATGTCGAACAACGCCCTGCGGTTCGGCACGCGCGGGTCCATGGCGATTACCGCGCCCATCGTGCCCAGCGGCGGCAAGGGAATGGGAATGAAGTGCGGCAGCGAGCAATAGACGCCGTAGCGCCGCGCCTGCACGAAGTGTCCCAGCTCGTGGCTCATCAAAATCAGCATCAGCGGCACGGAAAACGGCAGTCCGTGCGCCAGCAGTGCCGCCAAACCAACCAACAGCGCCTCGGGCGGCGAAGCCAGTTGCGAGGCCCGAACGTAGGCGCCCAGCCCCGGGCTGAATCCTTGTACCAGCGTGGTGGTGATGCAAGTGGCCAGAAAGAGCAGCGCCGGGCGAAGGACTTTCGGCCGTGGGGCCGGCGCAAGCGCCGCCTGCACGACCGGCCCCGAATAAAGCTCGGCGGGGGGCGCGGAGGCCGGCGCGCTGAGCACCAGTTCGTCTTGGCGAAACGTATCCATGAGTCGCCTTATTCTACCAGTTCACCGCACGGCGGAGAAGCAACGCGTTGCGCGGTCGGCCGGTTGCGTCCCAGTCGGCGGCCTGCCACCTGTTGCACCGGCACGGCGATGCTCGCTTCAAGGGTTGTGGTCGAGGGCCGACGACGCAACTGCCCATTGCGCGGCGGCGACTTGATCATTCAACGATCGCCGCGACGATCGGTTCGAAAATGCGTCAAGAAAAGGGGCACAACGGCGTGGATCGCTCGGCGGCGCAACGCTCGCCGTGCCACGTGCCCGCATTGCCCCAGCGCCGGCGCCCTGAGCGGGGGCTAGCCGCGCCCGGCCGGCGCGCGATAAGTTGACGGGCGCGTGAATCCCCCGTCTTGCGGTTTGCAGTCCGATTCGAAGGCCCCGGCGATGTTCGATCGCATCTTCCGCTTGAGTGAAAACGGCACAAACGTCCGAACCGAAGTGCTCGCCGGCACGACGACCTTTCTGACGATGGCCTACATCATCTTCGTCCAGCCGGCGGTGCTCAGCGGGTCGATGTTCGGGCAGGCCACAGGCATGGACTTCGGCGCGGTGACGACGGCCACCTGCCTGTCGGCCGCACTGGCCTCGGCCATCATGGGCCTGTACGCGCGGTATCCGATTGCGCAAGCACCTGGGATGGGCGAAAATTTCTTCTTCGTGCTGACGATGCTGCCCGCTGCGGCCGCCGCTTTCGCCCCGCAAATCGCCGCTGGCGAAACATCCGCCTGGCAGATCGGGCTGGGCGTGGTTTTTGTTTCCGGCGTGCTCTTCCTCGGGTTGTCGCTGTTGGGAGTACGCGAGGCCGTGCTCGAAGCGATCAGCCCCGCCATGCGCGACGGCATCGCCGTAGGCATCGGGTTGTTCATCGCGTTCATCGGGCTGCAAAACGCCGGCGTGATCGTGAAAGACCCCGGCACGGCCGTCAAACTCAACACGCACTTCGCCAGTCCCGACCTGCTGGTGTTCTTTTTCGGGCTGCTGCTGACCGGCGGGCTGTACGCGCGGAAGGTGCGCGGCGCGGTGCTGTGGGGGATTTTGGCCGCGGCTGCCTTCGCCCTGCTGCTGCGATGGTGGATCGTGCCCGCGCTGCCCGACGCCTGGCGCCACTCGGACTTGATCGGGCAATCGCGGCTGCTCACGCAATTCCACCCGCCGACCGACGGGGTGATCTTCGCCGCCCCGCCCGACGTTCGGCCCACGCTGGCCCAGCTCGACCTGCGCCACGCGCTGTCGCGCCCGATGATCCCTTTCATCCTCATCTTTCTGTTCATGTTGATGTTCGACACGGTAGGCACGCTGGTCGGCGTGGCGCGCCATGCAGGCTTCATCAAAGAGAATCGGCTGCCTCGGGCGCGTCAAGCGTTTGTTTCCGATGCCGTGGGCACCGTGGCCGGGGCCGTGCTGGGCACCAGCACCGTCACCAGCTACATCGAGAGCGCCGCCGGCGTCGAACAAGGCGGGCGCACCGGACTGACGGCCGTGGTGACGGCGGCGCTCTTTCTGGCCGCGCTGTTTTTCGGGCCTGTGATCGCCATGGTGGGCAGCTATCCGCCGATCACCGCGCCGGCGCTGGTGATCGTCGGGGCGATGATGATCAGCGGGGCGGCCCGAATCGCCTGGGACGACTACGCCGAGTCGCTGCCCGCCTTCTTGATTATGATCGGTATCCCGTTGAGCTACTCGATCGCCGATGGGCTGGCGCTGGGGTTCATCAGCTATCCGATCATCAAGCTCGCCGCCGGACAGGGCCGCGACGTTCGCCCGCTGATGTACTTGGTGGCAGCGGCCTTCATCGCCTACTTCGTGTGGCTGCGCGTGTAATGGCTCTGGTCGCCCTGGAGCAGCAGAGCGATGTTCGGGGACTTGAGCGGCCCCGCGGCTGCGACTAGGTTGGGGGTTCGTTACGTCGGGGGTTTTTTCGGGCTGGTTCGCGGCAAACGGCCGACGCTGGTTTGGAAGAACTTGCGACGACGTGTTTCGCCCCCTTCGGGCGATTCCGATTGTTGCCGCCGCAAGTCGTCCAAATTGGCGCGGCAGAACGGACAGCCCACCAACTGCAAATGCCAATCGAGGTACTCGCGCCGACTCGGATCGAGCGTTCCCAACAGATAGCCGCCAAGCTGGTCGCGAGTCGGACACGTCAATCGTTCGCGGCGCCACACGGCTCCGATGCTTACCGCGCCCGAGTCGATCAGCGCCGCAACCCGAGCCAAGCGCTGCACCAAACCGGCGTCGTCGCGCAACGCCCGTTCGATCTCGGCCATCCGTTCCGCAGGCAGAGCCTCGTGAAGAAACGCTTCGAGTTCCGCGTTGTTCAATTCCATAGTTTGTCGGCAGCGCTTCGGCCGCGCGCACCCTCCGGTTCTGGCGGCGCGTACGATCCTGCCTTGATCAAGGGTGGAAATTGTTGATCGTCAAACCGGCAATGCCGCGGCTCAAGCGTCTTCCGTCCGCAGAAATCGGGCTCTCGACGATCGGCCCGGCCGCGTTGTTGTTCCCAGCCTCATGAATCGTTGCGATCGTACAGTTCCGGAAAGACATCGGGCGAGAGCCGCTGCCGCCGCACGTGGCCGCGAAGCTTCTCGATCAATTCGAACTTGTTATTGGCCACGGCCTGTTCCGATAGTCCCAACGCGGCCGCCACCTCCTTATTCGTCCAGCCGCGCACGAGCAGAAGCTCGCAGCAGGCCACCTTTCGGGTCAATCCTTGTTCGAGCCAATGGCCGAGAATCCGCGCCAGGGCGTCGGCCAGCGCCTGGTATTGCAAATGCCGGCGTTCGCCGCTGCGCGCGATGCTGCTGGCGGGTCGGGCGGGTGAAGCGGGTTCGGCCGCTCCTTGTTCGAGCATGCTCGTCCAGGGCAGTGCCGGGCGGCGTTGCCGACGGCGAAGCCAATCGGCCAACTTATGCGCGGCGATCGAAAACAAGTAGCTTTCCAAAGGCCGACGCCGGTCGTAGTTGGGCAGACTGGTCAGCAGCCCGCAGAACGTCTCCTGCACAATGTCTTCGGCCTCGGTCCGATCGCCGGTGCGCGAGGCGACAAAGGCGAGGAGCCGGCCCTCGAAGCGCGCGATCAGCTCCGCCCAAGCAACCTGGTCGCCCTGGGTCACCTGTTCGAGCAGCACGTCCTCCGACCGAATCACCGTCTTGCTCATCACCGTTCTGAAGGACTCTCTCCTGAAAACGAAGCATTCCTCCCCGAAAACCCCGCGAATCTTGTCGGCAAATCCGCCCTCGGCAAAGGCCGGCCTGCCGCCTGTCGGCCTTGTTGCATGGTCGCATGGCCATTCTATGATAAGGCATTCGACGCTCGGCCCTGCGCCCGGGCCTCATCAGTATAACGGCTCGCCTTCGGCTCCGTTAGTCGGCAGGGTCGGGCGCACGACCCCGGTCTCGAGCCGGTTGCAACGCAACCGGCTCGTCGGGCGCAGAGGCGGAAATCGACGTATCGCTCAGGGCGGGTGGGCCCGAGCCGTGAAACCATTGTGCAATTCGATTCTCCAAGCAGCGACGAACATTCCCTGGGCATCAAAGCCGTGTTCCATCGAGTCAGCCACTTGCGGGATGAAGTCGGCCGCCGCCCTTGGGGCTCGTTGCATTGTTCTTCGAAGCGTCCATAAAATGCACGAGTGCTGCTCGCAACCATTTATGCAGACATCATGAGCATTCAGCGCAATCTGTTTGAGTTTGCCGCGCCGGCGCCACCGCCGCTCACGCCGCCCTCGGGCAAGCCCCAGCGCATTGCCACGGTGCAGGTGCGGCGGCAGCGACTGCAAGAGTTGGACTATCTGGTGCCCGACGAACTGCGCAGCGCCGTATCGCCCGGCTGTCGCGTTCGGGTGCCGCTGGGGCGCAGCAATCGGTTGGTCGAGGCCTATTGCGTGCGGGTGGAAGACCGCGTGGCCGACCGCCCGCTGAAGGCCGTGGCCGACGTGCCTGATTCGCGCGGGCTGCTCGATGCGAAGATGTTGCAGCTCACCCGTTGGATCGCCGACTACTACCTTTGCGAGCATCATGCGGTGCTCGAAACCGCCGTGCCCGCCGGCGTGCGTCAACGGGCGGGCACGCGGCCGAGCGTCTTGCTGCGGCCGGCCGACGGCGCCGCCCAACAGGCGGCCGCGATGAAGCTGACGGCCAAACAACAGGCCGTGTTGGCCGCCTTGGCCGAGGGGCCGCTCGCGGCCGACGAATTGGCCCGCCGAGCGGGCTGCGGGACCGGCCCGATCCAGAAGTTGCGATCCCTCGGGCTGATCGCCGCCGAGAAGACCCGTGTGCCCACGGCTGTCCGCCCTGCCGAGGCGCCCCAGGTGCGCCAATCGCACTTGCAACTGAACGCCTCGCAGCGCGAGGCGCTGGCGGCTGTGGAAGACGCCTTGGCCGGCAACCCGCCTTCGACCATTCTGCTTCACGGAGTCACCGGCAGCGGGAAGACGGAAGTTTACATCCAGGCGATCGCCAAGGTGGTTTCGAGCGGACGACAAGCGATTGTGCTGGTGCCCGAGATCAGCCTGACGCCGCAAACCGTGGAACGATTCCGCTCGCGATTCGGCGAGGTGGCGGTGCTTCACAGCCATCTGAGCGACGCCGAACGCCACCACCATTGGCAACAGATCGCCCGGGGCGACGTGGCCGTGGTGGTCGGCGCGCGCAGCGCCGTATTCGCCCCGACCCCGCGGCTGGGCCTGATCGTGCTCGATGAAGAGCACGAGTCGTCGTTCAAGCAAGATTCCGCCCCGCGCTATCACGCCCGCGACGTCGCCTTGGCCCGCGCTCGGGCCGAGGGCATCCCGCTGGTGCTCGGCTCGGCCACGCCGTCGCTGGAGAGTTGGCGCAGCGCCCAACTCGGGCAGTTCCGGCTGATTTCGATGCCGCATCGCGTTGAAGCCCGCCCCTTGCCGCACGTCGGCACGATCGACTTGCGGCTGGAAAAGTCGGCCTCGCGCGGGGCGCTGAGCCGTCGTTTGGCCCAGGCGATCACCGCGGCGCTGGCCGACGGCGGGCAGGTGATCTTGTTGCTCAATCGCCGCGGATTCGCCACGCACATCCAATGCCCGGCCTGCGGATTCGCCCTCCACTGCCCCCATTGCGACATCGCGCTGACGCACCACCGCACCAATCACACGGCGTTGTGCCATTACTGCGATTACCAGGTGCCCGCCCCGCCCGTCTGCCCGCAATGCAATTTCGGAGGGATTCGATATTCAGGCGTGGGAACGCAAAAACTCGAAGCGGAGGTTCGGGCTCGCTTTCCGCAGGCCGCCGTTCTTCGGATGGACACCGATTCGATGCAAGCGCCCGGCGCTCATTCCAAGGCGTTGGCCGCCTTCCGCCGCGGCGACGTGCGGATATTGCTGGGCACGCAAATGATCGCCAAAGGCCTCGACTTCCCCAACGTCACGCTCGTCGGGGTGATCAATGCCGATACGGCACTGCACCTGCCCGACTTCCGCGCCGCCGAGCGCACCTTCCAACTCGTTACGCAAGTGGCCGGGCGCACGGGCCGGGGCCCGAAAGGCGGACGTGTGCTGGTGCAAACCTTCAGCCCCGATCATCCGGCCATTGCGGCCGCAACGCAACACGACTACGCCGCCTTCGCCGCCGGCGAATTGCCCCTGCGCCAAGCATTGGGCTATCCGCCCTTCGGCTCGATGATTCGCATCGTGGTTCGCGGCGAAAATGGCGCGGCCGCGCTGGCCTGCGCCGAAGGCATCGCGCAGCACGTTCGAGCATCGCTGGCGGGCGCAGCGGCGGGTATTCGCGTGCTCGGTCCGGCGCCGGCGCCGTTTGCGCGGCTGCGCGGACTGCATCGATTCCAGATTCACCTGCACGGCCCCGAGGCCGACGCCCTGCGCGAGGCAGTGGCCGGCGCCCGACGTTCGGTCGAATCGCCCGACGGCGTGCAGTGGATCGCCGACGTCGATCCGATCGACATGCTTTGAATGGGCAAGGCCCAAGAGCCCTGGAACTCGGCGTTGCCGCGACGCGATGGAAATCGACAGACCCCCTGGAGGGCGGAGCAAAGCCTGCCAGCCCGCACACAGCCCCCATTCCACCCATATTCACCTCTCTATCTACTCAATGTTCTTGGAGTTGGGTTTGATCGGTATTGCCCGCCGACCGCTGGGGCCGGTACAATCCGGCCAAGGAGAAAAATTGTTTCCAACGGTCGAACCAGCACGAGTGGATATCCGTATATCATTACAGAGCGCCGGCCGGGTTGGCCGGTGCGACAGGCGCTGACGGCCTTGCCGACGCAACAGCCAGAGTGGCCAGTTTACGGCAAAGCTGTTACAGCCGACGGGGAATCGCGGTTCGTCATCACCGGAAACCGTTCTGCCCGTCGTAATGCCGCAGCGGCAAGGCAGCCGATGAAACGAGTGCCACACGGACGTGCCGGCTCGGAGCATCGTGCTTAGCCGCTTTGCGTTGCCCCAAAGGGCAACGTATATTTGATGGAGACAATCGGCTTCGTCCTTGTGGAGGTTGGGATGAACGTTTACGGTCCAGCTCATCTGCATGGTCCGCAACGGATTGCCGCACCGCATATCTCGCGCAGCGTTCAGCCGGCGCAGCGGTCGTCGTCGGCCCCGATTCAAGACGAGTTGCAAATCTCGGCCGCTGCCGAAGCGCAGTTGGCCGCC
Source organism: Thermoguttaceae bacterium (assembly GCA_029975295.1). Classification (GTDB taxonomy): domain Bacteria; phylum Planctomycetota; class Planctomycetia; order Pirellulales; family Thermoguttaceae; genus JARKPK01. The sequence continues at coordinate 11,530 of JARKPK010000167.1, read as the reverse complement.
GAATCGCAAGGCCCCAGCGAAATTCGCCACGATCGCGTGGCGGCCATCCGCGCCGAAATCGCCCGCGGCACTTACGAAACGCCCGAGAAGCTCGAGATCGCACTCTCGCGGCTGCTCGACCAGATCGGGTAATCGCCCGTGCCTGGGCGATTTGAACTTCGGCCCGTAGCGGTGGCGGCAACGCCCGCGTTGCGATTTGCCGAATTTCTCAATTCCGCCGGCAAGCGGCTAACAGCGCAACGGCAATTGATCGTCGAAGAGGTGTTCAGCCACCACGATCATTTCGACGCCGAGGAGCTGCTCGATCATCTCCGCCCGCTCTTGGCCGCCCGCAAGGTGAGCCGGCCGACGGTTTATCGCACGCTCAACGAATTGGTCGATGCCGGACTGCTGCGGCGGATGACGCTGGGCGCCCGAAGCGTGTACGAACACGACTACGGCTACCCGAGCCACGATCACCTCTATTGCCAACAGTGCAATCGGCTGATCGAGTTCCACAGCGTCGAACTGGAGCGCATCCGCGATGCCGTGGCCGAGGAATACCGCTTCACCGTCTCCGGCCACCGCATGTTCATCACCGGCCTGTGCGACCAATGCCGCCGCCGGCAAGAAAGCGCCGCGCCGAAAACCGCGCCCAAGCAGGCGAAGAACGAACGCTGATCGCTCCGCCGCTCAGACCGATCTTTTCCCCGCTTCATCCGGCCGAACTGGTCGCTCGGCCCCGGCGAGCGGCATTGCGGCCCGCGAAGCACGAAAGGCATGCGCCGCGGTCATTCGCGCGGATTGTCCCGCCGCCTGTTCGGCCTACTTGCCGGCGGGCGCCGAACCGCGGGCCGGGCCTTTGGCTGCCTTCTCGGCCTGCGAGGCCATGTCGTAGCTGAGCATCGGCACATGGTAGTAGCCCATCGCGCCGACGACCACGTCCATCCGATAAATCGGGTCTTGCATCAGGCACACGCGGCGGTCGGCGGCAGGCGCGGTGGTCGTGTAGATGCGCAGCTCGCCGGGCACGGAATAGATCAGCTCTTCGCGCCAATCGCCCCAAAGATCGACCGTGGCCACATACGTGCCTTCCAATCGCATCAGCTCGGCGCCGCGATACTTGACGATCTTTCGCGCCAGAATCAGCTCGCGCTGCGGGTCGGCATCCCAATAAACGGTTCGCGGGCCGAACTTTTCGAGGTTCGTTTCCGCCAGCAGCTTGCCTTGGGCGCTGTGCAGCAGCCCGAAGGCGAAATCTTTATTGGCGTCGGTATCGGCACTGTAGCATTCGCTGCCGGGATGCTCGGCGTCGATATCGCTGCACATGCCGTAGCTGTGGACATGGCGGGTGGGCTTATCCAGCCCCCAGATTATCTTGCCGGTGGCCGCCTCGACCATGCACATGCCGTTGGCGTTCCTTTTTGTTTCGATGCCGTAGTAGATTTCCAGCCCCGGGCGGAGCGGATCGAGATCGCCCAAGTACATGTGATCGGGGTGGCCCAGGCCGGTGCTCCACAGCGGCTTGCCGTCGGGATCGATCACGGCTGAGCCGAGAAGGATTTCGTCGCGGCCGTCGCCGTTCAGATCGGCGCAGTGCATGTTGTGCGCGCCTTGGCCCCAATAGAGCTTGCGGTCGGCCTGCGCGTTGTCCCAGCGCCACTGGAGTTCCAATGTGCCGTTGCGGTAGCGATAGGCTTCGAGCTTGATGAGGTTGTACGTGCCGCGGTTGACGATCAGGCTGGGCGTGCGGCCGTCGAGATAGGCCACGGCCATCTGGTTGCGGCAGTAGTAGTTGTAGTTGGGGAACCCGTCGCGCGAGGGCCACGCGACCCGAGCCGTCGGCTTGCCGGTCTGCCCGTCGAGGATCGTCAGATACTCCGGCCCGGTGGTGACGCGCCCATCGGCATCGCGCGGATCGGCCGTCGAATCCAGATCGCCGGTTTTGACGGCTACCTCGGCCTTGCCGTCGCCGTCCAAGTCGTACACCACATAGGGCGAGTACCAAATGCCCTGTTCGATTGCCCAACCCAGATCGCATCGCCACAGGAATTTCCCGTCGGCCGAATAGGCTTCGAGCTTGTAGGTGCTCGGGCTGGGCTTCCAGTATTTCTCATAGGGATCGACGTTGCTGTTGGGCTGCTTGATGACGAAGTCGTAGCGGCCGTCGCCATCGAGATCGGCGATGCCCACTTTCTGGAACGTGTGGTCGCCGTCGAGCTTGATGCCGACATAGCCGGTGGGCCGGGCTCGGCCCGAGATGCGCGCCGGCGGCGAATCGGCCGATTCGCGCCCGAAGCTCGACACCAGCCGCACCGTATAGGTCAATCGTTCGGGCGTGCCGGCCGACGGATCGAGGTAGTCGGTGGTTCGCGTGATCGGCTGCGCGTTGATCTTCTCGGCCGGGGCGTCGTCGCGCTGGCGATAGACGTTGAAGGCCGCTCCGGGTGGGTCGTCGGCCAGCAGGCGCCAACTGACATAGACCTTGCCTTCGCCCATCGGCACGGCCGCCAGGCCGCGATCGATTTTCTCGCGCGGGGCGGGCTTGGCCGCCGTCTCGGCCGCGCAAGCGGCAGAGGAAAACAAAACAGAGGACGAGAGCAGAAACGCCGGCAACGCGGCCGCAATCGTCAACACGGCAGAACGCACATGGCAGAGGTGGGGACAACGCATGGCGGGACTCCTCGTTGGGCAGCACGACCGTGTGACGAAGGACTCTGGAGGCAGGCAGGGCGCGGGCGTGAAAGGATCGGCCCGTTGCCCCCTGCGCGAACACGCGAACTGTCGGCCGAACGACCCGGATTCTAACCCGCGGCCGATGCCGTCGGCAACAGTATTCATTCGTTTCACTCGACGAGCGGCCGCGTACGGTTTTGCCGACGACATTCTCTTTTCCCGCTGGCAGCCTTTTGACCACGGCAAGGCAGATCCTGCCCTGCGGCGAGCCGGCTGCAGTGCGGCCCGCGGCCTGCGGGCCGTTGCAATCGTTCGGCGATGCTCGCTTCAAGAATCCATGGTCGAGGGCCCTCAGTACAACTGTCCATCTTTCGGCCCGCTGCCACTTGACCGCGGCTGCGCCCACGGCTACCAAGAAGGGGCCTCGATGCGGTTGCAGTCGTGCAAAGGCGTTCCGCGGCTGGAGCAAGAATCGCGCGGCAAACCACCGCCGCGCCGGCGATGCGCGGCGCGCTCCTCGTCGGCCGACCGCGATTGCACAAAGCTATTCGCTCGAAGCTGCCTCTCGCACTTCGGCGGTCGAGAGTTTTCGGTCACATCCTCGGCCGAAGATCTTCCGCCGGAACGGTCGTCATCCCCACTGTTGATTGGAGGCTCGAACATGACTCGTCCGAACGTTCGCGTGGCGATTATCGGCCTGGGTTTCGGCGCGGAATTCATTCCGATTTATCAGCAGCATCCGCAGGCGGAGATGTACGCCATCTGCCAGCGCAACGCGCAACGGCTCGCCGAGGTGGGCGACGCCTTCGGCGTGCCGGCGCGTTACAGCCGTTTCGAAGACGTGCTGGCCGATCCGAAGGTGGACTTCGTTCACATCAATTCGCCGATCCCCGATCACGCATGGATGTCGATCGAGGCGCTTCGGGCGGGCAAGCACGTGATGTGCACGGTGCCGATGGCCACCAACGTGGACGACTGCCGCCGGATCGTCGAGCTGGTGCGCGAAACCGGGTTGAAATACATGATGGCCGAAACCGTCGTCTATTCGCGCGAGTTTCTGTTCATCAAACAGATGTACCGGCAGGGCGAGTTGGGCGACATTCAGTATCTTCAGGCCTCGCACACCCAAGATATGGACGGCTGGCCCGACTACTGGGAACGGATGATCCCGATGCACTACGCCACCCATGTGGTCAGCCCCTGCCTGGGGCTGCTCAATTGCCGCGCGGAATACGTTTCGTGCTTCGGCTCGGGCCGGGTGCGCGATTCGATCCGCGAGAAGTCGGGCAACCCATTCGCCGTGCAGTCGTGCCACATCAAGATCAAGGGTTCGCAGGCGGCCGCTCATATCTGGCGGTTTCTCTACGATACGGCGCGGCAGTACCGCGAGAGCTTCGACGTGTACGGCAGCAAGAAGAGCTTCGAGTGGACGCTGGTCGAGGGCGCGCCGCATTTGGTCCACACGGCGAAAAAGCCCGAGCCGGAAATCCCCTCGCCGGTTTCCGTCCCCGACTTCGCTCATCTGCTGCCCGAGCCGATCCGCCCGTTCACCCAGGCGATTCACGATCCGCAGCATCGCTCGTTCATTCAAGGGGCGGGCCACGGCGGTTCGCATCCGCATCTGGTGCACGAGTTCGTCTCGGCGTTGGTCGAGGATCGCGATCCGTGGCCCAACGCCGTCGAGTCGGCCAACTGGACGTGCGTGGGCATCTGCGCCCATCAGTCGTGCATGGAAGGCGGCAAAATTGTCGCCCTCCCCGACTTTACTTTGGGTTAAAGAACGCTCCGCCCGAGCGTTGCGACGATTGTTCGCGTTCGCTGCCAAAAACAGCGGTTTTCGCACGGCGCGCGCAACGCCTGCGTCGAGAATCCATTGAGCCAACCACGGCCCATGGCCGGGCCCGGGCCCTGCGGAACAACGCGCGGGACGACCGCCACAGAACACGATGCTTCCGGCGACGGCTCGCAAACGCCGCCTCGCGACGTTACTGATCCGAACCACAGCACAGGCGAATCACCTCGCCCTCGTGCCCGAACTGCGACGGCCCATGCCGAACAAAAATGAGCGGCGCGCCGGTCGTGCCGATCGTGTCGCCGTCGTTGAGCACCGGCCCGTTCTCGAGCAGATAGTAAACGATGTCGAGCACCCACTCGCGCAGCTCGCCCGGCTCCATTTCGATGCGCGGTATTTCGATTTCCATGTGGCCCAGCGGCCGCATGCCCGTGGTGAACAGCCCGCTGGCCCCGTCGGCGGTGAGAAACACGCGCAAATCGAGCCACAGCAACAGGGGTGGCGTTTCGGAATCGGTGATTTCCGCAGCCATCTCAGCGAACACCGGCGGATAGACCAAATGCGTGGCCTCCGGCCAGTAAACGGCCATCACGCCCTGTTGGCCGGCGGCCAAGCCGGTGACGGCCGTCAGCATCATCCGCCGGCGAACCGGGTCGCCCTGCCCGCCATTGAGCACGATCAGCAAATGCGATTGATGTTCGCGCAATCGCTCGATCGGCTCGGCCCGCGGCCAAAGCAGCGAGGTTTCCATCGGACCTTCCAAATCGCCGATCGGATACTGGCTCGGCAGCAATACCACGCTCGCCGATTCATCGCCCAAGACGAACCGGCACATTCCCTCGTTCGGGCCGTCGATTCCCTCCGCCCGAACGCCCGCGATCGGCGTTTCGGCCAGTTGCGTCAGAAAGGCGTCGAAGGGGAAGTGCTCTCCCTCGATCAGCAAGAACGCGAGAATCGGCTCGCCGCCTTCACGATCTTCGTCCGAGGAGTCGTCCGCCCGGTCGTCCAACGGGTTCGAGTCGAAGGCAGTCATGCGAGTCCCTCCATTTGTTCGCCGCCGTCGGCGTGTGCGTTGGATTACTGATTCGCGTTCGCCGGCACAAACGCACCGAACAGCTTCGCGCCCGCGGCGAACACTCGGCTTGTCCGCCGGCTCGCTGCGCAGTGTTTTTCCCCGCAGGCGCCTCCCGAGCCAAGGCGCGACGGCGCCCCTCGGGCGGTCCAGCGGGCGTCCGGTCGTCCGGCGGGGCCAAGCGGGCGGGCAAAACCGAAAAGCAAGATCAGCGAATCTTCTGGTCGGGTAATTCCGTCTTGACGCCCTCGTCGAGCGGCATGCGGTCGGGCAGCGCGTCGGCCGCCGCCATCAGGCTGCGCAATTGGCCGCGAAGCGACTCCACCGTGCCGGCAAGCTGCGGATTATCGATCAGATTGCGGCGCTCGTCCGGATCGGCCCGCAGGTCGTACAGTTCGGCCTTGTGCCGGTCGGGGCCGCCGTCGCCGTGGGGATAATGGATGTACTTCCAGCGATCGGTGCGCACCCCGCGGACATTGGGCGTGTACGGAAACTGCTTTTCGTAGTTGTAGTGGTAGAACCAAGCGGTTCGCCACTGGGGATCGCCCTGGCGGACCAATTTCGCCCACGAACGCCCGTGAATGTTGCGCATCGGGCTCGCCCCGCACAACTCGACGATGCTCGGCGCAAAGTCGAGCGTCAGCACTTGGGCGTCGATCGTTTTGGGCCGATCCGGCGGTGTCAGCCCCGGATAGCGAACCACCAACGGTATGCGGATGCTCGGTTCGTGCATCGTGCGTTTGTCCACCATGCCGTGCTCGCCGTTGAGCAGTCCGTTGTCGCTGGTGAAAATGATGATCGTCCGGTCCAACTGGCCCGATTGGGCCAGGGCCTCGTAGAGTCGGCCCACGCTGTCGTCCACCGAAAGCAGCGTGCCCCAATAGGCGCGGACCATCGCGGCGAAATCGCGGACCGCTTCCGGGCGGTCGTCCGGAAACTGTTTGCGCCACTCGAACAACGGCCCGTAAATGCCGTGCCAAGTGTAAAGCCGCTGCTTGATCCAGGCGGGCTTCGAGTCTAAGTCGAAGGCCGAAGCAGGATACCCAACCTCGACATGGTCGAACGCCTTCTTGTATTTCTCCTCGGGAAAATAGAAACTGTGCGGCGCTTTGTGCCCAACCATCAGCAACCAAGGCCGCTGCCCCGATCGCTGTTTGAGCCAATCGAGGGCCATGTCGGTAACGACGTTCGTGTAGTAGCCGGGAACGACCTCGCGGCGGCGGCCGTGAAAGTTGAACTCCGTGTCGAAGTACTTTCCCTGGCCTTTGTGCGTGACAAACCAGTCGAAACCCGGACGCGGTTCGTCGTTCTCTTCGCCCATGTGCCATTTGCCGATGTAGGCCGTCTCGTAGCCCGCCGCCTGTAGAATGCGCGGAAAACTTTCCAGCGATTCAGGATATTCGGTGAAGTTGTTCACCACGCCATGCGAATGGGCGTAGAGCCCGCTGAGGATGCTCGCCCGGCTCGGCGAACAGAGCGAGGTGGTGCAGAAGGCGTTCCGAAAATGCACGCCCTCGCGGCCCAACCGATCGATGTTCGGCGTTTTCACCACGCTTTGCGGATGAAGGCTGATCGTGTCCCAACGCTGATCGTCCGTCAGAATGAACAACACGTTGGGCCGACGCTGCTCGGCAGCCTCGGCCCCCCACGCGCCAGCCAACGACGGCCACGCAGCCAACGCAACAAGAACGAATCGTGCAAGCGACATGACTTTCCTCCCGCGGTCGGCACGGAGAAATCGTTGACCGAAAGGCGCTACACCATCACATGGACCCACACCGCAACGAAAGCAGACCTCGCGCCGCAAACCGACCCTAACGGCGAGATCCGCCGCCCTCGGCCGCCGGTCATTCTGTGCGGTTCGAACGAACCGATTCTCGGCTGCCAAAGCCGCTCGTGTTCAAAGGCGATCGCTGATCGGCGGCCAAGCTGATTGCAGCCGCTAACGCCCCGCTCGGCTAGCCGATCGTACTCCGCCCGCGCGGCCCGGTCAACAAACGCGAACCTCCCCTCATCGGAACGGCGCCTTGCGCCGGCTCGACCCCCGCACGGCGGCTGTGGCTGTGTCCCATCCGCGCGGCGACATCGACTCCGCAAACTGCCAGTCGAGCCTGAACGAACTCAACGGTGTCCAATCGCAACGATCCGCCCCGCGCCGCTTCAGCCACGTTGGCGCCCCGTTGATAAGCTGCGCAAGCGAATCGACGGGCCGGCAGCAAGATTGCTCCGCTCCGCAGCGCTGTTGCGGCGCGCCATCGGTTCTTCGTAAACCGGCAAGCAGCGGACCGAGACGCTTCCCGATTTCTTTCCGTTCGGCTCACTTCAACCGGGGAAACGGCACCAACTCGTTCACCCGGGCCTTGTACTGGCGGTAGGCTTCGCCGAACCGCTTCTCCAAGTACTCGTTTTCCCGCCCAATCCTAACCTTGAAAACCAAGTAGGCCACAAGCGGCGTCAGGAACAAGGGCCACGAACGGCTCACCACGACAAGGCCGGGGATGAGGAACACAATCCATGCAGCATAGATGGGATTCCTGGTCAGCCCGAAAATGCCCGTCGTGGCCAGCCGATCGGAGTTGTAGGCCGCAGTTGCCGCCCTTCCGGCCATCACGAGCATCGGCACGCCGACCGTCGCCAAAACAACTCCGGCAACCACGAAAACAGGGTGCGGGATTGCCGCGACTAAGCAAACCTCGGGCCACAACCAAGTGACCAACCCGGCCGCGGCCGCATAGGCGCCCGCCGCCATCAGGATGCTCGGCCCGACACCCCATCGGCTGATTTCTCTCGTCATACTCCCTTCTTTCCCGCCCGGCGACTGGCGATTGTAAGGTGGCAAACCAGTCGTGGGCAACCGTCCGAACAAGAACTCCGCTTGAGCGTGGCGATTGTGTGATGGCCCAAGACCGGCGGACTCCGAAGGGCGGCGGCCAACTGCCGCCGGGGGCCGCGATAGGTCGCTTTTCGCGGAGCCGTAAGGCGCAAAAGGGCGGAAAGGTGTACTACTGCCGGTTCAGTCAGGCCACAGGGCCCACGATTGTCTGGCGGCGAGACGTCGCAATTGCGGAAGGATTTGCAGCCCGCAAGCAAGCACCCCACAGCCGCTTGGGTTTAGGCGTAGTGCTCGCCGGCTTTCCGTCGGCAAACCCACGTTGCAGCATCAATATCCGCATGAACCAAGAGGCCGCCATCGCCGCATTTCCGCCTGCGAACCGGCGTTTGTTCTCAGTCGCACTACGTTCGCGGAGATTCGAAGCACGTTGACTGGCCCATCGCACGGGAAGATCGACAGTGCCGTCTCACGGACTTGCCGGCGGATCAAGAAAGCAAAACGCACCGCGGGGCCGCCGGCTCGCGCCGCGGCCCGCAGTGCTCGAGTTCTCTTGATCTTGCGAAATCGAAGTCGTCAGGCAGCGGGAATCGCGGTTGTCAGCCCCGATTGCTCGCTGCGGGCAGTGGCCCGACGCAGTTGCCCGTCGGGCGGGGTTTTCGCTACTGATCCCAATCGTCGGTGCGGAAGGGCGCGGCGGCCAAACCATCTTTGTTGAACAGGTTGCACGACGGATTGTTCGCCCAAGCGTAGCGAACGGCCACGGGATCTTTGACCTCGGGGCTGCTCACAACGACCGTGTCGCCGACGATCTGGACATCGGCCCAAACGAACTTTTTATCGGCTCCGGCAATGGCGAAGCCGACCAATTTGTCGCCCTTCGCCTCGAGCCCTTTGCCGACATAATCGAAGCGGATAACGATTTTGTCGCCCTGCTTCTCCATCGAGCGGTAGAGCGGCCCGCAGGCGACGATGTCTTTGCCATACACCTTCGCCAGCGCCCATTGTGCGAGCCGATGGCCCACGTCTTGCTTGTTCTTCGGGTGGATGTCGCCGGCCTCGCCCAGGTCGATCGTCACCGCGATGCCGAAGTTCTTCATTTCCAGCAGTCGGGCGAACTGTTCACGAATCAGCGGCCAGCCGCCCATCTCCGACGGTTCTTTTTGCGGGGCCATATAGTTGGGCAGTTGCACGGCGATGAAGTGGAAATCGCCCTGCTGCCAAACCTTTCGCCAACTGGCCACCATCGTGCCCAACTGCTTGCCGTAGAGCGGGGCGTTGCCGGCGTTCGATTCGCCCTGATACCAAATCGCCCCACGAAGGGTGTAGGGCACCAACGGGGCGATCATCGCGTTGTAGAGCCGTCCGGGGCTGTTCTGCGAGGTCCGCGGATCTTGCGGCGGACCCGGCTTGCGCGGAGGTTGCTTGCCTTCGGCCTTGGCTTTGGCAACGGCCTCGTTCCAGCGGGCCAGTTGCTGTTCGTGTTGCGCCTTCGCTTTTTCGGGATCCCAGCCGGCGATGGCCTTTTCCAGGCTTTCAATCATCGGCAGCAGCTCGGGCGTTTCGCGGTGCGCGGCGATGCTCGTCCAGGCTTGCACGGGCGTCCCGCCCCAAGAAGAGTGGATGAGCCCGACCGGCACCTTCAGCTCTTGATGCAGCCGACGGCCGAAGAAGTAGCCCGCCGCGGAGAAGCCGCCCACTGTTTCCGGCGAGCAGACTTGCCAGGAGCCTTCGCAGGTCTCTTGCGGCTCGATGGCCGTTTTGCGTTGAACCGTGAACATGCGGATTTGCGGAAATTGGGCGGCGGCCTTCTCTTGCTCGAAGTTGGCCGAGCCCGAAACGGTCCAGGCCATGTTCGACTGGCCCGAGCAAAGCCAGACTTCGCCGACCAAGACATCGTTGATTTCGATCTTGTTCTTGCCGGCAACTGTCAGCTTCAGCGGCCCGCCGGAAGGAAGCGGATCGAGCCGCACCGACCATTTCCCGGCGGCGTCAGCCGTGGTCTTCTTCGACTGTTCGCCGAGCGAAATGGTGATTACCTCGCCGGGATCGGCCCAACCCCAAACCGCCACCGGCAACTCGCGCTGGACGACCATGTGGTCGGCAAAGAGCGACGGGAGCTTCACGTCGGCCGAAGCCGCCGAAAAGGCCCCCAAGGCCGCAACGACCAGAAGCCACGAACGAAACCAACGGGTGGTGCGCATGATTGATTACTCCGAGGGGTGAACGAAATGAGGATTTGCGGGGCGGACAACGTCGCGCATGAAAATACTTATACCAAGTCGCGTTTGAAATAGCGAGATTCCGCCCGAAACAAAGGTGCCAAGGGTCTTTTTCTTGGCCTATCGCTGTCGCACCAGACCGGATCGGAACGCACGTTGGCCTTCAGCCCGGCGGGCCCAACGATGTGGATGGGCTTTTGCCGAGTGGAACGAGCAAGGCTTATGGCGCCCGCCGGATTATACGGCACCTGGCGACGGCAATTGGGACTCAACCGCCGTTTGGCCGCGCGCTGGCGAGCGCGAGCATCCCCGCAGACCCGCACCCAACCAACTCGGTATTCCCGCAGGCGCCTATTCCCAACGAACGCACCGCAGCGAACAGCCCGATTGAAACCGCGAAACAGGAGGAACGATCCCAGCGAACGTTGCTCGCTTTTCGGCCGCTTGGCTGCCCTGGCGGCCGCTTTCGCTTCTGCGGAAACCTATTCACCCGTCTGGTCCTATCTGGCCAAAGCCTGCCCGTAAACCCGCGACTGCTAATTTGCCCAAACCAACCAAACACCCGCGCAGTGTCAACGAAACAGCACCATCCGACGCCATGAGACGCCACACCCGACCGTTTTTCGTCTTGCCCGAGAACGGTTTTTCGGCGACACTTCGCGCGGCTTGCCGGCCGAGGCTGCGCGCGGCGATGGCGTTCTCGCGCCGCCGCGGCTTGACGATTCGCGCCCTTTTGTTCCGTGTCGATAACGCGAATGCGCAGCACACGATGCATTGTTTGGGCACTGATTGCGCTGGGCGGTTGTTCCAGCGGGGTGTATCAATATGTTCCGGCCGGCGCCCCAGGGGCCCAACCAAGAGTGAGCGATTTGCCGCCGGTCGTGCTGCGTTTTGAGAACCCGTCTTTTGTCGCCTTGCCCGATCCGCAGCGGGTTTTTGCTGCGGTGGTCGATGTGGTG
>JARKPK010000157.1 GCA_029975295.1 Thermoguttaceae bacterium | reverse complement strand
CCCGATCGTGCTGGAACCGGCAAGCAGTCTTCTTTCATCCTTGGGAGGTTTGTGATGAGTCAGTTCGGTGATTCTCATGCGTCGCGTCGAACATTCTTGAAGCGGAGCAGTCAGGCCGCCGCGGCCACGGCGATGGCCGCGTTGGTCGTGCCGCGCGTCCATGCCGCCGAGAGCGGCACGATCCAAGTGGCGCTGGTCGGTTGCGGAGGCCGCGGCACGGGAGCGGCCGACAACGCGCTGAGCGTGCCCAACGCCCCGACGAAATTGGTGGCGATGGCCGACGTCTTCGAGCGGAAGCTCAACGGCAGCTTCGAGAACTTGAAGAACCGCTGGGGCGGCAAGCCCGACAAGTTCGGCGTGACCGATGGAACCAAGTTCCTCGGGTTCGACGGCTATCGCAAGGCGATGGATTGTCTGAAGCCCGGCGACGTGGTGATTTTGGCCACCCCGCCCGCCTTCCGCTGGGTGCATTTCAAGTACGCCATTGAAAAGGGTCTGAACGTCTTCATGGAAAAGCCGGTCACCGTCGATGGCCCGACGACGAAGCGGATGATCGAACTGGCCGCCGAGGCCGACAAGAAGAACCTGAAGTGCGGCGTGGGCCTGATGGTGCGGCATTGCCGCGGCCGACAAGAATTGAAAGAGCGCGTTGACAAAGGCGAAATCGGCGAAATTATCGCCCTCCGCGCCTATCGCATGGGCGGCGGCGGCGGAATGACCGGCCGCAAACCGGCGAACATCAGCGAAACGCTCTTTCAGATTCAACGCTTCCACTCGTTCCTCTGGGCGAGCGGCGGCGTTTACAGCGACTACTACATCCACCAGATCGACGAATGCTCGTGGATCAAAGGCGCTTGGCCGATCAAGGCCGCCGCGTTGGGCGGGCGGCACTACCGCGGCAACAACGTCGATCAGAACTTCGACACCTACTCGGTCGAGTACACCTATCCCGACGGCACCAAGTTGTTCTACTACGGGCGGCAGATGCCCGGCTGCCACGATGAATTCGCCAGCTACGCCCACGGCACCAAGGGCACGGCGATCATCTCGACCTCGGCCCACGCGCCGGGCCGGGTGCGGACCTTCAAAGGCCAGAACTTCGCCAAAGAAGACATGATTTGGGCCTTCCCGCAGCCCGAGCAAAGCCCCTATCAGCTCGAATGGAACGACCTGATCGAGGCGATCGTGCAGAACAAGCCCTACAACGAGGTCAAGCGCGGCGCCGAAGCCAGCATGGTGACCTCGATGGGCCGCATGGCCGCCCACACCGGCCAAATCATCACCTTCGAGCAGATGCTCAACTGCCCGCACGAAATGGCTCCCGGCGTCGACAAACTCAGCGACGACGGCCCCGCCCCGCTCGCGGCCGACGGCGAAGGACGCTACCCGGTGCCGCAGCCCGGCATCTTGAAAGATCGCGAATACTAGAAAGAATCAGCCGCTCGCTTTTTGCGGCAATCCCGCAGAGGCGCCCGCGGAAAACTCGTTCCGCGCCGGCGCCTCTGCTTCTTCTTGTCTTTCTCGAACCCGCCGGCGGCTTGCGCGTTGGGGCAGCGGCGCGGCCGCGGTCGGTCGATCTCCTCATCCGCCGCGGCGGATATGCAAAACGCAGCAACCATCGCCGCCGGCCCGCCAGGTGTCGGCCGAGAACCCGAAGCCCGCCGATTCGAACGTGCCGTTGTCGATTCGCGCCGCAATGCGGCAAAGCGTCTCTACGTCCGCCCCGGGAAGCCCCAGTTCGATCCAGGCGTCGCGCAGCGGGCAACCGTGAAACTTGATGTCGAGCCGCTCGGCGTCTTCGCCAACCACCTCGGGCTGGAACGTGCGCCCTTCGTCGGGAATGCCGCCGAGAAACGCCTTCTTCAGCCCGACCAGATCATCGGGCCCGAATTCGGCGAACTTCGCCTGCCCGATCATCGTCCCCCGCCGATAGATCGCGCGCGACAGCACCGACTCGGCCGCGGCCGGACCGTACTGCTTCCGCAATTCGTCGAAGATCAGATAGTAGAGGATGGCCCGATTCTTGTACGATTCATACAGCTCGCGCCGCAGCGATTCTTCCGACATTGCGACTCCCTCCTGCTCGTCTCCGCGCCGAAGACGGACTTGACGACCGTGGCTTTGTAAAAAACGTCTTGGCTTTTCTGCCGCGCGCTGCGGCCCTGCCCTTTCACATTCAACACGATCGCTCGACCGCCGGTGACTGTGCGCGTCCGAATCTTCAGGCGGAGGCATGAAACCAACGCTCCGGCGGTCGCCCGATCACGACGATTCCGAGTGCGGTTCGCCGCCGCGGCGCCAAAGCGAGCCGGTCAAGCGCACCCGATCGCCCATGCCTTGCTCGAACGGCTCGGTGGCGAACGATGGTTGCAGACCAGTCGGCGCAAGTTCGCCCCGCAGCCGCCCGTCGCGCGACTTGCCGCGGAGTTGCAATCGGAACAGATCGCGGAGAACGTACTGGTTCTTGTCGTCCAGCCCGCAGCCCTCGGTAATGCGCGTGATCTTCCGCGAGCCGTCTTCGGTGAATCGATCGATCTGCACCACCAAATCAACGGCTGAGGCCACCTGGGCGCGGGCCACGTACACGGGCAGCTCGACGTCGGACATCAGCGACAAGGTTTCCAAGCGGATCATGGCGTCCAGCGCGCTGTTGGCGTGAATCGTCGAAATCGATCCGGCATGGCCGCTGATCATCGACTGGATCAGGTCGAGCGCCTCGCCGCCGCGGACTTCGCCGACAATGATGCGGTCGGGCCGCATGCGGAGCGAATTGACGAACAACTGCCGCACGTTCAATCCCGTTTTCGCGCCGTGGCCGGCGTGCCGGGCTTCGAGATAGAGCGTGTGCTTCTGCATCAAGCGCAGCTCCGAGGTGTCTTCGATCACCACGATGCGCTCGCCCGCCGGTATCGCCCGCGACAACGCGCCGAGCAGCACCGTTTTGCCCGTGCCCGTGCCGCCCGAAACCAAGATGTTCTTCTTCAACAACACGGCCAGCTCGAGGAACTCGCACGCCTGGTCGGAAAGCGTGCCCAAGCGGATCAGTTGGTCCAGCGTCATCGCCTCGCGCGAAAACTTGCGGATCGTCAGATAGATGCCCGTCCGCGCGCTGGGCGGAATGACGGCATGAACGCGCGAGCCGTTGGGCAAGCGAGCGTCGAGCACCGGATGCTCTTCGCTGATTTCCCGGCCGACCCATTGGGCGATGTTGTGAACGGCCGACAGCAGCGCGTCTTCCGTGGCGAATTGCAGCGGCGTTTTCTCCAGCTTGCCGCGCCGCTCGATATAGATGTCGGCATGGCCGTTCACCATGATCTCGGTGACCGAATCGTCGTCGAGCAACGGAATGATCGGATCGAGGAAGTAGCGAACGCTGGCTTCAAAGATGGCTTGCCGCGACATGCTGTTCCGTTTCTCCCCAATGCAATAGCCGGCGGCACGCCGCCGTGGGCCCCCATGGGCCTATCATCCCCTGCCGGCACGCAAAGCGTCAAGCCGTGCCCGAATCAATCTGCCCAGCCCAAGGCCCGCACAAGGAACTCCTCGTGCCGATCGGCGTCTGCGGCTGAATCGGAGTCGGCAAACGCCGGGCGGCTTGCCCCCTACTTCCTCACCCCCGCAATCAATTCCCTCATCTTCTCCAAACCATTGCAGTAGCCAATCGGCTTCATCGGCGTCTCGTTGAGAAAGTTGACCAATTCGTCCACACCGCACAATCCGAAGCCGCCGCGCAAATCGAAGACGGTCTTGGCGTCCTGAATCCGATTGTTGAGCGAGCCCACGGTGCTGCGGTTCAGCGTCGGCCCTACGGTCAGGCCTTGCTGCGTCTCGACAATCCAGGCCCGTTCGTCTTCGCCAAAGGGCAACACCCGCAACGATGAAGTTAGCGTCTCGATGAAGAACGGGATGATTTGCCGGTAGCGGGCCTTCACTACGTCAAGGGCCAGGCAGACGAACAGCGTCGGCTCGTTGATGAATAGGATGCACTTGCGACGATCCAGTGTGAAAAGATGGCCGTACCAGTCCCCGAACGGCGATGGGCGGGCGCCATCCGGTGATGGCGGCGTATCGATCTGGGCAAGCAGTTTGGAGGTCAAGCGAAGAACGGGCATCGGCAATCCTTGAAACAGCCATCCGATTCTACCACGATGCCCCGGCTCTGTCCCCCTTGCAGCAGTTGGCAGTCGGATATAGGCCATTGCGTTGCAGGCCCTCGACCACAACTTCGTGAAGCCGGCATCGCAGCGCTATCGCAACGGGCGGTAGGCCGCACGCCACAACGCAACCGGCTCGGCGCCCGATCGCTGCCAGCCGGCCGACGCACCCCCCAGTTCGTCCAAATGGGTCGCGCCGCGTGCCGCGGCGGGCTTGTCCCGCCGTGCTTCACTCCAACAGCCAAGACGAGCCGCCGCACTCTCCGAGCCAAGAGCAACCAAGTCCCCGCACTGCCGGACAAGCCGGCAGTGGCACCCGAGCCGGCAATGCTAACGTATCGGCAGTGGCACACAAACGGCCGATGCCGCCCTGCCGGAAGTGGCGCACCTTTCCGTCCTCTCGTGCCTTACGGCACCGCGATAGGCGAGCTATCGGGGCCACGGCAGCGGCATTGGTAGCTCATCGGAAGGTCAATCGATCGGGATGTTTTCAGCCTGCAAGCAAGCAATGGTCGCCGGGGCGGGCGGCGCCGCGTTCCGCTTTCTTCTCGGTGCCGAGGCCGCCATCTTCCCTTGCGTGCCGGCCTTCCCGCCATGGGTTTCGCCGCTGCATCCGGCTGGAAGTCAACCTGCTACTCCATCGGGCCCGTCACAAAACCGCGGTGGGCAATCCGGATGAGCGGTCGGTGCGGCTTTAGGCGGCCTTATCGCGCATCACGGCCACGTCGGTACTGCCGTCGCCGTCGAAATCGGCTGCGGCAGGCAGGCCGACGGCGCCGGGCACGTCGATCACCTTGTCCTCGGAATCGAGTTGGCGGTTGCCGTTAGTGTCGAGGATGAACTTGCCTTCACGATAAACGCCGAGCTTCGCTTGGCCGTCGCCGGTCCAATCGCCGACCACGGGCAGGTCGCCGGCTTCGCCGAACTGCGCGTAAACGTCGCCGGGCGACCATTGACCGTCGCCGTCCATGTCGAGGAACCACTCGCCTTCGCGGAACACGCCAATCGTGGCGATGCCGTCGCCGTTGAAGTCGCCCACCAACGGCCGATCGCCGCCGACCCCGAACTGGAAGACGTGGTCGATCAGATCGGCGCGGAGTTTGCCGCGGGCCGTGGGCTTGAGCATCCGCAGGCCGTTGGTCGCCTCGGCGGGCAGCGGCGGAACGTTCTTCGGTCGGCCGCCGCGGGTGTTGGCGGCGTCGGGCAGGCCGGGCTCGGCCGACAAGGCTTGAGCATCGCCTTGCCATGCCGGTCCGTAAACGCCGATGTCGGCCTTGCCGTCGCCGTCCCAGTCGCCGGCCACGGGCAGGTCGTTGCCGCTTCCCAGCTTGGCCCACAAGTCGGCCGTATCCCACAAAAAGTTGCCCGACAAATCAATGAACCAGTGCCCGCCGAAGAACACGCCGGGCTCGGCTTTGCCGTTGCCGTTGAAATCGCCGGGCACGGGCAATGCGCCGCGCATGCCGAAGATGAAGCTGGTGACCAGTTCACCGTGGGTGTTGAACACGACCCACTCCATCTGCCCCATCGAAGCGCCCGACCACGACGCCGGATCGAAGATCTGCGCCGACGATTCGGTCAGTCGGGCGTCGCGGGCATCGTCGCGACGCGGTTGGCCGGCGTTGATCACGCTCAGATGCCACGTGTGGACATCGGTTCCAGTATTGCCGCCGAACAGCGCCGGCCCCGGTGTCGGCGCAAATGCCGGATAGCCGACCAACGATGGTGAGAACACACCATAGGTGAATGGCTTGATGAACGGGTCGATCGGCGGCGGGCTCGCGGGCGGACCGGGTGGGAGCGGAGGAGGGGGCGGAGGAGGGGGCGGGGGCGGCTCGGGAGGCAACGCTTCCAAGAGCACTTCGCTGAAGTTGTATTCGACACCCTGCTGGCCTGCTCCGAGCGCGATTCCCAGAATCGCGTCGTAGCGCGGCGGAGTGGCCAACATGCTGATGATGCCCGGATCGATCACATTGAAGGTGTTGACCGCCGTTCCGCCCAAGCTGCCCGGGGTGTCGATGAAATCGGCATACCCCTCGGGCTGCGTCTGATAAACGCAGTAGGTGCCGGGCCGCAAGCCGGTGAACTGATAGAAACCGTTGGCGTCGGTCGTGGTTCGCATCGGTTTGCCGTCGCCGTCGAGCACCGGCACGCCGTACTCGTCGCACAGCATCAGCACCACGCCGGCGATGGGCTTGTCGTCGGGCGTCCGCAGGCCGTCGCGCAGCGCGTACGGGTCGGGCGCCGATTCGCCTTGGCGGTAGGTGATCGTCGGGCCGTCTTGGAAAACGTAGCCCGAAAGGCTCGCCGGCCGCAACTCGCCGAAGTTGTACTGGCTGCCGTTGGCGAACAAGGGGATTTCCGAAATCCGATCGCCGGGATTCTCGGCTACGCCGCCTTGGGTGCCGGGCGTGTCGAGCCCGTCGTAGTAGCCCGACGGCTGCGTCTGCGTTACGGTGTACGTGCCGGGCATCAACCCGACGAAGCAATACAGCCCGTCGCCATTGGTGATCGCCGTCAGCGGCGTTTTCAGGTCGCCGCCGGTCAGGGTGAGCGTCACGCCGGCGATGCCTGCCTCGCCGGAATCACGGATGCCGTTGTTATTGTTGTCTTCATACACATAGCCGCAGAGGCGAACCGGCTCGATTTCCAGGAAGTCGTAGCGCGTGCCGACGCTGCCCGAGAAGAGCACGATGCCGCCGATGGCGTCGGGCGGATCGAGCACGCCGCCCAAGTCGCCCACCAAGTCGCAACTGTCGAAGTAGCCGTGCGGTTGCTGCTCAACGACGCGATAGACGCCGGGCGCCAAACCGTCGAACCGGTACTCGCCCAGCGCATTGGTCGTGGTGGTGGCCAGCACGATCCCGTCGGCCGTGGTCAGTTGAAGCACCACGCCCGACAACAACCGGTCAGTGGAATCGAGCGTGCAGTTCAGGTTCAGATCGGCGGCCACGCGTCCGCTGAGGCTCGCGCCGCGGAATTCGGCGAAGTCGTTGTTCACGCTGTCTTCGCCGCCCAAGAGCGAAATGCCATCGATCACGTCGGGCGAAAGCACCGAGCCGCGTGTCGCGCCGCCAACCGTTCCGGCCGTGGCCCCGACGCTCAGGTAGCCGGCCGGTTGTGTTTCCACCACGCGATAGGTTCCGGGCAACAGGGCATCGAAGCGGTAGTGTCCGGCCGCGTCGGTAACCGTCGTGCGTCCAGTCGAAACATATTGTCCATCGACTAGTTGGAGAAGCGTGAGTTGGACGCCCTGAAGCGGCACGTCGCCCGGCTCGCGGAGGTTGTTGCCGTTGAAGTCTTCGTAAACCGTGCCGGCAATGCTGCTCGGCAGAGGCACTTGAGTAAGGCGGACGATCGCCCCGGCGGTCAGGTCGGGCTGGAGCACATCGCCCGGGGGCACGTAGCCGTCGGGCGGAAGGTTGAGCCCCGTGCCAACGAGTTTGTGATCGTAGTAATCGAGAAAGATGTCGCCGCCCTCGGCGGTTTGATAATGTGGCGCGGTGAACATGGCCGAGAGCTTGCTGCCTTCGAACTCGTTGCCTTCGGCCACCGAGTTGGGCCCGAGGAAGCCCATCTCATCGACATCAATGCTGAACGCCAGCTTTTCGCCGGCATGAAAGCCCGAAAAATCGAAGACGAGCCGAGTGCCGCCGTCGGCCACCGACCAAGTGACCGAGTCGATGCCGCTGCTGCTGACAATGGTCAGCGGTTGCGAGCCGTAAGCGCCCAAACCGCCCGGGGCGATGTCGAAAAAGCAGTCGCCGATCGACAATCCCAGACCGTCTTTGTCCGTGTCGATCACCAACTGCGTGAGCTGCGTGCCCGGCGCGCCGCCGTTGAAGGTGATTTCGAACAGGTCGGGCACGGAGTCGTCGCCGACGTTGTTCTCGTAGTAAACCACCCCCAAATTGATGAGGGGATTGGCCGAGAGCAATTGCCGCGATTCGAGCTGCTCGAAACGGCAAACGTGTTTTTCCGTCAATCGCGGCCGCCGAGCGCGTTTCGGCCCAGAGGCAGCGCGATTACCCGCGCGCCAGGATTTGAACAACCCCACGATGAACCTCCATGTTCGTCATTGATTGCCGCCGATCGCCTCGACTATCTCGATCAGCGGGACGCTGCCGCCGGCGTTTTCTCTTTGCGCCTCGCGCAGCGAATTCAAACAACGATCGTCCGTGTGTTTCTTTTCCATCCCGTCATCTGGTTCGCACATGGAACAATCGCGCGCTTCTGCGAATACCCGCTTGGAATCTCGCAGGGGCGGGGCCGATGCGGCCCGGCGCGAGTTCAACGTGGAACGGATGTTGTGTTCTCCTTGTTCGGCCGCGGCGCTTAGCGGATCGACCAGATGCGCACCGAGGCGTCGAAGCCCGCGGAAACCAGAACGCCGGTTGCCGCATCGAAGGCCAGTGCGGCCGGCGTGCCGGTGTGTCCCACGCACCGCCCGGCCGATTGACCGTCAACTCGCCATAAAGTGATTGCGTTGGTCGTGTCGCCGGCGGCCAGCACGGAATCGCCGCAAAAGCTCAACGACCGAACACCACCGGCGGCCACATTCATCTCGACGCGAGGCTGCCACGTGGCGGTATCCCAGAGACGAATAACGCGGCCCTGACCGGCGGCGGCCAACAGCGTCGCGTCTGGGGAGAAGGCCGCGCAAAGCACCGCGCGAACGCCCGAGGCCAAGTCGGCCCGCTTCTCGCCCGAGGCGGCGTCGAACACCCGCAGAACACCCCCTTGCCCGCCTGCCGCCAAAAAACGACCGTCGGGCGAATAAGCGATTGTGCGGAGGTCGTCGGCCGGGCCCTCCCATTGGGCGCGCTGAGCGGCATCACGAACGTCGAACAGCCGCACGTGCCGGTCGAAACCTACCGCCGCCACGGTGGTTCCGTCGGGGCTGAATGCCGCGGCGAACAAGGCGGCCGGGCAAACCGGCGATTCAGCCAGGGGTTGCATCTCAGGCAGCGAGATCAACCGCAAACGCCGGTCGTGGCCCACCGTGGCCGCCATCCGGCCGTCGCCGCGGATCGCAATCGCCCGGATCCAGTCGGCGTGAATCGCCTTCGATCGCACCAACTTGCCCGTACTCAGGTCCCAGAGGCCCATGGCATGATCGTCGCCCACGCACAGCGCTGCTTGGCCGCCCGGCTGAATCGCCAACCCCGTAATCACCGGCGAGCGATCCACCGGCTCGTTTGCCAGCGGTGGCCTAAGCACCTTGATCGCCTGACGGTCTTCCGATTGTGGCCCCGCAAAGGTGACCAACGCTGCCCATGCGGCCGGAAGCACCATGCCGACCCAGGCAAGCCTCAAGAAAGCCTTCATGTTGCCCACCCTTATTGAATTACCTATCTTTCCGAGTTTTGCGCATTCGGGAACTTCTCCGCCAAAATGCGGTCTTCTACCTAGATCGACAAGGTTGAGCGTCTGTCGCTACAATTCGTCTAAAGAGCAACGATCTGTGGAAATCTGGGGGTACGGGGATGCTTGGGGATAATAGAGCGACGCACGTCCGCCCATTCCACGGTTTTCCCGAACGCCCCCTGTTTCGGGTTCGGCCTGCCCAGCATTTTTCACACGGCCGAATCCACTCGAAACGACCGCAAAGAAACCGCCGACCAGCTTCGTGGGCGCGACAGCCTACCATCCCGGCAGGTTGCGACGCGGTGTTGTCCTTTTGGCTGACCAGGCAGCGGTTTCGTTGCTTGGCGACGCAGGGTGCAATTCACTTGCAGTCAATCCGTGTAGAATGGCCTCGATGGCTGTAGTCGAAGGCAAATGATTCGTACGATCCGGTGCGCTCCGTAGCACACTGCACCACCGACGCGCCTTGCCGACCTTGTCGTTGAACCTTTGCCGCTCGAACTGTTTGTTTCCGACCGTGTCTCACGACGCTTCATCAAACCCGGCCGCCGCAACAAAAGCCGCTCAGCCCCAAAGCTGCACGGCGCCGTCGGGTTCTTCCCAGGCGGTGCTCGCGGTCGAGCAACTGAGTGTCGTGATCGACGGTCGGCCGATCGTGCATCGGGTGGGCTTCCAAGTCTTTCCCGGCGAGTATCTGGCAATCGTCGGCCCCAACGGGGCGGGAAAGACCACCTTGCTTAAGTGTCTCGATCGGCTGTTGCCCTGCTCGGGCTGCGTCGAGCTGTTCGGGCGACCGTTGGCGCACTACCGCCGCCGCGAGTTGGCTAAACGCGTCGGCTATGTGCCGCAGATCGACGGACGCGCCTTGCCGCTCTCTGTCGAGGAGTTCGTCGGCCTGGGCCGATACCCCTATCTGCACGCCTTCGCCGCCATGTCGGCCGAGGATCGTGCGGCCGTGCGCCAAGCCTTGGAAGAAACGGCCATGACCGCCCTGGCCAATCGCGCCATCGACACCCTCAGCGGCGGCGAACGGCAAAAGGCGATGATTGCCGCAGCCTTAGCCCAGGGGGCCGACTTGTTGCTGCTCGACGAGCCGACCACGTTTCTCGACTATCGCCATCAAACGGAGATTCGCGCCGTGCTCCGCCGCGCGCATCGGCAACGCGGAACGACCATCTTGGCCGTGACGCATGACGTTAATGCCGCCGCGCTCGATGCCGACCGCGCGTTGGCGCTCCGCGAGGGTGAAGTGGTGTTCGACGGCCCACCGCGACAACTGATGCAGCCCGATCTGTTGCAGGCGATCTACCGCACGCCGGTGGCCCTGGCAAGTCATCCGCGGGGCGGAATGCCGATGATCGTGCCCGACGCGGAGTAACAGGGCCGAAACGGGGCCGAAAGCGAACATTCTCCTCGATCGGGCTGCAAGCTCTTTCTGCTGACGGATCATTGTTCCTCGCGGCGCAACAGCTGCCCACCACCGCCCTTGCACGCCGGAAGACTGAGTTCTCCCCTTCTTCCGAGCCAAGAAGCAGCGATGCCCGTCATCATCGCCGGCAGTTCCGCCCCACCATGGCGGACGAACCGGTCAGCGGCGCTGCAAATCCTCGCAACACCGATCGATGATGACGGGCCTCTCGCGCGACCGTCCACTCGCGTCAACGCCCTGATCGCTGCGGTGAGCGGGCGCTCGGGCGGGCCCAACACACCGCCGACGGCAGAGCGTAGCGACTCCGAATGATCGTCAGCGGCCCAGTGCAACTCTGGAAACCCGAGCTGCCCTGGGGCGGCGGCCGCGGCGTGTCCGCGTTCCGCGGCGCGCCGCATTGCAGAAAACTACTTATCGGCTTGCAACACCACAAAGCGGCTGCCCTGGGCAGTCCGAAGCAGCAACAGCAATCCCTTCTCCAACGGCTGCGCTTCGATCGCCTTGCGGAACTCCTCGACGCTGGCCACCGGCTTGCGGTTCGCTTCGACGATCACTGCCCCAGGCGTCAGGCCGGCGAGCGCGGCCAACCCGCCGGGCCGAACCGACGTAATGACCACCCCCTTGTCGGCCTTCACGCCGAGTTGCTCAGCGACCCTCGGGGTGAGAGTTTCCACCTCGATCCCGAGTCGGTCAAACGCCGCGGCTTCGGGCGAAGGGCTTTCGGCCGGACCACCCAAGGCCGCCACCTTCTCGTCGGATAGCACGGCTGGGGCGATCGTCAACTGCTGCCGTTTGCCGTCGCGCCATACGGTCACTTGCTGCTTCGAGCCGATCGGAGCGCGCTCGACGATCGATTGCAGTTCCTGCGGCCGGGCCACCGGTCGGCCGGCGAATTCTACGATGATGTCGCCCGACTTTAGTCCGGCCTTTGCAGCAGGCGAGTCGGGTTGTACGTCGGTCACCAGCACGCCTTGCCGGGCCGAAACACCGAACTGCTCGGCCAGCTCGTGCGTTACCGGTTGGATGACCACGCCCAGGTAGGCCCGTTCCACCTTGCCGTTCTTCCGCAATTGTTCGGCCACCCATTTGGCCGTGTTAATTGGCACGGCAAAGCCGACGCCTTGGTTGCCGCCCGACCGCGAATGGATGGCCGTGTTGATTCCCACCACTTCGCCATCGAGGTTGACCAGCGGCCCGCCGCTGTTGCCGGGGTTGATGGCCGCGTCGGTCTGCAACATGTTGTCGCGAGGCGTGATTCCCAGGCCGCGGCTCTTGGCGCTGATAATGCCGGCGGTGACGGTCCCTTCCAAGCCGAACGGATCGCCCAGCGCCAAGACCCAATCGCCCACTTCGATGGCGTCGCTGTCACCGAGTCGGGCCGGGGTCAGTTTGTCTGCGTTTTCGAGAAAGATGATGGCCAAGTCGCTGTTCGGGTCGCGGCGCACGTCGGCCACTTTGAACTCGCGGCCATCCATCAGGCGGACAACGATCTTCTCCGCGCCTTCCACCACATGATTGTTGGTCAACACTATTCCCGACGCATCGATCACCACGCCCGAGCCGATTCCGCCGGCGCGGAACTCGGGCGCGCCGCGGGGCAGCGCCGGCATTTCGCGGAAGAACCTTCGCAGTTCCGGATTGCGGCGGAAGAGATCTCCGAAGGGAGAAAGCTCGTCCTCGTCGTCGTCAGGCAACGCCCGCTCGATCTTCACCGCCTTGGGGGTGGTGCGAATCATCACCACCGAAGGCAGCGCCGCTTCGGCCGCTTCCCGAAACGCTTTCGACAGGGTTTTTGCGTAGTTCTGGCCCTTCTCCGCGGCCGGCGAAAGGGCCGCGGGCTTCACGCCGTCGGCCGACCAAACCATTCCCGCCGTGATCCCCACTGCAAGCAAAGTTGCCACGCCCACCAACCACCACCGTTTGCAGATGCAAGATATGCCGGTCATCGCTTCACAACCTCCCATCAATCCATCGGTTCCCAACATTCCGCGAGAAGTCCATGCGACTTCTCGACAGCGATGCGGTTTGCAGAAGCCGGCCTAACGTCGGTCGGCCTGGGCGCAGCCCGGGATCGCCAATCCGTAGCGAACGGAACCCGGGCTGCGCCGCCATCCCGTTGTACGATTCCGCATTCAAAAGAGTCGTTGCCGACCAGGGGCGCCGTCTTGCACCGTGGTCGAGGCAAGATTGCCGAAGTGGGCCCGGCGCAAGGGCCTCGGGCAACAGGCAACGGCGAACGGCGACGTGCGGCGCAACCGCGTCGAGAACGGGAAGCAACCGCTCGAATACCCGGCTCGCGGCGGGAACACTCGACCCGCGGTGAGAGCGACGGACCCGCGGGCGAGAGCCGACTTGCCGGCGGGCGCCAACGCTCAGCCGCAGCGGAAGGCCCGGGCGCGTTGGGCCGAACCACCTTCGTCGATGCGCCTTGTTGCGCCGCCGTTCGTTGGTCGGCCCGGTTGCATTCTTGTTCAGAGCATCACTCGGCAGTTCGATGGACAGCCGCTGTCGGTTCGACCGCTTGCAACTTCGGCACGCGGAAGCGTTGTCCGAACACCCGCCCGTGCCGCTTCACCAGCGCGGCGAAATCATCGTGCAGAAAAGCGTAGAGATCGGCCGGCGCAGCCGATTGCAGGTAGTCGTCGATCAGCGGTTTCAGTTGGGCGTCGTAGCTTCGCTGTGAATGCCCGTGCGCGTAGCAGCGCCCTTGGTGGCGGCGCAAGTCGCCGTCGCAATCGGGGCTGATATGCCACAGTTCGTGAACGATGGTTTCCAGCTTCTCGCGAAAAGGGAGGTCGAGAAACCGCGGCAGGTAGAAGCTGAGGATGTAGAGCCACTCGCGCCCGTCGGGGCGGACGAGCCGCGGGTAGCGCCAGCGCCAGCCTCGACGCTCGGCCTCGATCGCGCCGCCGGGAAACCTCAGAGGCGTCACCGAGGCATAGAGGCCGTGCCGCGAGGCTGTCCGGGTCTGCCGAAAACTGATGGCCACTTTGGTCAAGTCGATATGGCTCAACGGCCTCAGCCGGGCGATCATGTCGGCGCACAATCGCCTGATGGCCGCAGTGAAATCGAAACCGTTCGTCATGTTCGGGCCTTGCGCTGCCGCCTGTTGCGACGGACGTTGAATCGCAGAATTATAGCCGCGCCGCCCGATCGCAGAAAACACCGATACCGGCAAGGAATCGGTCTTCGGCCGATCACGGCGCAAATCATGAAGCCTGCGGCGGCGCAGTGGAAGACGCGGTCCGACACAATAAGACAGCGGCGAGCGCGGGGCCGCGAAAAAACCGTCGCGCGGACGAGCTGCTACCGCATGCCGAAATCGGCCACGTTGGCGATATAGGTGTGGCAGTGCGGGCAGATGTGCGTGCCCAAATCGATTTCGCGGCGACAGCGGATGCAGGCTTTTTTCGGCGTGATGGCCGCCGGCAAACCGTCGTGCAGATCCACCCGACGACTGGGCGGAGCCTGCCCGGAACCATCGGCTTCTGAAAGCGGCGGTTCCGCTGCTTCGCTCTCTGCCGAGAGAACGGGTTTGATCGTGGCGAGCATGTCGAGGATCGAGTCTTCCAGGGGATCCTTGGGCACGGGCACCTGAACCACCGCCCGACAAACCGGACAGAGCCCCGACTTGCCCGCCAAGCTCGACTTCACCTTCAGTTCATGCCCATTCGGACACTTAACACGGATCGACATGGTGACGCTCCCCCCGCACGGGACTTGTGTTCACCAAACGTCTCTTCTCGGTTGCTCCGTATCAGCGTCAGTGGCAACTGGGTTGATTCTCCATCATCGGTGCTGCGGCCGCTTCAGCCCCAACAGCATAGCCAACGCGGCTGCGCATGAAAAGACAAAACGGCCGTTTTTCCCGTTTTTTCCGATAACACAGGAGGGCTTCTCGGCAGTCGCGCTCGACATTGAGCTAGGCTTGTTCGGGGATCGCCGGGAATCGGCGTTCCTCTCGAAGAACGCAGTGCGATTGCGGGCACGGCGATCGAGCAGTCTCGGGCCTGAAGAATACGGTGGGATTTGATGATTCACGCTTGCCGCCATCGGCGACTTCTCGTCGCTGCCGCACGCTTCGCGACGGCGGGCGCAATCCTCCGCTGGCGTCGGCGGCCCGGTTCGCTTTGCGCCGCCAGTTCACTTTGCGCCGCCGGGCGGCTTGCGGCGGCGATGCGGGCCATCGTTCTCGGTTGCTCGGCGGTGATGAGTCTGGCCGCGGGGCATTGCTTTGCGGCCGAGTTCGGCGCGGCGGGCACGCTGCCTGATGTGATGGTGGCGCTGGAGTACGAAGGCAAGCATTTCGAGGGACGGCCGCTGGCGATCGATCAACGGCGGATTCTCTTGCTGGGGCGCGATGGCCGGCTTTGGGATCTGCCCGCGGCAGCGGGGAACCGCGCGCGGCAGACCGCCGCTGCGTTTCGCCCATACTCGCCCTCGGAAACTCGGGCGGCGTTGCTGCGCGAGTTGGGCAACGGATTCGAGGTTTCGGGCGCCGGCTTCTACATGGTGGCTCATCCGGTCGGTCAGCGCGATCGCTGGGCCGATCGCTTCGACGAGTTCTACCGATCGTTTGTCCACTATTTCACGGTTCGGGGCATCGCCGTCGATCCGCCCCCGACGCCGCTGGTGGCTATTGTGTGCCGCGATGCAGAGGAGTTCGCCCGCCGCTCGGCCGGACAGCAGGCGCCGGTCAACGCGGCTGTCTTGGGCTGGTACGACGCTGAAACCAATCGCCTGATGATCTACGACCGCGGCCGCCAGAGCTCCTACTTCAGCTCCACCGAGGCGGTGCTTGTGCACGAAGCGACGCATCAGGCCGCCTTCAATACGGGCATCCACAGCCGTTGGGCCATGCCGCCGCGCTGGGTGGCCGAGGGCTTGGCGACGATGTTCGAAGCGCCCGGCGTCTTCGACGCTCGGCGTCATCCGCGATTGAGCGATCGGATCAATCGCATGCGATGCGACGACTTCGCCCGATTCTGCGACCCGCAACGCACGCCCGACTTGCTGCGAACGCTGGTGGCCGACGAGTCGGTCTTTGCTCGTCATCCCGAAACGGCATATGCCGCCGCATGGGCTTTGAGTTTCTATCTGACCGAGACGATGCCGGCGCACTACGGCCGCTACGTGCGGCTGACGGCCGACCAGCCCGCATGGAATCGCCAGCCACCGGCGGAACGGTTGAAGCAGTTTTCCGCGGTCTTCGGCGGCGATTGGCCGCTGCTGGAAGCCCGCTGGCGGCGGTTCGTCGCCGAATTGCCGCAACGCTGACGGCGCAGGGAAGGCGTGGCGGCGACGGAAGCGAGGGGCTTCGCTCCGATCCTCGGAAGATCAACACGTTTCGGCAGTGCCGCTGTCGGCAAGGGTCGGCCGTTCGGTGATCGGCCCTGGTCAACCGGCGGAAAACGAGGCGCGGATCAATCGTCCAGAACACGCAAAGGGCCGCTTCGCTGCGCCGGCGGCCGCTTCCTTCATTGTGCCGACCTATCGAGTTGCGGCGGCATTCCGAGCCTGAACAGCCGTTGCAATCGGCGCCATTGTTACGGTTGACGAAACCGCGCGCTTCGTTTTGACCGTTCGCCCCCTGTGGCCTATTAACAGTGATAGGGGACTACCGTTGTGATCCTTCCGAGGGCGATTGCCCGCCCGCTTGGGCGAAGATCGCTCCCGCCGCCGGGCGGATTGCCTCTTGGCGAGGCATTGCGCGATCGGCGAACGACTCCGTCGGCAGGGACGGCGTGCCGCGGGTCGGCCGTGCACCATCGATCATCGGACCGTCCGAACGCAGTCAGCCAAGGATTACTCCTTTGGACATGGAAGCGATTCCCGCTCTGCCTGCTGGCGCCGACGATTGGGCCGCGCGCTTCGCGGCGGCATTAGGCGCGCAGCGCGAGCGGATTCGCGTCTTTCTGGCTTCGCAGCAAGCCCGCCTCAACAGAACCGAGGCTCAACTGCGCGACCAAGGCCGAGCGCTCAAGGAGTTGCTCCAGCGCGAAGCCCGCCAGGTGCAGCAGGCCCAGCAAACGCTGGAGCAGCGCCGCGGCGAACTCGATCAGCGCGAGGCGGAGCTGGAGCGGCTCTCGTCGCAACTGACGCTTCAGCGCGAGCAATGGGACGAACTATGCCGGCAAACGGCGGCTCAAAACACGGCCTTGGGCGAGCAATGGCGCCGCCAACAGGCCGAGTGGTTTGCCCAATTGGCCGAGCAGCAGGCTGCGCTCGACGCCCAATGGCGGGCCCGTCAGGCTGCCTTCGAAGAACAATGCCGCTTAGAGCAAGAGAATTGGGATCGCCTGCGCCGCCAGCAACAGGTCGAGCTGGAGTCGGTCCGCGACGAGCTTGAGCGGCGACGGGCGGAACTCGATCGGCAGCGGGCCGAGTTGGAACGCCGTCAGGCCGATTGGGAAACACGGCGCGGCGAAGCGGCCGACGACGACGCCCATCGCATCGAAGAAGTTCAAGAGCGGTTCGACGCCATCCGTCGCGACGCCTTGGCCGCCGCATTGACCGAAGAAACGCCGTCGCCCTTGCACGGCGAAGCGGCCGACGCGCAGGGCGACGACGATGAGGCCGAAGACTACCGCCGCCGCTACGAAATGGCGCTGGAAGACCTCCGCCAATTGAGGGCGCGCCACGCGGAAATGCAGCAGGAGTTGACGCAACTGCGGGCGTCGTCGGGCGGGTCGGGCGGCGTGTTGAATTGGGAACTGGAGAAGCAGAAGATCCTCGCCGCGCTGGAGGCCGAAAGCCAGCGCGAATCGATGACGTCGGGAGAGCGGATCGAGCTCCAGCAAATCGTCGCCCGCACCGACCAGCTCTTGGCCGAAAAAGACCGCCAGATTGCCGAGAAAGACCGCGAAATCGACGAGCTGAAACTGCTCTTGGAGAACCAAAGCGGCAATCTCGGTTCGGTAGCCGTCGGCGCGGCGGCGTTGGGCCAGTTGTTCGATCAAGACTCGGTGATCCAGGAACACCGCGTGCATCTCGAACAGCTTCAGGCCGAACTGCAAGAGAAGATGCGCCAGGCCGAAATCGAAATCTCGCTGGAGCGGGCCAAACTCGCCCGAGAACGGGCGAAACTCGAAGAGCAAATTCGCGCGCTGCCGCCCGCCACGGAACCGCCGAAAAACGAAAAAGCCGATCGGGGCAGCCGCGGCCGATGGCGCGCGCAACTGGGCATCGGCGGCGAGCAGCCGACGCCATGATCGCGCTGCCCGGAGTGCGCCGCCGGCGGATTGGCGCCGCTGAGCGAACCGCGCCGTTTCATAGAGATAGCGATGGTTCGACCAACGCGCCGTTGCGCGGGGGCGAAAAAAAGGCGATGGGCGAACCGCGAATGCCTTGCGGCTCGTCGAGCGGGCCGGCGGGCTGCCTACGTCCAGCGGAACCAGCGAAGCGCGACGGCGAAGGAGAGGACGGTCCAGCCGACAATCAACGCGACCTGCGGCGCCACAGCCGCCCAGCCGGCGCCTTCGAGCATCACCTGCCTCAGCGCGATGAGCAACGGCGTCAGGGGAAGCGCGTGCAGGAACGGCTGCACGGCTTCGGGAAAACGCTCGATCGAGAAGAAGATCCCCGAGCCGATCCACATCGGCATCATCACGGCGTTCATCAGGCCCATCACCGTTTCGATCGTCTGCGCCCGCATCGCCACGAGCAAGCCCAGTCCGGCGAATTGCAAAGCGCCAAGCACCACCAATCCGGCCAAGGCGGCGTAGCTGCCCGCGCAGCCGACGCCGAACAGCCACGATGAGAACAGGACGAGCAACGACACCTCCGGCAGCGTGAAGAGCAGCCGGCTGAGGATCAGCGACGCGAGAAAATCGCTGCGGCGCATCGGCGTGGCGCGATAGCGTTTCAGCAGCTTGCGA
The DNA here is from genome assembly GCA_029975295.1 of Thermoguttaceae bacterium. Classification (GTDB taxonomy): domain Bacteria; phylum Planctomycetota; class Planctomycetia; order Pirellulales; family Thermoguttaceae; genus JARKPK01. The sequence continues at coordinate 18,835 of JARKPK010000157.1, read as the reverse complement.
ATCCGCATATCGACCGAGGCGAAGCCGACGCCCCACATCCCGCCGCCCATCAGGCCCATGCCGATCAGGCCGGGAATCAGAAAGTCGATATATCGCCCTCCGGGCTCGTCGAACGCCTGGTCGATCCGTTCGGCGGCGTCGCGGCGGCCGGCGGCCCGTTGCAGCAGATCGTCGGCGGCGTCGCGGGCCAGCACGCCTTGCGCGCGCGTCGGGTCGAACAGGAAGACATACGTCGGCCTTTCGCCCGGGCGCGCAGCGACGATCAGGTCGATGCGGCCCATCCGCAGCCGGCTCCGCGCGGTCGGCTCGTCCGAGGCTTCCACGGCAAAGCGGCTGTCGGCTTCCAGGGCGGCCAACGTCGCCTCCGCGGATGGATCATTCAACACCGCCGCGCGAAACTTCTCCACCGGAGAGTCGCGAAACGCAATGCCCAGCGCCAACACCAAGAACAGCGGGAAGACATAGACCCAGAAAATCGCGTCGGGCTCGCGGATGAACTCGCGGCAACGCGCCAAGGTCAGCTCGACCAGAGGGGAGAACCGTCGGGCAGCCATCATCCGTTCTCCGCCGCGCGTTCGGCGCCGTTGGCCGAGCCGTTCTCAGTCAGCGTCCGGCCGGTGATCGCCACGAAAACGTCGTCGAGCTTGGCGGGCCGAGTGACCAGTCGGGCCAGCGTCCAGCCGCGCCGGGCGAGCTGGTCCAACAACAAGGGCAGCACGACGTGCGGCTCAGCGACGGTCAGATGAATCGCGTCCCGTTCGCGCCGCCGAGCAATCACGCCGGACAAGTCGCGCCACGGCTCCGACGGGTCGTCCATCGCCTCGGCCGGATTCAGCGCGAACTCAACCACATGCCGGCCGCCCAACTGGGCGATCAACTGCGGCGGCGTGCCCAAGGCGATCACCCGCCCGCGATCGACCAGCGCAATCCGGTCGCAGAGTTGCTCGGCTTCCTCCATGTAATGAGTGGTCAGCACGGTGGTGCGCCCCTGCCGCTTGCCCGAAGCGACAACCTCCCACACCTGCCGCCGCGAGTGCGGATCGAGCCCGGTGGTCGGTTCGTCGAGAAACAACAACTGCGGTTCGCCGACCAAGGCCACGGCCACGGCCAATCGCTGCCGTTGACCGCCGGAAAGATTCTTGATCCAGGTGCGCGACTTCTCCTCCAGGCCCACGCGGGCGATGGCGGCCTCGGGCGTCGGGCCGCTGGGGTAGAAGCTGCGGAACAACCGCACCGTTTCCAACACAGTGAGCTTGTCCGAAAACTTCGTCTCTTGCAGCGAAATGCCGATCCGACGGCGGATCGACTGCGGATCGTCGCGCCAGCGGACGCCGAACACCTCGATCTCGCCTCCGGTCGGTTCGATCAACCCCTCGAACATCTCGATCGTCGTTGTCTTGCCCGCGCCGTTGGGGCCCAACACGCCGAAACATTCTCCTTCGGCAATCTCCAGATCGATTCCGCGAACGGCTTCGACGGGCGGCTTGCCCGCGTAGGTCTTTCGCAAATTCCGGCATCGAATCGCCCACGACATGATTGACTGCGCGCCTCAGTTGTGTCTCAGTGCAACACTGTTCAAGGGCCGACCCAAGCGGAACAAAACCGCGGAACGCGACCGTCGGCCCAAGCGGGCCGGAGGACCAACCGGTCGTCGGATCGCCCCGCAGATGCGCAATGCAACCCGGCCGCTGCGCCAGCCCGATCGATCTTGATCGCAGCGCGCCTCGGCCTCTGGCCGCCGTTTCTCGCACCGATCGCGGCTGTTGGTTGGCGGAATCGTGGTGCGTCGGTCGCCGCCGCACTGCGCACCGAGCCGCCCGCTCGGCAACCGCCCGAACAAATCGAAACCCTTATTCTACGCTGACAATCGCCCAGCCTGCTAGGGCGCCGCGGCCTTGACGATCGCCGTGACGGTAACCTACGATGAACAATTCTCATTCGATCGGACGGCAACTCTTGGAACCGAGGTTTCTTATGGAACCGGTGAAGGTGGCGATTATCGGATTCGGCACGATCGGCTCCGGCGTGGCGAAGCTGCTTTTGGAACAGGGCCCGCGGATTGCGCGGCATGCGGGCCGGCCGGTGGAATTGGTTCGCGTGGTGGACAAAGACCTGGTTCGGCCGCGGAATGTGGCCCTGCCCGATGGTCTGCTGACCGACAATGTCGAGTCGGTGCTTTCCGATCGGTCGATCGAGCATGTGGTGCAACTGATCGGCGGACTGGAGCCCGAACGGACGATCATGCTGAAGATGCTTGAGGCGGGCAAGAACATCGTCACCGCCAACAAAGCGCTGCTGGCCGAGCACGGCCCGGAACTGTTCGATCGCGCACGGGCCCTGGGGCGGACAATCGCCTTCGAAGCGGCGGTGGCCGGCGGCATTCCGATCATCGCGGCGATGAGCGAGTCGCTCACGGCGAATCAGATTCTTTCGATCCACGCAATCCTGAACGGCACGAGCAATTTCATTCTCACGCGGATGGAGGAGCAGCAGGCCGACTACCGTTCGGCCGTGGCCGAGGCGCAGCGGCTCGGCTACGCCGAGGCGAATCCGGCCATGGACGTGGACGGCTCCGACGCCGCCCAAAAGCTGGCCATCTTGGCCCATCTGGCCTTCGGCACGCGGCTCAGTTGGCGCGAGATTCCGCGGGTGGGAATCGACTCCGTCGATATCGCCGACATTCGCTTCGCTCAGGAGCTGGGCTACCGCATCAAGCTGTTGGCCGTCGGTGATCTGACCCCCGAGGGCCTGGAACTCCATGTGTCGCCCACGTTGGTCCGCCACGGTTCGCCGTTAGCCGAGGTTCGCGGCGCGTTCAACGCCGTGCGCGTCGTGGGCGACGTGGTGGGACGCGTGTTCTTCCAGGGCCAGGGCGCCGGCCAAATGCCGACGGCGTCGGCCGTAACCGCCGACCTGATCAGCACCGTGGTCGGCCGCACCACGCTCACCTTCCGGGCGCTCGAATTGTGGTCGGATCAACGCCCCGCCCAAGTGGCCACACGGCAGCCGGCGGCCATTTCCGGACGGTTCTATCTGCGGTTCAACGTGGACGATCGCCCCGGGGTAATGGCGGAAATCGCCGGCATCCTCGGGCGGCGGAACATCTCTATCGCCTCGATCATCCAGCACGAGGCGGGCGACAACGCCTCGGGCACGGTGCCGCTGATCATCATGACCCACGCGGCGCCCAACGGCGTGGTCGATGCCGCGTTGAAAGAGATCGAGAGCCTGCCCTGCGTTCACGCCGGCAGTGTGCGATTGCGAGTCCGCGACTGATCGTCGGCGACGACCGCCGGCGACGGCCGGGCCAAGCCGCAACCGCGGAAGGTTTTCCTTTCTTCGAGGTGTTATGAAATACGCGATTATCATCCCCGACGGCGCCGCCGACGAGCCTCAAGACGGACTCGGGGGCCGCACCCCATTGCAGGCCGCGAAACTTCCCCACATGGACGCCGTTGCCGCCGCCGGGGTGGTTGCCCGCGCCAACAACACCCCCGCCGATCTGCCCGCCGGTTCCGACGTGGCGAATTTGAGCCTGTTGGGGTACGATCCACACCGATATTACACGGGCCGGGCGCCGCTGGAAGCAGCCGCCCAAGGGCTGCAACTCGGGCCGAACGACTGGGCCATCCGCTGCAACTTGGTGACGGTGGAAGACCAAGTGATGAAGAGTTACACGGCCGGCCAGATCTCCACCGAAGAAGCGGCCGAGCTGCTCCGCACCGCCCAGCAGAGCCTCGGCGGGCCCCGTTGGCAGTTCTATCCCGGCGTCAGCTACCGCAACCTGCTGATTCATCGGTCGGCCGGCGGGCCGGCGCCGTTTTCCCGCGACACCCACACCACTCCGCCCCACGACCTGACCGACAAGAGCGTGCTCGACGATTATCCCCGCGGGCCGGGCAGCGATTTGCTCGTCGAGCTGATGAATGCGTCGGAAGGCCTTTTCGCCGATCATCCGGTCAACACGGCGCGCATGGCAGCCGGAAAACCGCCGGCCACCCACGTCTGGCTTTGGGGCTTGGGCAGTACGCCGCAGTTGGCCCCGTTCCGTGAACGCTTTGGCGTCTGCGGAGCGATGATCACGGCCGTCGATCTGCTCCGCGGCTTGGCGGCGCTGTTGGGCTGGAAGCGGATCGAGGTGCCCGGCGCCACCGGCTACACCGACACGGATTACGCGGCCAAGGGCCGATACGCCGTTGAGGCCTTGAACGAATTCGATCTGGTTTGCGTGCATGTCGAGGCGCCCGACGAAGCCTCGCACGAGGGCGACGCAGAAGCCAAGGTGAAGGCGTTGGAGGAAATCGACGCGAAGATCGTCGCCCCCGTTTGGAAGGCGCTGCGGGGCTTCGGACAGTACCGGCTGCTCATCTCGCCCGACCACCCGACCCCGCTCCGCACCAAAACCCACAGCTACGGCGACGTGCCGGCCGCCATTGCCGGAAGCGACATCAGGCCGGACGGCAGCGCGACGTACGACGAAGCGTCGGCCGCCCGATCGTCGCTGGTTTTCGCCGAGGGTTGGAAGCTGATGGAGCACTTTGTTGGCCGAGCCCCCCTAAAGTAGTGAATAGGTCGCGATCGGATCGGCACCGCATCCGATTCCCGCCGAAAGGCCCGCATCAAACGTGGCTCGCCGCAGCGAACATCCGCTCAGACTCCATTGGGCAACCCGTTCTGTTGCCCGGTTGGCGATTCAGTCGGCCGCATAGGCCTGCCCGCCCGTCCGCCGGCGCACAAAATGGAAGCGATTCGAGGGCCAGGGACCGGTGCGAGGCAACGGGCGACGCGCGCCGGTTTTCGCACTTGGCAAGCGGTAGGGGTATGATAAGATATTCGATTCATCGCGCCTAATAATTGCCGAGGGGATCATTAGCAATGGCGATGTTGGGCGGCTGGCAGCGAGCGGTGGGCGCTGGCGGTGTGCGCCGGCTTCGGTTGTCGGGTTCTCTTTCACCTTATTTCGATGTCTGACGCCGCATTGGGGGTCAGCAGAGGGTTGTGGTCATGCCGTTGATCGTGCAGAAGTTCGGCGGAACGAGCGTTGCGGACAGCAATAAGATTTTGGCGGCTGCCCGAAAAGCCATTCGCGCCAAAATGGAAGGCAATCAAGTGGTGGTGGTCGTCAGTGCGATGGGCCACACCACCGACGAATTGATCGGCCTGGCCAAACAGATCACGGAAACGCCCGCGGCCCGCGAAATGGACATGCTCCTTTCGACCGGCGAGCAGGTGTCGATCTCGTTGATGGCCATGGCGATTCATTCGCTGGGTCACGAAGCGATCAGCATGACCGGCGCGCAAATGGGTATTGTGACCGACAGCACCCATACGAAGGCGCGCATTCGTTCGATTTCCACCGAGCGATTGCGCCGCGCGTTGGAATCGGGCAAGATCGTCATCGCCGCGGGGTTTCAGGGGATTGACGACGACTTCAACATCACCACCCTGGGCCGCGGCGGTAGCGACACCACGGCCGTGGCTTTGGCCGCCGCCCTGAACGCCGACGCGTGCGAAATCTACACCGACGTGGACGGCGTTTACACCACCGATCCGCGGTTGGTGCCCGAGGCCCGCAAAACCAACCGCATCAGCTACGACGAGATGCTCGAGTTGGCCACGGCCGGGGCGGGCGTGATGCACAATCGTTCGATCGAGTTCGCCAAGAAGTTCAGCACGCCCGTTCATGTTCGCAGCAGTTTCAGCGATGTGCCGGGGACGTTCATCGTGGCCCAACCCGAGGCGCCGAATCAACCGGTGTGCGGCGCCGCGGTGATCAAGAATGAAGCCCGGGTCACGCTTCGCGGCCTGCCCGACCGGCCCGGCGTGGCTGCTCAGGTGTTTGCCCAGGTGGCGGCCGCCAAAGTGCCGATGGACATGATCGTGCAGAACGTGGGGGCGGGCGGAAAGGCGGACATTTCCTTCACGGTGCCGCGCGACGAGTTGCCGTCGGTCCGCAAGGTGGTCGAACAAGTTTCGCAGCAGCTCGGCGCCGAAAGCGTTTCGTATGACGACGACGTGTCGAAGGTGTCGGTTGTGGGCCTGGGAATGGCCACCCAGCCGGGTGTGGCCCGAACCATGTTTCGGGCCTTGGCCGAGAAGGGCATCAACATCGACATGATCACCACCAGCGAGATCAAGATCTCGGTGCTTGTCGCCCGCGACTTCGCGCAGGAAGCGTTGCGCACGGTGCACGAGGCGTTCGGCTTGTCGATTGCGCCGCCCAACGCGGCCGCTCCGGGCGAAGGGGCCGGAGCCGCCGACCGCCGCAACCACACCAAGGAGCTGCTGGCCCGGCTCGAACGGATGGAAGACTTGATCATCGAAGACATCACCCTCGACGAGAGCCAGGCGCGAGTCACGCTGGTCGATGTTCCCGACCGTCCGGGTTTGGCCGCGCAATGCTTCGACGAGATTGCCGAGGCCGGCATCAATGTGGACATGATCGTTCAAAGCGTGGGCAACGAAGGGCAGGCCAACATCAGTTTCACGGTGCCCCAGGCCGATTATCAACGCGCAGCGGTCAAGGCGGCCGATTTGGCCAAGCTGCTCGGATCACCCGCCCCGGCAAGCTCGCCCAAGGTGGCGAAGCTTTCGGTGTTCGGCATTGGCATGAAAAGCCACACCGACGTGGCCGCCCGCATGTTCCGCGCCTTGGCCGAGGCCGGCATGAACGTGGAAATGATCAGCACCAGTGAAGTGCGGATCAACGTAGTGATTGCCGGCGCGCACGGGGCCAAAGCCGTCGATGTGCTCCGCCGCGAGTTCGCCGAGGCGCTGGTGTAATCGCTTCGGCGCGCCGCGGAGCGAAATTGCTCTCCCGTCCGCATTGCGGCGGCTTCGCCGGGCGTCCGCGCGAAGGCCGGCCGAGCTTCGCTGCTTGAAACCGAGGCCGTTCGTCGATGAACCCGTCGATCCGCTGGCTGTACGAACGGGTGGATTACGAACGGTCGTCGTCGATTCCCTACGAGACGGGCCTGAAGCTGCATCGCATGCGCGCCCTGTGCGCCCGATTGGGCGATCCGCAACGCGGGTTGCCCGCGGTTCACATTGCCGGCACCAAGGGCAAGGGATCGACAGCCGCGCTGGTGGCCGGGGCGGCCCGACGATCGGGCTATCGCACCGGGCTGTTCACCTCGCCGCACTTGCAGCGGCTGGAAGAACGGGTGGCCATCGACGGCATGCCGTGCAGCGAAATGGAACTGGCCGACGGCTTGGCCCGGCTGCGCCCCCACGTTGAAGAGATGGATCGCGCGGCTGCCGGCGTTCCCGGCGAGCAAGGCCCCACGTTCTTCGAAATCCTCACGGCCTTCGCCTTCGAGCATTTCCGGCGGCGCGAAGTGGAGTTGGCCGTGCTGGAAGTGGGACTGGGCGGACGGCTCGATTCGACCAATGTGTGCGATCCGCTGGTCACGGCCGTAACCAGCATCAGCCTCGATCACACGCAGCAACTCGGCGCGACGGTCGAGGAGATTGCCGCGGAAAAGGGCGGCATTATCAAGCCCGGCGTTCCGGTGGTTTGCGGCGCGCTGACGACGGGCCCGTCCGAGGTGATCGCGCAACTGGCGCGCATTCGCCGTGCGCCGCTTTGGGAACTGGGCGGCCGGCTGCAATGCGACTACCGGCCCGGCAGCCTCGCCGGGAACCAGCCGGCGATGATCCGCGTCGAGTGTCGCGCGCCCCAGGCGGAAGTGCTGGTCGATTGGTCGCCGCTGGCGCTGCTGGGGCGGCATCAGGCGGACAACGCCGCGGTGGCGGCGATGATTTGCCGGCTGCTTGGCGATGCGGGCCGGCCGATTGCCGCGTCGGCCCTGACTTCGGCGCTGGCCGAAGTGCGTTGCCCGGCGCGGATCGAATTGCTCGGACGCCGTCCCTGGGTGATCCTCGACGGGGCGCACAACCCGGCTTCGTTGGAAGCTTTGGCCGGTTTTCTAGGCGAGCAGCTTCGCCCGCGGCGGCGGTTTCTGATCTTCGCCGCCGCCGCCGACAAAGACGTGCCCGCCATGCTCGAACGGCTGCGCGGGAGTTTCGACGAAACCTTTCTCACCCGCTTCACGAATAATCCCAGGGCGGTTCCGGCCGATCGTTTGCTGGGCTGGGCCGAACGGTTGTTCGATTGCTGCTTTTGCTTCGATGCGCCGGCAGACGCCTACCGCGAAGCTCGGCGAAGAGCCGGCCCCGACGACCTGATTTGTGCGGCCGGTTCGTTCTACTTGGCCGCGGAATTGCGGCCTGCGATGCTGGCCGACGCCGAGCGAGCCGAGGGGCAATAATCGCCCGCCAACCCGCGCTGCCGGGAAACGCATTGGCTTGATGTCAACGTGTCGAAAACGCGATGCGGCAACAAGCGCCCGACGGCGCGCGCCGCCTGCAAAGGATGGAATCCATGCCGAAAACTCAATTCTGGCCAATGCGCGTGCTATACGACGGGGTCTGCCCGTTCTGCCGTCGCGAAATCGACTGGCTGCGGCGGCGCAACGCGGAATTGAAGTTGTTGTTCGACGATATTTCATCGCCGGGCTTCGACCCGAGCCGGTTCGGCCTGACGGCGGAGGAGGTGGCGGCCCAGTTGCACGGCATCTTGCCCGACGGCAGCGTCGTTCGCGGCGCAGAAACGGTCCGCCGCTGCTATGAGGCCGTTGGGCTGCGATGGCTGGCGGCGCCCACCCGATGGTTCCCGCTGCGTCCGATCACCGAATGGGCGTATGGCGTGTTCGCCCGAAACCGCCACCGCTGGGGCCGTTGGTTCGGACGCACCGAGCCGTGCGCCGACGGCCATTGTTCGGCCCAACGCTCCGGCGGCGAATGATCGCGCCATCGGACAGTCGTTGCGAACATTCGCCCCGCGTTGGGGCCATCCGTTGCGGCCCCGAGAAACTCTCTTGGGCCCATTCAAACCATCGGCCGCTGCGGCCATCACACGCCTGACGGCCCCACCCCTGCCCGCGCGCTGAGGCACAGATGCACCAAGCGCTCGACGCCGGCGGCAATCCGGTCGTCGGGCGCGCCGGAGCGAAGGGCCATGTCGAGTTCCGCGGCCGCGGCCGAGATGGGGGCGAAGCCGTAGCTGCCCGCCGCGCCCTTGAGTTGATGCGCCGCCCGACGCAGCAGTTCGCGTTCTCCGGCGGCGTGATGCGACCGAATGGTCGCGGCCCGATCGGGCATCTCCTCGACGAACAGAGCGACAAGGTCGCCCAAGTCGGGATCGTCGCCAAGATCCGAGTAAATCGCGACGCTTTCCATCTCAGTATTCATCGCAACTCCCAATCAGTGCGCCGGCGTTTCGCGGCCGCGAAAGACGATTGATCGGATGCCAAGACCAATGCCATTCCGCGAGGGCGCCGTTCTGCGCGCAGAAGTCAGCGCCCATTCCGTCGGCCTTATCGGGCTTGCAAACACGGAAATGGCCCGCTCGGGCTCCAGTTCCGGACCGCTGAAACCGGTTTTTCCGTCGGCACGCTCGCCCACTTGTCTCCCTCGGCGAAACCAAGCAAACATAGCACTCTGGGGCCGAGGCGAAGACCGCTGCAGAGGGGATGGGCGCCGCGGTCGGCCCGAGGGATGTTCGGCTTGAATCGCCCGTAGCGATTGTGCGGGCCGGCCCGCCGAGCCCGGCGGATAGCGATCTTCGCCTGCCTGCCGGAAGGCGCCCCCGGCGCACAGGGCCGTACGGTTGATGCCGCCGCCGGCGGCCATGCCGCGATGCTTTGAAAACGACTTTCCCAACGACCCACGGAACCGCGCCGGCGCAATCGGCCAATCGCCCGCCGGCGCAGCGAGGCAGCCATAACATGCGGCGTCCGCTTGGCCCGTGTTCCACTTTCCGTTGTTTCATGCTCCGCGATTTCGTTCAACGGGCGGCAATGCGGTGGTACTTCTGTCGCCGATGAGCCAAACGATCGGGGCTTTCCGAAGCCACCAGCTCTTCGTACGCGGCGAAGTTGCCCTCGAACCAGCGCGTTTTTCCGCCGCCCTCGAACACGAGCAAGTGCGTGCAAATCCGGTCCAAGAAGAAGCGGTCGTGGCTGATGATCAGCGCCGACCCGGGGAAGTCGATCAGCGCGTGTTCCAGTACGCGCATCGTGTTCACGTCGAGATCGTTCGTCGGCTCGTCGAGCAGCAACAGGTTGCCGCCGCGCCGGAGCAGCTTGGCCAAGTGGATGCGGTTCCGCTCGCCGCCGGAACACTCGCCCACCAGCTTCTGTTGCTGCGGACCGCGGAAGTTGAACCGCGCCACATACGCGCGGGAGTTCATCGACACCGGCCCAAGCTGCACCGTGTCTTTGCCGTCGGTGATCTCCTCGAAAACGCTTCGGGCGTCGTCCAACGCGTCGCGGTGCTGATCGACGTAGGAGAGGGCGACGGTCGGCCCCAGTTCGATCGAGCCGGTGTCGGGCCGCTCGTCGCCGACGATCATCCGCAGCAGCGTCGTTTTGCCCGCACCGTTCGGGCCGATGAGCCCGACCATCGCCCCACGCGGCACGTCGAACGAACAGCCGTCGAGCAACGTCAGCGGGCCTTCCGAGGTGGCGTATCCCTTGCCCACGTCGCGGAACGTCAGCACCTTGTCGCCCAGCCGCGGCCCGGGAGCGATTTGAATGATTGTTTCGCTTTTCGTGTCGATCTGTTGATCGGCCAGTTGCTCGTAGGCTTTGATTCGGGCCAGGTTCTTCTGCCGCCGCCCCTGGTGCGAGGTCCGAATCCAATCCAACTCGCGCTGAAGCACGCGCTGCCGCTGCGTTTCCTTCTTCTCCACCACCCGCAGCAACTCGGCCTTCTGCTCGAGCCAAGAGGAATAGTTGCCCTCGAAGGGCAGCCCTCGGCCGTTCTCCAATTCGAGAATCCACTTCGTCACGTTGTCGAGAAAGTAGCGATCGTGGGTGACGATGATCACCGTGCCCGGATAGCCGCGGAGCTCGGCCTCGAGCCATTCGACCGTTTCCGCGTCGAGATGGTTGGTCGGTTCGTCGAGCAGCAGCAGATCGGGCTTTTCCAGCAGGGCCATCGCCAGCGCCACCCGCCGGCGCTCGCCGCCGGAGAGGCGTCCGACGATCGCTTCGTCGGGCGGGAGCACCAAGGCGTCGGCGGCCATGTCGATATGCCGGTCGATCTCCCAGCCTTCAACCGCGTCGATCTGCTCCTGCAAGCGGCCCAGCTCGTCAACCATCTTGTCCAAGTCGTCGTCGGGGCCCGGATCGCCCATCCGCGCGGTCAGCTCGTTGAACCGATCGAGCAGCGACTGAATCGGCGCGACGGCCGTGCGAAGATTCTCGCGCACCGTCTGATCGAGCGCCAATTCCGGCTCTTGCGCCACCAAACGAACGCGCATTCCCTTGGCCAGATGGGCCGTGCCGTCGATGTCGGTGTCGAGGCCGGCCATAATCCGCAGCAAGGTCGATTTGCCCGAGCCGTTCTCGCCCACCACGCCGATTTTCGCCCCGTAGAAGAACGACAGGCTGATGTCGCGCAGCACGACCCGCTCGCCAAATCGTTTGCCGACGCGGTGCATTTCAAAGATAAACTGTGGCGGCATGCTTCACCTGGAACGATTCTCTTCTTCGAATGATTCTCGTTGTCCGCGCCGCGGCCTCGCCGGCGTCGCTTGCTCGGCGCCGCCGTGCGGCGCGACGGACGTTTGCGTGGGAACCGATTATCATACGCGGTGTTGCGCCGACGGGAAGGCGTCGCCGCCGCGCTGAAGGACAAATGCCGCTTGGATCTGCCCAGAACGACCACGCGACCCGACCAACCAACCCACGGCCGTTATTCCGCCGACCGAGAACGACTTAGCAGTTGCATTATCTCTGCGGCGATCACGAGGAAGCGGCAGAAATCGGTTCAGCCGATGTTGGAGACGATTTGAAAACTGCGGCGCCCGGTCGCCGAAAATAAGTGCCGAAATGGCAGGGCGCCCCTTGAGGAGATCGCGGGAACACCAGTCCCTTTGGCCCTCTTGCCGGATTTGCCTTGCGCCGCGGTGCGCAGCGATCGCCCCAACGGCCGCATCAGGCCACCTGGGCGGCATTGTCGCCCGGCGCGGGGCCGGCGGCCGGAACGATGCTTCCGGCGGCGTTTGCCGTCGCGCCGTCGGCCGCTGGGCGGTCGGCGTTGCGCGAGGCGGCGACGGTCTCGGCGACGGCGGCCACGCCCAATGGGGTGATCGCCCCACCTGCGGCATCGCCAGCCGACGAGGGGCCGACAGCGCCCAACGGGCCAACAGCGGCCGAGGGCAGATCGTCGTCGTCGAAGGGCGCTTCTTCCGATGGCGATTGTTCCGATAACGCTTCTTCGGACGGAGATCTTGCCGCCGCGTTGGCCCTCGATGCCGGCCGGCGCGCCGATGGGGCGGTGTCCGATTCTTCGTTGTCGGCGCCTTCATCGTCGTCAAACCGTTCAGCGCGCGGAGGGCTGAGGACGATGGTCGAAGACCTCCGCGGCGCGGGCGGGCGCGGGGTCGCCGGGGCCGCGCCGGGGCGGTTGCCTTGGACCCGGGCTTCCCAGTCTTCAACGCTGATCAGCACCTCGCGAGCTTGCGATCCGTTGTAGGGGCCGACGATGCCGTCCTCGGCCATGAAGTCGATCAAGCGCGCCGCCCGCCCGTAGCCGATGCCCAACGCGCGCTGCAACAGCGACACGCTGCCGCGGCCTTCGCGGACCACGCAATCGATCGCAGCCTCGTAAAGCTCGTCGCGGGCGGAGAACGGTTTGCCGTCGCCGCCGGCGGCCGCCGCGGCCGAAGCCTGCAATTGCACCAGTTCTTTGACGAACTGCGGCTCGCTGGTGGACACGGCGGCGATGACCTTGTTGATCTCGTCGTCGCCCAGGTAGGTGCCCTGCCCGCGAATCAGTGTGCTGGTGCCCGGCCAGAGGAAGAGCATGTCGCCATTGCCCAACAGTTTGTCGGCGCCCATCTCGTCGAGCACTACGCGGCTGTCGGTGCGGCTGGCCACTTGGAAGCAGATGCGCGCCGGCAGGTTCGACTTGATCAATCCGGTGATCACGTCCACCGTCGGTTTCTGCGTCGCCAAAACCAGATGGATGCCCACGGCCCGGCTCTTTTGCGCCAAGCGGATGATGTGCCCTTCGACCTCTTTGGCGGCGGTCATCATCAGGTCGGCCAACTCGTCGGCCACGATGACGATGTAGGGCATGTGCAGCGGAATCTGCCGCCGCTCCTCGGGCGATTCCACTTCCAATCGCTCCATCAGTTCTTCTTCGCCCAACTGGTTGTAGTTGCTGATATGGCGCACGCCGGCCCGGGCGAGCAAGTGATAGCGCTCTTCCATCTTTTCGACGGCCCAGGCGAGGATGGCCTCGGCCTTGCGCATGTCGGTCACTACCGGGTGCATCAGGTGCGGAATGCTCTTGTAGGGGCTGAGCTCGACCATCTTCGGGTCGATCAGCAGCATCCGCACTTCGTCGGGCCGGCGGGTCATCAGCAGCGACACGATGATCGAGTTCAGGCACACGCTCTTGCCCGTGCCGGTGCGCCCGGCGATCAGCAGATGCGGCAAGCTGGCCAAGTCGCACACCATCGGCGCGCCGGCCACGTCTTTGCCCAGATAGATCGGAATGCGCATCTTGGCGGCCCGTCCGTTGGCCTCTTCCATCACTTCGCGCAAACGGACCAACTGCCGCTGGTTGTTCGGCACCTCGACGCCGACGGTGTTCTTGCCCGGAATCGGCGCGACGATCCGCACGCTCGGCACGCGCAGCGCAATCGCCAAGTCGTCGGACAGAGCCGTGATCTTGCTCAACCGCAAGCCGGCTTCGAGCTCCACCTCGAACTGCGCGATGACCGGTCCGGTTTGAATCTCGACCACCCGCACGTTGAAGCCGAAGTCCGCGAAGGTTTTCTCCAGCACCTTCGCTTTCCGCCGCACTTCCTTTTCCTGCTCTTCGAAGCTGAAGGTTTCGCTGGGCAGCAGCAAATCCAGGCTGGGCAGTTCGTATTCTTCGTCGGCCGGCGGAGCCATCTCGGGCAGGTCGTCCAGCGAGCCGGGCTCTTCGCCGCGATTCTCGGTTCCGGCCGGGGGCTTGCCCGCCGCAGCCGGGGCAACGACTCGTGTCTCGGGCTCGTCGGCCGCCGAATCGTCGGCAACCAAGCGTAGGCCGCCCGCGGGCGCTGCCGCCGGCTCTTCGCTCGAATCGCCGCCCGCGCGATCGGCGCCCCGGCGCGTGACCCGCACCGAAGAGGTCGGCGCGGCGTCAGCGGCCTCATCCCAATCCACCGTATCCAGGTCGCTGCGCTTGCCGGCCAGCCGCGCCGTGCAAGCCGAACCGACGCGAGCGGCGCCGCGGCCCATCTCCCGCGCCGACCGGCCGAGCAGCACGGCCACCCCGCGAATCACCAGCGAATCGGTAGCCAGCAACAAACCGGCGAGAATGACGCTCAGCGTCAGTATGGCCGCGCCCAATGTCGCAAAGTTCGCTTCAAGAAACCCGCGGCCGGCCGCCCCCAAGTAGCCGCCGGCGCCAATGGCCGGACCGGGCGACCAACTCGGCAGGAACATCGCGGCAAAGGTGCAAACGCCGGCCAACGACAATAGCCAACCGACCAATCGCAACCAAGGCTGATCGATGGGCTTGCGGGCCAGCAACAGAAAATCCCAGACGGCCAGCGATAACGCGACGAAGTACGCGCCGCAACCAAACGCCGCGAACAGCCCGTGGGCCGCCCATGCTCCCGAAGGCCCGCAAAGGTTCGCCGCCTTGGCGTTGGGCGGATAGACCAAGTCGGAAGGCGGATCGGCCGGATCGTAGCCGACGAGCGACGCCGTCAAGAAAACCACCAGGGCCAGCAACCCTAGGGCGAGCAGATCGAGAGGGAGGTTTCGGGACTCTTGCATGGCACAGCGACGCGCCGGGGGTCTGTCCGGTCGGCGATCGCCCGCACATTGCGCGAGGCGATCGTTGGGCGCGTCCGTGCCCGAATACGATCCTTGTTCTTCGTCTTCTGGTATCGACCCCGCGCGGCGACGATCATCACACCTCGGCACAGCGGCCGCCTTCGATTCCCAGACCGCTACCACCCGCACATCCGGACTGTTCCGGCGAAGCCCGCCAGGCTGCACATTCCTGCCGATCGAGCCGAGCGGGCCGACCCGAGACGCCGGTTTCGATGCCTCATCAGGCCGCGAACACGCGGAACACGGCGGAACATCACGTCGCCGTCCGGTTCTTGCGCGGCGCGTATCGCCCGACGGAAAACGCAGCGACATCCGACCGATGCGTTGGCCGTAATCGCGGCACCGCGCACACCACGTCGCCCCCGGTCGTAAGCTAGACTTTTAGGGGTTCTCGGTCGATCGCCGGTTGAGAGGACAACAGGGGGAGGCCGCCGAGTGTCATGCCGTGGCGATGGCTGAATTCTGCCGTCAAACCGTGATTTCTTTCAGAAGGATATCGTTGGTCCGATGTGGGTGTTCTTCTTGCTGGCTGTGTTGAACATGGTCTTGGGCTTCGCTGCCGGCGCCGCGTTGGGTCAGCGTTGGCGACGGATGATGGCCGCCGGCAGCCCGGTCTGGGAAACGGCGTCGCCTGCGGCTCCCATTGCGCCGGCGCGCGCGGCCCCCGCTCGATCCATCCCTCAGCCTGCCGCATCGCAACAGCCGGCCCTATCGCCGGCCGCCGCCCTTCCGCCCGAGGCCGCTCCACTGGTTCAATGCCGCGCCGGGACACAAGACTATCAGAACAAGCTCGATGCAACCGAAGATCGGCTGCGCGATCAAACCCAGCCTTGGGACGCGGCGGCCATCGAATCGTGCCTAGAATCGTTGCGGGCGGCAACGGAAGAGTTCCTGCTCGAACGGAACAAAAGCCAGGCTCGCGTGGCCGAGTTGGCTGAATCGTTGGGCCAAAGCGGTTCGGGTATCGGTTCGCAAATCGAAACTGCCGCCCGGCAGCAGGACGAGACGATCCAACAGGCCTACAACGCCTTCCAGGGGTTCGATGTCGAAGCCGACAACGAACCCCAGCGCGAACAATTGGCGCAGCACGCCGGTCAGTTGATCGAGGGGAACCTTCAGTTCGATGCATCGCTGGCCGGACTGGAACTGGAGTTGCTTCGCACGGCTCATCCCGACTCGAAGCCCGACACCTACGCCCCCGACGAGCAAACCGGCTTGCTCACCCGTGCCGCGATGGAATCGGCCATTATCGATTTCTGGCGCCGCGATCCGCATCGCATGCGGACGCTGGTTGCGGCGCTGATCGACGTCGATCAAACGGCGGCCGTCAATCAAGCGCACGGCCATCGGCGGACCGATCGGGCGCTTCACGCCTGCGGACGGCTGCTTCGCGGCAAGCACTGCGCCGACCTAGCTGTGGCGCGCTACAACGGCCAATCCTTCTGCCTGCTGTTTTTCGATGGCGATCTGCGCACCGCAGCCAACACAGTGGAGGAGCTTCGGCAGGGCTTGGAGATGACTCACTTTGAAGATGGGGCCAACGACATCCGGCTGACGGTCAGTTGCGGTGTGACGGCCGCCACGCCTGCCGACACGCTGCTTTCGTTGCTTGAACGGCTGGAAGCCACCGTTCACGAAGCGAAGCGCTACGGCCGCAACCGAACTTTTCTTCACGAGGGCAAACACCCGGCGCCGGTCATTCCGCCGAACTTCACGATCAAGGAACGGCACGTCGCCGTCGCATAATCGGCAAGCGACCCTGCATCCGCTTGTCGAGTTCCGCGGAAGCGACGGCGCCGGCGGCCCGACGAGCGGCAAGAGCGGCGCGGCCCGAGCGAAGAAGGAACAAAGGGAATAAGCGAAGAACGGAACGCCAACATAAGCGTGAAAGAAGCGTGAAATGAGCGTGTGATCGATCCGATTGCACTGAATCCAGCGAAAGGCCGAGCGTTCGACGAAACTCAAGCTGCTGTGCGCCAAGAGCGACCGATGAACCCGTCCGAGAGCGTTACTCACGATCCGCCGTCCCAGAGCGAACTCGGCGATGCCGCAGGCCAGGCGATTGCCCGCCAGCAGGCGCTTGTTTCGCTCGGGCGGCGGGCCGTGGCCCCGCCCGACATCGGCGTTTTGTTGCAAGATGCCGCGGCGCTGGTGGCCGAAATGCTGCACGCCGAGTTCGGCATCGCCGCGCAGTACCGCGGGCCGGGTCTGCCGATCGAAACCCATTTGGTTCGCCCGCAGTCGGTCCAGCGGTCGGACCAAAACGTCATTCGCTGTCGCCCAATTCCCGACGATCCGCGACTTTCACTGTGCGCGTACGCGATCAACGCCGCTTTGCCGACGGCCGTTGCCGATTTGACCGCCGAACAGCGGTTCGACGATCGGTTGCTGCCGAAGCACGGGATTGTCGCCGCAACCGCGGCGCCGCTGAAGCTGGTCGATCGCGCGCTGGGGGCCATCGGCGCCGGAACCACAGTTCGTCGCACGTTCAGCGAAGAAGACCTGCTTTTCGTGGAAACCGTTTCGCACCTGGTTGCCGCCACGATTGCGCGAAGCCAGGCCGAACAGTATCTGGCGGCCGAACGCCGATTGTCCGAAGGCCTGTTCGATGTGCTGGAAGCGATCGTGCTGATTCTCGATCACAACGGCCTGGTGGTGCGAAGCAATCCGGCGTGCCACAAGGCCACGGGCTTCTCGGCCGACGAACTCAACGGCCGCCGCCTCGAGGCCACGCTGGCTGTTCCCGAGGAACTGCACTTGTTCCATCACGCCTTGGGCAAAGCCCTGGCGACGGACGCCCCGGTGGAGTTCGAAAGCCGACTGCTGACCAAGCATTCGCAGCAGCGGAATGTGGCTTGGACGCTGGCCGGCCTGCGCCACGGCTCCGAGACGATCCCCAGTTCGGTGATCGTCACCGGAATCGACGTGACGCGCGAGCGCCAACTTGAAGCCCGGCTGACGGCGATCGAAAAACCCGCTCAACCGGCTGCCGATCCGGTTTCGGTAATGAACCTCGAACGGCGTCGGGGGATGCGGCGGTCGTATCCCTACCGGCAGATGATCGCCCCGATCATCGGGAACAAGCTGCCCGACCTCGATCAATTCTTCCCCGTGATGTGCAACGACATCAGCGCCGGCGGCTTCTCCTTCTTGATCCATCAACCGTTGCCCGCCAACGGCTTAGTGGTGGCCTTGGGCGTGGCCCCTCAGATTTCGTACCTGACGGCCAAAGTGGTTCACGTCAACCGAATCGATTTTCAGGGGCGGAAGATGTTCTTGGTCGGCTGCTGCTACACCGGGCGGGCGACCTACTGAGGAAACGGGCACCGCAAGCCGTTCGCCCGACATACCGCGTCCGAACTGCCCATGCACCAGTGGGTTGCGTTTCGCAGATTCCGACCGAACCGGCCGATAAATCGGTGGCGTGCTCCGGTCGGCGAATTATAATCGAAATAGGTGTTCCCGCGGCGGCGCTGCGGGAGCAGACTCGGCTGCGCCGCCGGCCAACGCGCCGGGGCGGCAGCCGATCGGACTGACGGTTCGGCCGTTTCGGCCCGCGCCGCCGGTTGCCTTCTGTTGCATACCGTCAGACTCGATCCATCCGTGATCGTGGGAGAACACGCCGTGTCGCGAGGCGAATCGAACGAATATCGGCCGGAAGACCAATCGCAGCCGTCGGAAGACGATCTGCTTTCGCAACCATTGGACTTCGACGACGCGGCCGACGATTCGGCGTCGGGCAGCCCGAGCGAGTCGGGACCTGCCTCGGATATCTTTTTGTTTGATGCGGAGCCGGCCGCGGCGGGCAGCGCCGGCGAACCCGATGCGGCGGGCGGTTCCGGCGCCTTCCTTTTCGAACCGGACGAGTCGGTCCAGCCGGCATCGGCGGAAACGCCGAGCGAATCGGCCGATGCGTCGCCGGATCAATG
>JARKPK010000139.1 GCA_029975295.1 Thermoguttaceae bacterium | reverse complement strand
GCCGATGGCCGACAGCGCCGTGGGCACGAGCATGATCGCCGGCATGACACCGATCGGCTTGCCGTCGCTATCGACCTGGTCCATGAACGTGACCTCGGCCTTCGTCAGCCCGTCGATCGACAGGGCCGTGTCGGCGCCCGTGAGGTAGTTCTTGTTGCCGACGCTGAAGAACGAGGCGTTGTTCAGGAAGATACCCCAGAACACGTCGTTGATCTTCAGGCCCGAGCCACGGCCGAGCTTCCGAGGCACGGTGGTGATCGCCCCGAGGTCGTCGTTGATGATGTCCCGGCGGTCGATCGAGAGCATCAGGCCGTAGGTGTCGGCCTTATTCGTGTAGCTCTCGTTGCCCAGCGTGCCGTGCTTCAGCTCCCCGCCGGGCTGAACCTGCTCGTACTGATCGGTGCCGATCAGGCGATAACTGGTGACCGTCTTGAAGTCGCTGACATTCCGCGTGGCACAGATGTTGCGCCACGTCCGTTCGACCGAGAAGAACCCGTCGAGCAGGAACTTGTTGGCGACGTTCGACAGGATGCCGCCGATGTCGATGGTCGAGAACCCGGCCTCCAACTCGGGGCGGAAGGCGAACCGCAGCACGGCGCGACTGTCGCGGAAGTTGCGGCCCGTGTAGCCGTTCGCCCAGGCCGCCTCCAACAGCAGTTCCTGCAGCCCGATCCCGCCGCGGAACCGGCGCTGGGCCGCCTCGAGGGTCGGCTCGTCGAACATCGTCTCCACGGCCGTCGCCTTGGCCGCGAGCATACAGGCCGCCTCCAGGGTTCGGCCGGTTACCGCCTCACTGCGGAATTGCACGGCCGGGGCCTTGGGACGACCGTCGCGCAGATCGGCCAACTTCAACTCCCGCTCGCAGCGCGCCACGTCCCAGTTGTCCTCGATGGCCTGGGCCTCCAACTGCGGGTGCCGGCCGGCGAAACAGCCACGAATGGCCGCGATCCGCTTCGACTCGGCCGCGGCCTCGGTGCGAATCTCGGCCGCCGTGCGGACGGCCGGGTGTTCCTGAGGGGCCGCCGCCTGCACGGCCGCGGTCGCCTGCGTGACGCCGCCATCGGGCACCGCGTCACCGATGGGCTCTTGATGGGTGACGTTCTCTTGCGAGTCCATGTTTTCCTCCTGTTGACAGGGAAAGCCGGCGGCGACGCTCGCAGACGTGTTGCCGTCGGCGCCGAGGTCCACGAATGAAATCTCCCCGAGCGTCGCCTTGCGGACGACGTTCAAGGGGCCGGAGAACTCCCGGCCATTGACGATGACCTTCTGG
>JARKPK010000124.1 GCA_029975295.1 Thermoguttaceae bacterium | reverse complement strand
TTGCCGTACTGGCCAAGGGCGACGACGACGATCGGCAATTTGGGCTGTTTGAACTCAACGCGCACATCCTTAATCAGCGCGGCAAGTTTCTGCCCGTACTCGTCCGCGAAGGCCTGCGACTGCGCGTCGGCAATTCCCTGGAACCAAACGAATCCGGCCAGCTCGGGCTTGTGGTCGGCAAAGTCAGGGCAGTAACGGTTGATGTCGGCAAGGGTCTGTTTCACGCCGGCCACCATTTCCAAGTACTCTTGCCCGTTGAGCAAATACTGCTTGAGATCGACCCACTGGTTCACCATCTTGGCGCCGGTGCCGGAGTGCTCGCCGTTGCCGGGATTCTTCGCAACAAACGCCTTTCCATCGAGATTGTGCTTCACCTTCTCCCAATAGCTTCCGGTGATCGAGTCGCCGATGAACAGCACGCGGGGGAGCGGACGGGAAGGGTTCTTTCGGGCTTGCAGGGCAGCCAGCACAACCTCGGTCACTTTCGGCGACAAATCGCCGGTGTCGTGAACATTCAACGCTTTCGGCTTCCCCAACCGAACGCACTCGGCATTGAGGTCGTTGATGATGACGCCGTTCTCTTTCATGATTTTTTCAGCGGCGGCGTTGTAAACATCCACCATCTTCCCGCCGACATAAGCCGGCGCCGAACCTTCGAGAATCGGTGTCGTACTGGCCCAAATGAGCGTGGCGCCCGTTTGCTTCAGCCGGGCGACAATGGTGCGCAAGTTTTTCTCGTATTCCTCCAACGGAGTGCGAATGGTTCCCTTGCCCGGTTCGGCCCGCCGATTCGGGTTCTTCGGATCAACGTAATGCTGATCCCAAACGCCATGATTGAAGTGGATCACGTCCCAGCCGCCATCAAGATCGAGGCCGCCGCCCATCGAGGGCGGAAGATAATCATAGCCAAGCGAACGCGACCCGCGACGAAACCAAACCGGATGTTTGACGGCAAACCGGATCAGCAACACTGGATCCTCCAATCCTTCGCCAACCACCCAGCCGAACATCAGCTCGGGCCCCACGCCAAAGCCAAGCGGGTCTTTGGCGTCGCTGGGGACTCTGAGCAGTTGCGCCGGGCTGCGGGTGTTGTTCGAAAGCGGATGAGCATCGTACAAAGCAACGTCCTTGCGAACGGCCCAGGTCTTGTCCGGATTCTGAAGCACGGCGAAACGCGGCTTCGACTTGATCACATTGAGCAACGTACCGGGAATGTCTTCGGGCCTGTCCGCACGCGGCGGTTTGCTGTCGGGCTCCGTCGGAGCCCCATCGATCGAACCCCGGCGCAGCATCGACTCGTCGCCGGCAAGGATGAAAACCTTCAGCTTTTCCTCCGCCGGAACACGGGCACAGATGGTTAAGGCGACAAGCACACCGGCGAGAACGACGCGAAACATGAGAGACGAACTCCTTGATCCCGAACCCAAGTCGGCACAAGTGTCAACTGCGACATACGCAACCGACCGGTTCACGGCCGAACAGATGCGACCGCGACGGCTTTCCGCGGCCGCCGACAAAAAAACCGCCCATCCACTGTACGCTCGAACGCCCGCCAAATCCACGCAGCGGAACGCCTGATGGACGGCGCCCAAAGGCCGCTTCACCGTGCAGAAAAGGAAGTTACACCGTGTGTTGACCGCGGTGTTCCGGCGGAGCCTCGCGCTGCCTTCCGGCGAAGCCTGCCAACGGCGCGAATTCACACCGCTCAGCCCCACAAGGCCTTCGTGGCGGCTGCCCCCGTCGGTTGCGGGCTTGCACGCTTCTAATGAGTCATCGCGTACACGATGGCGTTTGTGCCGATCTGCAAGGCCGATTCGTCCTTCAGGCCGTACGCGTAAGCGTGCGGGAACTGCTCCCAGCCGTTGCCCAAATCGAACTTGCTGTAGATCACCGCCAGTTTGCCGTCCACCATGATGCCTTCGATCTCCGGGGTATCGAACGGCCCAAAGTCTTCACGAACCCGCGGCGTGTACTCCACCGACTTGATCTCGTGATGGCAGTGGAACAGGGGGTGATCGAGCGACAGACGTTCGAGCTTCTGGTTGGGGAACACCTTTTGAATTTCGCGGCGAAACGCCAAATCAAACGACAGACGCCCGCAACAGCTATCGGCCAAGAGGATGCCGCCCGCCTTGAGGTACTTCTGCATTCGCGCGACTTCTTCGTTGTCCCAGGTGAACTCACGATGCCCGGTCATATAGATCATCGGGTAGGTGGCGATCTTGGGATCGAATTTCTTGAGGCTGACGTTCTGCCGCTTGAATTTGACCTCCAGCGTGGAATTGTCGCGGGCGAACTTCAACAAATTATGCACGGCCGACGGATCGGGATCCCAATCGCCCTCGTGCTCCAATTGAACGAAGACAAAATCGTCGCGTGTCGGCGCAGCGGCCTCGTGATAGACTTTGCTGGTGCTCAAGAAGCGGCCCAGTTGATACGAGCCGAGAATATAGGTGATGATGTTCGCGCCAAGCTGCCGGGCCTGATCAATCAGCACTCGGGTGCCGCGCGGGTGTTCGTGACCGTCCCAACCGCAGGTCAGATCGCGCGGCGAGAAGATCACTCCGGTCCGACAACCAAAGTCGATTCCTTCCAAGCAGGGCGCCTCGGAAAACTCCGTGCCGTCGCCCTTCTTGTAGGTCAGGTCGCCCAGCTTGTAGTACGACGAATAGAGCGGCTCCTCCGGCAGCAGCTTGCGAAGCGGTCGGCCCGGGAAGATCAATTCCATCTCCTTGCGGAACGCGTCGGTGAAATCGTTCCAGCCGCAACAGGCGTCGCCGATGATCGTTCCGCCGTCGGCAACGTATCGGAACAATCCCTTGCGGATTTCGTCGTTCAGTTCGAACTTGTTGTGGCCCGAAAAAAGCAGGGCGGGCAGTTCGCGCGGATCGAAGGAAAAATGCGCGAAATCGGCCTCGGTCGCGCTGTACTTGATGCCCAGCTTCTCAGCCGTCCATTGCAACAAAGTCGTCACGTCGGCCGGATCGGTCATCCAGTCGCGATACTGCACCCGCTTGCCGTCTTTGGTCATCCAGCGCACCGGGCCAAGCGCCATCTTGCCTACCAGGGCCGGGGGCTTGGGCGGCTTCTTCTTCTCCGACCGACGCATCGGCGTCACGGGCAACGGCAGCGGAGCGAACGCCTCGCCGCCTGTGCGATGCTGCGGGGCCGCCTTGGGCGGAGGTCCGCAATCCACGGGCCCGCTGCCGTCTTCCGCCCATGTAAACATCGGCAATCCCAACGGAACAGCGCCGCCCGTCGCACCGGCGGCGGCCGTCAGACCAACCCGCTCGATAAACCTTCGCCGAGAAACCTCTTGGCCTTGCTCGTGCTTCGCGCTCATGACGTTCTACCTCTGGCAACCTGTCCTAAACAGTTCGCACATTCCCACTGTTCGCTCTATCCCCCAGCATTATCGACCATCGGATGAGCAACGCAACGGACGTTTCACATCGGGCCCAACAATCGGGTCTTCCGCCGGTCCGGTCGGTTGCCCGGCTCATCGCCGGAGGACTTCGCCAACCGGCCCGCGCCGAGAACTGGCTACCCGAATCAGCAACAGCCCTACACCTTGCCCCTTCGGCAATGGCCCGGCAAGGCCGTCAGGTTCAACTTCAAACAAATCAAACAGGGGGCAAAGCACAGAGCCTGTACATTTAGACACTCCGCCGCAACTCTGGGTTTCCCCCCTGTTAATAACCCGTCCGACCAGGAAAAACAGTACGCGAAAAATGCCGTGCCAGCTTTGATCGCCTCGGCAACAGACATTGAGCGAAGCGCGGTGGTCGCTGCGATCAGGGGCCGTCCCAGTTCGCGCCCCCGAGAAGGCGCCATCGGCCAACATTCCCTGTTACGGTGCAGTATGGCCGATTCGAGCCTTGCGGGCAATGTTTTTCCCGATTGGCAACCCAACTGCGGCAGCCCCTCGACTTTTGCCCACCACTGCCTGCCCGCCACTGCCTGCCCGCCACGATGGCCAACGATTTCGCCGCCGCTTCTTGCAGCGCATCAGGTTGTCTGCTTAGAATCGGCATCGAGAACGGTTCCTGAGAAATGCCCTGCAACACGGCTGATCGGCCGGTCGGTTGATCGCTCACGAATGCCTTTGCGTGAGGCCGCTCGTGCATTCCGGCTCCAGGGCGGGACGACGGCCGCGTATTGATCGGGAGCATCACGGCTTGCCCCGGCGATGGCGAGACCCGCAGTCGTTCTCCTGCTTGGGTCACTGACACCGAACAGGCAACCGTTTAACGATGCTTCGCAATGAAATGACGTGCTATAAAAGAATCATCCCATAAGACGGTCCGAACAAGGAACGCGGCTGCGAGCCGGGCGAAGCGGTCGGAGCAACCGTTTCGTTCCTCTGGGCCGCTTTCAACGTTCCGCTCAATATCCACAGAGCATCATTGAGGAGATTCCGACATGACGACTTCGTCGCAAGCAAAGAGCGTTCCCCCGGTCGGTCGGCGCAAGTTTCTTGCCTTGGCCGGCAGCGCCGCCGCGGCGGCCGCGTTTCCCAAAGTTCACACGGCCTTCGGCGCCGACCAAGAACAACAAGTAAAGATCGGTTTGATCGGTTGCGGCGGGCGAGGCACCGGAGCGGTGCTCGACGCCCTGGGCGCAGCCACGAAAGTGATCTACCCGGCCGAGGGTTTTCACACCGAAGACGTTGCGGCCGACGCTGCTGTCAAGCACAAGAACATCCAAGTCGCCGCCTTGGCCGATCTCTTTCCGGATCGGCTCGAACGGTGCAAACAACAGTTGGCCAAACTCGGCGTCCAAGTGCCCGCCGAACGCTGCTTCACCGGTTTCGACGGCTATAAACAACTGCTGGCCGTCGAGGAAGTCAACTACGTCATTCTGGCGGAGCCCCCCCACTTTCGACCGGCGCATTTTCGGGCGGCAATCGACGCGGGCAAGCACGTGTTCATGGAAAAACCCGTCGCAGTTGACGTTCCGGGCGTGCGTGCCGTGCTCGAAGCCGGCGAGTTGGCCAAACAGAAGTGCCTCGGCGTGGCCGCGGGCATCCAGCGCCGCCACATGAAGAGCTATCAGTCGGCCATCGAGGAAATCCGCGGCGGCATGATCGGCGAGTTGATCTACGGCCGTTGCTATTGGAACGGAGGACAGATTTGGGTGATCGCCCGCGAACAGGGCTGGACCGACATGGAGTGGCAACTCCGCAACTGGAACTACTTCACGTGGCTCTCCGGCGACCATTACGTCGAGCAGCACGTTCATAACCTCGACATTATGAACTGGGTCATCGGAGCCCATCCGATTCGCGCTGTGGCTGCGGTCGGCGGTCGTCAGGTGCGCACCGGCGAGATTCACGGACATATCTTCGATCATTTCGCCGTCGAGTTCGAGTATCCCAACGGCGTGCGGATGTTCAGCCAAGCTCGGCAAATCAACGGCTGCGACAACCTTGTCGAGGAGGCCGTCGTCGGCACGCTCGGCGAAAGCAACTGCAAGACGAGCATCCGACGGCGCGACGGCCGCAACTGGCGATTCCGCGATCGCGATCCGAATCCCTACCAGCAGGAACACCTCGATCTGATCGCCAGCATTCGCGAAGGGAAACCGCTTAATGTGGCTCAGGCAGTCGCCGAGGCTACGATGACCGGGATTCTCGGCCGCGAGGCAGCCTATAGCGGCAAGGCCATCGAATGGGAAGCGGCAATGAAGTCGCAGACTCGGCTCGGGCCCGACAAGTACGAGTTCGGACCTTATCCCATCCCGCCGGTCGCCATGCCCGGGCAATACCGTTTCGCGTAAACGAGCGAATCCACCCAGCCGCGGCCCTGGAGCGGTGGGACGCGGCCAAGTCACTGGGACGCTGGAGAATCCAACGACTCAAGCACAGCGCGGTCGAGGTCTTCCTCGCGGAAATCGCCCGAAAGAGTTGCCCGAAGTCTTCCCGACCGATCATAGATTCGATACGTCGGGAGGGACTCCAAGTCGAACTCCACAAAGGCTTGCTGAAGATTTTCCTCTGCGCTGAGCAGCGCGCGAAAGGGTATCTTCCTCGACTGAAGAAATCGCCCCACTTGCTCGCGTTGCGAAGGGAAGTCCAAGCTCACCGTAATCACGACGAGCCCGCGACTCTCAAACCGCTCCGACAATTGCACCACATGGGGAAGCATCGCCACGCACGAGCTGCACCAAGTGGCCCAATAGTCGACGAGCACGACTTTGCCGCGATACTCTGCGACAACGCGGGCCAAATCGGCCGCAGAAACGAGCTCCGGCGCGCTGCGCGGCGAGACATCACCCGCGCCGGCGGCGTCCTGCGGGCCGGGGCGGGCCGGACTGTCCGCCTCTCTGCCCGGTCGCGAACATCCGAGAACCAACGCCGAGCCTGTCCAAAGCACTGCGCAAAGCGCAAAACTCAAGAAAAAACGCGGCCCGACGCGCAGCCGACCATTACGCCGCCCGCGCGCCACGCCGCCGCCAGAAGAAAGCTCCCTCTCAAAATTCATTCGTACTTGATGCCGCAACCGAATTGCTTGGTGACAGGCTCGGCAGGAGTCTGACCTGCCAAAAGCGCATCGACCGCGTCACGCAAGTAATGCTTCTCGACCTTCGACTCGTTTTGACTGTTGTCGAACGCGCCCATGTACGCGACCTTCCGCTGACCATCGAGCACAAAGAAATGCGGGGTCACCTTCGCGCCGAAGTCGCGTCCCACCTTCTGCGACGAGTCGTAGAGGTACGGGAAATTGAACCCTTTCGCCTGTGCCCGCTCCTTCATCTTGTCGAGCCGATCGGCGGGCAGGTTGTTCACGTTGATCGCAATCAACTGGACTCCCTTGTCCTTGTAGTCGGCTTGAAACTTCACCAAGCGGTCCTCGTAGGCTACAGCTACGGGGCAGTGATTGCACGTGAACACGACGACCACAACTTTGGCGTCCTTATAATCGGCCAATGAGTGGGCCTTGTCGTCCGTTCCCACAATGTCCTTGAAGTCGGGGGCCGCGTCGCCGATCTTCACCTCAGCCACGGCCTGAGCGCATCCGGCCACGAAGAATCCGGCGACCAAGGTCGCGAGCAACCATGCGGAAACCTGTTTCATGACAATTCTCCCTTCACTTTGCCAACAATCACACTTCCTCGGGGAACACAAGCCCACGCGGCATTGGCTCGAAAATGTCCGCACACAATGGTTAGCGCAGCCCCGTGGAAAGTCAACCCTTGCGGCCCCCAAACCCGAGGCGTCCCAGGGCGACCCAACGCGGCGTGATCTAAGGTGTGAAGAATGCGCGGTTTACGCGCCGAACAACTGCGTCCAATGCTTGCCGCTTCGGCCCAACCCCTGACGCTTGTGGCCCTCGCCGAGCATATTCTTGTGATGCCCGGGGCTGAGGAACCAAGCCTTGATGGCGTCGAGGTTGACGCTGCTGCCCATGTAGATGTTCTCGCCGGAGGCCGTGGTGCCGAATTTGCTCGCGCGGTCCCATGGGGTCTTCTTGCCCTCAACAGGCGACTCGTGAGCGAAGAACCCGAGTTTCTCCATGTCTTTGCTGTGGTCAACGGCCGTTTGACACAGCTTCGGGTCGAAGATCAGCGGCCTGAGCCCGCACATCACGCGCATCGCGTTCACGGCATTCATTCCGGCCACGCAATCGGCCGGAATCTCGGCGGCCAAGCGGAGGTTCTCCGCGTACACTTGCCTCGCTTCCTCGTCGATCGGCGGATGCGCCTTGGCAAGCATCCTTTCCACGCGCGGAATCCACTGGTCCACCGGCAGTGGCGGATCGGTCGGCCATTGCCCGGCCACTTGGGCGAACAAATCGGCGAGTTGTTGAGCCTGAGCTGCCTGCCGGGTGAGCTTGGAGTAATGCGACGAATGAATCGCCTCGCGCTGACGCCACAAATTGGTTAATTGGTCGAGTGCGGGCAGCCCAACGTTGTGGGTTTGATCCTTGTTCAGATTCGGATCGGCCCGAAGGTCGGCCAGCACCTTGCGCATTGCGGCGATTTGTTCGTCCAGGGCCTTTGTATTCGGTCCTTCCGGCAAGCTCGCATCCAAGCGATCCAGTTCTTTTTCAAGCAAGTCGCGCAGCAGATCGACCGTTTCGGGCCCCGCCTGCACGATTTCCTGAATCGTCGCCAACCGGCGTTTCGCATCGCCCCGCACCTGGCGAAACTTGATGAGCAACTGCCTGTTGCCGCCCGATTGCTCTGCAGCAAAACAATTGGGAGCGCCGCCCCAGACGAGAACACAGATCGCTAGCACACAGATCGGGAAACGATAGATCGTCATGTTCACCTCTGTTCCAAAGCGACGTGGTAAGTCTTTTCGGCTCGCACCGCCTCACCCGCAGAATCCCGGGCGACGCGGGAAGCGAACAATGCGAAAGCCCCGCACAGTCGAGCAAAGCCTCGTCGGCCGTCTCGGGCGAATCGTCGTCGGCCAGCCCGCAGGCAGTCCCCAACCACCAGTAGATACCGGGGGGGTGGCTTCCGTCAAGCGTTCTTTCCGCGCAAGAGGCAGCGGTCCGCCTGAACGCGAGTCGGCTCAGCCTCTGCCTTTGCGCTCTCTGCCGACGGCAACGCCAAGCGTGGCGGCCAAGGCGGCCAGCCCCGACTCATCGCCCGACCCCAAACACACGTTCAACAACGCCGCTCTCCCGCCACAATTCGCGCGTGTTTTAAGCGAGGGCCGGTCGGTAGCGGCGTCAGAATCCCGCTTCGCGCCTTGGCCTAAGCGCGGTATTCTGAGCTATTCGTCACTCGAATTGGCGATGCAGTCCGCACACTTCGAGGGTTTCGTTTGTTCGTTCGCCGGCAGCAGTGCCGGCAAGGTTGAGTTCGATGAGCACTCCCGTGGCTGAAACCGTCCTTTCCCAGAGGCCCGACGACGAACCGGAAACGCGGGATCGTCCGCTAACGATTCAGGTGGCGGAGCGAGTGCGGCGGCTGCCGCCCTACCTTTTCGCACAGTTGAATCGATTGATGTACGAGAAGCGTCGGGCCGGCGACGACGTGATCGACCTGGGCATGGGCAATCCCAGCGATCCGCCGCAAGAACTGGTGATCGAAAAACTCGCCGAAGCGGCCCACGATGACGACAACCACGGCTATGCCGAGGCGTTGGGGGTGATGAGCTTGCGCCGAGAAGTGGCGGCCAAATACTATCGACAACACGGCGTTCGGCTCGATCCCGCCCGCGAGGTGCTGGTATGCTTGGGATCGAAAGAAGGGTTCAGCCACATGTGCCTGGCGTTGCTCGGGCCGGGCGACACCGCCGTGGTGCCGGCGCCCTATTTTCCAGCCCATCTCTATGCCGTCGCGATGGCCGGCGCGAACGCCATCACACTGGAGGCCACCGATTGCGAAAAGTACTTGGCCAATCTCGATTACACCTGCCGCCATTTGGTGCCGCGGCCGAAGGTGGCCATTGTCAACTATCCGCACAATCCTTCGACAACCGTGGTCGAGGCCGACTTCTACCGCGAGTTGGTCAAACTGGCCCGCAAATACGGCTTCATGGTGATTAGCGACTTGGCCTATGCCGACGTGGTGTTCGACGGTTACAAAACGCCGAGCTTTTTGGCGGCCCCGGGGGCGATCGAAGTGGGCGTCGAGTTCACCACGATGAGCAAGGGCTACAATATGGCGGGCTGGCGCGTGGGGTTTTGCACCGGCAACGCCGAGATGGTTCGCGCGCTGGCCACGATCAAAGGTTACTACGACTACGGGATGTTCCGCCCAATCCAAATCGCGGCCATCGTCGCATTGCGGCAAACGGAGGCTGCCGTCGAGGCGCAGGCCCGAATATATCAGCAGCGGCGCGACGTGCTTTGCGACGGGCTTGAACGACTCGGTTGGACGATTCAGCGCCCGAAGGCCACGATGTTCGTCTGGGCGAAAGTGCCCGAAGTGTGGGCGCAGCGATTCGATTCTTTCGAATTCGCAATGAAGCTGTTGAAAGAGGCCAACGTCGTAGTCAGCCCAGGCGCCGCGTTCGGACCGGCCGGAGAAGGTCATCTGCGATTGGCGCTGGTCGAAAACGAGAGTCGTCTAAGACAAGCGGTTCGCCAGATCGGCCGGTGTTTGGGCAAGGTGGGCGAAGATTGACGGCGAGCAATCGGCTGGTTCGCTGCGCTGGCAGCTTCCTTACTCATTGCGTGGGCCTATTCAGTGGAAACGGCTCAGTTCCGTCTGCATGCCGACATCGAGCAGCGCCACTGGTGGTTCGTTGCCCGTCGGATGATCATTCGCGACCTGCTGGCGGCCTCGCTGCCGGCCGCTGCCGACCGGTTGGTTGTTGACATCGGTTGCGGCACGGGCGCGAACCTTGCCTCACTTGCGTCGGACTACCGCTGCCTGGGCGTAGATAGTTCGCCCGAGGCGGTCTCGCTGGCGCAACAGCGGTTTCCGGCGGTTGAGTTTCGCACGGGCCAAGCGCCCGAGGTCATCGGCACGGCTTGGCCCGACGTGCGGGCCGTGCTGCTAATGGATGTGCTCGAGCATGTCGCCGAAGACCATGCGATGTTCGCATCGATCTGGCAAGCGGCCCCGAAGAGTTGCCTGTTCGTCGTGACTGTGCCGGCCGACCCTCGGCTATGGAGTCCGCATGACGAAGCGTTCGGCCATTTCCGTCGATACACTTCCGATCGGTTGATCGATCTTTGGCGCGCTCTGTCGGCACAAACGCTGCTGGTTTCGTACTTCAACGCGCGCCTGCTGCCGCTGATTCGCTGGGCGCGCCGGCTAGCCCGATTCAAAGGCAGGGCAGGGGGGCAGGCGGGCACCGACTTCCGCATGCCCGCTCGTTGGATCAACAGTCTGCTGACACGTGTTTTCTACGGCGAGAGCCGCCATCTGCTGGCCGTTCTATCGGGCAGGCGTCCGAGGGGATATCGGGCCGGGGCCAGTCTTGTTGCGGTGCTTCGGAAAACGAGCGGCACAAGTCAGAATTGACCGCCGGAACACGGCCGAATACGGCCCCAAGAGATCGGCCATGCCCGTCGAAGGGGCGGTTCTGGTCGGCGGCGGCGGTTTCCGTTAGAATCTCTGGGTTAAATATCGGGTCTGCCCGCGAAGTGTTGGCGGCCGCCGTTGTCGGCGTCATCGCTTTGCGGGCGACCAGACGGCTGGCTTTTTGTCGCCATGCACGTGTTGCGAACCAAGAAAATAAAAATGGAGGCCCTTGCTCGCCGGTACAA
Source organism: Thermoguttaceae bacterium (assembly GCA_029975295.1). Lineage (GTDB taxonomy): Bacteria > Planctomycetota > Planctomycetia > Pirellulales > Thermoguttaceae > JARKPK01. The sequence continues at coordinate 7,211 of JARKPK010000124.1, read as the reverse complement.
GGACCTCCAGGGTTGACTGCTCGGAAACGCAACGATGTCGATCGACGCGAACCGAGAACCCGCAGTCAATATACCATCCTATCGGTTGGTTTGGTGAACCGACTTTAGTCGGTGTGGATGGTGCGGTTCAAGGCCTTCGGAAGCTGTGCCGAAACCGGCGGAACGATCGCCGCTCGAAAAGGCGACCGGCCGAGCACCGCGTTGCTCGGCTCGCACGGGCTGCTCGATTGGGATCGTATCCATTCGGCTGGTTGTTGCCGGAAGCAGCGGTGGGCCGCTGCCCGATTACGGGTCTTATAGTTTTGTCGCCGCGTTGTTCGTCACGCGGTTGGGAATGGCGGTGCAAGGTCCATGTCGCAAATCGCTAAATTGGCTCTGGAAGATGGCACGGTTTACGTCGGCACGGCGTTCGGCGCGGTGGGCGAAGTGGACGGAGAAGTCTGCTTCAACACCTCGATGACCGGCTACCAGGAGATTCTAACCGACCCGAGTTATCGCGGCCAAATTGTCACGATGACCTATACGGAGATCGGAAACTACGGCGTCAACCAGGAAGACCACGAAAGCCATAAACCGCACCTGGCCGGGTTCGTGGTGCGGCAGCGAAGCCGTCGCGTGAGCAACTTCCGCGCGGAAGGTTCGCTCGACGACTACCTGAAGGCCCACGGCATTGTTGCCATGGAAGGGATCGACACGCGCGCTTTGGTGCGGCGGATTCGCATCCGCGGCGCCATGAAGGGCGTGTTGTCCAGCGTCGATCTCGACGACGCTCGATTGGTGGCCAAGGCCCAGGCGAGCCCCGGTCTGGTGGGGCGCGATTTGGTCCGCGAGGTCATTCCCGATCGGGCAAGCGAGTGGTCGAATCCCCTCAGCCCGTGGGCGAGGCTCAACGCCGTTCCGCGACCGAACGTATCGGCCGACGCCCCTCATGTCGTCGCTTTGGATTTCGGCATGAAATGGAACATCGCCCGGCACCTGTTCGACATGGGCTGCCGCGTCACGGTCCTGCCGGGCACGGCGACCTCGGAACAAGTGTTGGCGTACAAACCCGATGGCGTGTTCCTTTCCAACGGTCCGGGCGACCCGGAGCCGCTCGACTATGCGCAACGAACCATCGCTGAATTGCTCGGCCGCAAACCGATCTTCGGCATCTGCCTCGGGCATCAACTGCTCAGCCTCGCCTGCGGGGCCAAGACGTATAAGCTGAAGTTCGGCCACCGCGGGGCGAATCAGCCGGTCATCAATCACGGCACGGGCCGGGTGGAAATCACCACGCAGAACCACGGCTTCGCCGTTGCGGCCGATAGCCTGCCCGCCGACCTGGAAGTGACGCACTTGAACCTCAACGACGAGACGATCGAAGGAGTCCGTCACAAGCGGCATCCGGCCTTCAGCGTGCAGTATCACCCGGAAGCCTCGGCCGGTCCGCACGACAGCGATTACCTTTTCGACGACTTCCGCCGCATGATCGCTTCGACCGCTGGGAAATAGCTCGTGCCGTTGCCGCCGCGAGCGCGACGGCGTATCGCAACGCATCGCGTTCCGCGACCTCTTCGGCCGACGGTCTGCCTGCCATCGGTTCGCCGGATCGCATTGTTGTTCCAGGCAAAACAGAGGCAAACCGGCCTATTGGCCGAGTAACAGAGCCGACCGACAGAAAACCGCCGCCTTCTCGCAGCCGCCGATACCGGTGTTGCACTGTTTGCCCACGGTTCCATAGAATCCGGTTTTGCCCTTTCTCCGCTATAGCAAGACGATCAATCGCACGTCGCAATGGCAAGCCTAACAGTCAAGCCGGTCGAAACTCGGGCGGAGCAGCGTCAGTTCCTTGCTCTGCCCTGGGAAATCTATCGAGGCGATCCCTGCTGGATTCCGCCGCTGCGCAAGAACCAGCACGACATGGTCGGCTACGGCAACCATCCCTTCTATGCCCGGAACTCCGCGCAGACTTTTCTGGCCTATCGCGACGGGCGGGTTTGCGGACGAATCGCCGCGATTCTCAACGTGCATCACAACCTGCGGTTCAACGAACGCCGAGGATTCTTCGGCTTCTTCGAATGCACGAACGATCAGGAAGCGGCCAACGGACTGTTCACCGCGGTGCGCCAATGGTTCGCCGATCAGGGAGTGTACTCGCTCCGCGGACCATGCAATCCTTCGTTGAATTACGAACTTGGCCTGCTCATCGACGGATTCGACACTCCGCCGATGTTCATGATGACGTACAATCCGCCTTACTATCAGCAGCTCGTCGAGAACTACGGTTTTCGAAAAACGCAGGACATGTACGCCTTTTGGGGCAACATCGAAATGCTGCCGAAGCTGCAAGCGAAGCTGCAGCCCGTCGCCGAACAGATCATCGAACGGTACAACGTCGTCACTCGGCCGCTCGACCGCAAGCGGTTCCGCGAAGACGTGACGGCGTTTCTCGAAATCTACAACCGTGCACTGGTCAACACCTGGGGATTCGTCCCCATGACCAAGGCCGAAATCGATCACACTGCCGACGCCCTGAAACACCTGATCGTGCCCGAATTGGCCGTCGGCGCGGAAGTCGATGGCCGAATGGTCGGCGCAACCTTCGCTTTGCCCGACTACAACCCGCGAATCAAAGCAATCGACGGCCGACTGCTGCCCTTCGGCTTCTTGCGGCTGCTGATGAACAAGAGCGCCATAAAGCGGGTGCGCATCATCAGCACGAATGTTTTGCCCGAGTACCAGCGCATGGGCATCGGTCTGGTGTTGATGAACGGGCTGCTGCCGGCGGCCATGCGATGGAAACTGGAAGAGGCCGAGTTCTCTTGGGTGCTCGAGTCGAATTCGCTCTCGCGCGGGGCGTTGCAAAAGGGCGGCGCCATCATTACGAAGACCTACCGCATCTACGACTTCGACGACCCATCCGCTCTGCCGGGCGACACCCCGCAGCCTCGCCGCCGCCTAATCGTCGGGCCCGGGTCCGCAGCGACCGGCAGCCGATCCGAACAGCAATCCACGGCCTTGGGCGCTCTTGTCGGCGGTTCGGAAGGGCTCGATGTGATTCCTGTGACCGACCGAAGGCTGCTCGACCTGTTTGTCCGAGTCCCTTGGTCGATCTACCGCCGCGATCCGCATTGGGTTCCCCCTTTGATCTCCGAGGTCCGCGAGTTTCTCGATCCTCGCCGGCACCCGTTCTACAGCCACGGCGCCGCGCAGCCATTCGTGGCCCTTCGGCGCGGCGAGCCGGTCGGGCGGATTTTGGCAAGCGACGATCCCAACTACAACCGCCACTCCGGCGAAAACCTCGGCTGCTTCGGCATGTTCGAATCGATCGACGACCGGTCGGTCGCTCACGCCTTACTTGATGCCGCCGCCCGCTGGGTTGCAGACCGAGGCCGCAACGCAATTCGGGGCCCGATCGATTACTCCACCAATTACAGTTGCGGCTTGCTGGTTGACGGCTTCGATTGGCCCCCGCGCGCCATGATGAATCACCACCCGATCTACTATGCCGAGTTGCTCGAGTCGTGGGGCTTGGCCAAAGCGAAAGACCTCTACGCTTATTGGTTTGAAGATCCGCAAGATATCGCCGCGCGTTTGGGGCCGCGCGCCGAACGAATTGCCGAGCGAACCGGCGTCCGCGTGCGGCCCTTCCGCCGAGAAGATTTCGACGCCGAAGTGGCCCGATGTCGCCAGGTGTACAACCAGGCCATGTCGGACAACTGGGGCGCTGTCCCGCTGACGGAAGAGGAATTCCTCTACATGGCGTGCCAGCTTCGCAAGCTGACGGTGCCCGAATTCGTTCTTCTGGCGGAAATCGACCAGCGCGCCGTAGGGTTTTCGATCACCATCCCCGACTTCAACGAGGCCATTCGGCCGCTCAACGGCACCCTGACCCGATGGGGGCTTCCAATCAACGCCATCCGCCTGATGCACCGGATGAAGCGGATCAAGACGGCTCGAATGCTCGTCCTCGACGTGATCGACGAGTATCGCCATCGCGGGGTCGCGGCGCTGATGATCTTGCGCGTGCTGCAATACGGCAAGTACGTTCTCGGGCACACCGGCGCCGAGTTGGGTTGGACCCTCGAAGACAACACGGCCATCAATCGAACCATCGAGGGCGTTGGCGCGCGGCGCTACAAGACCTACCGCATCTACGAAAAGCCGCTCTGATGCCCGGTTCCGGCCAGGGGCGGCGATCCGCCGCGCAGTGGCCCGGCCGGCGCACGCGCGGACTGTTGCGCGAAAACTGGCTTCATCAGCCGAGAAAGCTCGCTAACGGCGCAGCGGCGCTAGATGCTGCGCGGCCGTAGGACCGCCCGCCGTGGCCCGCTGGACCTGTGGAACGGCAAGTTCAACTCCACGGCCAGCCGCAGCTCCCTGAGCCACTTTCTCGACGCATTGATCGAACTGCTCGCGCAGCTCCGGCGAAATGTTTGTCAATCGCTGGCTGAGTCGATGCAACCCCTCGGGGTTGGCTTCGGCGGTCTCCGACAGGCTGGCGACAAACGCCAGGGTTTGCACGAAGTTGCTGTCGGCCACCCGACCGCCGATCGGCTGAAGGGTCTTGGCCACGATTTCGATCGCACCCGGCTCGACGCTCAGGAAGGCGTCGAGTCTGCTGGTGATGCAATAGCGGCCGTTCGTTTCCCGAACATAGCCCGTCTTCAGCACGCAAACGCACGTTCCGCGAACGGGTCGATTAGCCAACGCACCGGTGTACACGCCTTCGGCATAGACAATGTGCGTATCGTAAGTTTGGTACAGATACTCGAAATTGATGGTCGTTCCGTCCGATTCCACCACCCGAAAGTTGTTCGGGGCGGTGCGGCGCAATTGCAGTTGCGAAAGCTTGAGCGTTTCCCACATGCCCACCATCACGTCCGGATGCCGTACGACGAATAGATAAAGATCGGGATCGCACTCAATCACCCGAATCGGCAATCGGCGAAACACCGTCAGATTGCCCAACACCTCTTTCACTTTCGCCTGCGACTTGGCGTCCAGCTTCTCCATCGGAATGGCGGCAACCGCCTCGTTGCGAACGCTTTGGCTGTTGGTGCCGCTAAGGGCCTGCAATCGTCCGGCCGTTTCGCCGCAAACAGGAGCAGCCCAACACGCGGCGATCAACCCTGCAAGAACCACTCCGCGGAACATCTCCGCGCTCCGACTCGCGGGAGGCAGTCCCCCACCGCTGGCCTTCGTCACCGCCGAGGCATTCGTGCGAATATGATCGAGCATGGTCCCCCCTATCACTCCGTAGCGCAGAGTCCTGCGTCTCCGATTCGCAGCGTCGCAAGCAACGGCAGACGCGATCTCCAATGCCCTAGCTTTGTCACGGCGTCGTCGAAATATTCCGGAGCAAACCGTCGTTGAACGCGCAGCGCAGCCATTGCGATGGCCAACGGCGCATAGCCCAAGAGCCAGGTTTTAGCCGGCGATTTCGCCCGCTCCGTTCATGTTCGTGGGTTGACCGCCGTCGCTGTCTATGCAACACCGTCCGAGATGTTGCGCCGCCACGTTCCTAGGCCCAAATCTCTTTGGCATGTCCAAGGGACTCCCCTCGGAGCCAGCCGGCCCCGCAAATCAGCCCAGAGAGACTATTCGGATTTCGGCCCCCACGAAGAACAGTCAAACTTTGCGGGTTCGCCGAGTCGGAAGCCGCTCCGTGAAATCCACATAATCTGCGCGATCTCGGAGGATTCAGTGGTCGGGGCCCACTCGTTCTATACGCCCACGCTCGCCCAGTTTGCCCCAGAACGATCGGCGATGGAGTTTGTGTCAACTGCCATGGATTGCGTCCCCACTACCTTTGCCGTTCTTGGGAGTTTTGCGTAGAATCGCGCACACTGGGCAGCCGCGGTTCCAAAGCGCGCAACGCGAGGACCAATAGGCCGTTCGGCCGAAATGCCCTCTCGATCCATTTCCCGACGATGCCAACAGCCCTCCGGAGGACCAATCCCATGATGCGACTCGCAATGTTCCTATGTGCAACAACAACCGCAACGCTCGCCACGGCGGCCGAAGCCGTTGTGTCGAGCTACTGGGGAGGTTCGAAACACGACGAGCTTCGCGCCGTCGCTGTCTTGCCGAGCGGCGTGGTGGTGGCCGGCGGCCTTGCCGATGCCACGGTCACCGGCGACAAGAGCAAGAAAGTGGAGGGTGGAGAAGGTCGGATCACGCTTTGGAGCGTCGACGGCAAGCACATTGCCGATCGGCCGTGCGAGATTGTACCGTCCGATATGGATTGCGACCTCAAGGGGCGACTGCTCGTTGCCGGTCGAGGCGGTGTGCTTTGCTGGGACGCGGCCGGCAAGGCCAAGCGCTGGCAGGCCGCCGTCGGAGGCGACGACGCGAGGGTTTGCGCCGGTCCCAACGGTGGAGCTGTGGTTCTGGCCAATAAGCGAGTCTCGATTCTTGATGCAGAGGGTCATTCCATCGGTGAATTCAACGTTGCCGGAGGCTTCGTCAACGATGTGGCGTGCGATCCGACATCGCAAATGGTCTTCGTCGTCGGGTTCGACAACAAGCACGGCACTCCTCCGGGACAGAAGCGCTACCCAGTGCAAGTGGCATTCGTTCGCGCCTACGACCTGCGCGGCGAACAGCGATGGCAAGCCTATGCGTGGGGCGGACAAGAAGTTGCCGACCGACATCTCATGGCCGACACTCGGGCTTATCGAATTGTCTGGGGCGACGACGGCAAGCTCTACGTGACCGGGGAGTCCGCGGGCGGCAACACCATCTGGCTCCGATCCTCGCGAAACTTGGACGAAACCTTGCCGATGCCCAAGTTCGATGCCTTCCAGCATGCGTACAATACGGCAGCCAACCACATTACGGCCGTGGTCCGCATCGATCCAAAGTCAGGCGTCAGTGAAGCCGCTACGCTGCTGCTTGCCCGACTCGGCAACGGCAAAGGGAACACCATTCGCCCACGCGCCATCGCCGCCGACGCGCAAGGAAACATCTACGTCGGCGGGACGTCGGCCTTCAGTCCGCCCAAAACCCCCGATTCGTTCGGCCGGGAAGGCGGTGGAGCCTTCTTGGTCGTTTTCGACAGCCAATTCCGCCGCACCTTTGCCACCACTTTGGCCGGATCGGCATCCGTTCAGGCCGTGGCTGTCCGTTCGGGCGTACTGGCTGTGGCCGGCCAGGTGGAGGGCAACGAGTTGGTCACGGCAAAGCCCGCCAAATCGGGCGGCGATGACCAGGGCGACGGATTCCTCACG
>JARKPK010000092.1 GCA_029975295.1 Thermoguttaceae bacterium | reverse complement strand
GATACGTGAGTTTCTGCGCCTTCATCGAACCCGTCCTTTCCGCGGCAAAGCCCTTCGCCTGGCCCTTGCTCCCTTTGTAATACGCAATTGAGTCGCCGTTTGATCTGCTTGATTCTTCGCGGAACACGCTTCGCCGGATGTGTCGCGGCCGACGATTCCCTGCAAGCGGTCCCGATGGACGCAAACGCCGGTGGAAACGCCGGTGGAAACGCATGACGCGGGCCGGCAGAATGAAGGCGTTCAGAACAGGTCAACGACGGATAATCGATCGGCGGCGGCAAAACGACGGCAACGGCAGGGTGCCGCGGCCAACCGGAAGACGACGGCCTTGGATCGTGGATGCCGCGTTCGCAAAGAAGAACCGCCGCCGAGCGGGAAGCAGCGGATTTCGTGCTCGACGACCCGCGGAGGGCGGCATCTCATCGCCCTGGTCGGGCCTGCCGGCGCCGCGCCGCCCGTGCCTTCTCGCCCAAATACTTCTGCCGCTTCTCCTCGGTGAACCTTTCGATGGCGTATCGCAGCATTGTCCTGGGCATAATCGCGCAGTGCTTTCCGAGAAACTCCTCCAGCGCCGCTGTGTTGCGCTTTCCGACCTCCCGCAACATCCAGCCCACGGCCTTGTGGATGAGGTCTTCCTTGTCGCCCAGCAGCTTTTCGGCGATCCGCAACGTGTCGGCAAAGTCGCCGCAACGGATGAACCAATGGGTAGCCACGACGCTGATCCGCCGTTCCCACAAGCTCGCCGACTTGGCCAGCCGGTCGAGCGGCCGGCGGTTCCTGCTCTCGAGGTAGCCGCCGACGATTTGCGGCGCCGACAGGTCGACCAAATCCCAGTTGTTGATGAGCCGGGTGTTGGCCAAGTAGAGGTTGTAGATCGACTTGCGAGCGGCTCCGTCGCCCTTTTGGAACCGGGCGACGAGAATCACCAGCGCCAGCAGACGCTCTTCGTGGATGTCGGAATGCAGGAGCGATTCGACTTCGGGGACAGGCAGATTTCCGAACTCCTTGGCGACCTTCCGAGTCGCCGGAACTTTTACGCCGATGAACCGGTCGCCTTCGCCATACTGGCCGGGGCCTGTTTTGAAGAAACGGGCGAGGATGGCGGCCTGTTGGGGACAACCGAGACTGCGTAGTCGCTTTCGGGCCGTTCCGGCGTCAGCACTCAATCGACCGTTTCCCAGGGATTTTTCCTGCCTGCGGCGATCCATGTTGCCGCCTCCCCTCGGCAAGTCGCACCAACTTCTCGAAACCTGGATTGCACAAAACAGCTTTGATGCTCAGATCGCTAACGCATCGAGGCCGACCGACGAGTGTGCAATCGGCCGCGACCTTGGCCTCACTCGTTCGGCACGCATCCTCTTTCGTGCCCGACGTACCACAGGACACCACTGCTTGTCCAGTTTCCTTTCGACCCATCCTTCGTAGTCACGCTGCCCGCGCGCTTGTCGCCCGATAGAAACAATCGTCGCCATTCTTGCTGCTCTTTCGGCGAGAGGTCCATCACTACCGTGGTCCCATCGCCGATCAACACAACCGTGACACTGTTGTGCGTGCGCGCTCCAAGATGATTGGGAAGGCGATCGCATGCGATGATGGTCGCAGAAGTGCTGCCCAAGTCGTGTGCCGACAAGGCGGGATTGAGCATATAGGATGGCCCCGGCGAATTGTCAGCCGGGCATCTCAATGTTGAAAAGTCGATGCCGACCGCCTTCTGCACCTTGGGGTCGTTTAGCGGCTCAATCGACGCTTTTCCATCTTCACCGCGCGGCACGTCGCCATGCAGCGCAACGAATTCTACCAGCGCATCGTAAAGCGCCCGCAGATTTCTCTTGCATTGCGCTTCCCTGGCCGCCGACCGCACGTCGCCGCCGAAGCTGCCGACTTGACAGCCCGCGATGCCAACCGTCAAGAGCAGCAGAGTGTTCTTGCAAATCCGTCCGACTCTGACGGCGTTCGGCTTACGTTGTTCGCACATAGACTGCTCACGGGCCAGTTGAAGCGGCCGCCTTCACCGACGATGTGTTTTCGCTATTGCAAAGTCCAAAACTCCTGGGCCATGTCGCTTCCGTCGCCGTGACACCGAGAGTCTTCCTCGCCCCTTCCAGAAGCCTATGGACTCTTAGGACGCATGGATCACTACGCTCGCAGCGTAGAGCTATTCAAAAGCCGCCTTTCGTGCATGGTGAGGAGAGAATACCAACTGCCCAGGTGCAGGAAACGTGTCGGGCAGGAAATCCAATTTGAACGGGCTGTTCTTGATTGATTGCCACTCCGACGCAAGAAGATCACGACATCGGAAATATCGTATCGCCTGCTTCAAATACACTCGTATTACCAAAAGTGGAGGAAGTCCACTGCGAGCCATCGCCCACCACTCGAACAGATCTTTATCGGATTTCGATGAGTTACAGCGCCGGCACGCCCAGATTGAATTATCGCCAACGTCCTCGCCGCCGAGGTTAGTCGGTACAATGTGATCGATCGACAAGCTCTCTTTTGATCCACAGTAGACACACTCTTGAGGCAGTCTCATTCGTATGGCTTGGTCCCGCATGAGCGTTCGTGGCGACATCGTGCCGGTAACTAAGCCCTTGTATAAGCGAGCTCTAACCATGAAGTGTTTGCGTTCGTAAACAGCGCAGTGCCCGTGGACCGCCATTTCGGCCATTCCAAGATTGGCATAGCACCAATAGAGACGTTCGCCAACGGTGTTTCGTTCCGCGAATGGCACTGAAATGCCCCGTTTTCGGTACCAGGGGTTATGAGAGTATCGGATGGGTTGGAACTTCAGGGTCTCGGCTGTGCGGCTGCGGGAGCGTCGCCATAGCCGGAGCGACAGCAGCCGCACACCCGACGGCGAACCCCGCAGGGGTCGCGTACCCCAGCGAACTGTGCGGCCGGCAGTGGTTGCACTCCAGGTGCCAGCGGGCCGGCAGGTGGCGACCTTTCGTTGTTCGGCCCCAGCGCACCGCTATTGCGGCCATCAATGGCTGCCAATGCAGCCGGTTTTCGATCCCCCGATGGCCCCGCACTGCGCGGGCGAAATCTCGCGCCGACATCTGCCGGCTGAGGATGTAGTAGCGCACCTCGTTGCAATCCTTCCCGTCGCGCTGCGTGCTGCTGATGGCCACACCGATCGCCTTCAACCCCGGCCATCGATCGCGGCGGGGTCAGCCCGACTTGAGTCGGGCTTCTTTGAGTTCTTTGATTCGGGCTTCGACGCGCACGCGTTGCAAGCCGGACAGCCCGTCGACGGCTCGACTGTACCAATGCAGCGCGCGGGCTTGGCACACCGGCCGCAGGGCGGCTTCGGCGTCGGCAACGGCTTCGAACCACTGATCGGCCAGGGCGAGCGGTTCGGAGGGCGTTTGCGTTTCGGCCTCGACGAGTTTCTTGACGGTTTCGTCGGCCTGCGCCAGTGCTTGCAGCCCGCGCCGCCAATCGTTGCGCACCAGACAGTGGAAGCGGCCGACGAGCCGCAGCGCTTCGGCGTCGTCGGGCTGTTCGGCCAGTCGCAACTCGGCCTTGTGGAACTCGGCATATTGATCGCGGCGTTGCTCGACATCTTTCATCACGGCCACGGCCTCGCGCACGGTTTCCGAGTCGCGTTTGCCGTCTTTGGTGTCTTTGGTGCGGAGGGCCAGTTCTCGGGCCATGTCGCGGGCGGCGGTGGCCAACGCCACCGATTCGTCCATGTGATTTTCGTCGGCGGCCTTCGTCGCCATTTGGATCGACAGGCGGATGTACTCGCGCGCCACGGCCGGGTCGCGCGTTCGCTTGACGGCGCGGGTGATGCCGGCCAGCGCCAGCGCCGGCCACGACGCCCGATAGTCGCGGGCGATCGCTCCGACGGCGGCCTCGAAGCGGACGGCGTCGCCCACTTCAATCGCCTGCTCGTAGGCCTCGTTGAGCAGGGCATAGCGAGCCACCGCGTCGGAACGTTCTTGACGAGCCCGGCGGAGCAATTCCTCGGGCAAGGCCTTGCGTTTGGGCGCGTTGACGGCGGACGAGTACGACTCGGCAAACAATTCGCGGATGGTTTTGACGGCCTCATCGAAGGTTGGCCCGCTGGGGATTTCGTGACGCGTGTCGGGCTGCACTCGCGGCTGACGGCTTGGCGCGGCCGACGGGTCTTTCGGGTTGCCGTTTTCGGTGGTTTGGGTGGGCGGTTGCGACGGCGACTCGGTGGGCGGCTGAGCAGGCGGCTCGGATGGCTCGGTTGGCTCAGACGGCTCGGTTGGGGTTGTTGGAGTGCTTGGGGTTTCAGCCGGGGGCGCGACGGGCGGCTGGGGTTCGCCGCGCGGCTCGCTCGCCGGCGGGTTGGCGCCGGGCGTGGGCATGGCCGGATCGGTCGGCGGCTCTTCGGGCGAAGGCTCTGTCGGGGGCTGCCGCGGTTGTTCGCCCGAGCGGGTCGGCGTCTTCGAGGGATCGGCGGCAGGAGGCTCGCTCGGCTTGCGACCGCCGGGAGCGGCTTGCGGCGGGTGCGGCGGCGCCGGCGTGGCGGGCGACGGCTGATCGGTCGCCGGGGTGGCGCCCGGGGGCGATCGATCGACCGGGGCCTCGCCCGAGCCATTGTGCTGCCGGTTTTGCTGTCCGTTCTGCTGTTGATTTTTTTGACCGTTCTTTACGAGCTCGCGGGCCGCCGGGTCGATGCTCAACCAAACAATCAGGCTCAAAAGCACCAGCACCGAGATGGAAAGCACGGCGATCAACACGGTCGAGACAGGCACGCCGCGCGGGGGCGAACCGGCCTCGATGGCGATGGCCACCGGCTTGGCCGCCACCGGCTCGGCCATTCCCGTGATGATGGTTGGGGGTGCAACCGCCGGCGGAGCGATTTCGGGTGGTCGGGGCGGGGGCAGGCTATGAGTTGCCACCGGGGTGGCCGTGGGCGCGAATGTTTGCGCCGCGCGCGAGATGGGCAGGGCCGCGGCCGGCTGCCGCAGAGCGGCGTCGTAGGCTTGTTTTTTCGCGGGGTTGAGCAAGCAGATCTTCGCGGCCGCCAGTTCGTTGAGAATCCGCTGCGACTCGGCGCTGCGCGGCCCGGTTTGAAAGGTGCGGACATGGGCCATCTGCCGGTCGGCGGCGTGGGCGATCACCTCGGGATCGTTTTCGAACAGGGCCAGACCAAGCAGCGCGTAGTGATTCGGCGGCCGTCGCGGGTCGCGAATCCCCAGCCAACTGAGATACGGATCGAAGCCTTCGGCCATACCGCCATTATGCGGTGCGAAGCCGCCAACGGCAAGCGATTCTCCGGGGCTGTTGCGCCAGCCTAGAAGGCAGCGAAACGCCGCTAAGACGACGGCAGAACGCCGCGCGATCGGTGGCGAGTCCGGCCCGTTGGCAATCGCCGCCGGGCGAGGTTTTTTCCGTTGTCGCCGCTGCCTCGGCCGCTACGGTTGAGCGTGTTGCCAGTGCTCGACCTGTTCGGTCACCACGGCCAGGGCGCGGAGCGGGTCGGGGTCGGTGGCCTCGAAATGCCGCGTGCAATTCGGGTTCCCGCCGATGGCCACCTTGCAGAAGCAACGGTACAACTGCTGCTGGCTGCCCCAGGTTTCGAGCAACAAATAGGTTGCGCCCAAATCGTGCAGCCGACGTTGGAACGACTGGAACTGTGCGCCTTGGTTGCCGTCGCCTTGCGCTCCGGCAGACCAGTTGCCAGAACCCGCCGGTGAGGCCGCAGCAGGCATCTCGGCCATCGGGATGGGGGCATCGTACTGATGCGACACCGCGGCCGCAGCCCTCGCGTCGGGCGATTCGCGGGGAGGCGCCTGGTAGCTGATCGGCAGCACTGCTGTTGCGCGATCGTTGGATTCGCTCGAACCGGCTTCGGGGGCGTTGGACGCCCAGGGCGATTGTGCCGAAGACGGCTGCGGCAGAGGCGTCGGCCGGCCGGCAATGGCGTCGGCTGGCGGCAGTGCGGCCGGGGCGTAATCGGGGGAACGGACCGGAGCATCGAGCGGCGCCCCAGCGGTGCGATGCCCCGAAGCCGCTGCCGGCGCGAATCGTTGGTTTTCGCCGCCGTGGGCGATCAGGCCCGACGGCCCAACACGCGGGTTGGCCGGATGAACGTTCTCGCCGCCCGATTGCCACGGCGCCGTGGAGTTCAGCGGCGGCACGGCCGTTGCTGGAACCGGCTGAAACTGCGGCGACGGCGATGGGGCAGGCGCGGTCGCCGGTTTGACGGCGGGCCAATAGCGCGACAACCAATCGCGAACCGAATCGGGCACCACGGCGCTGCCCAAGGCCAACACAGGCAGAACCGCCAACACCGTGAGAATGACGATGGCGCGCAGCGCCGTGCCGGAAGACCGTCTGCTCATCGGCGACTCCTTCGACCGAATAGACGATTTGTCTGTCAACTCATGGCTTGACCCTCACAGCACCGATGCAAACCGGCCGAACGGCATGCGACCGACTTCCGCGAACAGAAGCCTCGCGGTTGCATTGTTTCTCTGAGGATCAAAAGACGCCCGGACCCGCGTGCAACTCGCACTTGCCGGCGGAGCGAGCGGGCAGAATCATACTCAAACGGCGACCCGGAGGGCAACCGCAGTTCCCGCCGGCTTGATGCGGGATACTGGCACGGAACATCGGGACGGAACATCGGCGCGGGGTATTGACGCGGAAGACTGGTATAGAGCTTTGGCACGGCACATTAGCACGGAGCGCCGGCGCGGGGCATTGGCGCGGGGAATGGTCTGGCCCGGCAAGTCGGCGGCGATCGCCTCGGAGTTGCTTTCTCGACGAAACCGTGAAGGACGGAACGCAGCTCGGGCCAGGAGTTGCAAGCCCTTGGGCCGTTTTTCCCACGGTGCGAACTCGTTCCGTCGCACGGGCCAACCCGAATCGCCCCTCGGATGAGCGGGGCGATTCGGCCGAGCATTGGCCGATCGGTTCGTCAGTTTTTCGGCCCGGGCGGCCGCCCGCCGTTGCCTTCCCTGCACAACCGTCAATAATGTGACGCATGGGTTTCATCAATCTCGACCACAATGCGACCACGCCGATCCGCCCCGAGGTGGTTGACGCCATGCGGCGCGTTTGGCAGCAGGATTTGGGCAATCCTGCGAGCCAGCATGGCTTAGGCCAGGCGGCCCAAAAACTGCTGGAGGAGGCCCGACGGCGTGTGGCCGCTGCGTTGGGGGCCGATCTGTCGGCAGCCTCGGGCGACCGTTTGGTGTTCACCTCAAGTGCGACCGAGGCGAACAACCTTGCCCTGTTGGGCATTGCCCGGGCGCGCCGTTCGAGCCCCGGGCAGGTGATGATTTCGGCAATCGAACACCAAAGCGTGCTGGAACCGGCCGAGCACCTGCTCGAGCAGGGCTGGCGGCTCGATACGATCCCTGTCGATCAACGCGGGGTGGTTGTGGTCGAAGCCTGCGAACGTTGGCTTTCAGCGGAAACGGCCGTGGTCAGCGTCACCATGGCGAATCACGAGACGGGCGTCGTCCAGCCGATCGAGCAATTGGCCGGCCTTTGCGGCAACGTTGGGACGCCGTTTCACACCGATGCGGTGCAGGCAGCCGGAAAGATGCCGATCCGCTTCGCCGACCTTGGGGTGTCGTCGCTCGCGGTCGGCGCGCACAAGTTCGGCGGCCCGATCGGCATTGGCGCACTGGTGCTTCGACGCGACGTGCCGATTCGCCCGCTGATGTTCGGCGGCGCGCAGCAAGGTTCGCTCCGGCCGGGAACGGAGTCGGTCGCCTTGGCGGTGGGAATGGCCGAAGCCCTCGATTTGAGCATCCGCGAAGGCTTTGCCGAGGCTGCGCGGATGCGGCGATTGCGCGAGCGATTCGAATCGGCGTTGTTGGCGGCCGTTCCGGGCGCGGCGATCAACGGAGTTGCCGGTCCGCGCGTGCCGCAAACGAGCAACGTCACCTTTCCGGCGGTTGATGGTCAGGTGTTGCTGGTCGCGTTGAGCATCAATGGCATTGCTTGTTCCCTCGGATCGGCCTGTTCCAGCGGGGCGGCCGAGGTGTCGCCCACGTTGATGTCGATGGGGCTTTCGTTGGAGCAGGCCGCTCGATCGCTGCGGTTCAGCCTTGGGCACACGAATACCGAGGAGGAGATTGACGCGGCCGTGCGGCGCATCGCGGCGGTGTGGAATCAGTTGAAAGACTGAGAGGCTTTCCGCAAAGTCTCCCTTGCCCACTGGAAGAGGGCGCCCCTGTTCGCCGCCTTCCGGACAGCCTCTGACATCTGCGGGAATTGGCCCCGCGCCGCCGGCGCCCATCGCTCCGGGGAAGTCTGATTCGTTTCGGCCGGGGCCGGCGGCTATCGGCTCGTTCGGGCTCGGGCGGCCATGGTCTGATACCTGTTTGCCTCTTCGGCGGCGCCCAACTGGCGATGCATGGCCGAAAGGTTTCCGTAGGGCACGGCCAGGGAAGCGGTTTCGGCAACGCCTTGCCGCACGGCCTGTTCCATCAACTCGACCCCGCGGCGAGTCAATCGGACGGCCTGATCCCGCTTGCCGATCTCCCAGTAGGAAACGCCCATGCTCACAAAGGTTTCGCCGTGTCGGCCGACGTCGGTTGCGGCCTCGGGCGGCAGCGGTTTTTCCAGCAGGGGCACGGCCTTGTCGAACCAAGCCACGGCCGAACGGTGGTCTTTCTGTCGCAGCGAATAGACCGCCCCCAGCCGGAAATAGAGCCGACCGAGCAGGTATTCCGTGGCCGGCGAGCGTTGCGGGTCGGCCGCGCTGAGGTGTTGCACGGCCAGTTCGCCGTATTTCAACGCCGACGAGTGATCGTTGCGCATCTGGAACGTTTGCAGGGCGTCGTACAGCGCCATGCCCAAATCCCAACGCAGTTGCGATTGACGCGACGGGTCTTCGGTCGAGGCGATCAGCTTTTCGCCGATATGGACGACCGCCTTGGCCCAAACCGTCGGATCCACCCCGCCGCGGACGCCCACGCAGGCCGCCAACGCGCGGGTGCATACGCGGAATCGCTGGTCTTCGCCGGCGCCCTCGCGGGCGATCAGGTCGTCGGCTGCTGCTGCCGCTCGCTCCAACCAATGAGGCACGGCGGCCTCTTTGTCTTTCCACTCGCCCCAGGCGATATCGTGGGCCGCGCCCAAGTGAGCGTCGATCAGCACTTCTTTGGCTACAACCCGAATCGCCGGGTGCTTGTCTTCCGACCATTGATCGGCCAGCTTGACCGCCTCGGTGTGCAGTTGCAACGCTTGGCGATAGTTCGGCGACGGCCCCGACGCCGATAGATCGCCCAGCAGGCACAGAGCGCGGGCTTTGACGTGCGGGCGCTTTTCTGCCAACGCGACGGCCCGCTGCGCCTCTTGCATCGCCTCGACCATCTTTCCCTGGCGGGCGAGCACTTGCGCGCGGCTGACGCGGAACTGCGGATCGTTCGGGGCCAGCGCAACGGCCTCGGCCGCGGCGGCAGCCGCCTCGTTGATCTTGCCCAATGAAGCCAGCGCCCGCGAGTAGAGCCAATAGGCCCGCGCGTTCTTCGGATCGAGCTTTAGCGCCTGTTCCAGATCGAGCGAGGCCGACTTGGTGCGGCTCTCCAGATCGGTTTCGGCCCGCAACACAAAAGGCTCGGCACTGATCGGTTCGAGGATGATTTGCGCCACTTTCATCGACGGCTTATCGTCAACGCTGGGCTCGAAGGCGAACAAGACGCCCCGTTCGGGAAACGCTTGCCCGAGGATTTCGCCCAGCTCGTTCGAGACGAGCACCGGGCGGACATCGAGCAACTCGAGCTGTTTGGCCACGCCCGAGGCCGGAAACGCTTCGGCGAAGCGGATCATGACGGCCGACACCGTTTCGCCTTCGTAATGCACTTCCACGCGTTCGAACGGATCGACCTTGAATCGCTGAATCAGCAATCCGTCTTGTTTGCCCATCTCGCGGGGCAATCCCCAAATCTTTTCCACCTCGGCCAGTTTGGTCACTCCGGGGGTGATGCCGCTGAAACTGGCCGCCTCGACCCGGGCGGGGCCTTCGCGCGTTTCGGCAATCGGACGCAACGGCTCGTCGTCGCTTGCCGGCAACGGCTTGTCGTCGGGCGCGGGGGTTCGGTTCGGGCTGTCGGCGGCGGGAGGAGTCGGCAGCGGTTCGCCGTCGCGGGACAGTGGCGACGGCTTCGGACTCGGCCGTGCGAACTCGTCGTCGGCAGGGCGTTCCGGGGCAATCGGCTCGTCGGCCGGCAGAGGCACGTTGCCGCGTTCATCAACCGCTTGTCGCCGATCGCTGCCCCAAGGGGCCTCGCCGCTGGACGACGGGCGCATCTGGTTCGGCGGCGACGAGGTTGCCGGCGTCGGTTCGCCCATCAGGGGAGAACGCGCGTTGCTTGAACGATTGGGCGCGGGGGTGTCGGCCGCGTCGGCTCCCTGTCCGGGCCGAGCGGCAAGCAACGGCGAAGGCAGTCCCGAGGTGTCGTCGCCGGCATCGCCGGGCGAGGCGTGCCGAATCGGCGCGGCTTGCGGCCGACGGAAATCGACCTCGCCGTCGGCCTCGGCCGAATGGGCGCGTCGCACTGCCGGCTCGCGCGTTGCACCGGGCGCGCCGCGCATTTCGACGGCATTGCGCGCGTCAACAGTCCGATCATCGCCGGCCGATGGTTGCGGCTCGATACGCGGGCCGATCTTGATGGCGGCCTCCGAGGGAATCACCAAGCGCGGCCGATCAGATCCGTTTTGGGCCAAGCAATGGCTCGCCATCAAGCCGACGATTCCACCGGCAACCACCGAAAGCGTCAGCGCCGACGTTCGCCCGGCCTTGCTGCACGCGCACAACAAACAATTCAGCCGAGCGAAGCGGACAACACGATTGCGGTCGGCCTCGTTGGAACGCGGATCAGACGGTGTGTTCTGACGCATGACGAATCCCTCCTGGATTCGGTTGCACCGGGCGCTAAAGACGCGGAAGGCCGGTTGATTCGAGGAGCTGTTCCCTCAGCATCCCCGCCGGCACGGGAGCGTGGCAGACCGGGCAACCTGGGCGGCTAGTGTATCCCGATTCTCGATACCACGTCCAGAGGGATTTTTTTCATTTCTTCCCGACAGCCCAACTGCCCAGCCTTCGCGGGCTTTCTTAGCTCTACGCCGAGAGAGGCGACGGCGACCGCGGCCCCGAAAACGCCGTTTACCGGACGCTAAAGCCGGCTTCGACAAATGCCGCGGCCGAATAGCCCATGGTGCTTCCGAGTACGCGCAGAGTGAGCGACTTCGAACCTTCCGGCAGGCGAACGTCGATCGGCGCGGCTGGCGAAAGCTCGTCAAGCTGGGCAATCTCGTGAACAACTTCGTCGTCAATCAGCACTTGAACTGGGCCGACAGCCTCGACGCAGCAGCCGACCAACGCGGTGAATCGCCGCCACGACGGGTCGAGATCGAACGTGGCCTCTGAACCGGCCGAAAACCCGTAGCCCTGCTCGAACCCCCGTCCCCGAAGTCGGATCGACGACACGCCCCTGCTCGATCGGGGAAGGCGGTTGGCCTGGGGCCCAAGGCCTTCGCGGGCAGACTTGACGCCGGATGGTTTCAAGTCGCTGAGGGCCGCCTGAGGCTGAGGAAGCGGCTCTTCCGGCGGTTGGTCCAACGGGCCGGTGAAACGCAGGCCGTACCACTGCTGCGGCCGGTTGTCGGGCGACGAGGCCGACAGTTCCAGGTCGATCGTCTTGCCGGCGAACCGCTGCAAGTCCCAGCGGAGAAACATGCACTTGGCCACCGGAGGCGCAGGGGAACCGCTTTGCACTCGGCGATGCTTTCGTTGGGGACCGACGGTAATCATCCTCGCGTCGGCGGGCTCCTGTTCTTGACCATCAACCACCAAACGAAACTGATCGCGTTGGTCGAAGCCATCGACACCGACAATCGCCTCTAACACATCGCCGCACATCGGACGAACCTCGACCCGGCGTCGCAGAACGAAGCGGTCGGAGGCCTTTCGCTCAAGCACCGATATCCAGCAATTCATGGCTTCGTCAAACCGGGCGGCTGCCGCCACATCGGGGCGCGAGAACTCGACCGCCCAAAGCTCCCATCCCGGTGTGAGCCAACGCAGCATCGCCTCGCGGCTGCCGGGAACCCCGACGCGCGCAGCGGTCGGCGGCGCGCCATTGCTGCCGCCATGGCCGCTGTTATTGCCGTTGCCGCCGTTGTTGCCATTGATCGATGCCGTTGACGCGGCCGACATGGGGCTGCCTTTGCCAACCGTAACGATGGGAAACAACCAGTTGACATGATCGCCGATGTCCCACGGAGCGGCGTCTTCGGTTTGAGGGTCGTCGGCAAACTCCGCAGCCAGCATCAACCGATCGGCGCCCGCCAAATCAATCGGCCCGACGCGCCCAGCCGTTTGTCCGCCGCGCAGAATCCCGCGTGCTTTCACCACCGGGGCGGTTTGACCGGACGGGACGACGCTGACGACATAACCGGCGCAGGCCGTTGGGCAGACGTCGGCATCGAGCCCCACCCAGGCGTCGAATTCTTCCGCCCCGGCGGGCAGATCGAACGCCAACACCTGTCGCGAGTGCATGCCCAACCCCAAATCGGCCCAAAGCGGGCCGACCCGCAATACGCCGCCGCGGGCCCCGCGGTTGACGCGCCAGGGCCATTCGTAAATGCCCGTCTCTTGAGCGGCCAACTCGGCGGGCAGGAGGCTCAGGGGCAGCTCCTCGGCTCTTCGCAACGAAAGACTGACCACGGCCTCGGCCGGTATCAGCACGCCCGAGATCGCCCACCGCGGCCGCACGGCCAGCGACGTGGTGGTTTCGCGCACCAAACCGTTTCGCGTCCGACGGCTGATCGTATGATGTACGACCTGCTCGACGCCGCGTTGCCAAGTGACCACTGCGCCGCCCTCCGTTTCGGCTCGGGCCACCCAAGGCAACGACGCCAGCGCCGCGAACTCGCCATCGGCCCAAACCGCGGCCGTGCGATCGACCTTCGGCACGGCCAAGGCGGCCACCTGATCGAGCGACAGAACCACAACCCCGCTGTCGGTCAGCGCGCGCAACCCTCGCTCCGACCAGCGAATCACATTGGCCGAAAGGGCTCGGCCGTCGAGCGTCACGATCTGTCCGGGCGTTTCCGCCGGCATGTCCGTGGCCGCGGCGACGATGCGGAACACTTGATCGGCACGGATCCAGATGCCCGAAGGTTCCGGCGACATCGTCGCCGGTTCGGGCATGACCAAGAATCGTGCGGGCCATTCATCGTCGCCCGAGGCGGCCTGATAACGAACAACCCGGCCGGGCAACACGTCGCCATTGGCCAAGACGACGAAGGCCGCCGGCTGACGCGGACGCCGCGAGGCGTCGTATACGCACCGCAGCGGGCGATGCGGGTCGAACAGAAGGCGCCCGCTCAACCGCGACGACGAATCCCACCACGGCCCGTCGATCGCCGCCGACGAGAACGGCCGGCCGTCGAACCCGACCGCCCAAAACCGCTTCGGTTCGCCGCCGAGCGATTCCGCCCGCGCCACCGAACCGGCCCCCGAACCGAGGGCCGCGAACAGCAACAGCGCCAACAATGGCCTCCACGCCGGCAAGGGCCGCGGGCCGGCCGTGAACGGGAATGGCCGACGGTCGCTCTTTTCGGCGTTATTCGGGGTGGGGATCATTGCCGCCATGGAACATCAACAAGGCAACACCGCCGGGCAGGCCGTGTTTGGCAGGCCGAACGCGTGTTAATCGCCGCGATCGTTCGCGGACAATTCGGAAACTTCCGAGGATCGAACGGTCTGAACGCGAAGCGCGGCTGACGGTGCAGCATCCACGTCTGCGCCGCAAGCGGCTTCGCAGTTCTGTTTTGTAGAGGCTCTATCTAGTAGCGGTAGTGGTCGGGCTTGAACGGGCCGGTGCTCGGCACGCCCAAGTATTCGGATTGTTTGGGTGTGAGACGCGTTAGTTTCACGCCCAATTGTTCGAGGTGCAATCGGGCCACCTCTTCATCGAGCTTCTTCGGCAGGGTATGCACGCCCAGCGGGTAGCGATCGCGCTCGGTGTAAAGGGCCAATTGCGCCAAAACCTGGTTGGTGAAAGAATTCGACATCACGAACGACGGATGGCCCTCGGCGCAACCCAAGTTGACCAACCGCCCCTCGGCCAGCAACAGAACGAATCGCCCGTTGGGCAGCACATACTTGTCGACCAAGTCCTTGATCTGAATGCGTTTCACGCCGGGGGTGTTGTTCAACCAGGCCACGTCGATTTCCAGATCGAAGTGCCCGATGTTGCAAATGATGGCGCCGTCGGGCATCTTCTCGATGTGTTCGCCGCGGATCACGTCGCAGCAGCCGGTGGCGGTCACAAAGATGTTGCCCTGCGGGGCGGCCTCTTCCATTGTGGTGACTTCATAACCTTCCATAGCCGCTTGCAGGGCGCAAATCGGATCGATTTCGGTAACGATCACCCGCGCCCCGTAACTGCGCATCGAATGGGCGCAGCCCTTGCCCACGTCGCCGTAGCCGGCCACAACCACGACCTTGCCCGCCACCATCACGCCGGTGGCCCTTTTGATCCCGTCGGCCAGCGACTCGCGGCAGCCATAGAGATTGTCGAACTTGCTCTTGGTGACCGAATCGTTCACATTGATCGCCGGGAACAGCAGCGAGCCGCGGGCGGCCATGTCGTACAACCGATGCACGCCGGTGGTCGTTTCTTCGCTGACGCCGAGGATCGCTTTGGCCATGCGGGTGAACCGCTGCGGATCCTCTTCGAGGCTTCGCCGAAGCGTGGTCAGCAGCGCCGTTTGCTCGGGATGCGAAGCAGCGGCCGGATCGGGCACGGCGCCCGCAGCCTCGTACTCGACGCCTTTGTGAACCAGCAGCGTCAGGTCGCCGCCGTCGTCGAGCAGCAGGTTCGGGCCGTCTGCATCTTCAAAACAATGAAGCTGGCGGAGGATGTTGTCCCAGTAGTCTTGCAGCGTTTCGCCCTTCCAGGCGAACACCGGGATTCCCTTCGCGGCGATTGCGGCCGCCGCCTGGTCTTGCGTCGAGTAGATGTTGCAGCTCGTCCAGGTAACTTGGGCCCCCAACTCGACGAGGGTTTCGATCAACACGGCCGTCTCGATCGTCATGTGCAAACAGCCGGCAATCCGCGCCCCGCGCAGCGGCTTGGTCGGACCATACTTCCGGCGCAGCGCCATCAGGCCGGGCATTTCCTTCTCGGCCAACTCGATTTCCTTGCGCCCCCACTCGGCCAACGAAAGATCGGCCACCTTGCTCGACATCCGGCTTTTGACCTGCGACACGACTTGGATACTCCTTGGAGAAAAACACGGCATCACTCGCCCGATCGGCCTGCCGCAGCGATGAACTGAGGCCCAAACAGCGGTAACGCACCGGCCGCCCGACGGGCCGAAATCCAGCCCGAGCCGCTCGACGGAAAGGCCCCTCGCGGAATGGGCGGCAAGACCGACGGCACACGAAATCGAGCCTACTATCATACGCCCGACAACCATCGATCGGCAAGCCTATCGGCCGGCGCGCCGAGCCGGGGATTTGACTTCACCGCTCTCGAGAGGTAGCGTAGGGCAAACTCGCCATGCGGCAAGCAGTTGTCGAGCGCTGACGCCCTCAATCGCCCTAACATCCCTCGCTCCGGTTGCATCCTGCTATGTTGAATCCGTTCACCATTGATCGCACTTCTAACGCTCCTTGTTCAACCGCGAGCCGGGCCGTCGCCGGCAAGCGCCGGCTTCGATGGGCGATAATGACCGCCGTGGCGGCCTGCGGCCTTGGGTTCCCTCTGGGCTTCCCTCAAGCACTGTTGCCTTTGGCGGCTGAAGCCTTTGCCGCGGAACAGCCGGGCCCGCAGCAGCCGGGTGAAGGGCAGCCGGGCGATTCCGCTTCCGTTCGAACGGTCGGCGGTCGGCAGGCGGGCGCGGCAGGCCGTATCATGCTTTCGGCGGAGATGCTTACGCCCGAGACGCCCCACGGCGACCCGCAGGCGATGGTCGATGAGCAAGACGCGGTCGAGGGCGATCCGCCCCGCGGCGAACCGAAAACGAGTTGGAACGTCGATTCGCGCCACACGCGCGAAGGCCATCCGGCCCGCGCGTACTTCGACCTCGGACGAGAGCGCTGCCTGCGTTCGGCCTGGGTGTTCGATACGAACAATACCGGCAAGCTGACGTTCTCTATCGGCAAGCCCGACGATTGGCGCCCGGCGGCCGAATACGATTGCCGCGCTTATCGCCAATGGGTCGAGATTCCGCTGCACGCGAAAACGCGCTACCTGCGCGTGTCGCGCGAAGAGCCCGGCGCGCTGTTTGCCGAGCTGGTGCTGTTCGAAGAAACGGAAGAACAGCACAAGGCGGCCGTGGCCAAACGCGAAGCGGAGGCCAAGGCCAAGGCCGAACGCGAGGCGGCCGCCGCCCGATTGCAGGCCGAACGCGAGGCCGGCCTGGCCCGCGCACGCGCCGAATTGCCGCACCGGCCGGTGATCGACCTGGGCGAGCCGTTCGGCCGGGCAACGCTGGTCGATGAAATCGACGCCGCGGCCGAGCGGCCCGGGCATCTGTTCACGGAAAGCCCCGCCGGCGTGTCGAAGGTGGTCGAACTGCTCGGCCGACGCTGCCGCGTGCTCGACAAAACGCCCGGCGAGGCGGCCTACATGGCTTTTCGCATCGGGCAATACAAGCTTTTGCGAGCCGGCGGGCGGTATGTGCTCGAGATCGAGTATCCCGAAGATCGGCCCCGCAGCTTCATCGTGCTCAACCACGGCAACGAAAGCTCGGTGGGCTTCCATACCGGCACGACCGTAGGCAACGCCTTCCGCCCGAAGTACGTGAACAACCTGTGCGAATCGCTGCGCGTGCCGCTTTCGGGCAAGTTCGAATGCTGGCGGATGTTCTTCAACCTGCACGATCGCACCTGCGAATTGGGCTATCCGCGCGGCGAGGGCGAGCGGCCACTGACGCCCGACGACGGCTTCACCGTGGTCATCGGGCAGTTCTCGGCCGAGAATCTGCCCGTTGGCGACGGGGCTGCCGTGTCGCGCATCCGGCTGTACGAGTTGGGCGACCAACCGCCGCCGACCGCCTACCGCCTGCCGCCCAAGGGATTGCCGCGGCGGGCCGTCTTTTGGCGAGAAGAAATGGCCGACAACGTCTTCGAGGCCGAGAAAACCGGTCAGCCTGGCGTAAGCAAACCGATCGACTGGTATCGCTTCAAGGCCGAGCAGATGCAACTGCTGGGCATCGACACCTACGGCAAAGACCTGCTCGAATTCGGTGCGGTGCAACATTGGGACACCACGCCCCACGGCGGCAATCAGTGGGCGTATTTCAACAGCAAACACAAAGACCTTTGGGCGGAGATCGTCGGGCTGATGGGCGGGCGCGGCTTCCGTGTCATGCCCTACTACGAATACGCCGGCAGCCGCGGGCAGAACGGGCTGGGCCATCAGCGCCGCGCTCGGCCCCTGACCCGCGACGACGCCTACACGCACATCCGTTGGATCGAGGCGTCGAATGCCGACATCACCGATCCCGACACCCACGCCGACTTCAAAAAGATGCTCGAATTGACCGTGCTGCGGTGGAAGGATCGGGCCGAGTTCGTCGGGGCCTGGTTGCGGCCGAGGTCGCAGTGGCCCATCGGCTTTGCCGAAAGCACCCGCAATCGCTTCGCCGCCGAGGCGAACAAAGGGCGCGAGATCACCCGTCAACAACTGCGCGAAGACCCAGACTTGATGGCCCGATATCTCGATTGGTGGTACGGCAAGCGCCGCGAATTCCTTTGCGCGATGCGCGATTACCTCCGCGAGAACGGGCTGCCCGAGGCTTTGGTGTTGTTCACCGCGCACCCGGGCGAGCCGGGCGTGCCCTTCCCGTGGTGGGAGCCGACGCTGGTTACCGACGATCCGGCCGCTTGGGCCGCCAACACCGAGGCCGTCAACTATTCGCCCGATCGCAAGCTGAAGATTCTCAGCATCGACGAGGTCGTGGCCGAGCGGCTGTATTTGAAGGCGCTGCTTGCTTCGCCGCTCAACTGGGGCGGCTGGGAAGTACACCACGCCTCGCCCCCGCCCGACCCGGCCCGCTATAAACAAACACCCGGCGTGCTGCTGACGCACGCCTTCAACCGGCTCTACACGGTAAGCTCGCCCGCCACGTTCGACGAGTTTCGCGGGCCGTCGGGCTTGGCCATCGTTCGCCACTACGCGCTGAACGAAGACATGATGTTCGACCGGGCAGGCAAACCGAAGCTGAGCTACTTCTGCGCCGATGTGGAACGCGCCGGCCCCTACTGCATGATGGCCGAGGCGACGGCCGTGGCCCACGGCGACCCGACGATCATCGGCTACCTGACCGGCCGAACCCTGGCCCGCGGGTTCCCGTACTACGTGCGGCGATTCAATGCGGCCTATCTTTCTCTGCCCGCGCTGCCCAGCGAGCGGTTAGAAGGCGTGTGCGACGATCCGCAGATCGTCGTCCGCCGCATCGTCGCCCCCGGGCACGGCATATACTACGCCGTGGTCAACCTGGGGATGAGCGACAAACGCGAGGTCGCATTGCGATTGAGCGGCGAGCGGCTACGCGACGCGCCGACCGATCGGCCCGTGCCGCGGTCGGATGGGGCCGTGCGGCTCTCGTTCTACCCCTTCGAGCTGAAGGCGCTGTTCGAGCCGGAGAAGTGAATCGTTCGTCAACGCCTGCGGCGACCAGCCGATGAAGCACGGCCGGGCACGCTGCCTTGGCAGCCAATGTGCAAAGCATCGACGGGCAAGACGGGCGAGCCAGCCGGCGCAAGCGCACTAAGGTAAGCCAGTCGTAGTTCCGGATGGCCGCAAAGCACGGCCGGGTCAGCTTTGATCGCCCAGCACGTCGTTGAGCACGTCTTCGTTCACGTAGATTGGCAGCGGCGGGTCGCAGGTTACGGCCACGGCAATGGCGTCGGAAGGTCGGGCGTCCACTTCGATCAACTCGCCGTCGCGGCGGAGGCGCAGCTTGGCGAAGTAGGTGTGGTCGCGCAGCTCGGTGATCAACACATCTTGCAGTTCGGCCCCCAACTCGCGGACCACGTTGACAATCAGATCGTGCGTCAACGGCCGGGGTGAAGTTGATCGCTTGACGCGGCGGTCGATGCTCGACGCCTCGAAGATGCCGATCATGATCGGAAACGTGCGCTGCCCGCCCACTTCCTTCAGGTAGATCACTTGCTGGTCGTTGATCTCGCTGATGATGATCCTGGAAAGTTCCATGGGCACAGGCATGGCCGAATCCTCAAATGGACATCAACGCGCCGGCACAGGGGCCGGCCCAACTTGCAGTCATCGGCCCCATCGCGGCGGGCCGATTCGAAAAAACGACGAAGCCAGCGATGCCGACCCAACCGCGGTGCATCTTCCCCCCTTGCGGCCGCGATCACGAATATCATTATACGCCTTGCACTCGGCCGAAGGGGCGCTGCATTGAACAAACCCGCGAGTTTTCGCGTCGGACAACCACGCGGCAGGGCGCGTTTTCGACAGGAAAACCGTATTATATCCGCGGCCCCACGGCAGACAAAAGAACTGGCGTTTCGGCCGATCCGCCCGTTGGGGGCCGGGCGCCCTGCTGACGTTTCGGATCGGCCTGGAAAAGCTCCGAATCGGCCTGTTGCGGCTGCGGTCTGCCGGCACGGCCGGAAGCCGCCGGAAAGGCGGCTACTGCTGCGGCGGGTCGGGCGCCTTTTCGTACCGCGCGCGGATATATTCCACCACCATCGGCATCACCGAAATGATGATGATCGCCAAGATGACCAGTTGAAAATTGTTTTTCACCCAGGTTAGATTGCCGAAGAAGTAACCTAACAGCACGAATCCCACTACCCAAAAAATCGCCCCAACGACGTTGTACACGATGAATCGGGTATAGTTCATCGCGCCCACTCCGGCGACGAACGGGGCGAAGGTGCGAACGATCGGCACGAATCGCGCCAGAATAATCGTCTTGCCGCCATGCCGCTCGTAGAAACGGTGCGTTCGGTCGAGGTATTCCTTCTTCAGGAAGCGGTAGCGGCCGGAGAACGCCTTGGGACCGATCCAAGCGCCGATCCAGTAGTTCACCGTGTCGCCGATGATGGCGGCCGCCGTCAGCAAGACGATCAGCCAAGTTACGTCCAGCGGGCCGGAATGCGAGCCGTCGGCCGAGGTCCACATGCCGGCCAGCGCGCCGGCGGCAAACAGCAGCGAGTCGCCGGGCAGAAAGGGCGTAATCACCAAGCCCGTTTCGCAGAAGATGATCAGAAAAAGAATCAAATACGTCCAAACACCGTAATCTTGGACGATCTCGCGCAGATGCTGATCAAGGTGCAAGAAGAAGTCGATGAAGTACCGAACCAGCTCCATCGTCGGGGCGTCCTTTCCGTGGAAAACGGCCGACCGAGGCCGCATTTCGGCCGCTCATCGACCCGCAGCGCCGGCGGGCGCTTCGAGGCTTGCGCAGACCAATTCCTCGTCGTTGCGATTGAAGACATGGCGGTAGGCGAACGCCGGATGCGACCATGTTACGCCGTCGCGCCGATTGAGTTGCTCGCGCGTGGGGCGGAGCAGTTTGGCTGAACTGATCCGCTCGAAACCGCGAGGCGAAAGCCGGGCGATGATCAACTCGCCCGCGTCGTTGAACACCCACACGCGGTCGCCCTGGCGGACCATATGGGCCGAGCCCCAACGGACCTGCGAAGCGACGGTCTTGTCTTCCCACACCCGATCACCATTGTCGGCCCGCAGGCAACGGAACTCGCCGTAGCTGTCGATGCCGTACACGTGATCGTCGGCGATGATCGGGTTGCTCATCATGATGTGCAGCGCGTCGGTGTTCTTTTCATCGGAGCCGAAGCGCCGCCAAAGTTTCTCCACGGCCGGCCGATCGTCGTGCACCCGAAGCATCAGCGACCCGTCGCCGAACGAAGAAAGGAACAGCAGATCGCCGTTGCGTTCGGGAGTGATGATCTGATCGATCCAACGCCGCGGCCGAAACGGATGCTCCCAAAGCACCGCGCCGTCGCGCGGATCGAGGCCGACGATTCGTTCCGCCAACCAGCAGGCGATTGCCGTCCGCTCGCCGTGGCCGATCAGGTTCGGCGCGGCGTAGGCGATCGGCTCGGGGCAGGCCGACCAGCGCCGTCGGCCTGTTCGCTTGTCGAACGCGATGACCGCGGCGTCTTCTGCGCCGACGACGCACACGAGCAGATCGCCCACCACCAGCGGCGCCGGGGCCACGCCCCAAATCGGCGCCTTCGCCTTGAGTTGTTCGGGCGTGTAGCTCCACAGCACTTTGCCGTCGGCGGCATCGAAGGCGTGAATGTGCCCCATCGCGCCGACGGCGAATGCGCGGCCTTGGTCGATGGTGATCGACGCACGCGGACCCGCCTTGTAGCTGATGGTGTAAACGCAGGGATACTCATACGACCAGAGTTTCGCGCCGTCTTCCCAGGCGAAGCAGTGAACCCGTTCCTTTTCTTCGGGTTCGACGACGCGATCCGAAACATAAACCCGTCCATCGGCCACGGTTGGACCGGAGTAGCCGCTGCCGATCTTCACCGACCAGCGGCGCGGGATTTCCGGCGAGGAGAACCGCTCGATCACGCCGGTTTCGCGCCAAACACCATCGCGGTTGGGTCCGCGCCACTGCGGCCAATCGTCGCCCCGGGCGGGCGAACGGCCGGCTGCCGCCGCGCACAACGCCAGCGTCAGCGCGAGCGCGGCGCGCAGGGGGCTTCTCGCAAAACATGCCGTCGCCCCCGGGCCGGCCTGCACCGATTGTCGAACCCAAGCCCCAAGGGCGCGCAGCGTTGAGCGTTCGTTGCGTGTCGTCATGGCCGGGCCCCTCGTCTTTGCGGGAACAGCCGCCGGCGCGGTCATTGCCGCGTGGCTTCGTGGAAGCGTTTCATCAACTCGCAGGTGATCGGGCCCGGCGCACCGTCGCCGATCGGTCGGCTATCGACTTTCACCACCGGAACCACTTCCGCGGCCGTGCCGGTGAGAAAACACTCGTCGGCCACATAAACATCGTGCTTGGTGATGGCGATCTCTTGCACTTCGCGGCCGCTGGCGCGGGCGATGTCGATCACGGCGTCGCGGGTAATTCCTTCGAGAATGCCGGCATCCAATGGCGGCGTGATGATGCGCCCCCCGCGCACCAGGAAGATGTTGTCGCCGGTGCATTCGGCCACTTCGCCCTTGTGGTTGAGCATCAGCGCCTCGATGCAGCCGGCCTTGAGGCCCTCGATCTTGGCCAGGATGTTGTTCAAGTAGTTCAACGATTTGATCCGCGGACTGAGGGCCGCCGGATGATTGCGCAACACGCTGACGGTGACGATCTCCAGACCCTTCTCGTACAGCTCTTGCGGGTAGAGTTGGATGCGATCGGCGATGATGATCACTTGCGGATTGCTGCAACGGTTGGGATCGAGTCCGAGCGTGCCGGCGCCGCGGGTGACCACCACGCGGATATAACCGTCGGTGATTTTGTTGACGGCCAAGGCTTCGTAGATCGCCTTTCCCATGTCGTCTTTGGTCATGGGGATTTCCAGCAGAATCGCTTTGGCCGAGTACCAGAGCCGATCAAGATGCTCGGGGAGACGGAACACTTTGCCCCCGTAGCTGCGAATGCCCTCGAACACGCCGTCGCCATAGAGCAGACCATGGTCGAACACGCTGATCTTGGCGTCTTCTTTGTCGTAGAACCGGCCGCTGATGAAGATTTTGGTGGACATGATCTCCGATTTCATCCCAGAACAACAAGTGACGACAACGGGTTGGCCGCGACACGGCCGCTCGATCCGGACGATGGTTCTTCCGCCAGGTCGGCATCCCAGTCGGCATCCGGCGCCTCGGCCGCATTGCCCTGCCGCGCAAACCTGCCGGAAGAAAACCGCGCGAGCCCAAGGGGCGATTGTAATAGAAGAGCATCGCGGCAACAACGGACGCGAGCCGCTTTGCAGCGAAACCACGAAACCTCGGCCGAAACCAGCGCAGTCGGCCGGGGCCTTCCGTTGGGCGGCCTTGCAGCCGTCGCGGCCGCTTAAGCGATTGTGCCGCCCGGTTTAGGCGGCAATCCGTCCGTCGGCCAGGCGGACGATGCGGTCGGCGGCGGCGGCGATCGATTGGTCGTGCGTCACCATGACGATGGTCAGATTTTCGTGCTCGTTCAACGAGCGCAGCAGTCGCATGATTTCGCCGCCGGTGTTGCGATCGAGATTGCCGGTGGGTTCATCGGCCAAAAGGAGTTCGGGGCGGGCGATCAGCGCCCGAGCGATGGCCGCCCGCTGCATCTCGCCGCCGGAGAGCTCGCGGGGCCGATGCTTCAGCCGGTGGCCGAGGCCGACCATCTCCAACAGCCGCTCGGCCTCGGCGCGATAGCGCCGCCGGTTGCGCCAATAGCGCCACACGCTGTCGCGGATCATCAGCGGGGCAAGCACGTTCTCCAGCGTCGTCAGTTCGGGCAGCAGATGATAGAACTGGAAGATCATCCCCAGGCGTTGATTGCGGAAGGAGTCTTGCAGCAGGGGCGCCATGCGATCGATCCGTTGGCCGTCGAAGTGAATTTCGCCCTCGTCCGGCGCGTCAAGCGTTCCCAAAACATGGAGCAACGTGCTTTTGCCCGATCCGCTTTGGCCGATAATCGCCAGCAGCTCGCCTTGATAGACCTGCAAGTCCACCCCGCGCAACACAGGAACCTCGGCCGGGCCTTTGCGATAGCTTTTGCGGATTCCGCGGGCCGAGAGCAGGAGCTTCTCGGGCGTCAAGCCCGAGTGCATCGCGCGGCGGCCGGACGTTTCCAACAGCGTCATCGGTTGTTTCCTTCGCGTTTGAGCAGAACCGCGGAAAGCGGAAAGCGGTTGTCGTCGGGCCCAGGGTTCAAGCGGCCCAGGGGGCGCCCGTTCGCACTGGTCATTCGTAGCGCAAGGCCTCGACCGGGTGCAGCCGCGCCGCTTGCAGGGCCGGCGCCACACTGGCCGCCACGGCGATGAGCATCGCCCCGCCGACGATCCAAGCCACCGTGGCCGGCTCGACGATCGCGGGAATCGAGTAGAAATAGTAGATCGACGGGTCGAACACCTTTCGCCCGGTAATTCGCCCCAGCAAGTCGGCAATCTCGTTGATGTAGCGCACGAACAGCAGCCCCATCACCATCCCCACGCCCGAGCCCACCGCGCCAAGCGACAGCCCGTAGCTGAGAAAAATCCCCATCACGCCGCGTCCGTGCGCGCCCAACGACTTGAGGATGCCGATATCGCG
Organism: Thermoguttaceae bacterium; assembly: GCA_029975295.1. Lineage (GTDB taxonomy): Bacteria > Planctomycetota > Planctomycetia > Pirellulales > Thermoguttaceae > JARKPK01. Next base: position 33,859 of record JARKPK010000092.1, on the reverse strand, counting down.
GGTCTTTTCGAAGACGATCATGAAGAAGATCGCCAAGATGCCGAAACCCGCCACAGCGATGATCAGAAAGAGCAACACGTTGAGGATCGCCGTTTCCATTTGCACGGCCGCCAGCAGGGCGCCCTGCTTGTCGCGCCAGGTGGCGACGATGAACAGCTCTTCCGGAAATTGGGCCGCCAAAAGGTCGCGGACCATGTTCCCATCGACGCCCGGCTTGAGCTTGATTTGAATCGAATTGAACATGCCCACGCCGGTCGTCGGGTCGATCATGCCGCGCAGCTCTTGCAGTTTGCGGATCGGCACGAAAACGAACCGCGAATCGTACTCGCTCATCTTGCTTTCGTAGAGATCGACGACGGTGAACTCGTCGCTAAGGATCTTCGGCGGCATGCCCACCGTGGGAAAGGTGAGCTTCACGTCGTCGCCGGGCAGCATGATGAACCGGTCGGCGCCGTCGCGGCCGCGGAAGGAGGCCATCGCCATGCCCAACACGGCGCCGGTATGCTGGTGCTGCCGGGGGTCGAACGAGCTTTCCATGGGAGCGGAGGCGGCGTTGTACGGCGCAAACGGATCGGCGCGGTTGAGGAAGGGATCGGCCGCAGGCGGCGGCGAGGCCGACTCGCCGGCATTAGCGCCGGCCGTGCCGGCCGACGTTCCGCCGGCGTCGGCGGCAAAATCGCGCGGGGCAGCGGCCGACTCGTTCGGTTCGGGCGTCTCCGACCGGCGCGGTTCGCCCACCTCGGCCGGGGCCGCCATCGCGGCGCTTTCTGTTGCCGGCGCGGCGGCCGGCGCCTGTTGGCCCAGCGACGAAGGCGCGAACGCCTGAGGGGTCCGATTGCGCCGCAGCCGCTCTTCGAACATCTCCCGCTCGGCCACATAGCGGCGGTGGCTCCAGCCGGCCTCGTTCATCTGCGGCCGCGCCGGCGCTTCACTGCCCGCCTGATGATCGTAAACGTCGTAGCCGCCGTCGCGCAACGACCAGGCGAATTGGCGCCGGTTTTCCGGATGCTGCAAATAGCGGGCATAGTCGCTCACCAGCGAATGGCTCTGCTCCTCGATGCCGACGATCTCCACCTGCTGCGTCATCCAGTTGCCGCCGACGCGGAAGTTGAGCATCCCCGGCACAACGACCACCGGCGTCATGCCCTCGATGTAGTCGCCGGCGATGCGGCGAATCTGCTCCATGTGCCAATCGGCGTCGGGCGCGCCGTTGAAATCGCGGGCTTGGAAGCTCAAGTCGGCCAGAACGCCGTGAATGCGGTCTTCCATTTCGCGGGCGAAACCGGCCATCACGCTGTTGACCACGATCATCGTGGCCACGCCCAACATCACGCTGACAATCGACGCCAGCGCGATCCAGCGGGTGCGCAGATACCGCAAGCACAGCAACAGCTTGTACATGATCGTCTTCCTTGACGCACAGCGACGAACGCTCCGCCGGGCGACCCTGCCGCGCGCGGCCGATTACTCGGGCCGAAGCAACGGAAACAAGATGACATCACGAATGGTCTGCGAATTGGTCAGCAGCATCACCAACCGGTCGATGCCCACCCCCAGGCCGCCGGCCGGAGGCATCCCGTGCCTCAGCGCGCGGATGAAGTCGCGGTCCATCCGCGCCATCGAATCTTCTTCGGAAAGCCCTTCGAGCTGCTTGCTGAACAGCTCTTCTTGCAAGTCGGGATCATTCAATTCCGTGTAGGCATTGGCCACTTCCATGCCGTTGATGAACAGCTCGAACCGTTCGGCCACGGTCGGATCGGACGCCTTTCGCTTGGTCAATGGGCAGACGCTCGCCGGGTAGTCGCACACGAACACCGGCCCGCACAACTCGTCTTCGACCTTCGCTTCGAAGACCTCGCTCTTAACCACGTCGGGGTGCTTTCCCGCCGGTTCCAGTCCGATCGATCGGGCGAAACGGGCCACCGCCGCCGCGTCGCCCGGATCAACGCCCGTGTGCTCGGAAAACAACTCGTCGTATGTCTTTCGTGCGAACGGCGGGCTGAAATCGATCGTCGTATCGCCCCAGGGCAACTGCAACGGTTGACCGGTGGCCTCGATCGCACCGACGATCAACGCCTCGGTCAGGTCCATCATCGAGCGATAGTCGCCGTAGGCCTGATACACTTCGAGCATGGTGAACTCGGGGTTGTGCCTCGGGCTGATTCCCTCGTTGCGATAGACGCGCCCCAGTTCGTACACCCGTTCCACCCCGCCGACCAGCAGCCGCTTCAGGTGCAGCTCCAGCGCGATGCGCAGGTAAAGGTCGATGTCCAGCGCGTTGTGATGGGTGATGAACGGCCGGGCGGCCGCCCCACCGGCGATGGCGTGCAGTGTGGGCCCCTCCACTTCGACGAATCCGCGAGCGGCCAGCGTGGAACGAATCGAATGGACGATCTTCGTCCGCCGCAAGAATCGCTCCCAAACGCCGTCGGTATAGACCAGGTCGAGGTAGCGAAGCCGCTGGCGCAGTTCGGGATCGCTCAGCCCGTGGTGCTTTTCCGGCGGTGTTTCCAACGATTTGGTCAAGAAGGTCAGCTTTTCGGCGGCGATGGTCAATTCGCCCGTTCGGGTGCGGATCAATTGCCCGTCCACACCGACCAAGTCGCCCAAGTCGAACTGCTGCGCCAGCTCCCAGTTCGCATCGCCCACCTGCGCCTTGCCGATCATCACCTGGATCGTGCCGGTCCAATCGCGAATCTGGAGCCAATGCAACTTGCCTGAAGGGCGGCGCAGGATGATTCGTCCGGCCGCCCGAACCGCCGGGCCGCGAACAACCGTTTTGCCGGGCTGATCGGGCACGGGCTCTTCGCGCAACTCGTTTTCGCGGCGGCGTATGGCGCCGATCGGCTGATGATCGTCGAAGCGGCCGCCCCACGGGTCGCAACCCAAGTCGCGGATCGCTTGCAGCTTGTCGCGGCGCGAGGCTTCCAAGATTGCCGACGACGAAACCGGTTCGGGCTTATTCGATTGATTCATGATCTCGTTCTAAACAGTTCCCCACCGAGAACAACGCAACGGCCGACGCAGCAGACCGGCCCAGCGGCGCGTTCCGGCCGCTCGCCGCCAAAGCATTTGCAGTTGGCAGCGTATAGTAAGCTTCTATTTCGCAACGCTTTGCGACAAGAGCCTCGCTTGCGTTCGCACCAGGGTGCAACGGCAGCGCCGCGGCCCGACTCGCAACAGGCCGGGCAGCAGCGATCAGACGCCGAAGCAGCCGACCATAACCCGACGCTCAAGTTCGGCATTTTAGTGGTTCGGCGTAGGGGGTCAATGTCAGATTATCTGTGATCAGAGAAAATGGGGGTCATGGGCAGAACGGGCGGAAGCCCGGACCGTCGAGAGCGGCATCTGGTCTTTAGCGTTGACTCAAGCTTGGGGGTCAAACCCGAACCTCAGCGGTGGGCGATGCCTCGGCGGCGCGGTGCCGACGGATCGGTTCGACCACGTCCGCGATAAACTCGTCCACCTGCTCGGCCGATCGGCCCACGAACTGTCGCGGATCGACCACCGTTCGCAAGTCCACCTTGGCGAAGGCCGGGTCGGCCTCGAGCCGTTCGAGCAGATCGTTCCGCCCGCCCTGCTCCTTCACCACGGCCGCCGCCGCTTGGCTGTGGCGGCGAATGCGCTCGTGAAGGTCTTGGCGGTCGCCGCCGGCGGCCACCGCCGCCATCAGAATATTTTCCGAGGCCATGAACGGCAGCTCATCGGCCAGCGCCTTGGCGATTACCTGCGGATAGACCACCAGCCCATCGGCCACGTTGCGGCAGAGGATCAACACCGCGTCGGCCGTAAGGAAGCCTTGCGGCAGCACCAGCCGGCGATTGGCGCTGTCGTCCAACGTGCGTTCGAACCATTGAACGGCCAGCGTTTGCGCGGCGTTGTTCTCCAGATTCATTAGGAACCGCGACAACGAGCAGATGCGCTCGCTGCGCATCGGGTTGCGTTTGTACGGCATGGCCGAGGAACCGATCTGATGCTTTTCGAACGGTTCTTCGATCTCTTTGCGATGGGCCAGCAGGCGAATATCGGTGGCCATCTTATGGGCCGACTGAGCAATACCGCTCAGCGCGGCCAACACTTGGGCGTCGATCTTGCGCGGATAGGTTTGGCCGGTGACCGTATAACACGAATCGAAACCGATCTTACGGCAGATCAATTCGTCCAGCCGGCGGACCTTTTCATGGTCGCCGTCGAACAACGCCAAAAAGCTCGCCTGCGTGCCCGTGGTGCCGCGGCAGCCGTGGGCCTTCAGCTCCGCCAAACGGTGGTCGATCTCCGTCAGATCGAGTGCGAAGTCGTACGCCCACAGGCACGCGCGTTTGCCCACGGTGGTCGGCTGCGCCGGTTGCATGTGGGTGAAGGCCAAGCAGGGCAGGTCGCGGTATTGGGCGGCGAATCGGGCCAAGGCGTCGATCACCGAAGCCAGCCGGCCGCGCACCAACTCCAGCGACTCGCGCATAAGGATCAGATCGGTGTTGTCGGTAACATAACAACTCGTAGCCCCCAAGTGGATGATCGGCCGCGCTGTCGGGCACACGTCGCCGTAGGTGTGAACGTGGGCCATCACGTCGTGCCGCAACTGGCGCTCGTAGCGATCGGCGGCCTCGAAGTCGATGTCGTCAACATGCGCGCGCAGTTCGGCCAACTGCTCTTGGCTGATCGGCAGGCCCAACTCGGCCTCGGCCTCGGCCAAGGCCACCCAAAGCCGCCGCCACGTAGAGAACTTGCGTTGCGGCCCCCAAAGGCGGCTCATCTCGTCGGAGGCGTATCGGGCGATTAGCGGATTGTCGTAGTGCAAATGCGATTGGTTCATCAGTGCTCACACTCCATCTATTCAGCCAAGCTGGATATGTCATCACTCGCACGCAGCACCGCTCGGTGCAATCAATTGCAGTACCGCCGACGCGTTCGATCCGAATCGCGGCGACTGCGCAGGATCACAGTCGCTGAGCACACTACATATTGGTCGGGTCGTCTTCGCAGCCGGCGCCGCTGAGCTGGTCGACGGCTGCGGCCAACGCACGGTCGTGCTCGTGATCGAGGGCATAAACGCGGCACACCCGAAAGCTGATCGCGATGCGGCGGAAGATTTCCCGATCGTCGAGACTGCGAATCTCGCGGGTCAGCGGATCGTACAGGAAGTTCTGCCGGCCGGCCGGCGCGCGGGTGCCCGGCCGATGCACATGCCGGGCGGTATCGACCTTCAGCGGAATGTCGCGGCACGCCGCGGGCAGCGCCGCCCGCAATGCCCGTTCGAACGTTTCACGATCGCTAAAGATGCTGCTGCGCTCCGATTGGCCCGGGGCGAAGAAGATGGTCCGCTCGCAAACCATCTTCCAACGAACGCGGCGTGAGAGGAGCTCTTGCCATCGCTCGCCCAGTTTCCGCAATTGTTCGTCGGGATGTCTTCGCCACCGCGCCACATCGACCAGCAGCGACGATTCGGTCAGTTCGCAATATTCGTCGAGGTGATCGAGCGGATTGCCGGGAAAGAGATACGACTTGCTTTCGCGGAAGAGGTCTTCCAGCGCCAGGTCGATGGCGCGGACCGTACGGTGAAAGTAGATCGCTCGGAACAACTCGGCCCGGACCGAGATGAATCGGATGAGGGCCGACAGCCCGCGCTCGTGGATCGTCAACCCTTTCTCGGTGAACATGCTGTAATGGAGCAACCGCTCGACGTCGAACGCCTTGGGACTGTAGCCCGACATATAGGCGTCGCGGAGGACGAAATCCATGTTGTCGATCGTGTACAGCCCGCTGAACAAGCACCGCAGCAATCGCAGCCACAGCGGGGAGTCGGCCGGTGCTTCCTCGCGCGGCCGGGTGATCAAGAAGACGATGTGCTCGGGATCGAGCGATTCGAGCGGCGTCAGACGACTGAAGGGATTGCCGCGAATGCGGATGATCGCGTCGGCGAAGAAGTGGCGAATGATCGCCCCGCCCAAGGTTTCGTGCGTCAGGCCGAAATCGGCCAGAAAATGCTCGTCGAAGAAATGTCCGAACGGTCCGTGCCCGACATCGTGCAGCAGGCCGGCCAACCGCAGCAGCGACTCGACGTAGCCGCGGCTGGGCGCGTCGGGGCACACCTCGCGCAGGCTGTCGTAGAGCGCGTCGGCCGCCCGACTTGCCAAGTGCATCGCCCCGAGGACATGTTGGAATCGAGTATGCTCGGCCGTGGGAAAAACCCACCAAGCGGTTTGCAGTTGATGGATGTGCCGCAGCCGTTGCAGCCAGGGGTGATCGATGAAATCCCGCTCGCAGGGCGGCGGCTCGGATTCGCCTGCCGGAGGACCGCCCTTGGCCGCGGCCCTTGCCCCGGCCAGCGCGGCCCGATCGTGCAGAGCCTCTGCCGCCGCGCGCGAAGACGCCGGCTGCCGGCCGAACGGGTCTTGTTTCCTTTCGCCGGCCGAGGTGAAGGGGATATACCCGTGGATCGGGTCGTGGCTGAGGCTTTGGTGGCGAATGTCTTTCATATCGGCGGCATTATCGCAAATCGTCGCCTTCGGGAAAACTCCCCGCCAAAGCCCGCGCCGCCGATTCCCGCGAGCAACCTTTGGCTGCGGCAAGCCGTCAGACCTTCAGCTCCCACGGTTTGCGGTAAGCCTGATGGACCAAGGCGTTGGCCTCGTTATCGCCGACGACTTGCTCGCGCTCGCCGTCCCATCGAATGCTGCGGCCCACCTGCCAGGCGATGTTCATAAGGTGCCCCAGGTTCGTTGCCCGATGGCCGGTGGCGGCGTCGGTTTCCGGCTGACGCCGGGTGCGGATGTTCTCCAGAAACACGGCGAAGTGGCGGTTCTGGTCGTCGGCCGGAAGAATCTCTTCCTCTTTGCTCAATAAGTACCCCGGCCCGGCCTGAACGCGCTCGTTCTTCGGCTCGGGCGCAATCGAGATGCGGCTGCGATCGACGACCATCGTGGCTTCGGTGCCGTAGAAACACTTGGAATGCGAACGGCGAACGCGGCGCGAACCCAATCGCATCGTGTAATTGAGCACAAAGCCGTTCTTTGCCACCGGTCCCGGCCCGAATTGGGCGATGGCGTCGAACGTGTTGGGCCATTCCGAATTGTCTTGGTAGGCGAATTGCCCGCCGAAGGCGGAAACCGCCGTCGGATGCTTCACGCCCATCGCCCAGAGAACAATGTCGAAATGATGCACGCCCCAGGCCACCTGATGCCCGGCCCCGGAGATCTTGAACCAATCGTAGCCGTAGTTGTAGTAGATGTTGGGGTTGTACGGGCGCATCGGCGATGGCCCGACGTAGAACTCCCAATCAAGCTCGGGCGGCGGGTCGCAGTCGGGCGGAAATCCCCGGCCCGGGGCCCAGTAGGTGTGATCCCACACTTCGACCATCGAAATGTCGCCCAGCCGCCCCGACTGTATGATCTCGACCGCTTTGCGATAGTGTTCTTGACTGTGTTGCTGAGTGCCGATTTGCACGATCCGCCGATACTTGTCGGCCGCTTCGATCAGGTATCGCCCCTCGCCGATGAAGTTGCCCAGCGGCTTCTCCAGATAGACGTCTTTGCCCGCCTGACAGGCGGCCACGGCAATGGGCACATGCCAATGAGCTTGCGTGGCGACGACCACTGCGTCGATGCTTTTGTCTTCGAGCAGCTTGCGGAAGTCGCTGTAGGCGGCCACCTTCTCGCCGCCGGCGCGCTGACGCGTGCGGGCCAGATGGTTCGCGTTCACATCGCACACGGCCGTAAAACGCACGCCGGGCAGCTCCATGAAGGCGGGCATCACTTGCCCGCCGCCGCGAGCGCCGCAACCGATCAGCGCCAAATTGATCGTGTCGTTCGGGCCGGGGTGGGCCGCAGCGTCGGCTGCATAAAGCTTGGCGCCGGCCCAAGCCGTTGCGGCAGCCGCCCCGGCGCCCAAAAAATCGCGGCGATTGGAAACACGTTTGTTCATGGCAAGCCCTTCTTGAAAGCGAAACCATTCCCAGAAGCGAGGCCCGACGTTCAACCAAAGGGTGGGCAAACGCAAACGCGACTGCTATTCTTATTGCTCGACTTAGCTATGTCAACGCTTTGCCCCAAAGTCCGACATCTGGAACCGCACAGCAGCCGAACCGTGAGATTCAAACAGGTTCGCGCAACGAAGAAATGGGCGGCAGCCGCCATGGTTGTGCGGCCCGGCGACGGAACCCGCGGTGCCGGTTCGGCACCGCGCAAGACAGCATTCAGCTTGGCGGCGATGCGAAGCCAGTAACAAGAATAGGTCGATGGAATACGAAGAAGACTATCGCCTTGTCGAAGACTCGCATCGGCGCGGCCGCTTTCTGCCGGGCACGCAAATCGAGGTGATTCGCCCGTTGCATCGCGCCGCGCCGCCCGACCACGTCGTTTTCGATTTCGACGGCACGCTGAGCCTCATTCGCCAAGGCTGGCCCGAGGTGATGGCCCCGATGATGGTCGAGGTTCTTTCGGCCTGCGGCGCCAACGAAACGCCCGAGCAGCTCACCGAGTTGGTCCACCGCTTCATCATGGAACTGAACGGCAAGCAGACGATCTATCAAATGATCCGCTTGGCCGACGAGGTCCGGCTTCGCGGCGGCACGCCCGAAGATCCGTTGGTGTATAAGCACCGATACCACGATCGGCTGATGCAGCGGATCGCCGGGCGGCGCGAGGCGCTGCGCCGGGGAGAAATCGCCCCGGCGGAGATGCTCGTCCCCTATTCGATCGAATTGCTTGCCGAGCTGACGCGGCGCGGGGCGGTGCTCTATTTGGCCAGCGGCACCGATGAGGTCTATGTCCGCGAAGAGGCCGAACTGCTGGGGCTCGACCGTTTCTTCGGCCCTCGGGTGTATGGCGCGATCGACGACTATCGCTCGTTCTCCAAGGCGATGGTCATCCGCCGAATCCTCGAAGAACACGGGGTTCCCGGCGCTGCGTTGTTGGGCTTCGGCGACGGATACGTGGAGATTCAGAACATCAAGGCCGCCGGTGGAACGGCCGTGGCCGTGGCCTCCGACGAGGCCGGGCGCAGCGGTCGGCCCGACCCGTGGAAGCGCGACCGCCTGGTCGGCGTGGGCGCCGATCTGGTGATTCCCGATTATCAGGACTGGAAGGCCCTGACCGCCTATCTATGGGGCGAATGACCCGCCGGGCGCAAAGGGCAGGGCCGGCTGCGGCCGCCGGCGGCATCGATGACCGAGAGGGCGCCGGCGTGCCGAGAAGAGCCGCTTGAGCGGCGGCGTTGCTCGGTAGGTGAACCAATGACGGGAAACGCACGACGATGAATGTGTTTCGCGACTATTCCATCGAGCGGTTGCAGGCCCTGCTCGATCGCTTTCCGCGGTTGCGCATCGCAGTGGTCGGCGACTTCTTCCTCGATAAGTATCTCGATGTCGAACCGGCCTGGGCGGAACCCAGTCTGGAGACGGGCCGCGTGGCCCATCAGGTGGCCGCGGTCCGCCACAGCCCCGGCGCGGCCGGCACCGTGACGGCCAACTTGGCGGCCTTAGGCGTCGGGGCGATCGAAGCAGTCGGCTACACCGGTGACGATGGCGAAGGCTACGACCTGCGAAAAGGATTGGCCGCGTTGGGTTGCGGATGCCGACACTTGCATGTTGACGCCGCGCGGATGACGCCGACCTATTTGAAACCGCGCGACCGAACCGACCCGACCCTTGCCGGCGAACACTCGCGCTACGATACCAAGAACCGTTTGCCGACGCCTGCCGCGTTGGAAGAGCGGATCATCCGATCGATGGAAGAACTGCTGCCCCAGGTGGATGCCGTGATCGCGCTCGATCAAGTGGACGAGGAGGATTGCGGCGTGGTTACCGAGCAGATTCGCTGCGCGCTGGCCGATTGGGCCGTGCGGTTCCCGCGAATCGTCTTTTGGGCCGACAGCCGCCGACGGATTCGCTTGTTCCGCCGGGTGATCGTCAAGCCGAACCAGTTCGAGGCCGTCGGCTGGTCGGCTCCGCCTCCCGGGGCACAGGTGCCGCGCGAACAGCTTGCGGCCGCCATCGGCGAACTGAGCGCCGAAACCGGCGCGGCCGTGTGCGCGACTTGCGGTGCCGAGGGAATGATGGTCGGAGTCGATGAGCCCACATGGGTTCCAGCCGTGCGTGTCGAAGGCCCGATCGACACCACCGGCGCCGGCGACAGCGCCACTGCTGCCGCCGTGGCCGCCTTGGCTGCCGGGGCATCGCTGCCCGAGGCCGCGTTGGCCGGCAACCTGGCCGCATCGATCACGATCGAACAGCTTGCCACCACCGGCACCGCGCGGGCCGATCAGCTACCGCCGCGACTGGAACTGTGGCTGCGGCAGCGATCGGGCGGGTGACCGTCAGCGTAATGGTCTTTCGCGCCTGTGTGGGACCACCGCAACTTCCTATCTTGAATGTCGATGCAACGTGCCGATCGAGGCAAGCCGCGAACCTTCCCTTGTGGCATACTTCCGCAACGGGCAGCCTGTCTCTAGCCGACGGAGACATTCGGTCAGCAGTCTTGTTGCCGCTCCCTGCATTGGCAGAGGGGATGAGTTGTGGTGACTGTGCCACGGCGTAAGTCCTTTAGTAGCAGCCATGTCGGAGAATAATCAGGATATTCGGCAAGAATGTCTTGTAATTAAATTGACGCCGGTGGCTGGCGTTTCTAGACTGCAGCTATATCTTCCTGGGGCAAATGGCTTAACGGCGACTTCGCCAGAGGTAGCGCCCGCGCTAAGCTGCACTAGCTGCGAACACGCAGATTGCTGGCAGTTAGCGCCTTCTCGATCGCTGCCCGGCCGGCTCGGAACGGCAAGGCGCGCACTTGCTTTCGGCGGTGCGATTCGTCCTCTTGAACCCATTGAGAGTTAAGCCATGAGATCTAGTCTTACCCAATTCATCGCGATCATCGTGTGCGCCCATGCCGGATGGGCATGGGGTGGAATCATCAATGGGGGATTCGAGGCCAGCGTTTCTTCTTGGCCCGGTTGGTCCGAAATCTTCGGCGGCTACAGTGGCAACGGCGGGGTGTCCATTGCCACGGACGGCGCTCCTGAAGGGTCGAACTACCTTCATCTCGATTCATATGCTTACGCCGATCAATTCACTGCATACGGGAGTGGGTGGAGTGCGGTGGCACAACAATTCAACGCGGAGGAGGGGCAAATCCTCTCGCTTGTTGTCCGTAACAACACAACTACAATAGGTGATGGCTTTACCGATTCCAATATTCATCTTTTCCAGATCGACGGCGATTTCGACCAGTGGTTCTCGGGCCCTTGGTTTGATTGGACGCCGATCATTTTCTCCTCGCTGCCGAGTTCAGGCGTCTACCTGATCGAGATTCAGGTCAACGCGATGGCCTTTGGTGACGAGTTTCAAGAAGGAATCCATTTTCAAGGTATCGAAATGTTTGTCGACAAAGTTCAGTTGTCGCCGGTGCCCGAGCCGGCTGGAATTATTCTAATCGCCACTTGCGGGATTGCCGTTGGGCGCCTGTGGTCGAGACGGCATGGAGCGAAAAGATTTCGTTAATCACGCAGCGAAGCAACACATTGTTGCGATCGGGCAGGGGAATCGGTGTTTGCAACGCGTCTGCCCGCGAATGGGCAGCGATCGGGCGCGACGCCAAACGGCGATACGACATGACCGAGCGAAAGTCGCCGCAGACCGGCCCAGCGAAACGCTGTGCCGGCCGACTGAGCGGAAGGCGATGCAGGCCGCGGGCGGGCGGATCGGATGCGCGTGTCGGCGGGCTTATCCCCAGACTTTCTTTCCAAGCGATCGCGCGCGAGTGATGAGTGATTCGGCGACGGCCGGGTCGGCTTTTGTCCCCGGTTTGACAATCACCCCGCGGATGCGAAATCCGCCGTAGTGCAACACCTCGCGCACCGCCCGGACCGCCCCGCGACTTTGGGCAAACAGGTAATTGAAGGGCCAAGGGGTGGCGCAAGCCGCAACCACGACCGCCGGCTTTCCCTTGTGCCGGGCCAAAGGCAACCCCGCCCGACTTTCGCCCATAAACACCGGCACCAGCCGATCGAACAATCCCTTCAGCGGCGCCGACATGTTGCCCCAATGGGTCGGCGTGCCCACGGCCAGACCATCGCAGTTGCCGATTTCCCGCCCCACGCGATGAGCGTCGTCGTCCGGCAGGCAGCATTCACCGTCGGGACGGCAATTCATGCATCCTCGGCATTGGCCGAATTGCAGCTTGTAAACGTCGATCCATTCGATTTCGTGGCGTCGTCCGGCGCCTTCCGCGATGGCCCGCAACAGCGTGGCCACGGCGCCGGTCTCGCGCGGGCTTCCGTTGAGCACAACGAGTTTCATTGTTTGGCGCCCCTGACACGAACAAGAAAGCGAAGGCCGCGGTCGGACGGCGTCCCTCGTCACAAGCGTTCTTCGGCGATTCGAAGTGCCTTGGGAAAAGAAGCACGGGGTGAGCAAGGTTGCGTACGGCCGGTGTCCGCCAGCCGGCACTCAACCCCAACTCACCCCGCGGCAGTCCTCACATTATCAAGCTTCGCAAGCCCGCAGCGACTCCGCGGGCGGTTTCTTCCCGCCGCTTGTCGGGCGCCTGTCGGGTTTGCTCGGCAGCGGCACGCCATCGGCCGATGGCCGCTCGGCAAGCCGTCACTCTTCGTCCTTCTGCCGCAGCTTGACCAGCACGCTATAGTCTTCCAGCGTGGTGGTGTCGCCGACGGTTTCGCGGCCCGCGGCAATGTCGCGGAGCAACCGCCGCATGATTTTGCCGCTTCGGGTTTTGGGCAAGGAGGTGGTGAATCGGATGTCGTCGGGCACGGCCAAAGCGCCGATCTCCTTGCGGACGTGATTCTTCAGCTCCTGCTTCAGCGCGTCGGAGGGATCGAAACCGCCGCCCAACGTAACGAACACGCACACGGCCTCGCCCTTGATGTCGTGGGGCCGCCCCACGGCCGCCGCCTCGGCCACGGCCGGATGACTGACCAAGGCGCTTTCGATTTCGATCGTCGAAAGCCGATGGCCAGAGACGTTCAACACGTCGTCGATTCGGCCCATGATCCAGAAGTAACCGTCCTCGTCTTGACGGGCGTTGTCGCCGCAGAGGTACTTTCCGGGCACGTCGGTCCAATACTGGATCTTATAACGCTCGTCGTCGCCCCAAATGCCGCGGAGCATCGACGGCCACGGCTTGGTGATTGTCAACCAACCGCCGGCGCCGACGGGCACGGGCTTGCGGTCTTCGCCGACGATCTCGGAAATGATGCCGGGCAACGGCTTGGTGCAGCTTCCCGGCTTGGTGGGAATCGCCCCGGGCAGCGGCGTCATCATGATTCCGCCCGTCTCGGTTTGCCACCAGGTGTCGACAATCGGGCAACGTTCGCCGCCGATCTTCTTGTGATACCACATCCAGGCCTCGGGGTTGATGCCTTCGCCCACCGTGCCCAACAGGCGCAGGCTGCTCAAATCGTGCTTATCGACCCACTCGTCGCCCCATTTGATGAAGGTGCGAATCGCCGTCGGGGCGGTGTAGAGAATCGAGACCTTGTAGCGCTCGATGATGTCCCACCAGCGGTCTTGAGCGGGGAAGTCGGGCGAGCCTTCGTACATCAGCACGGTGGCGCCGGCCGAAAGCGGGCCATAGACCACGTACGAATGGCCGGTGATCCAGCCGATGTCGGCCGTCGACCAATAGACGTCTTCGTCGCGGATGTCGAACACCCACTCCATCGTCTTCTTGACGTAGAGGTTGTAGCCCGCGGTGGTGTGCTTGATGCCTTTCGGCTTGCCGGTGGAACCGCTGGTGTAGAGAATGAACAGCACGTTCTCGCTGTCGAGCGGTTCGGCGGGGCAATCGTCGTCGGCCTCGGCCATCAATTCGTGCCACCAGTAGTCGCGGCCCGGCTGCATCGTCACATCGCACCCGGTGCGCTTCACCACGATGCACTTTTCGGTGGTGGGCACCTTGGCCAGCGCGGCATCGACGTTGGCCTTCAGCGGAATCTGCTTGCCGCGGCGCCAACCGGCGTCGGCCGTCACTTGCAGTTTCGCCTTGGCGTCGTTGCTCCGATCGGCGATCGCCTCGGCCGCGAATCCGCCGAACACCACGGAATGGGCCGCCCCGATCCGCGCGCAGGCCAACATAGTGATCACCAACTCGGGGATCATCGGCATGTAGATCGCCACCACGTCGCCCTTCTTGATGCCCATCTTCTTGAGCACGTTGGCGAACTTGCACACCTCGCGGTGGAGCATCTGGTAGGTCATCACCTGCACGTCGCCCGGCTCGCCCTCCCAAATTAGAGCTGCCTTGTTCGCCCGCGGGGTGCCCAAATGGATATCCAAACAGTTGTACGAAACGTTGGTCTGCCCGCCGACAAACCACTTGGCGAACGGCTCGTTCCATTCGAGCACTTTTTCGTACGGTTTGAACCAATGCAGCTCGGAAGCGAATTTATTCCAAAACGCCTCGATGTCGCGCGCCGCCTCGTCCCACATTTTCTGATACTGCTCCATCGAGCTGATGCGAGCCTTCGCGGCGAACTCGGCCGACGGCGGGAACAACCGTTCTTCCTTCATCACATTGACGATTTGCCCAGACTTGGCTTCTGCCATGTGCACTCGACCTCCGACATGGGTTCTTGAACTACCGCGAAAAACGGAAAGCGACGCAAACGCGAGAACCACGCTCTGCGGCCGCGCAGTTGCGCCCGCGGCCGTTTCTTGTTGTCGTGCGGACCAAGTTGTCGTGAATGACAAGAAGGCAGAAAAAGCAAACAATGTGGGGCATTTTAGGGAAACCGCCTGCCGTGTCAATCATTGCCCCCCTATCAGAAGGACACGGCCGCTCCGCTCTCATGCCGGCCGGCCGCCGTCCCCGGCCCGCGAATCCCGCCGCCCACCGGCCGGCGGTGACCGTCAATCTCCGCCGGGACCGACCCCGCTTAGCGGACCTCGATCGTGCGAATCGGCTTCTCGCGCACACCCTCGGCTTCGACGATCGGCCAAGTGGCCCGCGGCAAATCGGGCTGCGGACCGATCCGCTCTACCGGGATCGGCTGGAACCCGAGCTTCCAGGCGGGCGATTCGGGACGAAGCCGATAATCGTCGCGGTCTGCATCGACGAACAGCGGATCGGCCACGAGCGACCCGCGATCTTGGCCGATGGCCTGCCATGAGCGCCACGGGTCGAGCATCTCGGCCGGTTGAAGCGACGGCTTGCGAATCCACAGCGTTCGGTTCGGGCTGTTCAGATCGAACCGCGCGGCCACCGACTTCATCTGCTCGTGATATCCCGACTCGCCCGGCTGCGGCAGGCGGAACACCAAATCGAAGGTTTGCCACTTCGGGCCGACGCTGACCACCTTTTCCTTCGCCCAGAAATACGCCTTATGCTCGTACGATTGAGCCAGGAGTTTCACGGAGGTGTCGGGCTGATCGGCCCGAAGCTGCGCCGTGATTCGGTAGGCCCGTCCGGGCGCAGCCTCGACGGCTTGGCTCACCACGGCCGCCGCCGAGGCCTTGCCCTGAGCGTCTTTCAGTTCCTTCACCGACAAACGAATTGCCCGGGCCGCCGGCGCCTCTGCGTCGCTTTCGGGCGGCAGATGGACTTCGTCGAGCACGGCGGTCGCCTCGGCCGGGCGGTGCTGGAAGTGCCATTTGGGCGGCAGCTTGCCCGGCTGGCCCTCGGCAAAATCGGCATTGAGCAGCACGTTCGGCCCGGTTGTCCGATCGAGTTGCAAATACCCCGTTTGCGGGCTGGGGCCGCCGCAATACACCAGGTTCGATTCGAAGCGATTGTGATCGAGATTGACATTCTTGAGCGTATAGAGTTTTGTTTGCGGATCGCGGTAGAAGATAATGTTCCGCCGCACCACATTGCCCGACATGATCGTGCGGTCGGGCAGCACGGCCTGCGACGGATGGATGTGCATGTTGCGCATTGTTTTCCAGGCGGGCTCGTTGATCACCGACTCGTAGCCCTTGAGCATCGTCGGCATGTGATTGGTCCAGTAGCGGTGCTGGTCGGTCCAGCCGCTGAACTCGATTTGCTGCTGTTTGCCGTCGACGAAGATGTTGTTCTCGATCAGGTTGTCGCGGCCGTTGTGCAAGTGCAGCCCGGCGCGGAAGGCGCGCACCACGATGTTGCCCACCACATCCACCCCGCCGGCATTGTCGTCGAGATACACGCCCCAGGCGAAGTAGGGCGAAACCCACTGTCGGCCGTGGCGGCCGAAGCCGAGGATGTCGTGGAAATAGTTGTGGCGGATGACCGTGCCGCGCGAGCTGATCCAATCGCGCCCGCCCGTGTAAACCGCCCCGGTGTCTTCCGTTTCCAAATTGACGTGCCGAATCCGATTCAGTTCGATGAGCAGGTTGTTTCCGCTGAATTGAATGCCCATCCGCGGCCCGTCGTGAATCAAATTGTGGGCGGCGCGGATTCCGCATCCGCTCATGCTGACCCCGACGCCGTGCTTGTAGAATACGCCGACATGGTGGATGTAGTTGTTGACGGCCTCGTGCTCGGCCGCGACGAGTTTGACCCGATCGCCGCCGGAAAGAGCGATGCCGTGGTTGCCCGTTTCGCTGATGTCGCAGCCGACGACGCGCACCTTGCGCCCGCCGTTGACCGTCGCGCCCGAGCCGTTGTAATCGCCCACGTTGCGAATCACGCAACGCTCGACCGTGCAATCTTCGCACCGATTGAACACCAGCGCGTTGCCCTCGCAATTCTCAAACCCGATGCCTTCTAGCCGCCAATGGGCCACGTCGTTCGCCTCGATGATCGTTCGCAAGTGCGGCGCATAGGCCGCAGCGGCCGAAATGGGGCGCGGCGGATAGAAGTAGAGCGTTCCGTCCTGCTTATCGAGGTACCATTCGCCGGGCGCGTCGAGTTCTTCGAGCGCATTGCGGACGTAGTAGCGGTCTAGCGGGCGCGGCGGATAGGAGCAGTTGCCCTTGAGCGTGATCTTGCGGGTCCTGCCGTCGATCGACTTGACGCCGACGATATTGTTCCACCAGTTGTATCGGGGAAAGATGAACACCTCCAACTCGTCGGGCCGAGACCAATCACGGCGGTCTTGTTCGCGGAAGACCAATTCATTGCGATTCTCGCCGGGAATCTCTTGATACATGTTCACCGGCTCGCCATCGACGTAGGCCCAGCCGCCGCTGTAGGGGTTTTCCGGATCGTAATTCGGATAGCGGGCCAACTGCTGGCGCCGGCCGTCGAAATAGAGCTGCCGAAAATAGACTGTGCCGAATCCCTGCGACCGGACGTCGGTCTTCCAGATCGGACCTCGATGATTCGTCCAGCCGGAAAGAGGCTTGGCGCCCATTACAATCGGCCTCTCGCGGTCGAAGGCGCGAACAACGATTGGGCCCTCGGCCGTGGCGGCGTCTTCTTTCGACAGCTTCAACGTCTCCGGCAGCGAATACACGCCGCCGCGCAGTTCGATGATCGCTCCGCGGGGCAACCCGCCCTCCTTCCGCAGGCTGCGCAGCCGATCGCGGGCGGCGTTGAGGGTGGCCAACGGGCCGTCGGCGCCTTCCGCGTTGCGTTCCGGGATCAGGCCGGAGAACCGATCGTCACCCTGCGGCGCGACGAACAACCGCGCGGGCCCATGAGCCGACGAGGCGGCCGGAACGGGCGCGGCCGCGTCGGCTGCCGCAGCCGCGGCTGTGGCCTGTTGCTCGGTGCCGCCGGTTAGATACGAGCACGTTGCGAAGAAAACGGCCGCGATCGCAGCGAAACGGCCCATTGCGCGTTTCGGCCGCTTGATGCGCGTGTCGTCCGCGGTTCCGTTGAGGAGTGATTCGGTCGATACGACCCCTGCCGGGGTTCGCCCTGCGAGGCCGCATGGTCGGACGATTGTCCGGTGAATGAAGCGTTCAGAAGTCGAGCCGGCAGGGGCGGATTGCATGTGCATGATCGGTTCCAGTGAGAATCAAACCGGGAATGCCAGAGGGGCCGGGCAACGCCGTTCCGCTCCGCCGCACGGTGTCGCAGGCGACGGCGGCGAGCGGCTTTGCCGGAGCCGCCCCAGAACGCAGTTTTGGCGAGCGACGCTCAGTGTAGCGGGCGCGCACGCCATCGTGCAACCAGTCGCCGCGGCAGATGTGGCGGGTTCGGTCGCCCGCCGCCGGCCAATTTCACCCGATGCCGCGGGCGATTCTTTCCGAATGTCGCGACCGGCTTTCGCAACGGGTTGCTCGGCGATATGCTGGCGCGCATGAATCGGCGAATACGAATGCCGTTAGATCGTTCGTCGCTGCTCCCGCCGCTGCCGAACTTGGAATCGGCCTTGGCCGAGTTGGTCGCGCAGATTCCCGCGGGCCGGGTCGCCACGTGCGGCGCGCTGGCCGAGGCGCTTGGGTTTCGCGGGGCCGCCGTGTGGGTGGCGCAATGGTCGGCCGATCACGATCATTGCGATGGTTGCCGCTGCCATCGCATTGTCCGTGCCTCGGGCGAGCCGGGCCCGTTCATTGCGGGACCAACCGCCGAAAAGGTTTCGCTTCTTCGCAGCGAAGGCGTAGCAATGGCCGCCGATGACGGCGCATGGCCGCCGCGGTTGGAGATCGATCGGTTTCTGTTCACGGGGTTTCAATGCGATCGGCCGCTGGCCGCGCTGGTCGACCTTCAGAACCGCGTGGCCGCCTTGCGCAGCGATCAAACTCCGCGGCAGCCGCCGCGACGGATCGCCGGTTTCGACGCCGCGTATCGCAGCGATGGAACGATTCAAGCAGCTTGTACGATCTGCGACGGGGAAGGCGCGCTGCTTGTCCGCAATGTGATTCGCCGGCCGGTCGGCTTCCCCTACATCAGCTCGCTGCTGGCGTTCCGCGAATTGCCCGCCTATGCGGAATTGCTCGACCGACTCCAAACGGAAGGTCACGAGCCCGATCTGTTGATGATCGACGGCAGCGGAACGCTGCATCCGCGGGGGGCGGGGATTGCCGTTCATTTGGGCGTGCTGGCCGGTCTGCCTTCGGTCGGCGTGAGCAAGACGCCGCTGCTGGGGCGATGCGACACCGCGGGCATCGCAACGGGCCATTCGGAGCCGATCGTTGTGGGCGGGCAACGGCTCGGCGTTGCGTTTCGGCCGAGCAAGTCGAGCCGGAAGTGCGTCTTCATTTCGCCGGGGCACCGTTGCGATGTGAGCTTTGCCGAGCGTTGGGTGCGACAGATGACCGGCGGCCGCCGCCTGCCCGAGCCGCTCTATTGGGCCGATCGATTCAGCCGGCAGGCAAGCGTTGATTGATTGTCTTGGCACCAAAGGGCGTTGGCAACACGGGGCGGAAGGCGATGAACGCCGGCGGCGGCGATTACACTCACGTTATTCAAATGCCTTTTTCGCCAAAGGATTTGCGATAAAGCGGCGATCTGAAACGGTTGTTTCTCAAGGGACTTGACGCGGCGGGCCGATTGATTATGTTCAAGTTTCCGATTGCGTGCGGCGGCGCGTTGGGCAAGGTCGGCGGGCGAAGGGCGGTCGGCGCCCCCGTTCGGCAACCTCAGGCCCAAGTGGGCGGCCGCGCTCGCGGAAGCCCGGAAAGGCGCCAGTGACAAGACCGTCAGCGGGATGGTCGGCATGGGAGCCGCGATTCAACCGGGGCTAGGTCGCTTTTGGGGAGAACCGTTCATGGCAGCAGTAGTTGATAAGGAAAAGTGCACCGGTTGCGAATCGTGCATCGAGTCGTGCCCATTGGAAGCCATTTCGATGCAAGACGGTTTGGCCGTCATCGATCCCGATACCTGCGGCGATTGCGGTGCGTGCGTCGACGTTTGCCCGACCGAAGCGATCAGCATGTAGCGTCGGGCGGTCGCCCTATTTCTCGTACAGAGTGCCGCGAAACGCCGGCTTGAATCCGACCTTGGCGAGCAATCCCTCGGCGGGCAGGTCGCCTGTGCGCACCAGTGCGAAAAGGTGCGTCATTCCTTGCCGGGAGAATTGCCGGCATGCTTCGCTGAGAAGATAGACGGCTAGTCCTCTGCGCCGGTAGTTTTCATCGACCGTGATGTCGATCAACCCGGCGCCGCGGTAGGCCGTGGACGAACCGGCGGCCTCGAGCGCGCGAAAGACGGCCGAAGCGGCCGCCTGCTTCGATCCGCGCGGCATCAGGTCGAGCCGCGTCAACTCGAATTCGTTCCACAGGCAGGCCTCCCACCAAGTGCGCGTCGGCACGTCCACCGTTGCCTCGACGATCATCCGTCGGCGGATATCCATCTGCCGGCGGTCGATCGGCGCCTCGAAATCCGCCAGCGTCCGCTGATGGGTGATCGTGCGCAGTTGCGGATGGAACCCCAGCGACAGCAGGGCGCGTTCGAACGCTTCGTCGAACTGGCTGACGCCGGGCGGCTCGGCCAATCCCAAAATGCCGGCGTAAAAGGGGCAGTGCGGCCGAAGGCTGCCGGCAACCAATCGTTGCGCGCCGTGCCGGCGCAAATACGCCTCGGCCTGCTGAATCAGTTCGGCGGCCAGCTCGGGGCCTGCCGCGTCGGGCTGCATGAGCAGCCAGGCAATCACGCCGACGCTGCGGTCGATCCCTTCGCCCCCCGGATCGGCCCCGAATCCCGCGTGGACGAATCCGATCAGCCGGTCGCCCTCGCACGCAAGGATCAAACCGTCGTAGTCGAAGTAGAGCTTGGCGAAAACGAGTTGTTCGAGCAAATCCATCGTCACATGCGAGGGAAGATCGATTCGCCCGACATGCGCGCGCAGCAACTCAGCCAGCCGCGGGGGATCCGTGTTGCGAAAGGAACGATAGATGACCATCCCGCCGCTGCCGCGTTTGACCAGGAGACTCTGTTCCGTCCCGCCATCGCCGTCGATCAGGGGATGCTTTGCCCGCATGCGCCGGCACGATCGGCTTCGAAGCGTGTTCGCGCCGAACCACGTCGGCCCATCGCCCCTCGACGGCGCAGCCCGGCCCGCATGGCCGACGCTGCCGTCCCGTATCGATTGCTCGGCCCCCATTGTAATCGTCGAGCGATGCCGCGCGAATAGCGGCGCTGGGCCGTGCAAGCCGGGCCGCTCGATTCCCGCGGACCGGTGCCGTTGCTAGACTGGGTTTGCGGTAAGGCTTGTCGTTTGTCGCGAGGCGCGACGCCCGTTTTGGGTCAACGGCGCGACGAAGGTCGCCAACGCCGTGCTCTGCGAGGTGTCTATGATCGGTTGCAAAGGGGCTGCCATGAGTGATTGTCCGATGACGACCGAGCGAATCCGTCCCGCCGCCTGGCGCAGCCTTGGCCGGAAACTGCGACCGGGGAACGGTCTGCGCCGCTCTTGGCTTCATGGGTGGCTCTTTGTGGCTGGGGTTTCGTTTGTCGTTGCGGTGGGCGCGGCAGCCGAGCCGACGACCGCGACGGAACTGGCTCGTTCGGGCTGGGACCACCGGCGGATCGACCTGAAGAACCCCGTTCTCAATCGGGCGCATTTGCTGCGGGTCGATTTGCGGTCGGGAAAGGTTCGCGCCGGTGCGGCGGTTGCACCGGATCCCGACGCCGATGGCCCCGCCGAGGCGGCTCTGACCAATCCGCTCAAACTGGGCGACGGCCCGCGTGTGGTTGCCTTCGTCAATGCCAACCCTTGGGACGCGATTCCCGATGCCGACGGCCGACGGAATCGGCGATGGCACTCGGGCCAAGCGGTCGATATTCAGGGCTTGGCTGCGGCGCGCGGCACGATCTTCAGCCCCCCGCAACGCGGTTATCCCTCGGTTTGGTTCGATTCCGAGGGGCGAGTCCGGTTCGATGAGGCTGCGGGAGAAAAAGCCGTCCGGGATGGCGTTGCGGGCTTCGGTTGGCTTGTCCGCGAGGGCAAACCGTGCGTCGAGCCGGGCGGGCCGCGGCATCCCCGAACGGCCATCGGACTGGACCGGGAGGGCCGAGTTCTCCTTCTGGTCGTCGTCGATGGCCGTCAGCCGGGATTCAGCGAAGGGATGACCTTGGACGAGTTGGCCGGGTTGATGGCGGAACAAGGTTCATTCCGCGCTATCAACCTCGACGGCGGTGGCAGCAGCGTGATGGCCGTGCGCGGCGCCGACGGCGCATTGCGCGTGGTCAACAGCCCTTCCGATCGGCTTTTGGGCGTCAAGATCGTCGTGCGGCCCGTTCCGGTTCTGCTGACCGTTTCCACGGCCCAAGACGATTGACCCCTTTCGCCTCTGGCGTTCTTTTCGATGGGCGGAATCGGCGGACTGTCTGCCATGCCGGCGGACGGAGGTGGTCGGTCCGCTTGCAGAAGCGCCGACCGGGGTACACAATGGGCCGGATTGCACGATGCCTGTCGAGAATCGCCGTTTGCGGCAAACCGGAGCGTTTCGGGTCGGCGAAGGATGGCCGGTGTTGCGGGGCGTGTGCGGCGAACCGGTTGAAAGGGATGGGGAGGGCGTTCGATGGCCGTAAGCGCTTCTGAGATTTACGACGTTGAACTTGCGCCCGACTTGCCGCTTCCCAGCGCCGGCGCGTCGGCCTGTGGTTCGTGCGGGTCGCCCATGGAAAGCGGCGACCGCTTCTGCCCCGCGTGCGGCGCCGCCAGCGCCGAAGGGGCCATCGACCGGTCGGCCCCGGGCACGCCGGCCGCTGTCCGGCACTTGAAATGCAACAATTGCGGGGCCGAGGTTCAAATCGACCCGGATCAGCGGAGCTATGTTTGCGCGTTTTGCGATTCGACCTATGTTGTTGAGTTGCCTCCGGCGGAAACCGGCCGGCAGGATCCGGAGTTCGTGATCGGGTTCGCCATCCCGCTCGACGACGCCCGCGACCGATTTCGCCGCTGGTTCCAAAGCAACTCGTGGTTTCGCCCGCGCGATCTGGCGCGCGCGGAGATCGTCGAGCAGTTGCGCGGGGTGTATGTGCCGTTCTGGTCGTTCACGCTCTTGGCGCGCAGTTCGTGGTCGGCGCAGATCGGCGAATACTGGTACCGCACCGAAACATACACCACCGTGGAAAACGGGAAAACCGTGACGAAAACGCGGCGCGTCCGCGAAACGGAGTGGTGGCCGCTCCGCGGAGGGCATCACGCGTATTACAGCGGGTTTCTCATCTCGGCCAGCGGCGGATTGCCGCATCAGGTGGCGTTGCAGATGCAGCCGTACCGATTGGCTGCGTTGAAGCGCTATCGCCCGCAATTCCTGGCCGGTTGGGCGGCCGAGGAGTATTCGGTCGCCCGCGAGGAAGCGCTGACCATCGCCACCGAAGAGTTCCAACGCCGCGAACAAAACGCCGTGGCCAATCACCTTCCGGGAGACGAGCACCGCGGGCTCTCCGTGAGCACCGGTTTCAGCGATATCAATTCCGATCTTGTTTTGTTGCCCGTGTACATGCTCACCTATCGTTATCGGGGCAAGAATTACCGCTTTGTGATGAACGGGCAAACGGGACGGGTTACGGGCGCCAAGCCGGTGTCGGCCGTGAAGGTCGCCATCGCCGTGGCCCTTGGCGTGGCGGCGGCGCTGGTTGCCTGGGGGGCGCTGTCGCTCATGTAACTCGCGGCGGCATCGCTGACGTGCATTGCACGGAGCGATACCGCGAAAGACCGAAATCGCTTCAACTTTGTTGTCCGCTGATTGGGCCGCGCGGCCGATTTTTTTGTGTGGATCTGTCTCGCTGGAACAACCGCCTTGCCGAAGCGAGCCGCAACTTCGCCCCTGAAAGAACGCCAGCCCGATGGTAGAAAACCGTTCGCCGCGACAAACCCTGAGCTACCTTCAACGCCGTTTTGCCGAGGTGGGCATCAGGCCGCGGGTTCAATACGGACAGAACTTTTTGATCGACTTGAATTTGCTCGACGTCTTGGCGGCCGAGGCGCAGATTGGACCCGACGACGTCGTGCTCGAAGTCGGCACGGGCACGGGTTCGCTCACCCAGCGTTTGGCGGCTATGGCGTCGCATGTCGTCTCTGTCGAGATCGATCGGGCGATGCACCAGTTGGCTCGTGAGGAGTTGGCCGGCTTTTCGAACGTTACGCTTGTTTTGGCCGACGTTCTCGAAGGCAAGCACCGGCTCGACGCCGGGGTTTTGGCCGAAGTGGCCGGTCGCCGCGACGGTCGTCGCCCTTGGAAGCTGGCGGCCAATCTGCCCTACGCGATCGCCACCCCGTTGATGATGAACTTGCTCGCCCTCGATGATCCGCCGGAGTCGATGACCGTCACCATCCAGAAAGAACTGGCTGATCGCGTGGTGGCCCAACCCGGAACAAAAGACTACGGGTCGCTCAGCGTTTGGCTTCAAAGCCAGGCGACCGCGGAGGTATTGCGCATCCTGCCCCGCGAGGTCTTTTGGCCTCGCCCGAAGGTGTCGTCGGCCTTTGTGCGGGTGCGGTTCGATCCCCGGCTCCGCGAACGAACCGGCGATCATGGGTTCTTCCACCGGTTTGCCCGGGCCATGTTTCTGCATCGCCGCAAGTTTGTCCGCGCCGAATTGCTCAGCGCCTTCAAAGGATTGCTCGATAAGCCGCAGGTCGATCGCGTTCTGGCCGAGGCAGGCATCGACCCGCAGCGTCGGGCCGAACAACTCTCCGTCGAGGAGTTCATCCGCCTCAGCAGGGTTGTCTCCGCCGCCTGCCCGCCGTTGGCCGTCGCAGACGCTGCCGACGACGCCGAGAGCGGTTCTGACGCGGACGACCATTCCACCGATGCGTAAGCACGCGGCGTGCTGTTCCGCCGGTCTCTTTCGGTTCGCTTCAGCCTTCCGAACGCCCGATCGATTCGTTGACGGACCGAAGGGGGCGATGCTACGATCAATGGGACTTTCGGGCCAGAAACGGCGATTGCCGCACGAGACGGCGCCCGCCCGTCCTTGCCGCACGCCCGACAACCCGAGGTCCTTTGAAGAAGAGCGTCGGCCACTGTTGTTTGCGGGCTTGGGGAGGGCTCGGAACAGGAACGCGGTAAGGCCCGAAAACGTAAGGCGGGGCTCCCGCCGATCGCGGGCGTTGGCAAAGTGGAAGCGGTTTTCCCGGGTTCAGTAGTTAGTCGCGGGTGTCTTGTCTCTCAGCATGTTCGTCGGCCGAAAAAGGGGCAATCGCGGATGCAGTTCATTGAGATGTCGGGCAAAACGCTGCTGAAGTTGCTGCACGACGACGAGGTGCCGCTGGCGGCATTGCGGCAAGTCGGACTGAACGACGAGAGCATCATCCGCGTCAATCGCCAGGGCGATATCGAGATTCGTCTGCCCCACGGCTGGGAAGTGATTGGCGGACTGTTGGGCAACTACGAAGAACGCATCCGCCGAAACACCGGCCTCGATTGGGCCTGAACAGAACCGGCGAAAACCGTGCGCGGCTCAACGGCCCCGGCAAAGCCTGGGGCCGTTTCGTTTCCGGCCGCTTTTCCGCCGGCTTCGGCCGATCTTGCGATTGTCGGAGAAGGATCGCAGCCGCAATCGCGTCCTTGGTTTGCGGAAAGCGGTTGTCCGTTGGTCGGCCGCGTTGCCAAGTCGTTCCGAGGATCGATCGACGCCCCGGGCGATGCGGCCGCGGCGGTCAATCGACCATCGTTGCAACGTCTTCGTCGGTGAGCGCCACGAGCGTCAGCTTATGTTTGTCGGCGAAGGCGACGACCTCGGGCTCGTCGAGAATGATCGTTCGGCCGGCCTCAATCGCCAGCACTTTGCCGCCGGCCGCGCAGAGGGTCTCCAGCGTGCCCAGGCCGACGGTCGGCACGTCGAACCGCATGTCTTGTTGCGGTTTGGCCACTTTGACGACGGTGAAACCGCCGGCGCGGCAAAGCTCGCCCGCCCGGCGAATGCACAGGTCGGTTCCCTCGACGGCCTCGATGGCCAGCGCCGCCTGATCACGCACGGCAACGCTCTGGCCGACATCCAGCCGGCCCATCTCCCGGGCAAGTCGCCAACCGAAGGCCACGTCTTTCTTCTGCCAGGCGGTCAGCCCCCGAGCCGACAACTGCCCCCGGCGCACCAGCAATTGCGGCGCGTAGTCGGTGGCCGGGCCGAAGCGGATTCCCTCGCGCGCGAACTCATCGCAGATGGCCGTCAGCAGCGAGTCGTCGCGGCAGTCTTTGCGTCGGGTGAGGAAATGCGGAATGAACATGCGGATCGTTCGAAAGTCGGGCAAATGGCGAAACCACCGCCAGGGTTGAAAGAGAACAACCTTGTGAACCTTGCCGGCCATGGTGGCGTCGGTCACGCCGTGGCGTTGAAAATAGCGGATCGCCCGGCCGAACTTGGCCAGCCCGCTCCAACGGAAGTCGTGGCACAGTTCGGCCAAGGCCGGATCGGCGAAACCCGTCACTCCGAGACAGTACGTGTGAAATCCCTGCGCCCGCAAGGCTTCGGCGACTCGGATGGGAAACTTCCCCCAGCCGGCCAATAGCCCCACCTTGCGATGCGAATGGTCTGAGTTGGACGTCATGGTTCAATCGCAACGCTGCCTTTAGGCGGCTGCCCGATCGTGTTGTTCGTCTGCGCCGCCGTCGGACGGCGCTGCGAAGGCGCCGACGATCCGCTCCACCGTAGCCTGCAACTCCTTCAGGTCGCGCCGCATCTCCGGCAGCTTGGAGAAGACGGCCTGCTTGATCTTCTGATCGCGTTCGGGCGTGGCGGGAATGCCGATGAAGCGTTGGCCCGCGGGCACGTCGTTGACGATGCCCGCCTTTGCCCCGAGCACGGCGCGATCTCCGATATGCACATGATCGCGCACCCCCACCTGGCCCGCCATCACCACATAATCGCCCGTAGTCGTGCTTCCGGCGATTCCCACCTGCGAGCAAAGCATGTTATGCCGCCCGATGCGGCAGTTGTGCGCCACCATCACGAGGTTGTCGATCTTGGTGCCCTCGCCGATGATCGTCGAGCCATAGGTGCCGCGGTCGATGGTCGTGCCGGCGCCGATCTCGACATCAGCGCCGACAACCACGTTGCCCAACTGGGCCGTCAGACGATGGCGCCCCTCGGCGAAGGCGTAGCCGAATCCGTAGGCCCCCAACACGGCATTGGCGTGGATGATGGCGCGCGGCCCGACGACGGTGTTATCGTACAAAACGGCGTTGGGAAAGATTTCGGCCTCGGCGCCCACCCGCGCGCCGGCCATGATCCGCGCCCCCGAATGAATGGTCGCGCCGTGTTCGATGACCGCTTCGTCGCCAATCGAGGCGAACGGATGAACATCGACATCGTCGGCAATCACGGCCGTCGGGCTCACATAGGCCAGCGGACTGATGCCGATCCGCTGCCGGGGACGGGCAGGTCGAAACCGCCGAATGATGGCCGAGAACGCCGCATGCGGATCGTCCGACTCGATCAGGTCGAACCCGTCTAAGCGAAACCCCTTGGGGCACACGGCGGCCGTGGCCAAGGTTGTCGGGCGGTGCGAGCGATCGCCGCCGTCGAGCAGCGTGATGTCTTCGGCCTTTGCGTCGGCCAACGGGGCGGCGCCGCTCACCTCGCGGTCGGGCCGGCCCACAACCATCCCGGATACTAGAGCCGCGAGTTCGCCCAAAGTCGTCCGCATGGTGAGGATTCCTTTCCGCCCTTGAGGATTACGACCGCCACGCGGGCGCAATTCGTAACTTGTTGTTTTTCAACGCCTTGGCCGCAGCAGTCCCTATCCCGCGCGCCGGCGCTCGGGTCGCTGGTTTTGGGGAACACTGGCTGCTGCGGGGCGAGGTTGCCGGGGCCGCCCGCTTTGCGCCTTCGCCATTGCGCCGGAATCTACTCAATTGGCTGATTTTCAACAAGATCAGCTTGAAACGGATGCACGTCGGCCCGTCGGCGCGCGAACAACGCGCTCGACAACCGTGGCCGGCCGTCCGGTTCGCCTTTCGGACCGCAGCAGCCCTCAATCGCAACACCGGATCAGCCCCAACGCCGATGTCGCAAGCAGCTATTGGAAAACGACTTGCAATCGCAGTCGGGGCGGGGCGAACCATCCGAGCAACGCAAATCGCAGCCGCACGGGCGCCGGGGATCGGCCGGCCGCCACGCTCGGTTTTTCAAACCCGCGTGCTGCAACTCGGCAGGCAGCGAAGACTCGTCCCGACTAGCGGAAAAGCTTGCTCACCGATTCGTTGCGGTGGATCCGTTTGATGGCCTCGCCGAGCATGGGCGCCACCGAGAGAATCGTGAGTTTTTCGAATCGCTTTTCGGCCGGGGTGGGCACGGTGTCGGTGATGATCAGGCTGTCGATCGGCGCCGACTGCAACCGCGAGACAGCGCTGCCGACCAGCAGGCCGTGCGTTGCCGCCAAGTGAACGGCCCGGGCTCCGGCGCGGCGCATCACCTCGGC
Source organism: Thermoguttaceae bacterium (assembly GCA_029975295.1). Lineage (GTDB taxonomy): Bacteria > Planctomycetota > Planctomycetia > Pirellulales > Thermoguttaceae > JARKPK01. The sequence goes on along the minus strand of JARKPK010000092.1, from coordinate 5,677 downwards.
CGCTCCGCAGATCGAACCTGCTGTGCTGATCATGTCGTCGAAAATCAGGGCGATCCGTCCTTCGATGCGCTCGCCCACCACGTTGGCCTGACGGGTGTTCTCCGCGCTGCTCCGGCGTTTGTCGATGATCGCCAAGCGTCCGCCGAGACGGGCCATGTGGGCCAACGCCCGTTTGATGCTTCCCTCGTCGGGGCTGACAACGACGAAATCGTCGTCTTGAAGGCAGAGCGTCGTCTTGATGTACTCGTCGATCACCGGCGCTGCGTAAAGATGATCAACGGGAATGTCGAAGAATCCCTGGATCTGGGCCGTGTGCATGTCCATGGTCAGCACTCGGTTCACTCCCGCCCGTGTCAGCAGGTTGGCCACTAATTTGGCGGTGATTGGCACGCGGCCTTCGTCCTTGCGGTCTTGCCGGGCGTAGCCGTAGTAGGGAATGACGGCGGTCACTCGCTCGGCGCTGGCCCGAGCGCAACTGTCGATCATGATCAACAGTTCCATCAGGTTCTCGTTGACCGGCGGACAGGTCGGCTGCACGATGAACACGTCGCGCCCGCGAACGTCTTCGTCGATCTTGCACGAGATTTCGCCGTCGGGAAAGTTGCCGATAAGCGCTCGGCCCATCGGCAATCCCAAATAGTCGCAAATCGCCGCCGTCAGCGCCGGATGCGCCCGCCCGCTAAACACCTTCATCGAATCCATGATCTTATTCCACTCAGCTTTCTCGACACTCGTTCGACGCCGGCGTCGGCCCGCATCAGCCGACCGCCGGCAATCGTTTCTTCCCCACGGCGGGCCCAAGCCAGCTGTGCCGCACTGTTTATCTTGGTTATCTTGGCGCCCCTGACTCGCCGCGGCGGCGCAATTCGTCCTCGACGGCGGCAAGCTCGTCAACGTTGTTGACGGCCAGCGCCTCGCACGGTTGGAGCACGCACAGGGCTTCGATCTTCTTTCCCTGGGCCGCCAAAACCGCCGGCACGTCGGTAATATAGTATTCACCAGCGGCGTTGTCGGCACGCAGGTGTTCCAGGGCGCCGAGCAGATCGGAGCATTGGAACACATAGTAACTCATGTTCACTTCGGTGATCTGACGCTGGGCTTCGGTGGCGTCTTTATGTTCGACGATGCCGACGAAGCGGCCGGCCGCGTCGCGCACGATCCGCCCCAGCCCGGCCGGATTCGGGTGCCGAACCGTTCCCAGTAAACAGGCGGGCCGGGTGCGATGGAACTCGTCGAGCAGTTGCCGAACGGTGCCGGGCTGGATCATCGGCGCATCGCCCGCCACAACCAGCACGGCCCCATCGTGCCCTTCGAGTTGGCTTCGGCAGGCCATCACCGCATGGCCGGTGCCCAATTGCTCGGTTTGCAGGGCGAACTCGATTCCGGGCCGTCCCTCGATCGCGCCGCGGACCAACTCGGCCCGATACCCGACCACCACCACAACCCGAGAAAGCCCGGCCGCGCCCAGCGCGTCGAGAACATAATCGATCATCGGTCGGGCGAGCACGGGAAAGAGCACCTTGGGCAGCTCCGACTTCATCCGAGTGCCCTTGCCGGCGGCCAGCACGACCGCGATTTCCTTCGCCATTCGGAATTCTCCCCAACCGTAGCGTTTGCGCCCACCACCGATGCGAGCGAACATCTGCCTGCCCGGGACCGGCCGCCCAATCAACAACCGCCGAAGACCGACGCCCCTGGGCCCGAAAGGCCTCCGGCCGTCGATTCCCGATGGCGATGCAGCGATCTATTGCCTTCGCGCGGGGCCCCTCATCGGGTGTGTTGCCCTTGTTATCCCTGGGGGCAATCCCCACCTGCGATCGCCCGGCCGGCCTTCCTGCCGGGCCGTTTTGGTCGCATCATGGGCCGGCGAGCTTTACACTCGTCTTACACTGCCGCCCTATCTTGCCACGGTGTTTGGGCATCGGCTAGGGGGTGAAGGAGAAAAGGCCGCGTCGGTCCGCCGACCCTTGGGCAGCATGTGTTCGTTCCGGGGACTCGGCATTGTTGCGTTGGGCAAGGGGCAGGAATTCAGCCGGTCGCTCGGTTTTTCACGAACAAAAACGACACAGATTCGGTATCGCCACCTCTGAGGGGCACGCTTGACGTTGACACAAACGCCGGCGGGCCGTAAGTTGAAAGGCGTATTGATCCTTTCGGCGATCATGCAGCAGCGGCCCCCGGGCGCGCGCCGTTTGGAGCCCTCCGTTGCCTTCCTCGGCGGGATTGCATTGTCCGTTTGGGCCTCAGCGATGAGACTCGAGCGAACGATGGAATGAGTCCGATGGCTGGCAGGGCGGCTTCTCCAGGCCGCGGTTGTTGCCGGTGTTGCATTGTTCTTCGGGGATCGAAGGCGACTCGGACACGCCAGATGGGCAGCGAGGCTGCCCGACAGGCGGCCGGTTTTCAGGGAAGAACGCGAGCCCGGCGTTGCCGCTGCGTTTCAAGTCGCCAAACCGGTTCGCAAAGGAAAACACCGCGCTCGATGGCAAGCCAGCGAGGTCTCCCGCAGAGGAGCGCGCAGCGTTGCGCTGTTTCGAAGCGACCTTGGTGTAGGAGGCGTAGAAGGTCTTCTTTGAAGCTCCCCGGGCCGCGGGCATTTCGCTTGCGGCAGTTCCACGGCTCGATCCGCACGTATGAGCAGCGACCACTCCTCGATCAGCGATTCCGAGCTTTCCGCATTGCTCGAAAATTGCGAACGGCGCCTCGGTTACGTCTTTCGCGACAAGAGGTTGTTGCAATCGGCGCTAACTCACGCCTCGGGCGCCGATCACCGGTTGCTCTCGAACGAGCGATTGGAGTTCCTCGGCGACGCGCTGCTCGGCGCGATTGTGTGCGAACGGCTCTTTCACCAATACCCCGACTACCTCGAAGGGGATTTGACGAAGGTCAAGTCGGTGGTCGTCAGTCGGCAAACCTGCGCGCGAATCAGCCAGTCATTGGGACTGAACGACGTGCTGATTCTCGGCAAAGGCATGACCACCAGCCCGTGCGTGCCCCAGTCGGTTTTGGCCGACGTGTTCGAATCGCTCGTGGCGGCGATTTATCTTGACGGCGGCAGCCACGCATGCCAGCAGTTTGTGCTCTGCCACATGGGCCCGGAGATCGAGGCCGCCGTCGATGGCGAAACCGGCAACAACTACAAGTCGCTTTTGCAGCAAGTGGCTCAACGCGACTTGGGGGCAACGCCGATCTACCAACTGCTCGACGAAAAAGGGCCCGACCACAGCAAATGCTTCAAAATCGCGGCCTCGGTGGCGGGCAACCAGTATTCGGCCGCCTGGGGCCGAAACAAGAAAGAGGCCGAGCAGCGCGCGGCCCGCAACGCACTGAGCGAAATGGCCGGCCAAACCGCGCCGCATCCGTCCGACTGAACGAAAGCCCGTCCGCCCGCCGTCGTTGGCCGAGAAATTGGCCAAGAAACTAGAAACGCCCGGTCAGCCGTGCCGGGCGTCTCTTTCTCGTCGGAGCAGTTCAGAAGATCAACGGCGATCCGCCTCATGCGAGTTCGGCGGAAAGCGCGGGCCTTACTTCTTGGCCGCTTTCTTCGTTGCCTTCTTCACAGCCTTCTTCGCGACCTTCTTGGCTGCCTTCTTTTTGGCCACCGCAAAGTCCTCCTCAAACAGGGTTCGGCTCGGGTGAAACGCTGTGCGGGCTGGGACCGCACTGGCCACCGTTCGCCACGGAAACAAACAACGAACCATGCGACATCCTGCCACCGGCACAACCTCGTGCCGAAACAAGCCGTCGCTGTGATCCCGTGTTGCCTCCCGGGCAACCGTGCCCGGGCGCCTGCCGCGATCCGAACGCGCACTTCCCGTACGATCCTTACCGCGACTGTGTTAGATCGTATCGAAATTCGGAAATCGTTCAAGCTCAATCAGCGCTCGTGCGCCGAGTTTCGCTTCTGCGCTGCGGCGACAACGCGCGCCCGCTGCCCCGCGGCAAGCGCCTCGCCGATGGGCAGCGTTGGAGCCAAGTGAAAACTTGTGGCGAAGCGGCCCGAGGCATCGCGCCGCGCGATTCGGCGACGCGCTTCAGTGGACCATGACCGACGAGTGAGAGCCTGTCGCGGCAGGACGGCAACGTTGCTCCGTTGCTTCGCGGCCGCTCGTCGGGCGCGTGCGCCGACGATGGCTATGCCGTTGATGATCGCGCGGCCGGCTTGCGGCCGCGCCGCCGAGGCCGCGGCAATAGGCCGAGGAAAACCGGCATGCCGCGCGATGATTGCAAGTGGTTTTTTTCAAGAACTTAGAATTGCTCGACTGAGTCCGCCGGCCGCGCGCCATCGGCGCGATTCGCACGCGAACTCGATTACGAATCCGGCGCAGCCACGCTGGTGTGTTTACACTAACTAATCTTCAGTCGTCCATCGCGGGCCATGATCTTCTTTTCGGTTGCGGCGGCGGCGGAGGAATCCTTCGGCGTTCGCACGGTCGTTCTCAGCGCGCGGCGCTCTGCTCTTTTCGGAAGACGGTCTTTCCGCGACGGCTGTTGCGTTGTTGCCGCGTTGAGCAAGCGGCACGCAAGTTCGACGGACGCGGGCCATCAACGAACACCAAGAAAAAATTTTCGCAGCCAGAAAGGCTGCTTGCCAAAAAAACGCGCGAGAGAGCAATCGTTGATCGAGTCGCTCTTGCGGCGTCGCGCGGTGAGTGGTTCGGATCGCTTCGCTTGCATGCGGCCTGCCGAAGCGAATGCGATTTATCGATCGCATTGAACTTGCTCCTGCTCCGATCGGCTGCTGCCATTGCATCGACCTGCCCACCGATCCCGAACAACGGTTGCGGGAGATCGCCAAAGCGGAGAAGCCGCATCGCGGTCCGCGGACCGATCCGCTCCTCCGCTCGCTGGTGCGCGCAGGGATCAGACGCCTTGTGGACACGGTCCGCAAAACGATGAACCGGCCGACGGAGGCCGACTTGCATGATCTGCATGAACGGCGGCGGGAACGCAATCGCGCCAAGGTGCGCGAGGCGATTCTGGCCCTTCGCCCGCGGATCGGCCCGGAAGCCCGTCGCCGCCTGGCCGACCATCATGTGGCGATCATCATTTGCGCTGACGAGAAGGAGGTACAACAGTGGAATAAACACCTTGGCGGCCATGACACAGCTAAGAAGAGCACCGCCTTTGTGAAGTGGCGTCCCGTCGAACTGGCCGGAACGAAAGGTGGGAATCCTGTTCGAATCAATGTTCCGCTGGTTGTTTGGAACGGAGGCTCATCAATCGATGAACAATCGGTGTACTACCACGAATTAGCGCACCTCATCGACGGACACCAAACGACGCGGCGTATAAGCGATGACATCGAATGGCAGCGACTCCTTGAAAGAGAAAAAGGCGCGCTCCGGTTGATGCTCATCGGCGAGAAAACCCGAGATCACATCGTGTCTTCTTCCAGCGAATCGTTTGCCGAAGCTTTGGCGGAATCCTGGCGCAATCCCGCCAACGCGGCGCACCGCATTCCCGGCATGTATCGCTTTCTCATTCAACGCGGTCTTGTTGCCGAGCCTGCTCTTCCATCTTCCGCAAATGCTCCTCCCTGATCCGACGATATTCCGAATAACGCATTCGCTGATCGGGCGGGATCATCGTCACGTCCTTGCAGTAAGACTGCGTCTCTAGGCACGTGTCAACGTGGAAAAAGGTGCAAGCCAGGGCCGGCTGGTCGTCCGGAAGA